>NZ_NFJV01000035.1 GCF_002160055.1 Mediterranea sp. An20
GTTCGCCCGGATTATCGGGAAAATCAGCGCACTTACAATCCTACAATACATTAACTACAAAAACAACAAGCCCATTGGCAGAGTCAAGTATGCGCTGACTTAATTCCGCCAACGGGTATAAGTAAATACTAAAGAGCCCGTTTCAAACAGCCTCCTCAACTCCCCGGAGAGTTTATGACAGCCTTCTGTAACTTCAGCCTCCGTTCGGGGAAAGTTGGTGAAACTCCTGATAACTGACATGCAAACTTACAAAAAAAAATTGCATCACCAATTTAACTTTCATTCCCTCGCCGGGTCTTTTATATAGAACGTCCGCTCAAATGAGCTTACGGACAGGAACGGAAATACAGGCTGCAAAAAAAGACACAGTCTCCTCCTTTATAAGGACAACCGGCCGCTATTTCCACCCCATCACTGTTTTTTTATATTATTTAATCATAGAACTGAGCGTGAATATAAAAACAATTTCTTAATTTTGCAGCGCAAACGGGAAAGAATGATTCCCGGACGCTACAATCGAGAGATATTTAAACTCTATAAACCTTTAAAGTTTTAAACAAAATGATTAAAGTAGGTATTAATGGATTCGGACGTATCGGACGTTTCGTATTCCGCGCAGCTCAAAAGAGAAACGATATCCAAATCGTTGGTATTAACGACCTTTGCCCGGTTGACTACTTGGCTTACATGCTGAAGTACGACACGATGCACGGCCAGTTCGACGGCACTATCGAAGCTGACGTTGAAAACAGCAAGCTCATCGTAAACGGCAAGGAAATCCGCGTAACGGCTGAAAAGAACCCTGCTGACCTGAAGTGGAATGAAGTAGGTGCAGAATACGTAGTTGAATCTACCGGTCTGTTCCTGACAAAGGAAAAAGCTCAGGCTCACATCCAGGCTGGTGCCAAATACGTTGTTATGTCCGCTCCTTCCAAGGACGATACCCCCATGTTCGTTTGCGGCGTAAACGAAAAGACTTACGTAAAGGGCACTCAGTTCGTATCCAACGCTTCCTGCACAACTAACTGCTTGGCTCCTATCGCTAAGGTTCTGAACGACAAGTTCGGCATCGTTAACGGTTTGATGACTACTGTTCACTCTACTACAGCTACTCAGAAGACTGTTGACGGTCCTTCTATGAAAGACTGGCGCGGTGGCCGTGCAGCTTCCGGCAACATCATCCCGTCTTCTACAGGTGCTGCTAAGGCTGTAGGTAAGGTTATCCCCGAACTGAACGGCAAGCTGACTGGTATCTCTATGCGCGTTCCGACTCTGGACGTTTCTGTAGTTGACCTGACTGTAAACTTGGCTAAGCCTGCTACGAAGGAAGCTATCTGCGCTGCCATGAAGGAAGCTGCTGAAGGCGAACTGAAGGGCGTACTGGGCTACACGGAAGATGCAGTGGTTTCTTCTGACTTCCTGGGCTGCACGCTGACTTCTATCTTCGACGCTAACGCAGGTGTTTACCTGACTGATACGTTCGTTAAGGTTGTATCTTGGTACGACAACGAAATCGGCTACTCTAACAAGGTGCTTGACCTGATTGCTCACATGGCATCGGTTAACTGCTAATTGATAGCGTATAAACCTTATTTTGCCCCCTCCCTCTCATTTGAGGGGGGGGGCATTTTTGTAATCATATAAACACGGGACAATCCCCCCAATAACCATGAGAAAAGTTCTATTTGCATTGATGCTTTGCCTGACGAGCACATTTGCCGTGGCGCAGGAAGAAGCCGTAGTGAAAGTAAGCGGCGGAAAAATAGGGGCGCCAACTGCCCTCTTCGATGAACAGTTGGCCAGCTTCAAATTCGGAACCTACCCCAAAGACATGAGACTGGAAGTGCTGCTCGTCCGGTTGCATGAAGGCAAAACAGATACCACATGCATTTACGACAGCATGTTATCATCCAAGGACCGGAAACGGATAGACATTGCTGCTGTGCGGAAGGAAGGGAAACTGCTGGTGATGTGTGCCGACTACGGAAGCAACATAGCCATGTTCCCACTGAAAACATCCTCCCAACTTGCTTTCTTCCCGCTGCCCGCCCCCAAAAATGAAACTGGACGCAGCATCGCCATCGGCTTTTTTACGGAAGAGGCAGATGCCGACAATTCGCTCAAGAAAATACTTCCCATCAACCAACAGAAAGAAAGCCAGAGACAACAACTTATGAATGAACTCAAAGATGGGAAAACAGAATGCTTCCTGCTGACCTACCGGCTAAGCGAATCATGAGACTATTCATTGTATTGTTACTGGTCGGCCTGCACTTGTGTGCCTGCCAGGAAGACAAGCGGGTGAAAGAGGTGGACGCCTTTTTCACGATGGAAGATTTCGGTCCTGCCATCCGACTGAAAGGAGAAATCTTGCCAATGGACAGTATCTGGAAACCTGCCCGCATCCGGGTGGAGGATTCGCTGCTGATACTGACCGACATGACCTGCGACTATTTCATCCAGGTGTATGACAAGCGAACGGGCAAAAAACTGACTGAAAACCTGTCGCGGGGAAGCGGACCGGGAGAACTTATGTATTGCTGGTCTACGCAGTATGACAAAGACAAGGTCTGGGCTTTTGACATGCAGATGGCACGGCTCAATGAATACGCCAGAGACTCTTTCCTGACAGGATGGCACGTGCAACCCCAACGGAGCCTCCACCTGCAGGGAGCGCCGACCACAGTGGCTGCCTTGCCGGACGGTACCTTCATAGGTTCCTCACTGAGCGACAAGGAAACCCTGTTTACCCGCTACGACAGCAACGGGCGCAAAGACAGCAGTTTCAACATGCCTTATCCGGAAGTGGATTACGACATTCCGGAAATAAAGAAGAAAGATTTTTGGGAACATCGAATCTATTACAGCCCCCGCCACAGGAAGGTAGTGGTGTTCTATACCTATACAGACTTGATAGAAATCTATGACGAACAGATGAAACGGGAGCGAAGAGTACAAGGGCCGGACCAGTTCGGACCGGAATTCGGCATCCGCAACATAGAGGGCGGTTATGTAATGATAAAACCACAAAAAGGCATCAGCAAGCTTTCTTATATCAGCGGCGTCCTGACCGATACGGAGATGTGGACCCTATACAGAGGCTGCTGGCCCACCGATGGAAATGATGCCCGCCAGACTTTGCTGGTATTC
This sequence comes from Mediterranea sp. An20, assembly GCF_002160055.1. Lineage (GTDB taxonomy): Bacteria > Bacteroidota > Bacteroidia > Bacteroidales > Bacteroidaceae > Bacteroides > Bacteroides avicola. Next base: position 3,151 of record NZ_NFJV01000035.1, read on the forward strand.
GACTACGAAGGCAACCCGTTGCGCCACTATGAATTGGATATGTCCGTCCAAGATTATGCCATCGACGAAGAAGAACGTTGCATCTATGCACTGACGGAACACCCGGATCCGGTGGTGGTCCGCTACCCATATTAGATTTCTCGTAGATCAAAATGTAATAATCCAATCAGCAATGAAATGCGGAAAACCCGTGTGATTCTTTCTATGGAACACAGAGACACGTAGAACGACACTTTCAGAACAGAAAACTGCCAGTATCAATGTATGAACAACTTAATGATTTAAATTTAATTATTTGCACGTTTATAAAAAACAAAGAATCCATTTTGCTAAATTTGCAGCATGAATTTCTTCCGCAAATATATTATTCTTGTAAGTGCTACTTTGACCTTTGTTACAGTCGGGTGTTATGAAGCATATTGGCTCCGGGGAATGTATGAAACCGAGAAGGAGTCGGTCAAGTCGATAATCAGCTCGTCTGTGACAAAGGCAGAAATGGAAGAATATCTTGAGCGGATTAGCATCGAACAGGGAGTTGATTCTATACGCATTCTTAGCAGTAAGCCTGAATCCATGCCGAAAATAGTATCGATGTCTATCGATTCGTTAAGTGGAAAACCACGTGTGATACGCATACATAGGATTGACAGTCTGAGAATTTCCCAGGAACGCCTGCAATCGCAACCCAAGAATCCCAATATGGGCAAGATAGATTCCCTGTTCTGCGCACGGCTGGACAGCGCGGAACTTGACATAGCGTGCAAACTGACATTAGTGAGAAATGACAGTTCCGGAAGCGACAAAGCCGGAAATGTAATACTTACCGTACCTTCTTATGTCAACAACGGATATTACGAGGTCTGCCATGATTCTCTTTCCGGGTACATTATAGGCCGGATGTCCGGTACGGTTGCCACCTCCGCAGGAATACTGCTCATCATCGTCATCGCCTTCTGCCTGATGGACAGGACCGTGAAGAAACAGCGGAGACTCGACGAAATGAAAAATGATTTCACTCGGAATATCACGCACGAATTGAAAACCCCCATTGCAGTAGCATACGCTGCAAGCGACACGTTGCAGGAATATGCTCTTGGTAACGACCCGGTAAAACGGGAGGAATATCTGTCTGTCATAAAGGGGCAGCTTGACAGACTTTCAGGCATGGTGGAAATGATTCTGTCAACAACGGTGGAAAATCGTACCGGTCTAAGACTGGACCTTACAAGGACACCGCTCAGACCGATCCTCGACGATGCCGTATCTCAAACAAAGCTGAAAGCCGGCAAACGCTGCGACATCACCGTATCGGTACTCCCGAACTGTCTGGAGGCGACAATAGACAGACGGCTTATGTCCAGTGTCATCCTGACGATACTGGACAATGCTGTAAAATACTCCGGTGACAGTGTGACGATAATGGTGGAAGCACATAGGAGCGGGGAAAAGACACTCATATCAGTTTCAGATAACGGTATAGGGGTAGCCCCGGCAGACCGGAAGCATATATTCGAGAAATTCTACAGGGTTCACACCGGCGACAGGCACGATGTAAAGGGATACGGAATAGGGCTTTTCTTCGCAAAGACCATAGTGGAAAAGCACGGAGGCCGGATATCTGTGACCAGCGAGCCGGGCAAAGGTAGTTCATTTGTAATAGAATTATGACATGAAAAAGATTTCTGTTCTGTTTGTAGAAGATGAGCCTACACTGGCAATGATTGTCAAGGATGCTCTTGAAGCTGAGAATTTTACCGTCCACATTGCCTGTGACGGTGCGTCGGGATTGGAAATGTGCTCCCGGTTGAATCCGGACATCATCGTATCGGATGTCATGATGCCAAGAATGTCCGGCTTCGAAATGGTGCAAAAAATCCGGCAGACAGGTGCCTGCATTCCGGTATTGTTCCTGACTGCCAGGACTTCAGCCGATGATGTTGTCGAAGGATTCGAGACCGGAGGCAATGACTACCTGAAAAAGCCGTTCGGGATGAAAGAACTTGTAGTAAGAATGAGGGCACTTCTCGGGCGGGTCGGAGTGCAGCCCGCCTCTGACATGAACTCCGAAAAAGAGTATGCTTTAGGACAGTTCCTATTCATACCGGCAAGGCGGCTTCTGACTTATCTGCCTGACGGAGAAAGCACAGAGCTCCCGAATCGGGAGAGTGAGATTCTCGAACGCTTATGTGCAAACAGGAGCCGGGTGGTCTCGGCAAAGGAAATACTGCTTGACCTGTGGGGAGATGATGATTTCTTCACCACCCGCAGTTTCCAGGTCCTCATATCAAGACTGAGACACCGGTTCTCAAAAGATTCGGGAATACGCATCCTAAACATCAGAGGAGAAGGCTATAAACTTATCTGCTGAACAAACTAAAAATCAACGCTGAACTTCAGCATCATTTCCCGTGGCCTGAGATAAGTCAGCGTGTGGGCTTGCAATGTCGCTGACACTGTGACATGCTTGTATTCGGATGTTCCTATGACATTTTTCGCAAGGAGCGAGATTTCCCACCTGTCAGCCTTATAGCCCAGAGATATATCGCAGAAATAGTTCAGCCCGAACCCACGGTCATTACTGTGATACAACTCATTATCCATCGAAATCATCCATCCGGAAGCCGGACTGAAGTGAAAGTCGAGGTAATGAGACCAGTCCGTGACCTGTCCGGCATTGTTGCGGCTGCTCGCTTTCATTCCTGATTGCCCTTCCACAGTCCACCAGCGGAACGGCTTAATGGAATAATCCAACGATACGGAATACACGTTGACCCTTGCCTCCCGGACGGTTCCACCCAGAAGATAGGCGTATCCCGTAGAATTGAATGAGCCGTTTATTCCTATGCGTGTCCTGCACCAGAGGAAAGATTTGGCCAGCCTGCTGCCTATAATATAGGTGTCGGAATCATACATCCTGTCTGTTGCCCTCTGTACATGGATGTCAGACTCCATTGTACTCTCGTACAATATATTGTCCGAAGACCTTACATACATGGGACGGAGGTTGAAAAATATACCGTTTACCGGATTCCTGTAGGTATAGCCAGCCGAGATGATGTCGGAGGACTGCTTACCCATATGGCCGTTCCCTTCATACAGAGAGCGATATGATGTATACACGGGGGTGCCTATAACCTTTGTTCCTTCATGCGGCATAGCCGGACATCTGTAGCTGAATGATAGTTCCGACTTGGGTGACGCCTTCCATTTCCAGGACAATGACGGCTCTATCCATATATGTCCGGATGATTCCCCGTCGTATGTCTGGTACGCATAGCTTGTCTTTACCGATCCGGTGAGCCTGTGGTTGCCGAATGACAGTTGTACAGACGGCTCCCAATACGGTTGTGAGATCTGCCATACGATTCCGTTTATATGCTGGCACCTGTAGTCGAAACCGACAGTGTTCTTGAAAAAATGCTTTCTGATCTTCCTGTTGAAACTCGCATTGTTCCGTGTGGAAAACATATTGATGTCCAGCAGTCTGGTGATACCGTCTATGGTAAGTATCTGACCCGGAAGGTATGTATCGCCCGTGGACGAATTCACCTGCCACACATTTCCCCGTGCCGTGGTATGGGAGATGGTCAGGTCCTCGGAAAGCACACGCTTGTACGGTCTGACCATAAGATCCGTACTGCGACCGTTGTACAGCATTTCACCGTTGCCGGAGTTCCAGTCCGCATAGACCTTTGTACTGCTTCTGAGGTAAGTGCGATCTGAGTTAAGCGTATAACACAGCTCTCCTTTGATTTCGTTTTTCTTGGAGGCAATGTCATAATCCTCAGTGATGACCGGCATACCGTCTATGGAGAGGTATGTGGTCGAGCTTTGACTACGCAGCCTCTCTTTGTCATGAAATCCGCTCAACTGCATCCTTATATCCGAGTTCCTGCCTGTTTTCCACAGCATGTTCGCCGCAAGAAGATGACTTGCATTGAACGAGTACCGCTTTTCGTCGAAAGCCGGACCGCCCAGTTCAGGCATGCTGATAAGTCCGCTTTCTGCCTGATAGCCTCCGAGGTCAGAGATGTCTTGTACCTCTGCACCTATATCGGCACCAGTATGGTTGTTCTTGTACATCATGAGAGTTTGGAATGTCTTATTGAACCGCATGCCCATTATCCTGTTGTCATATACGAGTCCCTCGCCTGCACCGGCATATCCTGCCCCAAGATCCGCATGTCCTGTCCATACCGCTTTGGCATCATCTTTCAGGACAATATTCAAGGCCGCCTGTTCGCTGAAATCTATTCCCCTCAAAGACCTGACCCGCTGATGATTTTCGAGGACCTGCACGCTTTCCACCCTGTCTGCCTGTATATTGTTGCTCGCAAGGGAATACTGCCCTCCCATCAGGTCGAGCCCCTCTATATAAAAGCTGCCGATGGATTTTCCCTGGTATTCTATTGTCCCGTCGGATTTCACCTCAAGCCCTGGCATTTTGCTTATCACATCGGCGATGGAACGGTCCTGTGCTTCCTTGAAGCCTGCGACGGAATATGTCAGTGTATCTCCACTTTCCGATATGTTTTCCGGGGTGACGGTTACTTCCCGGAGAGAGAATAACTGCTCCTTCAGTACGACTGTATGGGGCGAAGCAAATTCATCCATCCTGACTGTCACCGTGTTGAACCCGATGAATGTCACTGTAACATGGTCCGTCCCCTCAGAAACATCCAAACTGAAAAGACCGTTCTTATCCGTGACGGCATATCCCGACGGTGCGTTTTTGTCTGACCAGGCTATGACATTTGCACCGCAAAGGGGCTTTCCCTCACTGTCAAGCACCCGCCCGGATAATGTCTGGGCGGTGCTTGTAATGAAATGCAAGAGCAGAAAACTCAATAAAGACAGCAAAATACGCATAGGAGAGTCATTTTAAATCCAGATAGTTCTTTTCGGACTGCACCTGATTGGAAATATCCTTGCCGCTGGCATCCACTATCTGTGTGACAAAACCTTTACCGAGAAGACTCTCCACAGCTTCGGAATAGGTCTGCCCGGCATTTGACTTGCGTAATGCCAGGTATTTCTTCCGGGTGCATCTGACTGCATCTGTCTTCCCGTACAGAGCTACCTCCGAAGCGTCATGTACATCCTCCATGCCAACCGAGGTAAAGTGGAATATCCCGTCAGTATCCACCGCCTCGAGAATAAGTCCGGGCAGTCCGCCAAGGACATAAGGTCCATAGGGTATAGGGATTTCCGTAGAATACCATACGGTCCATGTCCGGCCATAGACTTCAGCCTTGGCTTGGTGACATTCGTAGCCGCAGACCGTCTTTACACTGTCCGTCAGTTCCCAGTCCATGGCCGGCAAATTTTCCTCATACATAAATTGATCAATGCCGACTTTATTAACATAGGTATATTTCCCATGTTCCGGTGCCCCCATAAGGATTTCAAGGCTGCTTCTGTTCGGATACCGGGAGCCAAACTGCTTGACGGCATTCATTGCAGCAGCGATGTCATCGGTACGCTGGAGTGACTTGACTGCTTCGCTGTGCCCCCGGTAGTTAGGGCTGTAGAATACTGCCGTTGTACTTCCAATGTCAAGGTTCCACCTGTAAACATTGCGTGTTCTGTTGTACAGTGCATCACAGTCATAGGTGACGCGATAAGCTGCCTTTTCCTGTGCGTTCAGCAGCAGAGGCAGAAGCATGAATAGAATAACAAATGTCTTTTTCATATCTGTTGAATTTTTACAGTGCAAATTTCTGTAATCCAATCTGCAAACTTGTTCAACAGACCATCAACTAGTCTTAACTAGTACTAACTCGGGTATCGAATAAAAACATGGATTCTACGGGATTTTGGGCAAGAATATACCTAATTATCAAACGTATGCCCCAGACTATCGCTCAAAAGTAGATAAAAAAGATACGGTCTGATGCGAATATCAAAATGGCTGTGGTAAAATTTGTGATAGATACACATGGAGAAATATGGAATACCCGCGCAGAACGAAGGAAAAGAATGAGATATTGAATAACGTAAACCTGCATTTGAGCCGCGTAAACCTGCATTTGAGCGTCGTAAACCTGCATTTGGTGAAGGCAGTTTGAAGAGTAAAGGAGATGATGCAGATGCAGCCAGCTACAAAGAAAAACTACTCGAACCATCCTTCACGCTTTCACCGCACAGCAAAACACTGTAATACAGAAAGTTGTTGTGAAAGATACATCTTTCACGCAGCTTTCACACACCAAAGTGTGGTTCTAAGCTCTTGGAAGCAAGCTCTTCAGGGCATAGCAACGCGCTGCCTGTCGCTATGAAGCAGACGCCGTATGCAGCCCTGGGTAAACTTATTGTCGTTATTGGACTCAAGCAAGTCAACCTTAATCAGGAATAGACACCACATGAAAGCAGTGTGAAAGCGGTGTGAAAGATGTATATTTCACAACAACTCCCTGATTTACAACATTCCTCATAGCGGTGAAAGCGTGAAGGCATTTTCAGGGATTCCTTTTCTATGAGGTGTAGAGAATGCTTCCTTTCACTGGGAACAACCTGCAGAACCTTGCGCAGATGCATCGTGAAGACTCTAACATGAAGGGTTACGTTGCTAAAGTGCCACTTTACGCTGCTCAAATGGCACTTTACGGGTGGGATTTGCCGTTTGCTTGCGAAAATATGCAAACAAAAATACGGTTTTCCTATTTTCTATTCGGTTATCCTACAGATTTTGTATATTTGCGGCTTGAATAAAAAAGAGATAAGATTCTATATGACAAACCATACCAATCCGTTCTTCGCTCCTTTCGACACGCCGCACGGCACTGTCCCTTTCGACCGCATTCGCCCGGAACACTACGAACCGGCCGTGCACGAAGGCATCCGTCGGCAAATAGCCGAGATAGACACCATCATTTCCAACCCCGAAACGCCCACCTTTGCCAACACAATCGAAGCTTATGAGCGTTCCGGCCGCCTGCTCACCACCGTGAACGCTGTGTTCGGCAACCTGCACAGTGCCGAAACCAACGACGAACTGGAACAGCTGGCCCAGACGCTCATGCCCCTGCTGAGCGAACACTACAACAACATCACACTGAACGAACAGCTTTTTGCCCGCGTCAGACAAGTGTACGAGCATACGGACAAGGCGCAACTTACCCCCGAACAGCAGACGTTGCTGGAAGAAACTTATCTGAGCTTCGTGCGCAACGGTGCCGGACTGCAGGGCGAAGCACGCGACCGCTACCGTGAACTGTGCAAGGGGATGAGCCTGCTTACCCTGCAATTCGGCGAGCATTGCCTCAAGGAAACCAACAGCTACCAGTTAGTGCTGACCGACCGCGCCCAATTATCCGGCCTGCCCGAGACTATCACCGAGGCTGCCGCCGAGACTGCCCGCGAAAAGGGATTGCCCGAAGGACAGTGGGTCTTCACCCTTCAGGCTCCCAGCTATGTGCCTTTCATGCAGCATGCCGACAACCGCGACTTGCGCCGTGAACTCTATATGGCCTACTACACCAAATGCACCCATCCGGACAACGGATGCAGCAACCTGGACATTGTAAAGCAGATTGTCAACGGACACCTGGAACTGGTCCGCCTGCTGGGCTACCGCAATTATGCCGACTACGTGCTGAAACACCGCATGGCGCAAGCCAGCACCCACGTCTACCGCCTGCTGGACCAGTTGCTGGAAGCCTATACCCCCACCGCACACCGGGAAGCAGCCGAAGTGGAAGCCTTTGCCCGCGAGGAACAGGGCGACGACTTTACACTGATGCCTTGGGACTGGAGCTATTACGCACAGAAACTGAAAGACCGCAAGTACCAGCTCAACGACGAAATGCTGCGCCCGTACTTCGAACTGAGCCGTGTCAAAGAAGGGGTATTCGGGCTGGCCACGCGCCTCTATGGCATCACGTTCAGGAAGAACCCCGACATCCCGGTCTACCACAAAGACGTGGACGCCTACGAAGTGTATGACAAAGACGGCTCTTTTCTGGCCATATTCTATGCCGACTTCCACCCGCGTGCCGGCAAACGGTCCGGGGCATGGATGACTTCGTACAAAGGACAATGGAAAGACCCGGCAACAGGCGAAAACAGCCGTCCGCACGTGTCGGTCGTGATGAACTTCAGCAAGCCGACGCAAGGCAAGCCTGCCCTGCTGACTTTCAGCGAGGTAGAAACCTTCTTGCACGAATTCGGCCACAGCCTGCACGGGATGTTTGCCAACACAACCTACGAGAGCCTGAGCGGCACCAACGTCTATTGGGACTTCGTGGAGTTGCCTTCGCAATTCATGGAGAACTATGCCCGGCAGAAGGAATTCCTGCAGACCTTTGCCCGCCATTACCTGACGGATGAACCGATACCCGACGAACTGGTGCAACGCATCAACGACTCGGCCAACTTCAATGCGGCCTATGCCTGCCTGCGTCAGGTGAGCTTCGGCTTGCTGGACATGGCTTGGTACACCCGCACCGAACCCTTCGAAGGCGACGTGGAGCAATACGAGAAACAGGCTTGGGCACGTGCCCAGGTGCTGCCTGCCGTGGAAGGCACGTGCATGAGCGTTCAGTTTTCGCACATCTTCACCGGTGGGTACTCGGCAGGCTACTACAGCTACAAATGGGCCGAAGTGTTGGATGCCGATGCCTTCGAACTGTTCCGCCAGAAAGGCATCTTCAACACGGAGACCGCTACCTCGTTCCGCGAAAATATCCTCTCGAAAGGCGGTACGGAACATCCCATGACCCTCTACAAACGTTTCCGCGGACAAGAACCCAGCATCGATGCCCTGCTCATACGCAATGGCATCAAACCCGAAAAATAGAAAGGAGAAAAAATGAAAAAACTACTGACCCTCTTACTCTTTGCCACGTTGCTTCCACTGCTGGAAGCCTGCGACCAGGGCGATGACATCGCTGAGATATTCACGGGGAAAACATGGAAGCTGACGTATATCACCATGAACGGACAGACCGTTGACTTCTGGAACGGAGATGAGGCCGCCTACAACGAAAGCGAACGCCTACGCAGGCAGAGCGCCACATTCACCGTCACGTTTCACGGCGGCGACACGGAATCTGTGGCAGGTGGAGAGTTTAACGCACGTGCTGTCAACCGCACGATAAACGGCCAGTGGACAGCCGACGGAGTATCACACGAACTGCGCCTGACCGACATAAGGGCCACGGGAAGCGATACGGACGTGCTCGCCACAGCGTTCTACAACGGATTGCAGAACGCCACACGCTACGAGGGCGACAGCCAGAACCTATATATATATTATGAAGACGGGGAAACCACCAAGTGCATGGCCTTCCACGTACAATAAAAAGCAACTGACTATGGACAACGAATCAGCCAAAACCAAACAGGAAGCATTAGACAAACGCTACATCCGCATGGCAGGCATCTGGGCGGAGAACTCCTACTGCAAACGCCGCCAGGTGGGCGCCCTCATCGTGAAGGATAAGATGATTATCTCCGACGGGTACAACGGCACGCCTTCGGGATTCGAGAATGTCTGCGAGGACGAACACAATCTGACCAAGCCCTACGTGCTGCATGCCGAAGCCAACGCCATTACCAAGATAGCCCGCTCCAACAACAGCAGCGACGGCGCCACCATGTATGTCACGGCTTCACCCTGCATCGAATGTGCCAAGCTCATCATCCAGGCAGGCATTAAGCGCGTGGTTTACTCTGAAAAATACCGCTTGGAAGATGGCATCGAATTGCTGAAACGGGCTGGCATTGAAGTGGAATACGTTCCGCTGGCAACCCATGAATAACAACGCCGGCCGACAGCCGCATGCCATAAACACTGAAAACAGATGAAGTAAATCACTAACTAATATGAGCAACAAAAATAATTTCCATTTCACCCCGCTTATCATTGCTGTCAGCGTGGTACTGGGTATCCTGATTGGTACCTTCTACGCCAAACATTACGGTGGCAACAAGCTGGGCATCATCAACGCTTCATCAAACAAGCTGAATGCGTTGCTGCACGTCATCGAAAACCAGTATGTAGATACCGTCAACATGACCGACCTGGTAGAAAAGACCATGCCGCAGATTCTGGCCGAACTGGACCCGCACTCCACGTACATCCCTGCCAAAGACCTGGAAGAGGTGAACTCCGAACTGGAAGGCAGCTTCAGCGGCGTGGGCATACAATTTACCATCATGCAGGATACCATCCACGTCAACAGCATCGTGCCCGGAGGTCCGGCCGAAAAAGTGGGCATGCTTGCCGGCGACCGCATCGTGACGGTAGACGACAGCCTCTTTGTGGGCAAAGACCTGAACAACGAACGCGCCCTGCGCACCCTGAAGGGTCCCAAAGGCAGCCAGGTGAAACTGGGCGTGAAGCGTGCCACTGAAAAAGAATTGCTGTACTTCACCGTAGTACGGGGAGACATTCCGCAAAACACCATCGATGCTGCCTATCTGCTCGACGACAAATACGGATACATACAGGTAAGCAAGTTCGGACGGACCTCACACGTGGAATTGCTGAGTGCCATCGCCCAGTTGAGCCATCAGGGCTGCCAGGGCTTCATTATCGACCTGCGCGACAATACCGGCGGATACATGGATGCCGCTACCCGCATGGCCAACGAGTTTCTGCCTGCCAACAAGCTTATCGTCTATGCCGAAGGACGGAAATATCCGCGCTGGGAAGACTATGCCGACGGCACAGGATGCAGCCAGGAGGCTCCGCTCGTGGTGCTTATCAACGAGGGGTCGGCTTCGGCCAGTGAAATCTTTGCCGGAGCCATCCAGGACAACGACCGGGGCACCATCGTGGGACGGCGTTCTTTTGGCAAAGGACTGGTACAACAACCCATCGACTTCAGCGACGGTTCGGGTATCCGCCTGACCATTGCACGTTACTACACGCCGTCGGGACGCTGCATACAACGTCCGTATGACAGCGGCGACAACATGGCTTACGAAATGGACTGGATACACCGGTATGAACACGGCGAATTCTTCTCGAAAGACAGCATCAAACTGAACAAAGACCAACAGTTCTTTACCGGACTGGGACGCACTGTCTACGGAGGAGGAGGCATCATGCCCGATGTGTTCGTTCCCCAAGATACCACCGGCATTACCTCGTGGCTGATTGAAGTAAACAACAAGGGCATTATCCTGCAATACAGCTTTGATTACACCGACAAGAACCGGGCCAAGATGGCTGAATATACCCGGCAGGAGGACTTGCTGAAATATCTCCAAAGCCAGAACCTCATACAGCAGTTCGTGCGTTATGCCGACCAGAAAGGAGTGAAACGCCGCAATCTGCTGATACAAAAATCGCGCAAGTTGCTCGAACGGAATCTCTACGCCTCAATCATCTACAACATGCTGGGACGCCAGGAATACATCCGCTACATCAATGAAAGCGATGCGACCGTAAAGAAAGCTGTGGAAATTTTAGAGAAGGGAGAGGCCTTTCCGCAGGCACCCGACTCCCCAACGGAAGGAACCAAAGATGCAAACAAAGACCGAATTGCGCAAGGAGATCTCTTCACGGAAAACCCGGCTGAAATCTTCAGGCTGGCGCACGCAGCAAGTTGCTGATGCCTTAACTGCCATCGAGGCACATCCCCGCTGGATGGCAGCACACACCGTACTGCTCTATCACTCCCTGCCGGATGAAGTGGATACGCACGACTTCATCCGCCGCTGGGCAGGGCAGAAACGCATCTTGTTGCCTGTGGTCAGAGGGGAAGATTTGGAACTGAGACCTTATACGGGCGACAATTGCCTGGCCGAAGGCGCTTTCCACATCGACGAACCTACGGGACCGGCCTTCACGGACTATGCCGCAATAGACCTTGCCATCATCCCCGGCGTGGCCTTCGACCGGCAAGGAAACCGGCTGGGACGTGGCAAAGGCTATTATGACCGCCTGCTGCCTCGCTTAGAAAATACGTATAAAATAGGACTCTGCTTCCCCTGCCAACTGGTGGACCGGATTCCTGCCGAAGCACACGATGTGAAAATGGATGAGGTGCTTTGCGGACAACCGTGTACCCCGCAAGAGAAGACAGGCAATGACAATAGATAAATGATTATTCAGGATAAAACAGAAAAACAATGAAGACAAATTATCACACACATACTACCCGGTGCCTGCACGCTGTGGGCACAGATGAAGCCTACATAAAAAGTGCGCTGAAAGGAGGGTACCAAGTATTGGGATTTTCAGACCATACGCCTTGGAAATATCGTACCGACTACGTAGCAGACATGCGCATGCTGCCCGGCGAACTGCCTGGCTATGTAGAAAGCCTCCGTGCCCTACGTGAGAAATACCACGACCGGATTGATATAAAAATAGGATTGGAGTGCGAATACTTTCCGGATTATATGCATTGGCTGAAAGAACAAATCAAACAATATCAGCTGGACTACATTATCTTCGGCAACCACTTCTATCACACAGACGAAAAATTCCCTTATTTCGGCCACCACACCGACTCACGCGACATGCTCGATTTGTACGAAGAGAGTGCCATCGAAGGCATGGAAACCGGAGTCTACTGCTGCTTGGCACACCCAGACCTGTTCATGCGCTCCTATCCCCGGTGGGACCACCACTGCTCGCTCATCAGCCGCCACATCTGCCGCACCGCTGCCCGCCTGAATATCCCCTTGGAATATAACATCGGCTACATGGCCTACAATGAAGCCCACGGCCTGCAGACCTATCCTTGTCCTGAGTTCTGGCACATTGCCGCCAACGAAGGTTGCACAGCCATCATCGGACTGGACGCCCACAACAACGCCGACCTGGAAGACCCGACTTACTACAACCGGGCCATACAGGAACTGAAAGACTTGAAGATAAAGGTGACGGATACGCTGCGGATGAACCAATGGTAATCAACGGAATACAATATCCGTAATCACCTGCGCCCCTACATGTTTGTTCAGATTGCGCACCAGCAGGTCACGCCCCATCATCAGTTCCTGCCGCAAGACTGCCGAAGTGAGATGTACGTAAAGCGTCTGGTTACGTATAAAAAGCCCGTCGGTATATCCCGCAATGGTCGGGCCTACCACTTCGGGCCAGGCATTGACCAACCGACGCTCGTTGAGCGGAGACTCCAGACTCTCCTGCCGCAGATAAGTACGGATGAGCTGACCGATGGATTGTGCATCGTTACGCTTCATTCCCCGCCTCCTTCCTCGCCGGCGGTTTCCGTCACACGCCCGGACTCCACACGAAAGATGCGATAATCACTGCCCACCTTTTGCAGAATACGGTCCAAATGGCTACGGTTGGTATCTGTAATGAAGATCTGTCCAAACCCTTCGCCAGCCACGAGCTTGACAATCTGCTCCACGCGCGAAGCATCCAGTTTGTCAAACAGGTCGTCCAGCAAAAGCAAAGGCACCGTCCCTGCCGTCCGCTTCAGGAAATCAAACTGCGCCAGTTTCAATGCCACCAGATAAGTTTTGTTTTGCCCCTGCGAACCTTCTTTCTTAATGGGATAATCGCCCAACATCATCTCCAGTTCGTCTTTATGGATACCGCGCAAGGAATATCCCATGATACGGTCGCGCTCCCGGCTCTCACGCAACGTCTCCAGCAAAGGGCCACGGGCTGCATGCGACTCGTAAGAAAGCCCCACCCGCTCCCTGTCTTGCGAAATATAGGAATAAAACGACTGGAAAATGGGAATAAACTCGCGGATAAAAGCCTCGCGCTTGCGGTAAACTACCTCACCGGATTGCGCCATCATCTCTTCCCAGACCAAAAACAACTCCTCTTCCACGGGATGTTCGCTCTTCAGCAAAACATTGCGTTGGTTTAATGCCTTGTTGTAACGGATAAGGGCGTTCAGGTATTCCTTGTCATACTGCGAAATCACCACATCCATGAAACGGCGACGCCCATCGCTCCCGCCCGCAATCAGTTCGGAATCGGCAGGCGATACCATCACCAAAGGGATAAAGCCGATATGGTCGGACAGCCTTGTGTACTCCTTCTTATTACGCTTGAACTGCTTTTTCTGCCTCCGCTTCATTCCGCAATAGATTTCCTCGGGCGTACCGTCAGAATCCTCATAATAACCTTGAATCATAAAGAAATCCGCCCCATGCATTATATTCTGTGAGTCGGCAGGATTGCCTGCACTTTTGCAAAAAGACAAATAATAGACGGCATCCAGCAGGTTGGTCTTCCCCATCCCGTTCTGTCCGAAAAAACAGTTCAGTTTGGGCGAGAAAAGCAGTTCAACCTGCTCCAAATTCTTATAATTAAGGATAGATATGCGGTTCAGTATCATAACAGTAATCAGATAGCACGGGAAGAAAGTCTCCCTTTTTCCGCGCAAAAGTAACAAGAATTTCGCTGTTTTCCCCTCTATCCATGAAAAAAGATGGGTACAGATTTCGCTGAAACAGAGAAAAGCACTATTTTTGCGGGTCGAAATTCATATTATAAGAATAATAACAAAAAACGATACATAACAATGGCAGAACAAAAGAAAACCAACGAAGCCCTCAATGTGGAAGAAGCACTCACACAGTCTGAGGCATTTCTCATCAAAAACAAAAAAGCCATCATCGGCGTGGTAGTGGCAGTTATTGTCATCGTAGCCGGCGTAACAATGTACAAACACTTCTATGCCGCACCGCGCGAAGAAAAAGCACAGGCAGCCTTGTTCAAAGGACAGGAATATTTTGAAGCCGGCTCTTTTGAAACGGCACTGAACGGCGACAGCATCGGTTATGCAGGCTTCGCAAAAGTGGCCGACGAATTCAGCGGCACCCAAGCAGCCAACTTGGCCAAGGCTTACATGGGTATCTGCTATGCCAAACTGGGCAAGAGCCAGGAAGCCATTGAAGCCCTGAACAGCTTCAGCGGTGATGACCAAATGGTTTCTCCCGCCATTAAAGGCACTATCGGCAACTGCTACGCCCAACTGGGTGAATTGGACAAAGCTGCTTCCACACTGCTGGACGCTGCCAATCAGGCCAACAACAATACGTTAAGCCCCATCTTCCTGATGCAGGCGGGAGAAATATTGCTCAAACAGGGCAAGTATGATGAAGCCATCCAGGCCTATACAACCATTAAAGACAAATACTTCCGTTCTTACCAGGCCATGAACATCGACCAATATATCGAGAAGGCCAAACTGATGAAGAAGTAACATATCCATTATACATATATATAATATGGCAACCGCTTACCACAACCTGTCGGAATACGACTTCCAGTCTGTCCCCGATGCTTCGAACATGAAGTTCGGCATTGTGGTGTCAGAATGGAACTACAACATCACCGGTGCCCTGCTGCAGGGAGCCCTTGCAACGCTGAAGAAGCATGGCGCCCGCGAAGAAAACATTCGCGTGGAAACCGTACCCGGCAGTTTTGAACTGACTTTCGGCTCGGCGCAACTTATCAAACACACCGATGTGGATGCCGTTATCGCATTGGGTTGTGTAGTTCGCGGCGATACTCCGCATTTCGACTATGTATGCATGGGCGCCACAGAAGGCATTACAAAATTGAATGCAGAAGATGACGTCCCCGTCATCTACGGATTGATAACAACCAATAACATGCAACAGGCAGAAGACCGCGCAGGCGGTCGCCTGGGCAATAAAGGTGATGAATGTGCAATTACTGCAATAAAAATGATCGATTTTATTTGCAGATTAAAAAAATAGTCGTACCTTTGCAGCGCAATTGAGAAACAAAGCACTTAAAGCCGAGTTCTTGAAAGCGGACGGGCAAATACCAGAGTGGCCAAATGGGGCAGACTGTAAATCTGCTGGCTTATGCCTTCGGTGGTTCGAATCCATCTTTGCCCACATAAAATTGCGGAAGTAGCTCAGTTGATAGAGCATTAGCCTTCCAAGCTGAGGGTCGCGGGTTTGAGTCCCGTCTTCCGCTCTTAATGAGAGCCTTGATAGTTAAGAGATTAGCTATTAAGGCTCTCTTCTTTTACAGAGCTTTTTGAGGGCTGAATGAGGGCGGTTTACGGGCTTCATGTAAACCAGGATGTAAACCGGAAACGGTTCAGTAAGCCTTATGACATAACGGAAGAATACAAACCACACCCGTTTTTTTTGGCACTTCAGGATTAAATTCTTTCCTTTGTACCTAATAAGGTAAATAAATCCCCCGATGGGAAAATATCCCCTGATAAAAAAGACGGAAGTATTCATCCCACAGGCACTTAAACCAATACAAGCTATTATGAAGAGAAAAATATTATTTTATGGCATCTTGCTTTTACTTTCATCATGCACGCTCAACAACGTGGAGAAAAACGAGAGTAAAGAACTGAAAGTCTTATCCTGGAATGTATGGCATGGAGGACATTCAAAAGAATATCCCCAGAAAGGGTGTGACGGTACTAAAGGTATTCTGAAAGAAAGCAAGGCAGATGTCGTTCTGATGGTAGAGACTTACGGCTGTTCAGCCCAAGTTGCAGACGAACTGGGATTTTACCATCGACTTCTGTCTGACAACTTGTCTATTTACAGCCGTTACCCAATTGTGAAAACACTGACTTTCCCGGATTCTATTTCCACGTTCAACTTTGGAGGTGCAGAGTTGGATGTTAACGGAAAACGCATACGGGTGTTTGCTGTCTGGCTCCATTATCTGCCAGATGAACGTTTGGTGCCACTCGACAAGACCGAAGAGGAAATCCTGGCATGGGACAATGCAGGCACACGTGATGACGAAATAAACAAGATTATCAACATCCTCCGCCCGATGCTGGCTGAGACAGACAGCATTCCTATCATAATGGGAGGCGACTTCAACATACATTCGCATTTAGACTGGGTGGATGCCACACGCAATCTCTATAACCACGGAGGAAAGACTGTAGAATGGACTGTGTCTAAAGTCCTGCAAGAGAATGGATTCATTGACAGCTTCCGCGAACTGAATCCTGATCCGGCAAAGAATATTGGAGCTACCTGGTATTGGTCGGATGGTGACATCAAAGACCGGATGGACAGAATTGATTTCATCTATTACAGAGGTAAAAACATCCGGGCTGTTCAATCGGAAGTCTATAATTCGGATTTGCCTGGTACACTGCATTTCCAAGGCAAAGATTTCTTCTATGCATCAGACCACGGGTTTGTCTTCACCACATTTGCCTTCGACCAAGGAGAGCAGCCCCAAAGAAAAGAATAGGAGAAACAACTGACAACTTGTCGACAAGCATCGGACTGCGACTGCAGACTTTTTACACCCGCAAAATAGAAATCAGCCTATCATTCTGTCATCCCGGGCACCACTGAAGGATAACAGAATGGTAGGCGTTTATCATTACGGCACACCCTCTCTGACGAGAAGATACAGTCAAGTTACCATGCCATACTTTCATAACACAAAAGCAACGGACAGATAAATTGATATTACACCCAACTATCAGCCACGAATCATTGCATGAGAAAACAATATTGACTACTTTTGCGCCGCAATTCAGAATTGTAAAGAGATAATAAAATTATGGCCGGACCATCGCATTTAATCTATCAGTCCAATGAAGCTGAGAGCCCAAGCAGTGCTTTGTTGTTCCGACCGAAACGCCAGGAAAACGGACGGCGCGGACTGTTCGGACTTTCTTTTTTATGAAAAAGAACTTATTCGATAAATACACTAATTAAACAATTCTTTTTAAAGCAAAGAGAAAAAATGAAAACAACCTCTGTCATCCACCCCCTGCCCACCAACGTGGCTCGCGAGGTGAAAGATTATGTGATGATTGCCATCGGCATGATTCTGTATGGTATCGGGTGGACATTGTTCCTGTTGCCGCAAGACATCACCGCAAGCGGCGTGCCGGGCATTGCGTCCATTGTTTATTTTGCTACGGGACTGCCCGTACAGTACGTCTATCTGGGCGTCAATGTAGCACTGCTCATTGTGGCAGTCTGGCAATTGGGCTGGAAGTTCAGCATCAAGACCATCTGGGCGGTATTTACCCTATCCACGTTCCTGGCCATCATCCAAGAGGTGACCAAAGACGTGAACCTGCTTGACGACCAGCCGTTCATGGCCTGTGTGCTGGGTGCCACCTTCTGCGGAAGCGGTATCGGCATAGCCTTTTCCAACAACGGAAGCACGGGCGGAACAGATATTATTGCCGCCGTGGTGCACAAGTACCGCGAAATCACTCTGGGACAGGTCATGCGTATCATGGACCTCATCATCATCACGTCCAGCTACCTGGTGCTGCACGATTGGGAAAAGGTGGTTTACGGTTATGTCACGCTGTTCATCAGCAGCTTTGTGCTGGATCAGGTTGTAAACAGTGCGCGGCAGTCTGTACAGTTCTTCATTATCAGCGATAAATACGAAGAGATAGGCAAACACATCAACCAATTCCCACACCGCGGCGTAACGGTCATCAACGCTTCAGGTTTCTACACCGGACGCGAAATCCGGATGCTTTTCGTCCTGGCCAAGAAGCGCGAATCAACCATCATCTTCCGGTTGATTAAGGACATCGACCCGAATGCTTTCGTATCGCAGAGCGCCGTCATCGGAGTCTACGGAGAAGGATTCGACAAGATAAAAGTGAAATAACAAGGACACGCACATAGCGCATCCACACAGTTACGGGCTACAAGCACTGGCCGCATCGGCAGCCGCTTGCAGCCCGCTTATTTTAGAGCCTGTTTAAATTTTGCTCTTTTAGATTTATATTCAGCTTCTTTTGAGCCTCTTTCCGGTCTCTTTTCCCGGCATACTTCGTCACGTAGCCCGCTACGTTCCTCAGTACACCGGAAAAATATCCTCGGAAACAGCACTCAAAATAAAGCTGAGCAAAATTTAAACAGGCTCTTATTCCCACCTATGGTCGGAATTGTCCATTCTCCCATTTATAGACCAGCGAACGGCGCATGACCGGTTTCAGTTCGTCGGCAGCTTCCTGAGACATATAGCGGGGCGTTTCAAAAGTCCAGACAAGCGAAGTGCTGTCGGCCTGCAAGTCGGCACGAAGGAAAAGCATATCAGCCTGACGGAGAGCATTACGCAGACGGGGGGTATCAAGCGAATCGGGCACAGCCGGCAGGAAATCGTTCATGGCAGGCCCGGACGACAGATAAGCTTCGGCAGGCAGTTCGCGCCAGTCGGTTGTATAGAAATGGATACGGCTGTCGGCAGCGGGGGCAGAAACAGTAGAAACAGCGCAGATGACGCGGGCCGTATCACCGGGCAGGGGCAGAACCTTCATCTGCCACGTGCTCTTCCGGGTCAACTGCACACGGATATAATCGGGTGTGAGCGTGGTCATTTCCGATTTGCCGCCCAAAGTGTTGGTCACCACGGCACGCATCTTACTATCCAGGAAGTCGATGCAGTCAGCCCGGTTCACGGCACTGAGCAGAGGACAGAGCGAGTCGGGCATATTCACGAAAAGGGTACGGGCTTCCTGAGCCTGCACAGACAAGGCAGCCAGCGGGAAGAACAAGGATATTATCAGTTTTTTCATAAACATTCTGTTAACAAATTACATATTTTTTCCAGGCAGGCAGCATCGGTATCGTCGAAGTCTGCCAGACGGTCGCTGTCTACATCCAGCACTCCCCACACTTCACCAGCTGCATTACGAAGCGGCACCACAATTTCCGAACGCGACAACGAGCTACAGGCTATATGCCCCGGAAAGGCATCGACATCGGGCACCACCAGCGTACGGTTCTCTGCCCAGGCCGTGCCGCACACTCCCCGTCCCCGCGCAATGCGCGTGCAAGCCACCGGTCCCTGAAAAGGGCCCAGCACCAGTTCGTCCTTCTTCACGCGGTAAAACCCTACCCAGAAAAAGCCGAAAGTCTCCTTCAGGGCGGCAGCCGCATTAGCCAGATTGGCCACGGTATCTGTCTCACCAGCCAGCAGGCTGCGCAACTGGGGCAAGAGGGTGTGGTAGCGCTCTTCTTTGCAGCCTCCACTCACCAACAAATCTTCTGCCATAATCTATCTGTATCTATCTGTCCTGCAAAGATGAGAAATCTGGGTGAAACAGCCAAACCCCAAGCCTGCCACAGACCGATATTTATATTTCTTTTGCCTGACGGCAACGCTTAATGCCCGGCTAACGGCTACCCAAATAGAGGAAGAACATACCCAACAGCACCAATGCCAGGTCGATGGCTTTGCTGCGGAGATTCTTCTCATGGAAAACCATCGCCCCGAAAAGGAAAGACACGATGACACTTCCCCTGCGCACCATCGACACGATAGAAATCATGGCTCCGTCGAGACTGAGGGAGTAGAAATAGACAAAATCTGCGGCGCAGAGAAAAAGTGAAATGCCCACGATGCACCAGTCCCAGCGAAACCTGGACTCGCTGCGGCGCGGCCACCACAACAGCAACAGGAGAGGACACATGATGAAGACTTGATAGACATTATACCACGCCTGCACCAGCATGGGGTCAAACTGCTTCATCAGGTATTTGTCGTACAACCCGCTCACGGCACCCAGCACAGCCGCCAGCACAATGCAGAATACCCACTTGTTGTGTCGGAAATCTATGCCTTCCTTCTTGCCCGAACGGCTCAACAGGAAGAAGGACAGCACTGCCAGAATGACACCCACCCATTGCCAAAGGTTAAGCCGCTCGCCAAAGAACAGCAAGGCGCCCACCAGCACCATGACGGGACGGGTGGCATTGACAGGCCCTACCAGGGTAAGGGGCAAATGCTTCATGCCAAAATAGCCGAAAACCCACGAGGCCAGCACAATGAACGACTTGAGCAGGATATAGCGGTGCACTTCCCAACCGGCAGCCGGAACAAAGAACAGGCTACCGTGCAAGGTGTCCGGTGCCCAGGCAGACAGGGCTATGAAGGGAATAAACACCAGACTGCAGAACAGCGTATTGAGAAACAGTACGGGCAGGACTGCATTGTCGCGCAACGACTTTTTCTTGAAAGCATCATAAAAGCCCAGAAGGGCAGCAGAAAGGAAGGCTAAAAGTAACCACATTTTAATTGAGAATTGAGAATTAAGAATTGAGAATTGAGAATGAAAAATTAAGAATGAAGGATTTAGGTTCAATGGAGAACATCTTGAATGAAGAATTTGGATTCAATAAAAAATTAGAAATGAAAAGTGAAGAACGGCCAATAAAGGAACATGCAACTTGCAGCACCCATTCTTCCTTTCGTCCCACAAGGACTATTCTTCATTTAAGCAGTCTTCATTTAAAAAGATTTCTTCGGGATACGTCACATCGGCCAGAAACAATGCGTGGCCCGGTGCCGATGTACCTGCCCGGCAGCGGTCTTTCTGCTCGATGATGCGACGAAACTCCTCCACTGACAGCTTGCCGCGTCCCACATCGAGCAGAGTACCCACGATGGCACGCACCATATTGCGCAAGAAGCGGTCGGCACGGATGGTAAACACCCAGGTTTCCTCGTCCGCCTGCGTCCAGGCAGCGTGCATGATACGGCAATTGTTGGTCTTCACATCGGTATGCAACTTGCTGAAGCTGGTGAAGTCGGTATAATCGAAAAGCGTAGCGGCCGCTTCGTTCATCCGGTCGAAGTCGGGCGTATGAAACAGACGGCAGCGGTACTGGCGCAGGAACGGCGACTTGGCTGTGGTGACATAGTAGCGGTACATGCGCGAAGTGGCTCCGAAACGGGCATGTGCATCAGGGCGCACGGGACGCACCCGGCTCACAGATATATCCGGCGGCAGCAGGCGGTTCAGCTTGTCGGCCAGCAAAGCGGTATCAACCATCCCGTCGGCATCGAAGTGGGCCACCATCAGCGAAGCATGCACACCGGCATCGGTACGCCCCGCCCCCGTTACCTCTACCTCGCGGCGCAACAGGGTGGACAACGCACGCATCAGACATTCCTGCACGCTTACGCCATTGGGTTGTATCTGCCAGCCGTGGTAGGCAGCACCATCATAAGAAAGATAAATGAAATATCGTTGCACGGTTTCTTCTTTTAGAAAACGGGAGCAAATTTACGAAATTCTAATGGCAAGGCGAATACCTACCGGCACAAATTGCCCTTCTCCCGATCTTCTTCAGCGTTTCACACGTCACTCATCACTCATTCTTGCTTTACGGTTGCCACTTGCGGATATGCAGAAAATATTATACTTTTGTCCGCATAAAACAAGAAGACGATTACCTGTAACAATGAACTGCAAGAAAAGATTATTCCCCCTCGCGCTCGTCATCTGTCTGGGCGGCGCACTGGCCTTTGCCGGCTGTAAGAAGAAAGAAGACATGACAATGAAGATGAACCACCCGCACAACATACGGGGCGTCAGCAACTTCGGACGTACCTTCGGCGACCTGAACAGCAAGCAGCTGGCTGTGGCACAGGCCATAGGAATTGCTCCTATCGCTTCGCGCAAACAAGCTGAAGAGATGACGGAAAAACTGACCCTCATCGACGACAACGAACGCTACAGCGTAGATTCACTCACCCACTCCATCCCCTACCTCATCCCCGGCGCAGCTGCCCTGCTGGACACCATCGGACAAAACTTCCTGGACTCGCTGGACAGCAAAGGACTGAACCCCAACAAAATCATAGTCACCTCCGTGTTGCGTACCCAACACGACGTGAAGCGCCTCCGACGCCGCAACACCAACGCCAGTGCCAACTCCACACATGCCTACGGCACCACGTTTGACATCAGTTGGAAACGATTCGACAAGGTAGAGGACCCGGACGGACGTCCCATGCAGGATGTGGGTGCAGACACGCTGAAGTTAGTGCTGGCCGAAGTGCTGCGCGACCTGAAGCAGGCCGACAAGTGTTACGTAAAGTACGAAATCCGCCAGGCTTGCTTTCACATCACCACGCGGCAGCAGTAAGTCTGCGTCCACACGTTTGAAAGTCCTAAAGTGCCACTTTACGCTGCTAAAGTGGCACTTTAGCAGCGTAAACCTTTATGTTAGAACCTTCATACGCACGTTTCTGTAGGTTGTTCCAAGTGAAGGGAAGCCTTCTCTCCACTTCATAAAATAAAAGAATCCCTGAAAATGCCTTCACGCCTTCACCTCCATGATAAGCACTATAAATCAGAAAGTTGCTGTGAAAGATACATCTTTCACACTGCTTTCACACTGCCCTCATACCTGTCTATTCCTGATTAAGGTTGACTTGTCTGAGTCCAATAACGGCAACAAGTTTACTCAGGACTGTACACGACACCTGCTTCATAGCGACAGGCAGCGCGTTGCCATGCCCTGAAAAGCCGGCTTCCAAGAGATTAGAACCATCCTTTCCAGGTGTAAGGAACAAACCACACAAAAATCCGGCCTGAAGGTTGTGAAAGGAGGGTGAAGGATGTTGCTTTCACAGTAACCTACTGTCCTACAGTCTTTTGTCGTCAAGGTGAAGGCGTGAAGGATTTTTAGAAAGACTTATACTTGGTGAAGAAAGAGTGAAGTCAAGGCAGATTTTCGAGGCAAAAATTAAAAGTTGGTAAACCTAAAAATGAGTCTTCCAAATGCCATTTTGCGATTCTTCAAAACGACATTTTTTGATAAGGATATATCTTTGAAGTTAGTTCCATATATGAAGAAAGTGAAAACGCCATCTTTCATAATAATACAGTGGAAGCGTGAGTTCTCATTAAACAAAGGTTAATTCTACATGAATCTAATAATTGAAAAAGTGTTATTTGCAAGAAAAAACGTATATTTGCCGTGTCTGTCCTATGCTGAAAGCCCTTGGGGTGGAAGCGGGACAGACACATATACATAAAAGGCGTAACTGTACGCTTTGGTTTTGACGCAGTAAGAATCTCGCAAATTCAACGGTAAGTCAAAAACAAAGCAACGGGGACGCCCCGTGGGGTGTATAATATACGTCCTCAAAGGGTTATGGCATTAGATGTCGTTCCTTTGAGTGTATCTATATTTCTACATCGGCGTGGGGCTTTCAGCGTTGCTCGTTTCGGCTTACCGGGCAATGCGAGAGCCTTTACTGCGTGGAACGAGTGACAGAACTGGCTCCACGTTTTTTTGTATATGCATTATGTGATAGAAAGACGTTGGCATGGGAGTCGGCCGACACAAAGGTTTCAAGGCCGACATGAAAATCATAGAAAACAATCCATACCGACAATTGGGCGTTTATACCAATTCGCCTGTAAGAGAACGTGTAGCCAACCATAATAAACTTCAAGCATTTCTGAAGGTAGGCAAACAAGTGGACTTCCCTTTGGATTTGAATCATTATTTGTCACCCATCCATCGAACTTCTGAAACAATTGCGCAAGCAGATGCCAGTCTTGCACTACCTAAAGAGCAACTCAAATACGCCCAGTTCTGGTTCATTAAAGTTACGCCATTAGATGATATAGCGTTCAACCATTTACAGGCAGGAAATATGGATGCGGCAATTGATATATGGAAGAAAAAGGATTGCTTGTCATCCTTGCAGAACCGGATAGTCTGCGCTTTATTAGAAAAAAACTACGAAACAGCATTGAACTGTGCCGAACAGTTCTACACGCAGTATTTACCGGACTTCGTAGCAATGATACTTGGGAATGGCAACGGTGGCACGAACCAATCTCTTGCTTTTGATTTTATAGACATCCTTTGTGAAGAAGTTGGTGCAAACATCATTTTGCCTTACATAACTAATAAAAGTTGGAAAGAGCATGTTTCGGCAGCACAAATAAAACCGCTTATCGCAAGCATTGAGGCAGCCATTGAAGTAGCGAAATCATCTCGTGGTAAAGGCTCATCGGCACGATACCAGGCAGGAATAAAATTAAAAAATGATACAAAAGTACCCCTACAACAACTCAGTGTTTTTTTGCCCACTACAGACTTGCAGTACCAGATGATTGCCGACAAACTTGGACTTGAAATTCTGCAATGCGGCATTGATTATTTCAATGGTTCAAATGCCTACGATGCTGCCAAGAAAGCAATGTCAATTCAATCGTATGCCATGAAAATTGTAGTTGGCAAAATGGCAAAAGACAGATGCAAACAGAATGTTGATATTCTCCAGAAGATAATTGATGAATTACCTCCCAAAGAAATTTATAAGGAAGATAGGGCAATCCACGATGAATTACAAAAGTTCTGTCAATTACCAGACACGATATCTTATGCAGTGACTTTGCTCAATAATACAAGACCCTATTTGCAAACCATTAAAACAAAGTTAGGAGCATCTAACACATATTACTTAAAAATATCAACACAAGTTGTCGGAAATGCTTTACACAATATAATTGAAGAAGTCAATGCCGTACAGCAAGATGAAGTTGTTCAAATTGGAGGGAAACAAGTACCTATTTCGATGTTAGTTGACAGAGACAGAAAACTTTCTCAGATAAGAACGGTATTACAGGCTGCTTGGAACGCAACCAAAATCATGGATACGTTTGATATGGAACAAGACTTCAAGACTAATAGATATAACCAAAATCGTGCAATTCTAAAGGACTTGTGCAATCAAATGGGTATCTCTACATCACCTGCTATACCACGGCCAAGAACGCAACCTGTCAGCCAACCACGCGTAATAACAAACCCAAATAATAATTCCACCAATAGTTCTGGTAATAAGACTAATTGGGGGTATCAAGGATATATAATCGCAGTTATAATAGCGGTGATTATTGGGTTTATATCAATGTGTAACTAATATAATAAATATGAAAAGAAAACTATTGGCAATTACATTTGTTGTACTGGGGATACAATTATCTATAGCACAAGATGCTCCAGAGTACAATGAAGCTCATTTAGAAGCTCTTCAAAAAGAGATCTCAAACATTCAAAATGAATTTTCAAACATTGAGAAAGAAATTACGCTTTTAAAGCGAGAAAATCGAAACAGACTTACCGAAATTAAATCTTTAGACATTGAGAATGACACCCTTAAGCTGTCGCTTGACAGTTTATTTGCAAGCCATACTCAATTATATAAGATACAAAAAGCAGATAAAGATACGATTAGTCAAAGAATAAACATGGCCAATAATACGATTATTCACAATCAATCTGTCTTGGAGAATCGTTCTTTATGGGGTGGTATCATAGTTATTCTCATTGTTCTTCTAAGCAGTGGCATACTTTTATATCTTTTCAAGCGAATTAAATCCGGCACAAATTCAATTGACGAAGTACGTAAAGCACAAGACGCTTTGCAAAATGCCCAAACAAAAATGCAGGAAGAATCCATTAATTTAGACAATAAACTGCTTACAATAATAGGACAACAGATGAATACACCTACGGCAACAAATAACCAAGGAACTACGTCTGTTGACCACTCGCTTGCATTGAAAGTGGCAGATGAAATAGTACGCATCGAACTGAATCTTTCCCGGATGGATTCTTCCATCAAGGGATATAAACAATTGGCTAAGGCGGTTCAACGCATAAAAGATAATTTCCAGGCAAATGGGTATGAGATTGTGGATATGCTTGGCAAACCATATATAGCAGGGTTGAAAGCTGCCGTTACATTTGTTACGGATGAAAACTTAGAAAAAGGACAGCAAATCATCTCCAAGATTATAAAACCTCAAATCAATTATCAACAACAAATGATTCAAGCTGCAGAAATTGAAGTTAGTCAACCTGAGTAAAAATAAATATAGTTATGGCAAGAGTAAAAATCGATTATGGCATAGATCTTGGAACCACTAACTCCGCAATATGCCGCATGGAAAAGGGGATACCTGTTATTATTAAAACAGATGTACTGAAAGATACAATGCCCTCATGTGTTTCATTTACTAAACGCAAGAGTATAAAGGCTGGAGATTCAGCGTTTAATGATATGAAAAGCGATAAGCGTCGCGCATCGAAGAGTGGTAAAAAAGAAGCCTCCAACGCTTATGTAGAATTTAAACGCACTATGGCAACCACTACGCGTTATTATAGCTCTTACATGGATAGAGCTTATTCATCGGAAGAATTGTCAGCAGAAGTTCTGAAGACATTGAAATCTTTTGTTACCGATGAGAGTTTTTCTTCTGTTGTAATCACAGTTCCTGCGAAGTTCACTGTTAATCAGAAAACGGCAACTTTGGAAGCTGCCAAAATGGCTGGGTTCAAACACTGTGAGTTACTACAGGAACCAATTGCTGCATCAATGGCATACGGACTGAACACCAATGAAAAAGATGGCGTATGGATGGTTTTTGATTTTGGTGGAGGTACATTTGATGCAGCTTTGCTCAAGGTAGAAGATGGAATTATGCAAGTGTTTGATACGGAAGGTGATAATTATTTAGGTGGGAAAAATTTAGATTATGCTATTGTGGATAATATCATCATTCCTTATCTTATGGAGAATTATAACATAAGTTCCACAATTGCAGATGCAGACAAGAAAGAGGTTTTACGCGATGCTATGAAAACTTATGCAGAAGAGGCAAAAAATCAATTATCATTTAAAGATAACGAGGACATCATTTCAAATCTTGGTGATTTAGGTGAAGATGAGGATGGGGAAGAAATAGAACTTGACCTTACCATTACGCAAACAGAAGCATTTGATGTAATGCGCCCTTATTTTCAAAAAGCGGTAGATATCTGCAAGAATCTGTTGCAACGGAATCATCTTTCCGGCTCACAAATAAATAAACTGATATTGGTGGGTGGCCCTACCCATAGTCCGTTAATCCGGCAAATGCTCAAAGAGCAGATTACTCCGAATGTAGATACGAGCATTGACCCAATGACTGCTGTAGCTACAGGTGCGGCACTTTACGCCTCAACATTGGATGCAGAAATTTGTGGCGATGAAATTCAGATAGGGACTATAAAGTTAGAGTTGGGATATGAATCAACCTCTGTTGAAGCGTCAGAATGGATAAGTGTAAAATTAGCAGATGGAGCACCTTTATCTAAAATCTGGATTGAGCTTGTCCGCGCTGACAAAGCATGGTCAAGTGGAAAAACAGAAGTGGATTCTACGGGTAATGTAATAGAAGCTAATTTGTTGGAAGGCAAACCTAATTCATTCAGTGTCGTTGCGTATGATGATAAAGGAAATGCTATTTCTTGTTTTCCTTCGGAAATAACCATTATACAGGGTACTAAAGTTGGTGCAGCTCCCCTTCCTTATAATATAGGCATTGCCATTTGGGACGGAAACAAAAAACGGGGTGTATTTAAGATGTCCAAAGGATTGGAAAAGAATAAGCCATTACCTGCTATTGGAGTCGTAAATGGCTTGAAAACAACCGGACAACTTCGGCCAGGGGTTGAAAGTGATACTTTGATTATTCCGGTTTATCAGGTAGATGATTTTTCAGAAGCGGAAGGGAAAACGGCATCTCTATATGAACATGTGGCAGATGTTGTGGTCACCGGTGATGATGTGGATAATTTGATTCCTATAGATAGCGCGGTTGACATTACTCTAAAAGTAGATTCATCGGAACAGATGAAATTAGAGGTACATTTCCTTGCTACTGATACAACGGTTGAAAGAAAACTTGATACAAGTAAAAAGCAATCGGCATCAGATAATGAAATTAAGAAAATGTTGAATGAAGCGCAGACAAGTATCCGCCGTTTGGAGTTTGAAGGTATATCTACATCGGAATTGCAAGCTCATTTTAACCAGGTGAAAGAGGAATATGCCAATAGTTCCGAAAAGAAAATGGTGCTACAACACCTGAAGGAAGTTTTGCGTGAGATTGAAAATCTTGATAGCAGTACGGAATGGCAACGATTGGAAAAAGAGTTGCGTGAAGAATTTGAACGGCTTGAAAAGGCGCAAAGTGAATTGGGTAACAATCAAACTGCGCAACTTGTCGAGCAGTTACGCGTTCAGACGGATAAAGTTATCCGTGAAAAGGATGCAAAGATTGGGCGTGAAATCTTGGAACAAATCGGTTCACTGTTTATACATCTTACTCTGGTCTATCAATGCATGGGTTTAATACAAGACTGTCACAGGAGATTTGGAGATATTCGTTGGAAAGACTCCTCACGTGCCCGTCAATTAGTCAATAAAGGATTGGAAGAAATGAATGGACAGCCAACGGTTGAGAAATTACATCCCATTGCTTGTGGTCTGATAGACTTGATGCCGGATGACGAAGCGGCAAATGCGGGTGGTTTGTTGAAAAACCAATAAAAATGTACTATAATAAGAAAGATAAAATAGAGCTATATACAGTGATGTTTCCGCATAAGCAAGGTACTTATGCGGAAACTTACCGTGTAAAGGATGCAAAGGGAAGAACTTGTTTCTTGAAACTTATTAACCACAGCAAATTAGACCGTAATCAAATTGATGAAAACGGACAAATTACAGAGGTAGAGATTACTAAGCATCTGGATCATCAGAATCTATGCAAATATATTGATTCCGGAAATCTGATGCTTTACGGAGGACAATTTACCTATCTTGTAACGGAATATGTCAGCGGAGAAACCTTGTCTCAGAAAATCATCAGAGAGGGGGAACTTAGTGTGTATGAAATAAAGCAAGTAGCAATACATGTACTTTCTGCATTGCAATATCTGCATACGCTGCCATGCCCTGCCCTGCATGGTGAAGTTACTATACAGAATGTGTTGATTAGTTTCGTTGGTGGATGGGATGATTTGAAACTGATTGATTTAGGACATGCACGATACCTGAACCAAAGTCCTGCAAAACTGGACTTGGACTCGACAAATGTATTTTGTCTTGCTCCCGAGTGTTTTTCCGGAGTCATTCAAGTCCAATCCGATGTATATGCTGTAGGTGTATTATTGTATCAGTTACTTTATGGCAAACTTCCTTGGTTTATTGACTTATCGCGTATAGATAAACAAGACAGAATAGACGCTTTGCTGGAAGAACGAAACAAGGACCTGGATATACCCAGTATAGAAAAGTTTGAGTTGGATGAACAATTAGTTAATTGCATAGTCAAGGCTCTTTCATACGATGTAGAAGATAGATTTCAGTCTGCCGAAGAATTTATCAGGGGAATTAAAGGCGAATTAAAGGTAGAACGACAATCTACCAAACGAAAAGTATTTTCTAATCCCACTATGTCAGCAAAAGGACAATCCAAAGCCGTGAAGAAAACGGGGAAAGGTTTTGCCGCGATTGCCGGGATGGAAGAACTGAAAAATCAACTACGGGAAGAAGTCATAGATCCCCTGCATCACCCGGAAGAATACAAACGATATGGAATAACAATACCCAACGGAATGCTTTTGTATGGACCACCGGGATGTGGAAAAACATTCTTCGCCAAACATTTTGCTGAGGAAGTTGGCTTTAACTTTCTATGTATTACACCAGCAACTTTAAAAAGCAGGTATGTAAATGCCACACAGGAAAATATTGCCAAGATGTTCAAGGAAGCAGAAGAAAATGCACCGACCATTATCTTCATTGATGAGATAAACGAACTTGTTCCAAATAGAGAGAGTAATGTACATGAGATGTCACGAAGTGCTGTCAATGAAATGCTTGCACAGATGGACAGAACCGGAGAAAAAGGTATTTTCATTATTGGTGCGACCAATTATCCCCATATCATTGACCCGGCAATACTCAGGACTGGCCGATTGGACAAGAAATATTATGTCGGAGCGCCCGATAAGGAAGCGAGAAAAGCACTTTTTGAGCTATATCTTAAGAATAGACCTTATGACTTCGGACTGGACTATGACGAGTTAGCCGAATTAACGGCCAATTATGTTTCAGCAGATATTCAGTTGATAGTCAATGACGCTTCAAGAGCAGCTTTAAAGCGCCATAGCAAAATAACTATGGACTTGTTGCGAACAGCTATCAATGAAACACATCCGTCATTAAGCCTTGACGAGTTAGAAAGATACCTGGATATTAAGGCTCGGATGGATGGAGAAAAGCCGAATAAACGACGTGTCGGATTTAAATAGAAATCAAAATGAAAACAACAGAATTGTATTTGAAGACATTATTTTGCTGCATGGCCTGCGATGGTGAAATAGCCAAAGAAGAAGTAGAAATAGTTAAACACCTTTGCAAAGAATATGATGTATTTTCAGACATTGATATTAAATCATGTTTGAACAAATGGATTACTGCTATCAATGAAAATGGCACCGTATTCCTAAAGAATTATCTAAACGATTTGTCCAATGCAGACCTATCAACGTCTGAACAACTGTTTATTGTCGACTTAGCAATCAGGACTATTGAGGCAGATGAACGTATTGAATATGCTGAAATCAAGTTTTTCAAGAAAATACGAAATCAACTACCCATCACTGACGAGGAAATATTGAAACGACATCCGGGAAAAGAAGATTTTTTATTACCTGACATCAATGTGGCAGATGAACCGATTTGGAATAACACCATTCAATTTACTGAACTTTCATTGAAACAATAGCCTACATCTGCATATCGTCGAGCATATAATCTATAAGAGCCTGTTTAAATTTTGCTCAGTAACATTCTTATCGCCGCCAGTTTCACCATTTCCTCAGCCGAATCGAACGTGAATTCGTAGTTCCGACAGAGCCTTCTATAATTATCGAACC
>NZ_NFJV01000036.1 GCF_002160055.1 Mediterranea sp. An20
TTGCCATATACCTTGATGCCCCCGATAAGCCCGACGACAGCGCCGATGGCGTAGATGAGTTTCGTCGCCGGGTCAAAGTATGAAGTGACCATGCTGGTGGCTTCGGTGATGCCCGCCATACCGTTGCCTTGTGCGGACGCTGAGATGTTTGCAGCCAGCAGAAGGGCTGCGAGAATGATTTGTTTTTTCTTCAATGTCTTTGTCATAATCGTTTCTTTTTTGTGCCTCCGGGTTGGATAGTCCCTTTGGCGGTTGATACTTGTTTTACTTCTTGCGGCTTTGGATGAAGCCGGCTTGTGGATTTAGTGGTTCGGTGGCAAGCCGGGGTTTAGCCGTAGTCGATTTTCTTTTTTCGCATCATTGTTTCGTTTTACTTGTTATACAAAATCACGGATATTGAAATCCTCAATATTGTCCGGCACGTTTGGGACTGTAGTCCGTACCGCCGTCGGGGTCGGTTCCTTCCGTATGGTGGCGGAAACGCTGTCCATATAGAAGTCCATCAGTTCGTTCAGTTTCCTGCGGGTCGCTTCCGAACTCTTTTCTATCATCGCGAACAGCTCGTTACCCTTCATGTCGCAGAACACCATCCCGGCGTGGCGGCGTTCCTCCATTGTGGCTGCCGGTTTCTTTACCGTCCGCATGGCAAGGTCGATGTCCTCGAAGGTGAAGCCGCTTGCCTCATGGGGTTCGCCATCGTAATCCTCATTCCCGTCATATTCTGCCATGTCCGACACGCGGCTGTCGCTGAATGTTTCATCAAGTTCGTCATCGGGCACTTGGCGTGACGGCTTGTTTTCCGGTGCTTGTCCTCCGTCGGTATCCGTTTCATCGGCAAAGGTAACGTCCTTTTCTTCCACCGCCTCGGCTTCCACGGAAGTGGCAGCTTCCGGCACTGTGGTGTCCTTTTCTGTCCCAATCCAGTCCGATATTTTGAACTTGCTCCTGCCCACGACATCGGGCGGCGGTTCCTGCCGTTTCCGGTCTGTGTTTTCTTGACTGCCGGCCTTCTGCCGTTCCTGCTGCTCCCATGTCAGATAGAAAAGTATCCACAGGTTGCACATCATCATCAGGACAATCAGGAACGTCACCATCGGCTTATCGTTATCTGTTCGACCATCCCGTGGCTCTTCTTCCCATGCAGGGTTTCCAGTTCAGCCCTGTGCTGTTCAAGGTGTTCGGTGACAATGCTGTCTATGTAACCGGATATGGTTGTCCCTTGCCCTCCCGCCATGCCTACGATCCGCTTGACGGCTTCATGGTTCTCGCGGCTGATGTACACCGCCTTCTGTGCGGTTCCTTCCGGCCTGCGCCCGTTGAGGTACTTGCCCGCATAGGCTTCTTCCTTTCCCTTGCGTCTGAAAATGTTGATGTTCAGTTTCATGATTATTTTCTTTTGAGTTAGAAAATCGGTTTGCTTAATTCATACAGTTTGGTCATCTCATCCTTGTGGCTTGCGAAATGCTCTGCCAGTACATTGTCTATGTAACCGGATAACGTAATCTTGTTCTTCCCGATAATATGGACAATATGTTGTATCCGCTCGTGGTGTTCGTCACGGATATAAGCTGTCTTACATGTGCGGGCGGTAAAGTCCGCACTCTTCAGGTATGTATAGATGTAGTTTTTTACTTTTTCCACCTCACTCGCATCTTGCGCGATACCTGTTCCTGAATTTTTTTTCTTGTCTATTTTTCTTTCCATTGTCATTTTTGCTTTTAATGTTAATAAACGTCTTCATAATTCTTTTTGTAGAGCCTGCGTATCACTTCCTCTTTCTCGCGGAAATGTTGTTCCAACACACGGTCCACATAGACTGACAGCGAAATCCCGTTTTTCCCGATGACCTGTACGATGCGCTGTATCCGCTCATGGTAATTCTTACGGATATAGGCAGTCTTGCCTGAACATATGGGAGTTTTCGGCGCATGTAGGAAGAGTTCCATATATTCCTCTTCCTGTATGGTTTCTTCCTTTTTCGCCTTTATTGACGGTTTCTCCGTTGGTCTTGTCACCTTGTCTGGGGCATTTTCATCCGTTCCAGCATTTTCAGGGGCGGCGGACGTGGGCATTTCTGGACGGAACGAGTCCAGAAACTTGCCGGGATCAATATCGACATCAAGTTTTTTAGCCATGCGTCGGGCGCTTTACGATACCGAGTATTTCTTCCGCAAGGTCATCGATGCCGCTACCTTTCGCCAGTGCTTTGTCTGGTGGCAGCAGCGTGGAACGGAAAAACGGGCGGTCGCCTTCTTCCGAACCTTCCTTGCGGAAACGCTTGCTGTCCGGCAGGCTTGTCTTCAGCGTTTCCAACCCCATCCCGGCAATCACTTTGTCATAGATGTCGTACAGGTCGGTTTTCTCGCGTTTGTCCACCATATTCCACAACAGTCGGATACCTTTGATGTTCGACTTGCCAGTGGTGATCAGCGTGTCATTGATAATGCTTGCATACTTCAGCGAACTTTCCATGATGAATCGGTCGGCGGCTATAGGACAGAAAATGTAATCCATGGTCGCCACCGTCTTGATTAATCCGAGGTTGTTCACCGTACCCGTCAGGTCGAAAAAGATGAAATCGGGCGGTGTCGCCGACTCAATGAAGGGCTTGACCGTTTCTATCGCATTGTCGGGTCGGCTGCCCACAATCGGGTAGGCACGTTTGCCGATGCGCTTGAACTGGTCATATGCCAGCTTGCGCAGGTACGGGTTGCGCTCGATGTTCTTCAGGTCACGCTCGCGCATGTCCTTAATGCTGAACTGGGGAAAGTCGCAGTCCACGACTACCACGTCGTACCCTTTCACGTAATACAGGTAACTCGCCATCAGTACGGTGAGTGTCGTTTTGCCGGCTCCTCCCTTCTGGGTGGAGAAGGCGATGAACAAAGGTTCTTTTTTCATTCTTCTTTTTTTAATTGTTAGACATCGGTTTATTGCAGGTCGGCATATATGCCATTTCGCAGACTTGTTCATTTGCACATTTGCGGCTTTGCTTGTATGCTCATGAGGTTACTCGCTTGCTTGCAATCTAATGTGCCTGCTTGCGTTTCCGCCTGTACGCTTGCGTGCCGGCAGGCAGGCACACAGGCAGGAGGGCAGACAGGTGCAAGGATTTGCACATTTGCGGATATGCCTGTACGGAAATAGGCAGGCTTGCCGACCTTTCTGCCTGCAAAGTAAAGGGCATTTTTCCATATCCGTATCGTTTTGGAGTTTGGTGGCAGCTTCTGGCAGCAAGTGGTAGGGAGTGGCTTCGTTCTTGTCACGTTTTCAAGGGCTTAAACGCCCTACCTTTGTACCCAAGCGGCAGGGCAATGCTCCCGGCGCGTACCGCAGCCCCCGGCTCCGTCCTTCTTTTGGGCAGCCGGAGGGTATCGGGCGACCGATACCTTTATGGGATTGTTATAACAGGTATATCCCCAATCCGTCTGCTACGGATTTTTGTGTCCTCTAAGACACAGCAAGGTATGTTTCGAGTTACCCGAAACCTTGCGGGTTACTCCCGCAAGCCTTGCCCCTGAAAGGGGAAGGGGGCTTCCTCTCCGAAGTCGGGAAGCCTGTTTCCTACCTGCGGCACGTGTGCCGGAAGCTGCGCTTATGCCGTGAAACCACTAAATCCATAGTAATAATGAACAGAGAACGTAAGAAAGGGGGAAGACACCCCAAGTTGGAAAAGAAAACGCACCATGTGATGCTGCGTTTCAACGACGAGGAATGGCTCAGGTTCCTCGCCATGTACGAACAGACGGAGGTGAAGGCAAAGGCGGTGTTCGCCAAGGCACGCATCTTCGGCGGGGAGTTCCGTGTGTTCCGGGAGGACAGGACGCTGGTGGAATACTACGCCAAGCTGTCCTCCTTCCATGCGCAGTACCGCATGATAGGCAACAACTACAACCAGGCCGTCAAGGAGCTGCGCTGCCATTTCTCCGAGAAAAAGGCGATGGCATTGCTCTACCGGCTGGAGCGATGCACGAAGGAACTGGCGGCATTGATCCGCCAAATCGTGGAACTGACAAAGGAGTTCGAGGAACGATGGTCGCAAAAATCAGTTTAGGGAAATCGTTGTTCGGGGCATTGGCGTACAACGGGGAGAAGATTAACAAGGAACAGGGCAAACTGCTCGGCACGAACAAAATCTTCGACGGCTGTTCCGGCAGGATGGACATCAGCCGCGCCATGCAGGACTTTTCGCGCTACCTCTCGCCCCACGTGAGGACGGAGAAGCCCGTCATGCACGTATCGCTCAATCCGCATCCCGACGACCGCCTGACGGACATGGAACTGGAGGGCATTGCGCGTGAGTACATGGAACGGATGGGGTTCGGCGAACAGCCGTACATCATCTATAAACACGAGGACATCGACCGCCACCACCTGCACATCGTGACCATCCGCGTGGATGATAACGGCAGGTGCATCAGCGACCGCTACAACTTCCGCAGGAGCCGGGAGATTACCCGTGAACTGGAACGCAAGTACGGCCTGCACCCCGCCGACCGCAGGCAGCACCGCCATGACAACCCCTTGCGGAAAGTGGACGTTTCGCAGGGCGACGTGAAGCGTCAGGTGGCGAACACCGCCAAGGCGGTCATGGCGACCTACAAGTTCCGGACGATGGGCGAATACCGCGCCCTGCTCTCCCTCTACAACGTCACGGTGGAGGAAGCCCGTGGCAACGTGGACGGGCGCGAGTATCACGGGCTGGTCTATGCTGCCACCGACGATGCCGGGAACAAGGTTGGCAATCCTTTCAAGGCATCCCGTATCGGGAAGTCCGTCGGCTATGAAGCTGTGCTGCGCAGGTTTGAATTTTCCAAAGGGCAGATCCGCGACAAGCGTCTGGCGGACAGGACACGCAAGACCGTCGCCGCTGCGCTCGCCCAGACCTACCGTAAGGAGGAGTTCATCGACCTGCTTCGCGCAAAGGGTGTGGATGTGGTGTTCCGCCACACGGACGAGGGGCGCATCTACGGGGCGACCTTCATCGACCACCGCACGGGCTGCGTGCTGAACGGCTCGCGCTTGGGCAGGGAGTTTTCTGCCAACGCCTTGCAGGAGCATTTCACCCTGCCGTATGCCGGCACTCCGCCGATACCGTTCACCATTACGGAGGACACGCCACAGGCAGACATCCGTTCCTATGAGGAACACGACGAGGGGCACTCCACCGGCTTGGGGCTGCTCGGTGGCGATGCGTCGGGCGCACAGGCCCAGGAAGCCGCCTTCGAGCGTGACCTTAAACGCAGGAAGAAGAAACGCCGCAAGGGTTTGGGGCTGTAATTTATCCCTTCGCAGGGCATAGGGGATGAGGTCGGACTTCATCCTACATCAAGTCCGGCCTCATGTACCATGAAGTCCGGGGTGATGTATGCTCACCTCCGTACCGTGCCTTGCGGAGATATTGTTCAACTTAAAAACAGAAACAGATTTATGTCACAACAGGAAGACGATTTGAGGGCATTGGCGAAAATCATGGATTTTCTGCGTGCCGTAAGCATTTTACTGGTGGTCATCCACCTTTATTGGTATTGTTACGAAGCCGTAAGGCTGTGGGGCATCGACATCGGCGTGGTGGACAGGGTACTGTTGAACTTCGACCGCACCGCAGGATTGTTCCGCTCCATCCTTTATACGAAACTTTTTGCGTTGGTGCTGCTGGCACTCTCGTGTCTGGGCACGAAGGGGGTCAAGGAGGAAAAAATCACGTGGGCAAGGATTTGGACGGTGCTTGCAGCAGGGCTGGTGCTGTTTTTTCTGAACTGGTGGATATTGTCCCTGCCGTTGCCCGTAGAGGCAAACGCGGCATTGTACACCGCCACCGTTGCGGCGGGCTATGTCTGCCTGCTGATGTCCGGCACATGGATGAGCCGCCTTCTGCGCACCAACCTTATGGAAGACGTGTTCAACGTGGAGAACGAGAGTTTCCAGCAGGAAACGCGGCTCATCGAGAACGAGTATTCAGTGAACCTGCCCACACGCTTCTATTACAGGAAGAAGTGGAACAACGGATATATCAACGTAGTAAACCCGTTCCGTGCGTCCATCGTACTGGGCACGCCGGGCAGCGGAAAGTCGTATGCCGTGGTAAACAGTTTTATCAAACAACAGATTGAGAAAGGTTATTCAATGTATATCTATGATTTCAAATTCAGCGACTTATCGACTATTGCCTACAACCACCTGATGAACCACCCGGAGGGGTACAAGGTCAAGCCGAAGTTCTACGTGATAAACTTCGACGACCCGCGCCGCTCGCACCGCTGCAATCCCATTCACCCCGATTTCATGGAGGACATCACCGATGCCTACGAGAGTGCCTACACGATAATGCTCAATTTGAACAAAACTTGGGTGCAAAAACAGGGCGACTTCTTTGTGGAGTCTCCGATTATCCTGTTTGCCGCCGTGATATGGTTTTTGCGCATCTACAAGGATGGCAAGTATTGCACCTTTCCCCATGCCATCGAACTCTTGAACCGCCGTTACGAGGACGTGTTTCCTATTCTCACCAGCTATCCCGAACTGGAGAACTACCTTTCCCCGTTCATGGACGCATGGC
Source organism: Mediterranea sp. An20 (assembly GCF_002160055.1). Taxonomy (GTDB): domain Bacteria; phylum Bacteroidota; class Bacteroidia; order Bacteroidales; family Bacteroidaceae; genus Bacteroides; species Bacteroides avicola. Next base: position 6,560 of record NZ_NFJV01000036.1, read on the forward strand.
AGGGCGGTGCGATGGAACAGCTTGCCGGACAGATAGCGTCGGCGAAGATACCGCTATCCCGCATGATTTCCCCGCAGCTCTATTGGGTCATGTCCGACAGCGAGTTTACCCTTGACATCAACAATCCCGACGAGCCGAAGATACTCTGTGTCGGCAACAATCCCGACCGACAGAACATCTACGGTGCGGCATTGGGCTTGTACAATTCGCGCATCGTGAAGCTCATCAACAAGAAGGGCAAGCTGAAGTCGGCAGTGATTATTGACGAGCTGCCCACCATTTACTTCAAGGGGCTGGACAACCTTATCGCCACCGCCCGAAGCAACAAGGTGGCTGTCTGCCTCGGTTTTCAGGACTTCTCGCAGCTCAAGCGCGACTACGGCGACAAGGAAGCCGCCGTAGTGATGAACACGGTGGGCAACATCTTCTCTGGTCAGGTGGTGGGCGAGACCGCCAAGACCCTTTCGGAGCGTTTCGGCAAAATCTTGCAGAAACGTCAGAGCATCACCATCAACCGCGAGGACAAGTCCACCTCTATCAACACGCAGATGGAGAGCCTTATCCCGGCAAGCAAGATTTCCACGCTCACGCAGGGTATGTTCGTCGGTGCGGTGGCGGACAACTTCAATGAGCGCATCGAGCAGAAGATTTTTCATTGCGAGATAGTGGTGGATGCCGAAAAGGTGAAGCGCGAGGAACAGGCTTACAAGCCCATCCCCGTCATCACGGACTTTACCGATGCCGACGGCAACGACCGCATGAAGGAGATGATTCAGGAGAACTACAACCGCATCCGTGCCGAGGTGCGGCAGATTGTCGCCGACGAGTTGCAGCGCATCCAGTCCGACCCCGAACTACAACATCTGTTGCAGAACAAGTAATACACCACAGGCGAAAAGAGGAAAAGGTAAAATATTATTCAACCTTTTCCTCATTTTCTTTAAGAGGTATGTGGACAGGCGTCGATGGATATTCTCCTTTTCTCAACATTTCTACTAATGAGTTACGAGAAATTCCAAATGAGTCTGAAATATAATGTAAGTGTGGCTGACTCCCTTGTAGCCCCGCCTCTTGTCCTTTAAGTCCTTTAAATGTTTGCAAGAAACAATGCCAATGTTCATCATTGTCTAATATTCTTGCAATCAATACGTCGGCTTGTTCTACAACTTGTTTCATCTGCCCTTCAGTTAAAGTTGTTTTTCCATAATATTCCACTGTACCATCTTCTTTAACATGAATAAATTTAGGAAGTTCATCTTTATTTACAGATGACGGGGCTCCTTGATAGTGATAATGGCTAAAACTATATCCTTTATTTTCAGCTTGTGCAAAAAGTGCCCCTAATTGGTCATATGTAAGATTTGCTCCCTTTAGTAATTTAATTTGCTCCTTCTTTTTCATAGGTTTTTCCAAAATTTCAGTAAAGCACGTAGGAATTTCTTTGTGAGCAAATGAATCAAAATTTTGATTAGCAAACTCCTTGGCTTTTTGCATAATATAATTAGAATCATATGATGTTACAAAGCCTAAATAATGACGAACCATTTCTGATAAAACATTATATATGGATTTTGTATGAAAAGAAACCATACATTCACGAAAACTAACATTTTCTACCTCGTCCATAGAATTTGCTATTAACGATTTATCTTCTTCTTCTTGTTGGTAAATTTCCGTTGCCATAGCTATATATCATTTTAATATAAATATCATCATAAATGAAAAATGCCCCCAAAAAGTTAGTTATCTTCAACTTTTATGGGAGGCTTATTGTCTGTTGCTTTTGTCTTGCTATTCGGTACGCAGGAGTATCAGGTCGAAATACATCAGCCGGGTGTGCATGGGCTGCATGGCTGTTCCCTCTTTCGCCGTCCGCCTGCCGTGCAGGAACGTCCATTCCTCTTCCTCCGTGGCGAACAGGAACTTGAAGCCGTTGCGCAGGTAAAAGTCAAAGACCTTGGGACGGTTCAGTGCGTCCACCACTACATAACGGCATCCCGTCTTGTTCAGCGGCTCGATGAACCACGACTTGATGGCATCCAGCAACTCGTCGCCCACGTGGAGTCCTTTGTAGTCCTCGCTGACGGCAAGCTGTCCTACCAGCACCGCAGGGTATTGCGGGCGGCGTTTCTCGTTGGGTATGTTGCGGTTGAGCTTGTTGCGGCGGCTGTTCGGGAGCAGGTCGGCACGGATGCTCGAATTGGCTACGGTGAAAGCTCCGACGATGCGCCGTTCCTCTTGTTCCACGAAACAATAGGACTTGCCGAGAAGCTGGTAAGCGTAATCAGCATACTCTTTCGTGAAGAACTCGGTTATGTCCTTGTCCTCGCATGAGAAACCGCCGCACTCACGCAGCACCTCCTCATTCAGTTCGCAGAACTCGCAACGCTCCAACATACCGTACTATCCCTCCCGATACAGTTTGGAACGCTTCAGAATGGAGCGCATTTTCGCCACCTGCTTCGTGAAGTCTATGGAACCGCGCCTTTCTTTTGCGTTGCGGTCGGCTTCCTCCACGAAACGTGCCGCAGCTTTGCCGCGAAGCACCGGGATGGGTTTGATTTCTATTGCCATAATATATAGTCTTTTGATTTCCCTGCAAAGGTACGGCTTTTCCGCGAGAAAACCTAACATATTCACGTATATTGCGTTATGTGGGGCGAAAAGCCTTTTCATCTCCTCATCCGCTCCCGTTCCTCGTCCAACAGCATCCGCTTGTTCACCTTCTCCGCGGCGCGGTCAAGGAAATAGGTGCGGCTCTCGTTCTTGCGCATCTTGATGTCGCCAAAGATGTTGTAGCAGCCTTTCGCCTGCACGCCGAACACCTTGTAGAAGTAGGCGGCAATCTCCTTGAGCGAAGCCTCTCCACCGTTGATGCAGCGCATCTCGCTGACGCCATAGATAAGTTCCACGAGGTCGGAAGCCTTGCCCGTCCACCGCATGGGCGGGGCATCGGCAGGCGTATCGTCTTTCTTTTCATCTTTGGAGGGGATGGAGGATAGTGGCGGCACTTGGCTGTGTGGCATGGAAATGTGCTTCAGCATCTTGCGCACGAAGGCGAGGGCTTTGCGCACGTACACGCTGTGGTGGGTTCCCGTATCTTGCAGGGCTTTGTGGTATTGCAGTTCCGTTTCCGCATAGCTCAACGCGGGCAGCGGATGGCAGGGGGTTGCGGCTCCCGTGCAGAGCGAAATGACCGTTGCCACGAACTCGTCGTATGCCGCACTCAGCCCGTTGCGGCTGTCAGGGTTGTCTATCAGGCGGAAGAACTCCGTTTCTGTCAATATGAGATGTTCCATTTGCTTTCAGTTTTATGTTGTTACACTTGGATTGAAGTGTGCGCACATAAAACTATCGGGCAAACGGCAGTCCAACGGATGGAATTTTTTGCGGTTTGTTTTGCAAGTTGCTGGTAAACAGCAGACATATTTGATAAAAATAAATTGGAATACCCAAATTCAGCCTTTCGGAAGTGTTCAGATATTGAACACGTGTTCATAATCTGAACACTCTTTTGAGCAGGGAGGTGTTCACTTTCTGAACAGTCGCACCCTCATTCTTGCGGTACACGGCTTTCAGCGAACCGTCCTTGTATGTCTTTGTCTCGTCCCGCATCCATTCGCTTTCAGGCAAATCTCCAAGGAACAGGCGGCAGCCGTTCCCGGCAATGACGGGTATCGTGCAGAGGATGATTTTGTCCAGCAGGTGCATCCTTGCCATGCCGTTGATGATGCTTGCGGTAGCGGTGTTGGCTTCTATGAAACAGGTGGTGTCGGACTTGTCAAGCACCAACGTGGTAAGGGAAGTGTATTCGGAGAGCGGACGGGCGGTTTCTTTCATTCCGACAATGCCGAATCTGTCCGGCGTGTCGGTTTTGGCAAGCCATTGCTGCGCTTTCCCTGAACTGTCCGCAAGGCATCCGTCCATCGTGAGGACGGCGAATAATATGACTTTTCCCATCGGTCTCTTTTTTAGTGGTTGCGACCGAAAGCCGTCATACGAAAATAGCGTGCAAATCACACTACTTTCTGGTGACGGCTCTGGACTGCCTCTACGGAATGTACGTGACTGCACGCTATGCCGAGGCATAGCATAAGCATCACGCAATCGCCTTCCATAGTTCCAATTGTCCAGATTTTCACCAGATGCGCCTTGCGGTCTTATTCTATACTATATTTTCATCGGACGGATTTTTTTACTTTCCGCACCCGACTTTTCTCAAATGTTGCTACAAAGGTAATGCAAGTTTAGGGCAGAACAAAACAAATCAATTGTTTTTTATGCCGAAACGCCGCTTACCTTATCGAAAGGTAGCCTTTTTCCTGTAATTCCTTTCATCTTTTTACTGTTTTCTATTCTATCCCGTATGCTTTCAGCTTGTTGTACAGCGTGGTGCGCCCGATGCCGAGCAATGCTGCCGCCAACTTGCGGTTGCCCTTTGCCTGTTCCAGCGCATGGATGATTTGTTTCTTCTCCATGTCGTCCAAAGCCAGCGAAGCGTCATCCGCTATCGGTATTTCATCGAACTCCAACGTGTCTGCCGTGACCGTATCGCCTTCGGTATGCAGCACCGCCATGCGCACGACCCGTTTCAGTTCCCTCACGTTGCCGCCCCATGCATAGGCGAGCAGTTGTTTTCTTGCTTCCGCATCAAAGCCTTTCACCTGCCGGTCAAGTTCCTCATTGGAGAGTTTCAGGAAGAAATCTGCCAAAGGCATGATGTCCTCACGGCACTCACGCAGCGGCGGTATGTTCAATGTGTATTCCTTTATCCGATGGAACAAATCCTGACGGAAACGCTTTTCGGCGATGGCTGCCTGCAAGTCCTCGTTGGTGGCGGCGATGATGCGCACGTCAGCCTGCTTGTCCTTGCTGCCTCCCGTGGGTCTGTACCGTTTGGCTTCCAATGCGCGGAGCAGCATCTGCTGCACTTCCGGCGGAAGGTTGCCTATCTCGTCGAGGAACAATGTGCCTCCTGCGGCTTCCTCCCAGAATCCCTGTTTCTTGCTTTCGGCTCCCGTGAACGCCCCTTTCTCATGCCCGAACAGGGTGGAGGAGGCAAGTTCCTTTGAAAGCAGACCGCAGTCCACAGCGACAAAGGGCCCCGCCGACCGTTTGCTCATCGTATGTATTTTCTCGGCGATGTGTTCCTTTCCCGTTCCGCTTTCGCCCAATATCAATACGCTCATGTTGGTTGGGGCGACCAGCCTTATCTTGCGGTCTATCTCCCGGAAAGCCGCGCTCTGCCGCTCATGGATGGGCGTATCGTGCCGCTCCATCCTTTTCCGCAAGGTTTTCAGGAGCGGGAAGAGGTTGGCTTCAATCAGCTTTCTCGGGATGTAGTCCTCTGCGCCCTGCTTCATTGACCGGACGGCGGTGGGCACCTCGTCATAGTCGGTCATGACGATGTAGGGATTGTTCCTGCCCTGTTTCCGCAGTTCTTCCAGCAGACTGATACCGTCACCGTCATTCAAGCGCAGGTCAGCCAGAATGATGTCATCTTCCCTCATCTTGGCAAACAGTTTCCGTGCGCCGTTGCAGGTGGAGGTACTGACGCTTGGGTATCCCTTGCTTTCCAGCAGGCGGCATACAAAGTCGGAATAGATGATGTTGTCCTCCACTACGATTACCCGTCCCATCTTTCCGCCTCCTTTCTTGCCGAATCAACAATCAGTCTGCACTGTGCCAGTACCGCATTTACGGCGGATTGCACCTTTTCATCCGGTATGTCCTCCTTGTGGATTGCCTCGTACAATGCCGCCAACGGTTGCTCCGCCTTTATCAGCATCCACGAGCTTCTCAGGTGATGCACCCAGTAATCCAATGCTTCCATGTCCCCCGCTTCCGCCGCCTTGCGCACTTCGTCCATGTCGGATTGTGTAGTGGCCGCCAGCTTTTCCAACGTGCGCCGCTTGTCGCCGAAGGCGAGCAGGGATGAGAGGTCTATGCTGTTTGCTTTGTTCCGTTTGATGCAGCTTTCCGTCACCGCCAGCAGTTCGTCTATGGAATAGGGCTTGTACAGCACGGCGGCAAAGCCTTTGCCCGTCAGTTCTTCTTTCTCCACATAGCCTCCGGCGGTGGCTGCCACTACGGGGATGGTTTGTGAGTTGCCTATTTCCGATGTGCGCAGCAGTTCCAGCACCTCGTAGCCGTTCACCTCCGGCATTTTCAGGTCGGTTATCAACAGGTCATAATCTTTTGTGCGCATCAGGTCTGTCAGTTCTCCTGCTGTCTGGCAAGTGTCGCAATCCACACCGTTTTGCCTGTACATCTCTTTCATCATGTCCAGCAGCATCCCGTTGTTGTCTATCGCCAGTACGGAGCAGTCGGACAGCGTGGAATGTCCGACGTTCGTCTTTTCGGCAGCCGCCATTTCTTCCGCCTTTGCCAACGGCAGGCTGACGGTGAAGCGGCTTCCCTTGCCCGGCTCGCTTTCCACCGTGATGTTCCCTTTCAACAGCTTTACCGTGTCGGCTACGATGGCAAGCCCCAGCCCGAAGCCGTCCTCCGTCACGGCGTTGCCCAACCGCTCAAACGGGATGAATATCCGCGCCTGCTGTTCTCCGGTCATGCCCGTGCCGGTGTCTTCCACCGTCAAAGTAAATATGCCGTTCTTGTAGCCGGTGCTTAATGTGACTGTACCGCTTCGGGTGAACTTGATGGCGTTGGAGAGCAGGTTGCCGCCAATGCTTATAATCCGGTTCCTGTCGCCGCTTACAATCTCGTCCGTTTCACTTGCTGTCTTGAAGTTGAGTCCTTTATTCTTCGCCAATGTAGCAAACTCCGTTTCCAATGTTTCGGCGATGGAGCGCAGTTTGAAAGGCTTGACGCTTGGCGTTTCCTTGCCGCTGTCCAGCCGGAAATACACCAAAAGGTTGTTTATCATTCCCGCCATGCGCCCGACGGCATCCCCGATGGTCTGTGCGTGGCGCATACGGTTGTCTGCCTCCGTGTCGTTCAGCAGCAGCTCGGCGTTGCCGCCGATGACGGTCAGGGGAGTGCGCAGTTCGTGGGTGACGTTCTGGATGAGATTGCGTCGCAGCTTGATTAGCTTCTCGTTCGTATCATTGCTCTTTTGCAGTTCAGTGATAAGGCTTTCCCGTTTCTTCCTTTCGTTGCCGCTGCGTTTCATTTCCCGATGGATGGCGAGGTAGGACAAGAACAGCAGGACAATGGCGGCGGATATGGTGATAGTGAACAGCCGCACGGACAATGCCTGTGCTTCAGCTATCTTCCGTTCCCGATGTCCGAAGGCGGTCTGTGCCTGCGTGTCGAGGTCGCGTATCAGCCGCTCCAGTTCCCTGTTCAGCGTCCGGTTGCGGATGCGCAGGCTGTCGGCATAGGCTTTCATCTCAGCCGCCTGTCTCTGTTGCATGGCGGTTAGGCTGTCGCTGAAGGCGTGGAGTTCCCTGGCTGAAGGCAGTACCTGTACGGTCTTCTTGCCGCCGAAGAAGCCGGCCAGTCCGTTTTTCTTCTGTTTTATGGTGCGGACACGTGTCGCCCTACGTGCCACTTCGGGCAGGTGGTTTACCAAGAGGCTGTCCGCCTCTTCCTGCCGCTCCATTGCTTGCATGATGTGCCGTAGCTGGGTTTCCTTGTCCGCCAAGAGGGAGCGGAGCGTGTCTATTTGTGCCGGGCGCACGTATTCACGACAGAGCGGTTTCATGGCTTGCAGCAGGCTGTCGGTGCGCAAGAGCTGGGTATGGTAATGGTGGTAATCCGTTTCGTCCCAGCCAACAACACCCTCGCCCAGCAGCGCAAGCCGGGTGATGCGCTGGTGGGTGTCGCTGATGACACGGCGCACTTGCCGGATGGTTTCCGTGTCGGCTTCTATTTCCCTGATGCGTTTGCGCTCATGCACCAAAATAGAAACCATGCTTATTCCGATAATAAACATGACAACATATCCGAATGTAATCTTTTCTTGTAACCTCTGTTCAAATTTCATATATCTTTACACCTTGCGCTTTCGGTTAGAAAATGACATCTATTGCCGATTGCAGAATCTGATGCGTTTTGAAGCTGACCAATATTCCGTCAATATCAAAAATATTGCTTTAATCATTATTTTTTTAGCATTATATTAAGCTCATAGCTAATCTATACGTTATAAAGGCTATCATCCATGCCACACAAATCGTATAGACGGCGGAAGATACAGCCCATTTCCAACTGCCGCTTTCTTGTTTAATGGCTACAAAAGTGGCTATACAAGGAAAATAAAGTAGTACAAATACCATATAAGCAAGTGCGGCAGCAGAAGAGATGTTCTTTTGCAGAGCTTCTTGCAAATTAATGTTATTGTCGGCTTCTTCGTTTTCTGCACTGTACATGACGCCAAGCGTACTTACCACCAGTTCCTTTGCCCCGATACCGGATAAAACACTGGTGCTCATTTTCCAGTCGAAGCCCAAAGGCTCGAACAGGGGTTCGATGACCTTGCCGATATGTCCAATGTAAGAGTTTTCCTGTTGCTCGGCAGCTGTAGAATAGCTGTCATGACGAGGAAAATATCCTAAAAACCAAATGATAATGGAACAAACCAATATGATGCCGCTCATTTTATGTAGGTATTGTTTGCCTTTTTCCCACGTGTGTCGGAAAACGGATTTTACCGTAGGTATCCGATATGGAGGAAGTTCCATTACGAAAGGCAGGTCTTCTTCCTTGATGAACCACCCTATGATGTGCGCCGAACATACCGCCACAAGGATGCCCAACACATAAAGCCCTAATAAAACCATGCTGGCATAATGGGGAAAGAATAGTCCTGTCATCAAGATATAGAGAGGCAAACGTCCAGTACACGACATGAATGGAATGACGAGCATGGTTATCAGCCGGCTTCTCCGGCTCTCGATGGTGCGTGTTGCCATCACAGCCGGGACATTGCAACCGAATCCCATGATCATAGGGATGAACGACTTGCCGTGTAATCCGATGCGATGCATGATTTTGTCCATAATGAAAGCGGCACGTGCCATATAGCCCGAATCTTCGAGCAAGGAGATGAATAGGTAAAGTATCATGATGTTGGGAAGGAACACCAATACGCTGCCTACGCCGCCGATAATGCCATCCACCACCAAGTCTTTTAGCATCCCGTCCGGCATATATGTGGAAATCCAATCACCGAATTGCCCTACGAACCATTCAATCCATTCCATCGGGTATTCGCCCAAAGTAAATGTACCTTGAAAGATCAGATAGAGCAGGAAGAAAAACAATGGGAATGCCAACCAACGGTTAGTGACAATTGCATCAATTTTGTCTGTTTTTGTCCGTTTGGATGGCTCTTTCGAGGACGCAGGGCAATAAGTCTCTTTCAATGCGCCTTGGATAAATGCATATTTTGCATCCACAATGGCAGTTTCCATAGAAGTATGTAGCAATCCGTCTATGCGTTTCTGTTCTTCAAAACGGGTCGTAATGACTTCATCTCGACAAGGAAGGCTTTCCACTACATTCTCGATGTCCTTGTCCCTCTCCAAATACTTGATGGCAAGGAAACGGGTAGAATATTTGTGGCGGATGCCCTCGTCGCGTTGGATAAGCAATTGAATGCGGCGGATGCTCGTTTCCAGTTCTTCACCGTGGTTGATGTGGATGTGCCTGCACAATATAGGCTGCTTCTTTTCATACACATGGATGATGGTGTCGAATAATCGGTCTATTCCTTCTCCCGTCCTGCTGATGGTTGGAACAATTGGGACGCCCAATAATTGCCCAAGTCGTTCTGTGTCCAGCTTGTCACCTCGTTCTTGAAATTCGTCATACATATTCAAGGCCATCACTACCCGTAAGTCCATATCAATGACCTGTGTCGTAAGATAAAGGTTACGTTCCAGATTGGTACTGTCCACCACATTGAGGACTATATCCGGGATTTCTTCTACAAGGCTTCTGCGTACGTAAAGTTCTTCGGGACTATACGCCGAAATGGAATATGTGCCTGGCAAATCCACCAAGGTGAACCGATAGCCGCCATACTCGAATGTCCCTTCCTTGGCATCTACGGTCACACCGCTATAGTTCCCGACATGTTCGTGCGCACCGGAAGCGATGTTGAACAAGGATGTTTTTCCACAATTCGGATTGCCGACCAATGCCACTCGTATCGAATGATTCCGTTCGGCCGCCATGCGTTCCATTTCTTTTTCAAGAAATGGAACGTCATCACAATGAGAGGCATCAATAGAGAGTTCCTGACTTTGCTTATGTACAAAGTTCTTAGCTTCTTTTTCACTCACTACTTCGATGTTGTCCGCCTCTTCCCGCCGCAGCGAAATCTTGTAACCGATAATCTCATATTCTATCGGGTCTTGCAACGGCGCGTTCAATATGACTTTTACCCGTTTCCCGAATACAAATCCCATTTCAGTTATCCGTTTTTGGAAACTGCCACGACCATATATCTTGACAATTATCCCGTTTTCGCCCGTATGTAAATCAGATAATCTCATTTTTGCTACTTTTAATATAAAAAACGAACGGTACTTTCTGAAGAATTCAAGCACCGTTCAAGATTTTACACCAATACTCCTTTCGCCTTGTCAATGGCTCAATTTATTTTATTCAAAGCCGTATTTATACTATATCCTCTATTTTGACGGCTCTTTTGAGTTGTCCTTTGTCTTATGGAACGGTGTCACAGTATATCCTAATTTACGAATGGCTGTTTTCAGTTTGTCAGGCGTAGTCTTGTCCTTGCGGTATTCGATGGTGACGGTTTTTTGCGGGAGGTTAACGTCCAGTCCGGTTACCCCTTTCTCGAAAGAAATGTTATCCTCAATGCGTTTTTGACAGTTTTCACAAGTCATTGACACGAGGAATGTCACTTCTGCCTTCTTGTTTTCTTTCACGTCCTTTGCCGAAACGCCGGATGACAATCCCAGCAAAAACAGGGCTGTCAGCATGATTGTTTTTGTTCTCATTGTCTTCTATTTATTTTTAGTTCTGTTTGTTACATCTTGGGTATGTTGTAGCGGATGCCCGCATAAAGTTTGTAGCCCATTGTTGGTCCCCATACCATTGTAGCGTCAAAATCCGGGCTGTACGGGTCTCCTGCCGATACAATCGGGTTCTTCTGCTTATAGTTTGTCAGGTTCTCTCCACCCACATAGATGCTCCACCGGCGGAAACGGCGCGTAACTTGTGCGCTCAGTTGGGTGTACGACGGGAAGGTGCTGCCCCATAACGGACGTTCCGCATCGGGTGTCGGCATACGTCCCCCGCCATTGAACTGGACAGTCACATCGAACTGCCATTTCTTCAACGGCGTTTCGTATGATGCCGTAACCAAAGCTTTGTAACGGCTGGTGAGCGGTTTGCGCAAGGTCTTGCCGCCATACGTGCATTCCACGTCCATCCAGCGGTAGGCTCCCAGCAGGGTGAAACCACGGAACAGCGGATAGGTGGCGTCTATTTGGAATACGCTGGAAGTGGATTTGCCGTCCAAGTTGTAGAAATAGATGCTGTGCGCATTCCTGTCCATATCGATTACCACCTGATTTTGAAAATCCGTATAGAACCATTCCGCGTTTACGGTCAGTTCCTCGCCTTTCACCGGAATATGGAAAGACGCGCTGATGCCGTAGTTCCACGCTTCTTCCTGATGCAGGTCGTCAGCGATGTGCCACGTGCGGCTGCTTGCGAGCAGGTAACTGTTTTCGGGAAAGATGAAGGTGGTGCGGTAACCCTTTCCGGCGGAAGCCCGCAAGTCGAGCCAGGGGGCAGGCGCATACTTGAGGTGCATACGGGGAGTGACGAACCAATGGTGCAAGGTGCTGTAATCGGCGCGCAGTCCCAGCATCCACGTGAAATTCTCCACAGGTGTCCACGTGTATTCAGCGTATGCACCCGCCACGCTCTCGCTTACGTTGCGTTCCTGCGGACGGTAACGCTCGATGACATTGCCCCGTTGCGCATAGTTGTCCCAGTTGTAGTTCAATCCTGCCGCCAACTTATGCCTGTCGCCAAATTCGCTTTCATAAAGCAGGGAGGCATAGATGTTCGATTCATATACGTTATATATCTTGTCCGCATAGTTCGATTGCTGGTCGTGGTACGAGCCTGACGCGATAACCGCTACACTTTCATTCCGGTCTTGATTGATGATGAATCCGTTTTTTGAGAAAAGCTCCACACGGTTAGCATCGTTATGAATGGTATAGGGAGCAAAATCTTCGTCACCGTGTAAGGTGTGGGAGGTCTGTCCGCTTGTACGGCGGTCTGCGAGTACCTTAATGCCCGATTGCGACACGAACTTGGGTGTCTGGTAGTGCCAGCGGTTCATTACGCTGAACGCCTGCATTTCCGGCATATCCAGAAACGTGTCCTTGTTCTTGTCGTGCGTCCGCTTCTCATTGTAATAGTTCAGGAACAGGGCGGTAGAAAGGCGGTCGTTCAACTCTACGGCTCCCACGGCATTTCCTTCGTAACGCCCCGTACTGCTGGCGAAAAGATTGACCAGCAGCGGATCCGCCACTTTCGGTTTCTTATATTCCACGTCAATCTGCCCCGTCACGGACTCGTAGCCGTTCTTCACCGAAGCCGCTCCTTTGGAAACCTGTATGCTTTGCATCCACGGTCCCGGAATGTAGTCCAGCCCGTAGGTGGAAGCCACGCCCCGCAGGTTCGGGAAATTCTCCGTGAGCATTTGCACATATGTACCTGCCAGTCCAAGAAGCTGGATTTGTTTGGCTCCCGTCACGGCGTCGCTGTAGGCAACGTCCACCGAAGGGTTCGTCTCGAAACTCTCCGAGAGGTTGCAGCAGGCGGCACGTGTCAGAGCTTGTGAAGTCACACTTTCCGTATTCAGCACATTGCTGCGGTTCTTGATTGTTCCGATGCCTCCTGCCGTGACGACCACCTCTTCCAGTTCAGTACTCTGGCTCATCACCAGAATCTGTACGTCATCGGGACGCTCCATTGTGTAGGTAAGGGTGTTGAAGCCTACGTAGCCGGCTTTCAACTCCCTCACCTCCTCCGGTATGGAAAGCTCGAAATAGCCGTCCTCGTCCGTAACTGCCGTATGCTTGTCGGCATCATACACATATGCACCGGGCAAAGGCGTTCCCTCCTTGTCAAGCACATAACCTTTGACCGTCCTGTCCGAAGCCCAAAGGTTCGCGCAGCTTATGCAGGAAAGGAACATCCATACTAAAATCTTTTTCATAAATAAGTCTTCTTTTATTTTTCCGTGTGCAAAGTTAAACGGCAAGCCGGGTCGGGCTGTTACATTATTATGGATACGATTTATATCTCGTCGAGCGGTTTCAGTTTATGTCCTTTCATCGCCTTGAATTGTGTGGGAGACAGTCCCGTCTGCGCCTTGAACTGCGCGCTCAGATGAGCCACACTCGAATAATGCAGTTTATCCGCAATCTCGCTGACAGTCAGTTCGTCATAGACAAGCAGCTCTTTCACCAGCTCAATTCGTTGCGCAAGATAATACCGCTCGATGCTGATGCCTTTCATCTCAGTGAACAACTTGCTGAGCGCGCTGTATTCCTTGCGGCATTTGTCCTGCAGATAGTCTGACAAGTTCATCTTCTCCTGATATTCCGGATGGCGCACGAACTCAATAACGCCGATACGAATTTGCTCGATAACGCGCATCCGCTTGTCATCAATCACCTCAAAGCCGTTTTCTTCAAGCCTGCGGCGGATGCAGTCTTTCTTTCCTTCCGGAATAGGCTCAGACAGCACGACTGTACCCAGTTCAACGCTGGCAGGCATGATGCCGTTCTCCTTAAAGATATTGGAAACGGTCAGGATGCACCGCCTGCAAACCATATTTTTGATATAGATAGTGTTTCCTTCCATAATATCTGTTGTTTATTAAATAGGCATTCGGGTTACAAAACATATTAAAATTAGCGTGGCATAAATACCCAACGCTTTAACGCATGGTAAACCCCGTTCTCGTCCACCGGCTCCGTCACATAATCCGCAACGGCTTTCAGTGCTTCATTCGCGTTTCCCATCGCCACTCCAATGCCTGCCTGCTTGATAATTGACATATCATTGCCTCCATCGCCAAGTGCCATTGTTTCTTCCGCTTTGATGCCTTGATGCGCTGCGATAGCCAGAAGCCCATTTCCCTTGTTTACATTCTTTGCCGTGATGTCGGCAAAGTCGGGATACCAACGGCTGGACTCGCAGCCCTGCAACAGCGGCATCAACCGTTCTTCTTCATCTTTCGGAATCACCGGAGTGAGTTGTAGGATACGCTGCCGGAGGACAGGCTCTATCGGGACATCCGTCTGCAAATTGTGGACATCCAGCATCTGACGGAATATGCGGTCGGCACATGCATTGTTGCGGTACATGGCCAAGTCTTTCTCGCCGACCACCATACAGGCAAAGTCCTTTTCGTCTGCCCACCTGATAACGGTACGGACATCTTCATCGGGTATGGGCTGGCAAGAGATGACTTTGTTCCCCACAAAGCAATAAGCTCCGTTGGCGGTGATGTAGCCGTCCACCAGATGCTTGATTCCGTCTATGTTGTTTATTAGCGGGAAAGGACGCCCTGTAGAAATATATATTTTGATGCCTTGCATTTTTGCTTGTACAATGGCATCTATTGTTGATTGCGGAATCCGATGTGTCTTGAAGCTGACCAATGTTCCGTCAATATCAAAAAAATATAGCTTTTATCATTATGCAATCTGTTTTTATTCTCATTAATAATAGTTATTTTATGTAGAAGAATAGATCAACAATCTCCATACTTGATGCTTTCAGTCCGTCAATCACAATAACTAATGAAAAGCCATTCTTCTATGCAAAATCCAATACAAGCTACTTTATTAAAGTCAATTGTTTTTCTACCAATTATGTATTACATACGTGTTATTATACGCACACAATTTAGCTTATAAAACAAACAAAAGCCAAATCCATTCCGATAATATGTATTTTAAAATATTAAGATATTTTTTTATCCGTAACCTTTGATCAATTCTTATTGTTTGCTTCACATTGGGAAAAACTATTAAACGGTTACTTATAAAACCTAATAGATTATATTATAGTTTACCTAACTCTTGCCAGTGGTGTCTGACTTTCCACGACTGCATCACCTAATTCCACTAATATCTCATATTCCAATGGAAGCAAAATATCCACTCTCGAACCGAATTTTATAAACCCGGCAGTCGTGTTCTGTTCCGCCTCGTATCCCAGTTTTATATAAGACACAATCCGTCGGGCAATAAATCCAGCAATTTGGCGGAAAAGTATCAAATGACCTTTTGCATTCTCACAACAGTTGTCGTATGTTCATTATCTTTAGATGCTTTTGGTAACCAAGCTACAAGATAACGCCCCGGATGATATTTAACGTATTCTATTGTTCCACCTACAGGATACCAGTTCATGTGAATATTGGTCAGCGACATGAAGACCGATATTTGCAGCATTTCACGATGCAGATATTCATCCTCCATCACCTTTTCAATCACCACGACACGGCCGTCGCAAGGCGCAAAGACCAACGACGGGTCACTGATACGGATACGTTTCGGTTCCCGAAAAAAAGTAATGATATAAAGCCAGAAAACGACCAGCAATACAGTACAGAGCTGGAATATAATCGTACTGCGATTGTTGACAAACAGGTAATAAAACAACAGCCAGCATGATAGGAAAATGATTCCTGAACCCCAAATTATCCGATACCCTTCCTTGTTTATTTTCATATTTTCCGATTAAAAGTCTCTATTTGTAATAGTATGTCCCATCAGGATTTGATTCTGACTGCTTCAGAAAGCGTTTCATATACCTCCTCACCGTGCACCATCTTCGTCACCTCTTCGGCAAGGCGCATCTGCATGGCTTTCGATGAACTGTCCTTGGTGTGAACCTCGACAAGAGCGGCAATATCTTCCTGTGTCAATGTGGTGAATATCTTGATATAACGGCAGGCATCCGTGTAGCTGACATTCAGCCAGAAATTGAAAAATTCGGCAGGAGAAGTATATCGGGCATCCAACCATATATTTCCGGATTCCGTTTTGCCGAACTTTCCTCCGTCGGCTTTGGTGATAAGAGGGCAGGTCAAGCCATAGGCTGCATTCCCGCTGATACGCCGGATAAGATCCGTTCCGGAAGTGATGTTTCCCCATTGGTCGGAGCCGCCCAACTGTAATTTGCAGTTCTTCGTCTTGTTCAGATAATAAAAGTCGTAGGCCTGCAACAACTGGTAGCTGAACTCCGTAAACGAAAGACCGTCACGAGCCTCTCCATTGAGACGCTTCTGAACCGAATCCTTCGCCATCATATAGTTAATGGTAACCCGATTGCCTATCTCCCGTAAAAACTCAAAAAAAGAAATGGGCGTCAGCCAATCGTAGTTGTTTACGAGTTCTGCCCGGTTGGGTATCTCGGAATCAAAATCAAGAAACCGCGACAACTGTTTCTTGATGCAGCTTACATTATGCTGCAAAGTTTCCATACTCAAAAGATTCCGTTCGTCGGATTTCCCCGACGGGTCACCAATCATTCCGGTCGCCCCGCCGACAAGCACCAACGGCTTGTGACCGCACTTTTGGAAATGACGTAAAATCATCACTCCACACAAATGTCCTATGTGGAGTGAATCGGCAGTAGGATCGACACCTAAATATGCTGTTACCTGTTCCTTTTCAAGAAGTTCCTCTGTGCCCGGCATCAGTTGGTGCAGCATGCCGCGCCATCTCAATTCATCAACGAAATTCATAGTGTCTCATAATTTGATGGTTTCTCCGTCTGCCGGAATAATCAGTTTCTCTCTCGATATGCCTGCCTTGTCTGCCTCATTGCGAAGAATGCTGCGTGTTGTCTGGCAATGGTCGATGGCATCCATGTGGACGGCAATGAACCGGCATTTAGCTGGCGACTCCTCAATCATGCGTACCACGTCCTTTTCATTCATAGTCAGAGTTCCGAACGTCGGCGAAAGTGCGGGTATGATTGCGCCTCCCGTGTTGATGATAACCCAATCAGGCTGGTATCGCTCTATATTCGCTTTGATTTCGTCCGTCCACAAACAATCGCCGACAATATAAACAGTCGGTTGGTTTTCGGCTTGCAGCACGAAACCTGAAACCTCTCCCATCATCTCCTTGATTGTACCTTTCCCATGCTCGCCTCCGGTACGATAAACCGTAAGTTCTCCAACTGTAATCTTATCATTGATGATTTCAGTGTTGGTCATACCGAACTCATTCAGAAAAAACACGCTATCGGCAGGCTGAACGTATAATTTCAGCGTATCACCCATCGCAGCGGCGGCAGGTTTGTCGAAATGGTCGAAGTGGGAGTGCGAAGCAAGCACGAAATCAACATCATTCATGATCTCCTCGACTGACATTGTAAGATGTACGGTCGGATTTTTGTTTGTACCAATTACTGATTTCAGTTTTCCTTTTTCGGAAAGCATCGGATCAATAAGAAAAGTCTTTCCTCCATACTCAATCTTCAATGTCGCATTTCGTATCAGTTGAATTTTATTTGTTGATTCTATTATTTCTTTTGTGCTATTTGTGCATGACATAAGTGTTGCTATCGCCATTATAAATATTAAAATCTTTCTCATACTTATCTTAATTCTATATTAAATCTATCTGAAATCTGACTACGGATGTTCTCCTGAATTTGATTTATTTCATCGTTCAGCAAGGTTCTGTCATTAGAGCGATAAATTATTCGATATGCCAAAGATACCTTGTATTGTTTTTGAAAGCGGTCGATTACGCTGACACTTTCTATCAAATCACCGCCTAGTTCGCGAACAATCTCGCAAAAATCATTGTGCTCAATCCATAAACCTTCTTGATTTTCGACAAAACCATTCACCCAAAAAGAAATATCTCTTTGCACGAACGGATACTTCGAGTAAACTTTCTGACCACTTCGTCAAGATTGTCAAAAATTTCATACCCTTTAAAGTATTGTTGTATATGTTTTTTAAACATACAAATCGGATGATTGGGATTATTATGAAGTTTCCACTTCCTTTTTTCTTCGATGGATTTTGTAATGTTATTCTTTCCCATAATATAAACTACTATAAATTATTGTTCTATTTCGTTTGCAAAGGTCAGGATATTTTTCTTTGTAAACTCTATCAAATATACCAAACGAACTATCAATTTGATAAATCCATTTGCGATTCACGCTAGAAAGCACTATATTTGCAAGCAAACAAGTAGTCTATGACACGAATAGCAAACCTCACAGAAATACGTTTCAACAAGGCAGAATGTGGCGTGAACTTTCTCATTAATACAGGAACTGGGATGGAACATCTACAGTATTATACCTCAGATAAAGAATATATAACCGATTTCTTCGAGTTTATCTTTTTCGAGGAAGAAGGCGGACACGTGTGGATAGAACATAAGTGTTACGATGTGATGCCTAACAGTATCGTTTTTCTTTCGCCTTACCAACGACATAGATGGCAACTGGAAACAGATGTTAATTTTTTTCGATTTCTAATTTTCCAAGAAGATTTCCTACACAACTTTCTTGCGGACAAATACTTTACTTATAGGTTACTTTATTGTTACCCAAATGACACTCCTCCTTTTCTTATTGTTTCCCAAGAGGATATGCAACGATATATTATGTTTCTCAAAGAAATCAAACAGGAATTACGACGTACCATTAGTGACAGTGAGCAAATACTGCGCTCGTTACTTTTTTACTTGTTATTACAAATTAATCGCTCGTATGCTACTACCTACGGCTTGCCTACATGCAAAGTACGAAACAACTATGCTTATCAGTTCAGGCAATTGTTAGAGAAACATATCCACACGAAACACAGAGTAAATGACTATGCGGAATTAATCGGTATCACACGTATTACGCTGAACAAAGCTGTAAAGGAACAATTCGGAACAACCGCTACGGAAATGCTTCGGAAACGCCTACTATTAGAAGTGAAAAATGAACTGCTCGATACTACAGGTACAGCATCCGAAATAGCCTATCGCTTGAACTTTCCCGAACCGAATCATCTGATGCGTTTCTTCAAACAAATGACAGGACAGACTATTAGTGAATTTCTAGCTGAAGTAAATAAAAAAAATAATAATTATAGTTCGTCGTTATAAATGCCAAAAACAATCTCGAATGTTCACATTCGTTGGATAGGCATCATCATTAAATAACGAAACCTATAATCAGTTCGAATAATCATTTTCATGGGCATACTTACCGCTTGATATGTAGTAAAATTATGTTTAATCCTATTTCCTTTCTATTTCTCTTATCGAAATGATAGAATACTACAATAAATTGGTAGAGTCTACTTCTTGTAATGCACGTACCTTTGCAACAAAATAAATTAAAAGAAATATTTGCAATGGTTTCAAAAGAAAAGATTGAATTACTAAAACAGAAAATAGATGAGGCAGATGCCATCGTGGTGGGCGGAGCATCGGGAATGTCCGCCGCTTCGGGGTTCGTGTTCTATTATCAGGATGACGAGGTTTACAGGAAGTTGGCGGGAGGATTGGCAAAGAAATATGACATCCATAATTATTTCGACTTGTTTTATGACCGCCGTCTTAGTCGCGGAGAGCTTTGGGCTGCCATGTTGCGTGCCACCCGTTATGTCTATGAGTGCTACACCGGCGAAACGTACACGGACCTGGCAAGACTTCTTCAAGGGAAGAATTATTATATTGCCACGACCAATCAGGATGCACAGTTTTTCCGAACGTTTCCGGACGAAAGGATTACCCGGATACAAGGAGACAACCGTTACTGGCAATGCAGCCGTCCGTGCCACGACGAGATATATTATAATAAGGAAAAGGTATTTGAGTTAAGCGACAAGATTGTGGGCGACGCCCTGCCCGACGAGTTGATACCTCGTTGCCCGCATTGCGGCAAGGAGTTAGCTCCGTGGGTGCGTGGCTACACTTTCCTTGAAGGCGAATATTACCAGCGCGAGATGAAGCGGTATCTCGATTTCCTGCGTGCCAACGCCCGCCGCAAGGTGCTGTTCCTCGAACTCGGTGTAGGCATGATGACCCCGATGTTCATCAAGGAACCATTCATGAACATGACTTACCAGTTCCCGCACGCCTTCTATGCCACTATCAATCCGCAGCACGCCATCATCCCGAAAGAGATTGTAAAGAAGAGCCTTGCCATTGGCGACGACATCGCTATCACGCTGAAACAACTGCTCGGCGAATCCATAGCCGGAATGAAAGGATTCAATCCCAAAGAAGCGTTTACCCCGTCAAGAGTATATTAATAAGGAAACAGAGAAATACAAGCATGATGAAAATAGAAAGATTCCAAGAAGAGGATATGAATGTCGTCAAGCCTTTGGCGAAACAAGCGTGGCATACGTTTTATGACGGATTTTCGGAAGATTATCTTCTGTGTATAGCAGAGTGCATCGTCCGGCATAATTTCACCGATGCCGATTTGTCGCTTAAGATATCTGATGAAGAGGGAGTGAAAGGGCTGATATTCGGTACGCGGAAAGGGAAAATTGTAGATTTGTCCGATTGGGTGAAGAAACAAAGTGAAAACCTGTCGCCTATCGAAAAGGACCTGCTGGAAACGCTCTGTGAATACATGGACGAAGCCGACCGGAACACGCTTGCCCGAATGTCGGACGAAGATGTGAAACTGTCCCTGTTTGTCAGTACAAGAAAAGGATGCGGCAGGGAGTTGCTGAATGCCATCACGGAAGAGTTCCGCAAACACAGGTTTCGGAAAATGTTCCTTTGGACGGATACCTCCTGCGACCATGACTATTACCCAACCCATGGGTTCACATTGGCGACAACATACCGTGACCGACATTATTCGACGGAGGAAAAAGACTATATGACTTACATTTATTGGAAACCGATTTTATAAAATTCTACAAGATGAATAAGATAGAACAAGCCGCCCAAGCCATCAAGGATGCCGATGCCTTGCTCATCGGGGCAAGCAACGGATTGTCCATCGCCGAAGGCTATCATATTTTCGCCGACAACGAGATGTTCTGCCGCCAGTTCGGTGACTTCCAGCAGAAATACGGCATACGCAGTGTCATCGAAGGATGTTTTTATCACTACCCGAACGAGAAGGACCGTCAGGAGTTCCTGAACCGTCTGGTGCAGTATTGGGTAACAGACTACCGTCCCTCGCAAGTGATGAAAGACCTGCTTGCCATAGTCGGTGATAAGGACTACTTCATTCTCACCTCCAATGCCGACACGCATTTGGAATTGTCCGGTTTTGCGCCCGATAAGGTGTTCGAGGTAGAAGGCACTTTCGAGGACTTGCTGCATAACCGCCCGATGCAAGACAAAAGTCAAGAAGCCAATGCTTTCCTCAGCCGTTATCACGGCAAACGGCTTGTTATCATTGAACTGGGCATAGGCAGCCGCAACCGTTTGATAAAGCTTCCGTTGATGCAACTGGCTGCACGTGAACCGCAAGCCACATATATTACGCTGAACCTCGCGCAGGAATTGTATATTCCCGATGAAATAGCAAATAAATCTATCGGGTTGGCAGGAGATATTGCCGATACACTTCGGAATTTAAAGGAGGAATTGGCATGACAACACCTCGTTATATCATTGACAATCTGCCCGCACAGGTCAAAATTCCGTATCTTCATTGGACGGAATACATGGAGAGCAACTTGTCCTTCAATTTGGCAAATTCGGAAATTCATACGAAAGGCCACTCCGAAAGAGTGCTGCTTTATGCTTTACTGATAGGCGAAAGGATGGCGGAAAACACGAAAACAGACCTTTGCGTATTGGCACATACCGCCATATTCCATGACACCCGTCGTTTGGACGATGGACTGGATACAGGGCATGGGGCACGGGCGGCATCCTATTACATGAAGTATTGTGAGATAAACACTGATATTGCATTCTTGAAACCAGCTTCATTGGTTATGAAATATCACGACAGGGATGACGAAACAGGCATCAAAGCCATCGCTCAATCAATTCCGAATGAAGCGGAACGAACCATCCGTTTGTACCGGATATTTAAGGATGCCGATGCGCTCGACCGCTTCCGCCTTGGTGCGAATGGCCTGGACACACGCTTTCTCCGCCATCAGGAGGCTGTGCAGTTAGTGGATTTCGCAAGAGATTTGGTAAGACAAACCGTTTAGATTCAACAAAAGGAAGATGAAACGCTTGCTATTAATTATAGACCCTCAAATTGACTTCATAAACGGCACGCTGCCGGTTCCGGAGGCAATTTCAAAAATGGAAGGATTGGCCGCATATATCAAACGGACAGACGGGGAATATGCGGCAAAAGCAATTACGATGGATTGGCATCCATACAATCATTGCTCATTCAGAGAGAATGGCGGGGAGTGGCCGATGCATTGCGTACAGAATACAACAGGTGCGGCAATCTGTTCGGTATTGGTGGAACCGCTCTATACAACACACGGTGAAGTGATAATTCTGCGGAAAGGTGTTTGCAAGGATTCGGAAGAATACTGAGACCTTGTCCATGCATTTGGATAACCTGATAGATGGCTTGCATATCGACCGGATAGACTTGTGCGGAATAGCCGGGGATGTATGCGTGCTTGATACACTAAAAGACGGTATCAAGAGGTATGGGACATCCATATTCCATGTCTTGCAGGAATTCTGTCCATCTTTGGACGGTGGAGAGGTCTTGGGCATAAGTATTAAAAAACTATTGCCATGAAACAAATCATCAGACATTTTACGGATGACGATTTGTATAAGTTCACCATGTGCTGTGCCGTCATCGACAACTACCCAAGAGCACAGGTTAAATACACGTTTACCGACAGAGACAATACTGAATACCCAATTGGCTTTGCCCAAGCTTTGGAAGAACAGATAATGATGTTGGAATCTGTAACCATCACTGACGAGGAAATAGATTTCATGAAACGCAAATGTAAATATATCCCAGAATGGTTTTACACCTATCTTAAAGGATACCGTTTTGACCATGAATGGGTTAAGATACGTCAAGACGAAAACGGACACTTGTGTGTGGACATTGAAGGCTGTTGGTCAAATACCATCTTACTGGAAGTAAAAGTCCTTGCCATTATTTCAGAACTTTATTACATTATGACCAAAAAGGACAGCCGCTTTGACTATCAAGCCTATTATGACAAATCTTACGAGAAAGGGAAGCAATTGTTGAAAGCTGGGTGTGTATTTAGCGACTTCGGTACACGACGTAGAGCTTCTTTTGAAGCGCAGAATGTTGTTATACATGCTATAAAAACGTGCAGTAATGACAATAATTGGAAGGGACAATTTGTTGGAACTAGTAATGTTTATTTGGCAATGAAGCATGATTTGTTACCAGTCGGTACAATGGCTCATGAATTTGTATGCGCTATCGGTGGAATGTATGGTCCGCAAATGGCAAATCATATTGCCATGAATTCTTGGCGGAATACTTTTCGTGGAGCGTTGGGCACTTATCTGTATGATAGTTTCGGTTGGGATATTTTCAGTATGAACTTCTCTGAGGATTTTGCCAACCTGTTCAAAGGATTGCGGATAGACAGCGGTGACAATTATGAGCAACTGATGAAAATCGTTGAGAAATACCGTTCGCTGGGCATTGATCCCAAAACAAAACAAGTCGTATTCAGCAATGCACTTGATGTTTCAAACGCAATCCAAATCCAGCAATATGCCAAAAATTATTGCTTGCCTTCATTCGGAATAGGCACTCATTTTACCAATGACTTTGCCGGAGTTAAGCCTCTTAATATCGTCATAAAACTGGTTGCCGCAAAGATTACGGAATCATGGGCTTTCTACAATGAAACCTGTAAAATAAGTGAAGATAAGGGTAAGCATACGGGAAACCCCGAAGTAGTAAAACGCTTCATGGAAGCCTTACATATAAAATGATTATGGGACCTTATCGCAAACATCTTTCAGGAGATATGGCTTTCAGGTCATTTATCCCGACACCGCTTTCAGAAATACGCATAGTCCATACAGATAGGCTGGATAAGTTGATAATGGAATTAGAGGATGCCATGCGCAGGTTGAGCACCTATGCAGCACAATTATCCGATGAACAAGTCCTGCAATTCATGAGGCAGGAAGCTGAATCTTCCTGCAAATTAGCGTCGGGTGAACAACCTGTTTCATTTGCATTGGGTATGGATGATGAATCAATGGAGGATGCGGCAAATCTTCTTAAAGCCACCCTTTATGCCCTTGAAGCGATGGATGAACTGCCGTTAAGTGCCCGACTATTGAAAAATGCCCATTATCTGATATGTAAAAGTGAAAGATATGCCAAGAAATATCCGGGCGAGTTCCGCAATTCTCCTATCTGGATAGGCAGAAAAGGAAGCGGACTGAATGATGCGCTGTTCGTCCCCCCTGTCTATGAAGATATGACCAATGCTTTTTCCGACCTTGAACGCTATATCCATTATGAAGAATCGGAGAATGTGTTTGTTCGCGCAGCCTTGATACACTACCAATTCGAGATGATTCATCCGTTTATTGACGGAAACGGCAGAGTTGGACGGTTGTTGAACACGCTCTTTTTAATTAGGCAGGATGCAGTTGGAAAGCCCATCTTGCAGTTGTCAGATGTGCTAAATCAACATAGTTTTCAATATTACATGGAGCTGCAACGCTTGAATGAAACGGGGAACTATGAACAATGGATAGATTTCTTTCTTCGTATTTTGAAAAATGCAATTCTTAGAATTGTCAGATAGGATGATTTATTTTACAAATTATCTGACAACATTCAAATGTGTTGGCACATAACGCCTAACATCTTGTAAGAAAGAGACTGACAACGAAATATTGTTTTTATTCGTTATCAGCTCTTTTACATGTCAATTTACAACTTCACGCCACGGTATTCTTTCTGTTCGGTATGTCCCGGCCTGCCTATTATTATATGGCTGCGGATGTAATCATTATTGTCATTATCCGGCTTCGGCACGTTCTCCGCTTTCGGCACCGCCTGACTGCCGCCCTGTTCCTGCCCGTGTTCAGGTATTTCCTCATGTTTCGGAGCCAGCTCTAACTGTATCTTGCGGTCGAGGGCGGCAAGGTCGGACTTCAGTTGTTTCAACTCGTCTTCTTTCTTCCATGTCTTGCCCGCTATCACCTGCAACTGAGGTATCTCGCGCTCCAACGCTTCGTTCTTTTCCTCGTATTGCTTGATGATGGCGGGGATGCGCTCCAACGCATTGAGGAAGTTCACGGCGGCGGCATGGGTGTCCGCCATCGCCAGATGGCCGTTGTTGTAGCTGTACTTGTAGTTCCCCTCGACAAAGAAACGGTTGTCGGTGAACTCCAACCCATCGCTGAGTGCCCGTTCGCTGACGACCTTGACGGGAAAGCCATAGAGTTCGCCGATGCGTTGGGGGACTCCACCCGTCGTGGCGTTCTTGGCTATCTCCTGCAACCGCTTGCCGATGGCCTTCTCGTCGGTGGTGTCCACCCCGTCAATCCGTATCAGGTTGAGCCGGTTGCCGTCCGTTCCGGTCTGTGCTGCGGCGGTGAACTTCTCCCAATCCTCCGTCATGGCGGCAATGACCGCCCGGTTGTTCTTGAGCGTCGAGGTCTTGCTCTCCAGTTTCAGTTCCGAGTCGCGCTTGCCCCTATGGAACGACTTGCGTTCGCCCTCTAATGAGGCTATCTTCTTTTCGAGCTTTGCCTTGTCCAACAGGTCCGTGTTGCCGGAGAGTATCGCCATGTATTCCGAGAAATTCATGCCCGACTTCTCGTCCATCGCCCCCTCGTCGATGGTTCGTGCGCCCATCGCGCCGCTTTTCAGCTGCGAGATGAACGTCTGCTTGCAGTGCAGCAGGTTGAACTTGTAGCTGTCCAGCGACTTCTCCACGGCGTAGATAATCACATCCACCTTGTTATCCGCATAGAGCTTGGCAATCTCGTTGCCTTTCCGTACTGCCCGTCCGTCACGCTGGGCGAGGTCGGACGGGCGCCACGGCGTGTCGAGGTGATGGATGGCAACAGCCCTCCTTTGGGCGTTCACACC
>NZ_NFJV01000037.1 GCF_002160055.1 Mediterranea sp. An20
GTTGCACGCGAGGAATTCTTCCCCTTGGATGAGACCTTGATGAGCCAGTTGAAGCCCCGTATTTCTTGGGGTACGCTGGGCAACCAGAACACCTCTTCCTATTATCCCATGTATCTGTCTCAGGCTGTGACACCTAATGGAGGCGGATGGTTGATGGATGGTGCTTATCCTACTATTGCCTCCGTTCCTGGTTCTATCAGTTCTACTTTGACTTGGGAAACCGTACAGTCGCTGAACGTCGGCTTCGACCTGGCTATGTTCAACAGCCGCTTTACCGCCAACTTCGACTACTTTATCCGCAAGACTTTGGACATGGTAGGCCCTGCTGCCGAGATTGCCCATATCTATGGTACCAGCATGCCGTCTACCAACAATACGGACTTGAAGACGAAAGGTTGGGAACTTGCCCTCAACTGGCGTGACCAAGTTGGTGAAGTAGGCTACAATGTTGGTTTCAACATCTCAGATTCCCGTTCGTTTGTAGAGCGCTATCCCAATGAAAATAAGTCTTTGTCTACTTATTATGAAGGTCAAGAGTTGAATGATATTTGGGGGTATGAGACTCATGGCATAGCCAAGAGCCAGGCCGAAATGGACGAATGGTTGGTTAATAACCGCCCGTCTTGGGGATCCGGTTGGACAGAAGGTGACATTATGTACACGGACCAAAATGGCGATGGTATTATCAATACTGGACGTAATACACTGGGTGATCCGGGCGATATGGTGAAGCTGGGTAACAGCACGCCGCGTTTCCGCTTCGGTTTGAATTTAGGTTTGGATTGGAAAGGCATTGATTTCAGCATGTTCTGGCAGGGTGTGGCCAAGCGTGATCTGTGGCTCGACGGTCCTGTATTCTGGGGATTGAACGGTGGTGAATGGCAGTCTACCGGTCTGGAACCGCATCTGGACTACTACCGTCCGGAGAATACGACTTCTGTGTTCGGTCCGAATACGGATGCTTATTTCCCCCGTCCTTATATGAGTGATAGCAAAAACCAACAGGTGCAAAGCCGCTACATGCAAAACGGCGCCTATATGCGTTTGAAGAATATCCAGTTGGGTTATACCTTGCCCAAGAAGGTGCTGGATAAGATAGGCATGGAATACATCCGCTTCTATGTCAGCGCAGAGAACGTACTGACTATCTCAAGCCTGCCCAACGGCTTTGACCCGGAAACTGCTTATTCCGGTTATACGGGCAGCAACTCCGGTAAGACGTATCCGCTCCAGGCAACGGTGTCGTTTGGTGTAAATGTAACATTCTAATAATAATTGATTTTACGATGAAAAAGACAATATTTTATTCACTTATATTCGCGGCAGGTTTGACTACTACTTCCTGCAACGACTACTTGGATCTGGAGCCCATCACCAGTGTGCCCACCACAGAATATCTGTATGCTGAGGGTGACTTGGGCGCTTATGCTGCCAATTTGTATGGCAACTTGCCTTCACACGGTAACGGTTATGGTTTAGGACTGTTTGACGATGATAATGGAACGGACAACCAGACGGCAGCCTCGCCCAGTACCCTTTTTGTGACGGGACAGACGTATGTGGGTGATTATGACTTGTGGAATTCTTACTTCTCTGTGATACGTGCTGCAAACTATTTCTTGGAAAGAGTTCCGGAACGCTATGAGAATGGTGAGATAACCGGTTTGGATGCAAATATCAGACATTACATTGGTGAGATGTATTTCTTCCGTGCCTATTTCTATTATCTGGCATTGACCAATTTGGGTGATTTCCCCATTCTGACCACTACGCTGACCGATGATTACAATGTTGTCCGGGAGGCTTCACAACGCCGTCCGCGCAATGAAGTGGCTCGTTTTATCCTCTCTGATTTAGACCTGGCTTATGACTACATGCTGGCTACTCCTCCCATGAGCAACCGCCTGACACGCGATTGTGCTGCCCTGATGAAGAGCCGCGTGGCTTTGTTTGAAGGTACGTGGGAGAAATACCATGCCAATACGGCATTCGTGCCCAACGGACCGGGATGGCCGGGTGCAGAGATGAGCTACCTGAGCGGTTACGAGTATAATGCGAGCGAGGAAATCCGTTTCTTCCTGCAAGAAGCCATCGAAGCTGCCGACATCGTTGCACAGGGACATGGTCTCTATGGCGACTATGCGGCCATGTTCAACTCGGTAGATTTGAGCGGCATGGATGAAATCCTGCTGTGGAGACAATATAGCACCAGCTCCGATGCTACTTCCACTCACTGGACAGTGGACTACCTGCAACGCAACGGAAGCGGCAATACGGGATATACCCGCTCTATGGTCGATTCTTATTTGATGGAAAACGGCTTGCCTATCTATGCAGCCGGTTCCGGTTATGAAGGTGATGACACGTACGAACACCTCTTCAGCGGACGTGACCCGCGTATGGGTATGTGTATCGACAAGACAGGCGACTTGCTTTCTGAAGATCCCAACCTGATAGAATATGTGAAGTCTGACGGCCGCGGCTACTTCTACCGTTCGCCTATTTTCGAGGGACAGTTGGAGAATGGTAATCCTACGGGTTACAGCCTGCGCAAAGGTCTGAACACATCGGGCGACATGCACCCTACACTTCCTTCTTATACGGGATGTCCGACGTTCCGCGCGGCAGAAGCCTATCTGAACTATATCGAGGCTTACTATGAACTGAATGGAAATCTGGGTGGCAATTGCGATACTTACTGGAAGGCATTGCGCAGCCGTGCAGGTGTGTCTACAGACTATCAGTTGACCATCAATAATACGGATATGTCGAAGGAAACGTTGGACTGGGGCAGCTATTCGATTGGAAAACAGGTAGACGCTACTCTGTATAACATCCGTCGGGAGCGCCGTATAGAGTTGGTTTCCGAAGGTTTCCGTTTTAACGACTTGAAGCGTTGGCGTGCATTGGACCAAGTGCAGAACGTACACCTCCAGGGATTCAACTTCTGGGAGAGCATGTATCAGTTGTACACGAATCCTACTCCGGAAGATGCGATGACGCCATTGGATCCCATTACACTACAACCTTATGGTGAAGGTGTGAATGCTCCGAATATTTCTTCGGAAACAGATCCGTATGCTGAGGGTAAATATTACTTGCCTTATCGTAAGAATCCTAATAATATAGGTTTTGACGGCTTGAACTGGAATCCGGCCAAGTATCTGTATCCTATCAGAAACTATGAATTCCGATTGACAACAGAAGTGGAAGGAGATGATAACATAGATACCTCTTCCATTTATCAGAATCCGGGCTGGAGCAAAGAGGATGGCACATTACCTGAAGGCGACTGATGATGATTTGATATAATAATTATTATTACGAAACCACCATTTTCTCTGATTTTGTTCATTGAAAATGGTGGTTTTTTATTGATAAATATTATATTTGTAGCCAACTTTATTATTTTGATTTATGAAGCATATTTTTTTGATCTGGTGTGTCTGCCTATGGTCTAATGTGGCTGTTTGGGGACAAAAGACGGAGTTGCCGAAACCCACCGCCAGCCAGCTTGCGTGGCAGAATGCCGAGATGGGTGTAGTGTTCCATTATGATTTGCATGTGTTCGATGGCAAAGTGTACGGTCAGGGTTATAACCGCATCAATCCCATAGAAGATTACAACATTTTCAATCCGACGCATCTGAATACCGACCAGTGGATTGAAGCTGCAAAGGCAGCGGGAGCAAAGTTTGCTATTCTGACTGCTACCCACGAAACCGGTTTTGCCTTGTGGCAGAGTGATGTGAATCCGTACTGTCTGAAAGCTGTGAAGTGGCAGGACGGTAAGGGCGATGTGGTGCGGGACTTTGTCAATTCGTGCAGGAAATATGGTATCAAGCCGGGCATTTATATCGGCATCCGCTGGAATTCATTGCTGGGCATACACAACTTCAGAGCCGAAGGGGAAGGGGAGTTTGCCCGCAACCGCCAGGAGTGGTATAAGCGTCTCTGCGAAAAAATGGTGACGGAAATATGTACCCGCTACGGCGATTTGTTCATGATTTGGTTTGATGGCGGGGCCGACGACCCGAAAGGATTGGGACCGGATGTGGAGCCTATTGTGAACAAATATCAGCCTCAATGCTTGTTTTATCACAATGTCAACCGGGCCGATATTCGTTGGGGAGGTTCGGAAACGGGCGCAGTGGGCTACCCCTGTTGGTCTACTTTCCCTACTCCTTACAGTCATAGCAATGCTACCGAGGGCGTGCAGAACTACGAAGAACTTCTGGCACACGGTGATCCCAACGGTGCGCATTGGATGCCTGCCATGGCAGATACTCCCTTACGCGGATACAACGGACGCCATGAGTGGTTTTGGGAACCGGGGGATGACAATCGTGCGGTCAATCCGTTGGACCGTCTGATGGATATTTATGAAAAATCGGTGGGAAGGAATGCTACACTGGTCGTGGGGCTGACTCCCAATCCTGACGGACTGCTTCCGGAGGGTGACGTGAACCGGCTGAAAGAGTGGGGAGAGGAAATTCAGCACCGTTACGGGCAACCGCTGGCCAGTGTGTCCGGCAACCGGAAACAACTGACGCTGTCTTTGCCCCGCAAACAGACGGTGGACACGTATGTCTTGCAGGAAGACTTGTCGCAAGGCGAGCGAATCCGCGCCTATCGCATCGAAGCCAAGGTAGATGGTCGCTGGAAGACGGTGGCACAAGGTACCGCCGTGGGCAACAAACGCATCGAACGTTTTGAGCCGGTGCAGGCATCGGCTTTGCGTGTGCGGGTGGAGGAAAGCACCGGCGAACCGGTCATCAGTAACTTCAGCGCCTTTTGTGTGGCAGAATAAGAGTCTGTTTAATTCTGCTCAAAAGAAACTGATAAGAATGACAGACACCTTATTCTCCATTATAGTATAAACTAATGAACGGCTACTTAAAGCTTAAAGAGGAAAATTTAAACAAGCTCTAAGTAATCAATCAGATTTTGTACATTTACCTATTATAGAATCTATGATGAACAAATCTTTTTTATGGGCCGCTGCCGGCCTGTTGCCGTGTTCGTGGGCAAGCGCACAGGCACCAGTCTCCGAAGGAGCCGCTGAACCGGCCCGTCGTCCTAACATTATTTTCTTTCTGGTAGACGATATGGGATGGCAAGATACCTCCCTGCCTTTCTGGACAGAAAAGACCTATTACAACGAACGTTACGAGACACCCAACATGGAGCGCTTGGCCCGGCAAGGCATGATGTTTACACAGGCGTATGCATCGAGCATCAGTTCACCTACCCGTTGCAGCCTGATGACCGGCGCCAATGCGGCCCGCCACCGGGTGACCAATTGGACGCTTCAGAAAGATGTGACCACCGATGCTCCCAGCGAGGTATTGCAGTTGCCCGATTGGAACTACAACGGCATAGCGCAGGTGGAAGGAACGAACAACACGTTTGTGGGTACCTCGTTCGTGCAATACCTGAAAGATGCCGGCTACCACACCATCCACTGTGGTAAGGCTCATTGGGGAGCCATTGACACACCGGGAGAAAACCCCTGTCATTTCGGTTTCGAAACCAACATTGCCGGTCATGCAGCCGGAGGACTTGCCACCTACCTGAGCGAATTCAACTATGGGCACGACGACCAGGGCAATCCCACCAGCCTGATGTCGGTGCCCGGCTTGCGCAAATACTGGCAGACGGGAACCTTCGTTACCGAAGCATTGACCCAGGAGGCCCTGAAGGCATTGGACAAGGCAAAAGCCTATAACCAGCCGTTCTATCTGTATATGTCGCACTATGCCATCCACATTCCTATAGATAAGGATGTACGCTTTTTCGACAAGTACAAAAAGAAAGGCCTTTCGGACAAGGAAGCGGCTTATGCTTCGCTGATAGAGGGCATGGACAGGAGTTTGGGCGACATCATGGACTGGTTGGAGAAGAACGGTGAAGCCGATAACACCATCATCATCTTCATGGGTGACAATGGCGGTTATTGCACCGGAGCCGGATGGCGCGACCAGCCTCTGTACACTCAGAATTATCCGCTGAACTGCGGGAAGGGGTCGGCATACGAGGGAGGCATACGCGAGCCGATGATTGTGGCGTGGCCGGGAGTGACAGAGCCTGGTACCCGGTGCGACAAGTACCTGATTGTGGAAGACTGTTTCCCTACGATACTGGAAATGGCGGGCATACGCGATTATAAAACACCCCAGGTGGTGGATGGCATCAGCTTCGTGCCGATGCTGAAACAGACAGGCGACACATCGGCCGGCAGAAGTCTTTACTGGAATTGCCCCAACGAGTGGGGCGAAGCCGGACCCGGCATCGGGGCGACCTGCACCATCCGACAGGGCAAGTGGAAGCTGATTTACTTTTATGAGACGGGAAAGAAAGAACTCTATGACATCCCTGCCGATATAGGTGAAAAGCACGACTGTGCCGCCGACCATCCGGAAGTAGTAAAGAAATTGTCGGCCGATCTGGGCAGTTTCCTCCGTTCGTGCGGAGGACAGCGACCTTCGTTCAAAAAGACAGGCAAACCGTGCCCCTGGCCCGATGAAATCTGAACCATCGTGGTAGATGTAGAAGCATTCAGACAGGAAGTGTTCGGGATAGTGGCAGCCATTCCCTACGGAAAGGTCACTACCTACGGACAACTGGCATGGTTGGCAGGTTTCCCTACCTGCTCGCGCCTGGTGGGACGGGTGTTGCGGGGAGCCCCTGCCACGTTGGATATGCCCAGTCACCGGGTGGTAAACAGCCAGGGACGTACCGTGCCGCATTGGCGGGAACAACGGGAATTGCTGGAGGCAGAGGGAGTGGTTTTCAAAGACAACGGATGCGTGGATTTGCGCTGTTGCCGGTGGCTCCTGCCGGATATGGAAGCAGAGAAAACGTCTTGCCCGGCAACAGACATGAAAACGGATTGAAAGAAAAGTAATCTTTTTTGTGATAAAATTTTGGATATATCGCGGAGATGCTTTATTTTTGTCGCGTTAAAAAGAAAAAGGAATGAAGACTTTCAAGACACATCACCATCATCATTATCCTGGCGAATAAAATCCGGTGGGCGATGGGACTGTGTGTGAAAGAGAACATAGGAAATGAAACGAGGCTTGCCGGTGTTAGGGCCGGTAAGCCTCGTTTTTTTATGAATTACAGCAAACGTAAAAAGTCATGTTAAGAATTGCAGTACAGGCTAAAGGACGTCTTTACGACGAAACAATGTCGTTTCTGGAGGAATCGGACATTAAACTGAGTGCCGGCAAGCGAACCTTGCTGGTACAGTCTGCCAACTTCCCGTTGGAAGTGTTGTTTTTGCGCGACGATGACATCCCCCAGTCCGTGGCGACCGGAATAGCCGACATCGGCATTGTGGGAGAGAATGAGTTCGTGGAGAAAGGCGAGGATGCCGAAATCGTGAAAAGACTGGGGTTCAGCAAGTGCCGTTTGTCGCTGGCTGTGCCCAAAGACATAGAATACAAGGGGGTGGAGTGGTTCGACGGCAAGAAAATTGCCACATCCTATCCGGGCATTCTGGACAGCTATCTGAAGGAAAAAGGGGTAAAGGCAGAGATACACGTTATTACCGGTTCGGTGGAGGTATCGCCGGGCATCGGATTGGCCGATGCGATTTTCGACATTGTAAGTTCGGGGTCTACATTGGTGAGCAACAGCCTGAAAGAGGTAGAAGTGGTGATGAGGTCGGAAGCCTTGCTGATAGGCAACAAGCATTTGAGCGAGGAGAAGAAGGACATCCTGCGTGAGTTGCTCTTCCGGATGGATGCCGTGAAAACTGCCGAAGACAAGAAATATGTGCTGATGAACGCTCCGAAAGAGAAACTGGAACAGATTATCTCGGTGCTTCCCGGCATGAAAAGCCCCACCGTGATGCCTTTGGCCCAGGAAGGCTGGTGCTCTGTACATACGGTGCTTGACGAGAAATGCTTTTGGGAAATTATCGGAAAGCTGAAATCGTTGGGCGCAGAAGGCATCCTGGTATTGCCCATCGAGAAGATGATATTGTAAATACAGACCCGATTAGAAATACAGAAAGATATGATACAGATAGATTATCCGGAGCGGAGCTTATGGCCCGACATCGTGAAGCGTCCGGTGATGAACACCGAACATTTGTTTGACACGGTTCGCGCCATCCTCAGCCGGGTGAAAAGCGAAGGCGACAGGGCCGTGCTGGAATATGAAGAACAATTCGATAAAGTAGCCTTGGCTTCGCTGGCGGTGACGGAAGACGAAATGCAGGAAGCCGGGCAGGCGGTCAGTGAAGAACTGAAAGCAGCCATTCTGTTGGCCAAGCAGGATATTGAGGCTTTTCATGCCGCCCAACGCTTTGAAGGGAAGCGGGTGGAGACACAACCCGGAGTGACTTGCTGGCAGAAGGCGGTGCCGATTGAGCGGGTAGGGCTGTATATTCCCGGAGGAACGGCTCCACTGTTCAGTACGGTGTTGATGCTGGCTGTGCCGGCACGCATTGCCGGGTGTCGGGAAATCGTGCTATGTACTCCCCCCGGACGCGACGGCAAGGTGCATCCGGCAGTGTTGTTTGCTGCCCGGGTGGCGGGCGTAAGCCGGATATTCAAAGCCGGAGGCGTACAGGCTATCGGAGCCATGGCCTACGGGACGGAGAGTGTGCCCCGTGTTTATAAGATATTTGGTCCCGGCAATCAGTACGTTACTGCAGCCAAGCAGTTGGTCAGCCTGCATGATGTGGCCATTGATATGCCTGCCGGCCCTTCCGAAGTAGAGGTTTTGGCAGACGAAACGGCCAATCCTGTTTTTGTGGCAGCAGATTTGCTTAGCCAGGCAGAGCATGGAGTGGACAGTCAGGCCATGTTGGTCACGACGTCGGAGGCTTTGCGCCGGGAGGTAGTGAAGGAGGTGGAACGCCAGTTGGCTCTTCTGCCCCGCAAGGAGATTGCTGCCCGCTCGTTGGAGAACAGCAAGTTGGTGTGTGTGGCCGACATGCAGGAAGCCATCGAACTGACCAATGCCTATGCCCCCGAACACCTTATCATTCAAACAGCCGATTATGCCCGTGTGGGCGAGCAGATATGCCATGCCGGTTCTGTCTTTCTGGGACCCTATTCGTGTGAGAGTGCTGGCGATTATGCGTCGGGCACCAATCATACCTTGCCCACCAACGGTTATGCCCGTGCGTATAGCGGTGTCTGCTTAGACAGCTTCATCCGGAAAATGACGTTTCAGGAAATTACGTCCGAAGGCTTGCAGCGCATAGGGCCGGCCATAGAGGTAATGGCTGCCGGCGAACAGTTGGAAGCACACCGTAATGCGGTGGCAGTCCGGTTGGGCAGAGGAAGCTCTAAACATTGACTAATTTTTGAAAGGACATGAAAACATTGCAAGAACTGACGCGCCCCAACATTTGGAAGCTGAAGCCTTATTCTTCGGCGCGTGACGAATATAAAGGAATAGCGGCATCTGTTTTTCTGGATGCCAATGAGAATCCCTACAATACCCCCAACAACCGGTATCCAGACCCCCTGCAATGGGACCTGAAAAAGGCTTTGGGAAAACTGAAGGGCGTGGCTCCGGAGAACATCTTCCTGGGCAACGGAAGTGATGAAGCCATCGACCTGATGTTCCGTGCATTTTGCGAACCGTGCCGGGACAATGTCGTGGCCATAGAGCCTACGTATGGCATGTATCAGGTGTGCGCCGAAATCAATGAGGTGGAGTATCGCAAGGTATTGCTCGACGAGCATTTCCATCTTTCGGTGGACAAGT
This sequence comes from Mediterranea sp. An20, assembly GCF_002160055.1. Taxonomy (GTDB): domain Bacteria; phylum Bacteroidota; class Bacteroidia; order Bacteroidales; family Bacteroidaceae; genus Bacteroides; species Bacteroides avicola. The sequence goes on from NZ_NFJV01000037.1 coordinate 9,732, forward strand.
TGCTGGAAGCTGCCGACGGACATACCAAACTTGTCTTTCTCTGTTCGCCCAACAATCCGACAGGTAACGACCTGGACCCTGCCGAGATAGAACGTCTGCTGCTGAACTTCGACGGACTGGTGGTGCTCGACGAGGCGTATAACGATTTCTCCGATGCCCCTTCTTTTTTGAAACGCCTGGACGAGTTTCCCAATCTGGTCGTTTTGCAGACTTTCTCCAAAGCATGGGGGTGTGCGGCTATCCGTTTGGGCATGGCCTTTGCTTCGGCAGACATCATAGGCATCCTGACCAAGATTAAATACCCCTACAATGTCAACCAGTTGACACAACAGCAGGCCATGGAGATGCTGCACCGTTATTATGAGATAGAGCGTTGGGTGGATATGCTGAAGGAAGAACGCAACCGGATGGAAAAGGAGTTTGCCCGTCTGCCATGTGTGAAGAAAGTGTTTCCTTCGAATGCCAATTTCTTCTTGGTGAAGGTCACCGATGCCGTGAAGATATACAATTATCTGGTCGGTGAAGGCATTATCGTGCGCAACCGCCACACTGTGACCTTGTGTGGCAACTGCCTGCGTATCACGGTAGGTACCAAAATGGAGAACGAGACATTGCTGGAAGCATTGCGAAAGTATGGGGTATAAAGCCTCTTGTGGACTTGTAGCCAAGAGACTTGCCAAGAAAGTTTATGAAAAGACTGCGTATGAAGAAAAAAGTATTGTTTATCGACAGAGACGGCACATTGGTCGTTGAGCCCCCCGTGGATTATCAGCTGGATTCGCTGGAAAAGCTGGAATTTTATCCCAAGGTGATGCGCAACCTGTGGCTTATCCGTTCCAGGCTGGACTTTGAGTTTGTAATGGTGACAAATCAGGATGGCTTGGGGACGGCTTCTTTTCCGGAAGAGACGTTCTGGCCGGCACACAATCTGATGTTGAAAACGCTGGCAGGGGAGGGCATCGTGTTTGACGATATATGTATCGACCGAAGCATGCCTGCCGACAATGCTCCTACCCGGAAGCCGCGCACAGGCATGTTGGTGAAGTATCTGGATAATCCCGATTATGACCTTGCGCACAGTTTCGTGATAGGAGACCGCCCGACGGATGTGGAGTTGGCCAAGAACCTGGGATGCCGTGCCATTTTCTTGCAGGAAGACCCATCGGTCTTGTCGGCTTGTGAAGGGTTGGAAGCCGTCTGCGCCCTGGCAACTACCGATTGGGACAAAGTGGCGGAGTTCCTTATAGCCGGCGAGCGGAAGGCGGTGTTGCGACGTACTACCCATGAGACAGACATCCGCGTTTCCCTGAACCTGGACGGACATGGCATCTGTCACATCCACACAGGGTTGGGCTTTTTTGACCACATGCTGGAGCAGATAGGAAAACACGGCGGGATAGATTTGGATATAGAGGCAGACGGAGACTGGGAGGTGGACGAACATCACACCATTGAAGACACGGCTTTGGTGTTGGGTGAGTGCATCTATCAGGCTTTGGGAAGTAAACGCGGCATGGAACGTTATGGATATGCCGTGACTATGGATGATTGTCTCTGCCAGGTGTGCCTGGATTTTGGCGGCCGTCCCTGGTTAGTGTGGGATGCTGAATTTCACCGGGAAAAGATTGGCGAGATGCCGACAGAGATGTTCCTGCACTTCTTCAAGTCGTTGAGCGATGCAGCCCGGATGAATCTGAATATCCGGGCAGAGGGGCAGAACGAGCACCATAAGATAGAAGGCATCTTTAAGGCAATGGCCCGCGCCTTGAAAATGGCGGTAAAGCGGGACATGTATCATCTGGAACTGCCCAGTTCGAAAGGAGTGTTGTGAAAGTTACGAAACGAACAGATACAAAAAAACGAGTCAGTTCTCACGAACCCCTCGCCTCCTTGAAGAAAAGCCATAAAGGCTTTTCTTTTTTTTACATCCAAATGTTACCTAAAATCAATCTTTACTTTTACCTTTAAAAACAAACTTCAATTACCTATTTTGAAAACTTACAATTTTTAATCTTTACCTTTTACCTTTTACCTAATTACCTATTAATCCAAATCTTTAGCCTATGAAAAATTTATCAATTCTTTTATCGTAGCAATTTCTCAATTGCGTTGCAAAGATACGGGCATTTTCCGAACTTGCAAATAGTAACGCCGTATTTTGTATGTTTTATAACATAGTTTTTGATTTCGAGGTGCTGCTTTTGCACTTGTAAACACAAGAAAGGGGGGAAAGGCAGAAAAAGGCCTGTCGGAACAAAGTCTTGCCACCGCTCTGAACTGAGTGAAGAATCTCCCACAGGCACAGGCCGGCAGGAGATTCTTCACATCCGTTCAGGCAGACAGGGTCCAATGACTGTCAATAGTCACTTCGGCATACCCTCTTGGAAATGTTTCCCGATGTCATAGCAGGGAAGTGAGGATTAGCTTGTTGGCTTTGTCTACCGAAGAGGTATCTAAAGAAGCGAGGTAGATGCGTGTCGTGCGTTCGGAGTCATGTCCCATAGCTTCACTGATGACAGATACCGAGATGTTTTTGCTTTTGGCTATGCTTGCCCAGGCATGGCGCGCCACATAAGTAGTCAACGGTGCAGGCAGTTCCAATATTTCGCCCAATTTTTTCAGTTTCCTGTTTATCAGGTGGACAGCGCTCAGATATTGCTGTCGTTCGCTGCAATTGATATTTTTGATGATGGGTAGCAGATACGGGGTATCTTCCGTGTCGTATTTCTCAATGATGTCCTGCATGGGCTTTTCCCATTTGATATAAAGCTGTTGTCCTGTTTTGTGCCGCCGGTAGATGAGTATGCCGTTTTGAAGGTCTTTCTTCTTCAGAAAGGCCATGTCTATGAATGACATACCACGGGTGTAGAAGCTGAACATGAAGATGTCGCGGGCATAGTCCATGTTGGGGCTGTACGTCAGGTCTATGTCTCTTATCTTGCGGAGAGTATTCAGCGGGAGCGCTCTTTTGACGGTTTTGGCTATGCCGGTATAGACATGCTTGAAGGGAGTCTGTGGCAGACAAAGCCCCTTGTCTATGGCCTGGTTATAGATGGCACGCAGGTTACGCATATAAAAAGAAATGCTGTTGGGAGTAAGTCCTTCCGATTTCAGGTAACCTTGGTAACGTATAATCAGTTCCGGGGTAAATTCCTCCATAGGAATATCATCGGCTTTCTGGTAAAAACGCAAGAAACTGTTCAAGGTACTTTGATAAGTCTCGGCAGTACGTGCCCGGCCGGAATTCCGTAAGGAATAGATTAATTGTCGGGCGAAGTGCAACATGCCGTTGTTGTGCAATGAAACGCGGTACGTTCTCAGCATTTGGTCGACGTCGAATTGGGTCCCTTTGGTCAGTTCTATTCTTCTGAGCTGCTTCAGCAACCGTTCCTTTTCCTGTGGTATGCGTTTCTGTAGGGTTAACAAATAAGAATAACGTTCCGAATCGGATTCCGGGAGTATCACTGTACCTTCATCAGCATCCCACTCGTTTTGAAATAATTTACATCCCAGACTGACTTGCCGTATGGTACGTTGGTGAATGACTTGGAAGTAAAGGCTTCCTTTTTTCTCCTTTTGAATGGAGGGGCGAAATTTAAGTTTGATAGTTGACATAATTTTTATGAATTGAGATTCGTATCATTCCATACGGCCTTTGAAATGATTCAAACGTTCCACCCCTCCCGAAAGGCGTACTCTGTATTCTTTTGATAATCAATATGCTATTTCTGATATATAAGCAGCATGCTGCTTATTGCCTGGCAGCACGCTGCTTACCGCCTGGCAACATTTGGGGAAGGGCTTATCAGAGAACTGTCGGGACATCAGTACTGAGTTTGTTTAAATTTTGAATCACCTCATTTTGTCTTTCTGCCGGAAAGACCGTTTTCCTGTGGACAAAACTATTAAAAATTAGCCGTTCGGGAACTGATTGTATCAGAAGGGAAGCCACCATATTGCACCATGCTATTTAAAAACATTCTAAATTATTTGTGACGTATGAACTTATCCTTTATCTTTGCGGGCGTTAAAAGAAAAGTATATGCGTTTATCAGAACTGAAGACCGGTGAAAAAGGGGTCATCGTAAAGGTGCTTGGGCATGGAGGATTCCGCAAGCGCATTGTAGAGATGGGATTTATCAAAGGCAAAACCGTGGAGGTACTGCTTAATGCGCCGCTCAAAGACCCTATAAAATACCAAGTGATGGGATATGAAATATCCCTGCGCAGACAGGAAGCTGCCATGATTGAGGTGATGAGCGAGCAGGAAGCCAAACAGGCGGAATTGCAGCCCGACTTTCATGGCGGTTTGCCCGAAGACTTGCCTGTGAGCGACGAAGAACTCAAAAGACTGGCATTGGGCAAACGGCGCACCATCAACGTGGCACTGGTGGGCAATCCGAACTGCGGCAAGACATCGCTTTTCAATATCGCTTCGGGGTCGCATGAGCGGGTGGGCAATTACAGCGGGGTAACTGTAGATGCCAAAGAAGGTTACTTCGACTTCCAGGGCTATCACTTCCGCATCGTCGACCTTCCGGGCACTTACTCTCTCTCGGCTTATTCGCCCGAGGAATTGTATGTGCGCAAACACATCATTGAAGAAACGCCGGATTTCATCATCAACGTGGTGGACTCTTCCAACCTGGAGCGGAACCTGTATCTTACTACGCAACTGATAGACATGAATGTGCGCATGGTCATAGCTCTCAATATGTATGACGAACTGGAAGCCAGCGGCAACAAACTCGACTACCTGACACTGGGCAAACTGATGGGCGTGCCGATGGTGCCCACCGTATGCCGTACCGGTAAAGGCATCGAGCGTCTGTTTCATGTGATTATCAATATATACGAAGGAGGCGATTTCCTGGACAAAAACGGGCAGATCAGCCCGGAGATAAGGAAAGACATGCAGGACTGGCATAAGGCTTACGTGCCCGACCACGACTTCGGCACCGACGAGGAAGACAAACATCCGCACCATGTCTGCCGGCATATACACATCAATCATGGTCCCGAACTGGAACGTAGCATCGAAGAAGTAAAGCAGGCCATTTGCCGGAACGAGGATATTCGTTACAAGTATTCTACCCGCTTTCTGGCCATCAAGCTGCTGGAGAATGACAAAGACCTGGAGCAGGTGGTGAGCACACTGCCCAACGGGGCAGACATCCTCGCTGTGCGCGACCACGAAGAAGAACGTCTGCGCCAGGTGCTGAATGAAGAGAGCGAACAGGCCATTACCGATGCCAAATACGGCTTTGTGGCAGGAGCCTTGCGCGAGACATTTGTGGACAACCACCAGGAGAAATCACGCACCACGCATTTTATTGATGCCATTGTAACGCACCGCATCTGGGGGTATCCCATTTTCTTCCTATTCATGTATCTCATGTTTGAGGTGACCTTTTCGGTGGGACAATATCCTATGGACTGGATAGAGTCCGGCGTAGCCTGGCTGGGAGAATACATCAACATCCACATGCCCGAGGGACCGCTGAAAGCCATGCTGGTAGATGGCGTCATAGGAGGTGTGGGCAGTGTCATTGTATTCTTACCCAATATCCTTATTCTGTACTTTTTCATCTCGCTGATGGAAGACTCCGGCTACATGGCACGCGCAGCCTTCATCATGGATAAAATCATGCATAAGATGGGACTGCATGGCAAGTCGTTCATTCCGCTTATCATGGGATTCGGATGCAATGTGCCTGCCATCATGGCATCGCGCACCATCGAGAACCGCAAGAGCCGTTTAGTGACGATGTTCATCAATCCGCTCATGTCGTGCAGTGCCCGCCTGCCTATCTACCTGGTTCTGACGGCTGCTTTCTTCCCGCATCATGCCAGCCTGGTGCTGCTTTCCATCTATGCGATAGGTATCGTGCTGGCCATTGTCATGGCACGTCTGTTCTGCCGTTTCCTGGTGAAAGGTGATGATACTCCTTTCGTAATGGAGCTTCCTCCCTATCGTCTGCCTACCTCCAAAGCTATCCTTCGGCATACGTGGGAGAAAGGCGAGCAGTATTTGCGGAAGATGGGTGGTATCATTCTGGTGGCATCTATTGTGATTTGGGCATTGGGCTATTATCCGCATTCCGACCATTATGAGACGGTCACCGAACAGCAGGAAAATTCTTATATCGGTCGTATAGGCAAGGTCATTGAACCCGTTATGGAGCCATTGGGATTTGACTGGAAATTAAGTGTGGGCATCCTGTCGGGAGTAGGGGCAAAAGAACTGGTGGTCAGTACGCTGGGAGTGCTTTATGCCGATGATGCCGATGCCGATTCCGTCAGCTTGGGCGAACGCATACCTATAACTCCTTTGGTGGCCTTCGGTTACATGGTATTCGTGCTGATATATTTCCCCTGCATAGCCACATTGGCAGCCATTAAAGGAGAAACGGGCAGTTGGAAGTGGACTTGCTTTGTGGCGGGCTATACTACAGTTCTGGCTTGGGTTGTATCATTCCTTATCTACCAGGTAGGAGGGCTGTTGTTATGAGCGATTGGCAAGATTGGGCGGTCACTCTGTTACTCATATTGTGTGTCGGGCGTATCATCTTCGGCGTGGTCCGTTCATTCCGTCGGGCGGGTCGGGGTGAAAATCCCTGTTCTCATTGTGCGGGCTGTTCTTCTTCCCGTTCTTCTTCCCGGCAAATATGGCCAGTGGACGAAGCAGAAAAGGGGGGATGTGCGTGTTGTGAGAAGAAAAAAGCAGGAAAGAAGAAGAAAAGTTGCTGTAGATAGTTGGTAGTTTAAAAAAAAGCATTACCTTTGCACCCGCAATGAGACAACAACACTACTGTTGTTCTTCTGATTCTGGTACCTTGGATGAGTGGCTTAGTCAGCGGTCTGCAAAACCGCGTACGGCGGTTCGAATCCGCCAGGTACCTCAATCCTTGCAAAAGCTTCACCGAGACGATCGGTGGAGCTTTTGTCATATATTGGCTTTCAGTAACTTAACTGTATGCCTTCCCTGATGAATGTCGTACAAATGTAGTCCGGACGTAGACAGGTGCAACGAAAACGAAAAGAATCCCGCAGGTAAGAAAGTTAAAGCTTTACTTCTTAAACCTGCGGGATTCTTATATAGCGAATGTGTTCTTTGAAACCGTATTCACTTAGAAGGTGATGGCCGTGTTTCTTTAATTTCTATACCACATAATTCGATGTCTGCCCCCATGGGCGGATTGCGTTTCATCAATCTCAATTCCACCGCATTTATGCCCGGAAATTCTTGAAACAATCTATGGACAATGCGGCCGGCAATATGCTCTAACAGTTTCGATGGTTGAACCATTTCTTTCTGTATGGTTTCAAAAACCTCGGCATAATTTATCGTGTCGGCCACATTATCAGTTGCCATGGCTTGCGAAAGATCTGCGTGTAAGCGTAAGTCAATGGTGAATTCATTGCCTACCCGTGTTTCTTGGGGTGCTACACCATGGTAAGCGTAAAAGCGAAGCCCCTGGAAGAAAATACAACTCTCCATCAGACCGCTTTATTACTTATCCGCATCTTGACGCACCACACGTTTTGCAGATGAGGCATCCTTCCTGATAGACTAATGTTTCGTTGCCACAATTCGGGCATTTCTGTCCTTTCAGTTCAGTGCCGTCGGAAACGTATTTCTTTAAGGCACGTTCTACGCCGTTTTTCCAAGTGTTGATGCTTTCGTTGTCCAATTGGAGCGAGCTGACCAACTTGATAACCTGTTCGATGGGCATGCGGTAACGCAATACGCCTGAAATAAGTTTGGCGTAGTTCCAATACTCCTTGTTGAATTTCTCCGACAAGCCTTCGATGGTAACCTTATATCCTCTCTTATTCTCGAATTGGAAGTCATAGTGCTTGCGTCCGTCGTCATCGTAATTCTTTATAATATGACCGGAAGTTACGCTTTTAGGCAATACGATGCCTTCTTCATCGTCCAAGACGCCGGTGAAGATTTCATAAGGATAGCCGTTCAGCAAGCCTACAAAGGCAACCCATTTTTCTTTGTTGTTTTGGAAACGCACTACATCAGCTTCCAATATTTTGGGGCGGGTTTCTACAATCGTAGGCGGTTTGCAGGGAGGCAATTCATCTTTCTTGTCTTTCTTGGTAGAAAGAAGAACTCCAGAACGTGACCCTTCACGGTATACCGTACAACCTTTACAGCCGGAACGCCAGGCTTCAACGTAGAGAGCATTGACTAAATCTTCGCTGACATCGGCCGGTAGATTGATGGTGACAGAAATAGAGTGGTCTACCCAGCGCTGGATGCGCCCTTGCATACGTACTTTCATTAGCCAATCCACATCATTGGAGGTAGCTTTGTAGTAGGGAGACTGTTTTACCAGGTCGTCAATCTCTTCTTGTGTATATTTCTTGGCGGGGTTCAGCCCTTGGGCTTCCATCCACGTAACGAATTTGGGATGGAAAACAATGTATTCCTCAAAAGCATCGCCCACTTCATCCACATAGTCTATATGGACATTGGTATCGTTGGGATTTACTTTACGACGACGTTTGTAAACAGGGAGGAAGACTGGCTCGATGCCGGAAGTTGTTTGTGTCATCAGGCTGGTTGTGCCTGTGGGGGCAATGGTAAGGCAGGCGATGTTGCGTCGGCCATATTTCTTCATGTCTTCGTACAATTCCGGATCAGCTTCGCGCAGGCGGTTGATAAAAGGATTGTTCTTTTCACGCTCCGTGTCATATACCTCAAAAGCTCCGCGTTCACGTGCCATTTCTACCGACGAGCGGTAAGCTTGCAGAGCAATGGTGCGGTGTACCTTTTCAGAGAAGTCTGTAGCTTCTTCCGTACCATAGCGCAGTCCTAACGCTGCCAGCATATCACCCTCGGCAGTAATGCCTACGCCGGTGCGGCGGCCTTGTCCGCTCTTCTTGTAGATTTTCTGCCACAATGTGCGTTCGGTATGCTTCACATCTTCATTCTCCGGATCAGCATCGATTTTAGCCAATATCTTTTCAATTTTCTCCAGCTCCAGGTCTATGATATCATCCATGATGCGTTGGGCCAGTCCTACGTGCTTTTCGAACAGTTCAAAGTCGAAATATGCATTTTCTTTAAACGGATTGACTACATACGAATAGAGGTTGATAGCCAGCAAGCGGCAAGAATCATAAGGACAGAGTGGAATCTCTCCGCAAGGGTTGGTGGATACGGTACGGAACCCTAAGTCGGCATAACAGTCGGGTACGGACTCTTTCAGAATAGTATCCCAGAACAATACACCGGGTTCTGCCGATTTCCAGGCGTTGTGGATGATTTTCTTCCACAGATTCGAAGCATTGATTTCTTTTCGTACCACCGGTTCGGTCGAATTGATGGGGAATTGCTGGACATACGTTTTGTTGTCTATGGCTGCCTGCATGAATTCATCGTCCAGTTTCACTGACACGTTGGCTCCTGTCACTTTGCCTTCTGTCATTTTGGCATCAATAAAGGCTTCAGAATCAGGATGCTTGATGGATACACTCAACATGAGTGCGCCCCGTCTGCCGTCTTGTGCCACTTCGCGTGTGGAATTGGAATATCGTTCCATGAATGGTACCAGACCGGTGGAAGTCAGTGCAGAGTTTTTTACGGGAGAACCTTTAGGGCGTATGTGCGACAAATCGTGTCCTACACCACCGCGCCGTTTCATCAGTTGTACCTGTTCCTCGTCAATTTTGAAGATGGCACCATAGGAATCGGCCTGTCCATCGATACCAATAACAAAACAGTTGGACAGAGAGGCTACCTGGTAATCATTGCCAATACCGGTCATAGGGCTTCCTTGTGGTACGATGTAGCGGAAGTGATCCAGTAACTCAAACAGTTTTTCAGCTGTCAGCGGATTAGGGTACTTGGATTCAATGCGCGCCACTTCGTTAGCGATGCGCCAATGCATGTCTTCGGGCGACTTTTCGTAAATGTTCCCGAACGAGTCTTTAACTGCGTATTTGTTGACCCAAACGCGTGCGGCCAACTCGTCTCCTTGGAAGTACTGTAAAGATTCTTCGTAGGCTTCCTGATAAGTGTACGTCTCCTTTTTCACGATGCTTTATTTCTTTAAAGATGTATTCTTGAATTATTTAATTGTAGAAGTTGTGCTTCTCATGTGGTAATGTGGTTGCAAAGCTATTATGTTTTTCCCATTCTTCCAAAGAAAACCATACTTTTTTCTTGAGCAGGGAGCCGATTTGTTTCTTTGTAATCTGTATGTATTGATAATTAAATTGTTATGTTTGAGTTGGGGTGAGGAAAGTACTCCAAAATATAAAACATGTATTCTCTTTTCCCCAAGAGGATATGTTGAAAATAGAAGAACTTTGCGAATATTCTTTTAGTAAGAGTTTCTATTGTACGGTTCTTTTCGCTATATTTGCCAAAAAAAGAAAGAGATGGAAAGTTTGAAATCAAGAAAGACAATCAGAAAGTATAAGCAAGAAGATATTTCTGATGATTTGTTAAATGATTTGCTTGAAGCTGCTTGCCGTGCTTCTACATGTGGCAATATGCAGTTGTATAGTGTTATTGTCACTCGCAATGCCGAAGGGAAGGAACGTTTGGCCCCGGCGCATTTTCATCAGCCTATGGTGACAGAGGCTCCTGTGGTACTAACTTTTTGTATAGATTTGCATCGTTTTTCTCGCTGGTGTGAACTGCGCAAAGCGGAACCTGGCTATAATAATTTTGAATGGTTTATAACTGGTGCCATTGATGCGTTGCTGGTTGCGCAGACATTTTGCAATGCAGCTGAAGAAGCTGGTCTTGGAATTTGTTATTTAGGAACTACTACTTACAATCCTCAATCTATTATTGACGCTTTGCAGCTTCCGGATTTGGTTTTTCCCATTGCAACCATTACGGTTGGCTGGCCGGCTGAAAATCCTTCTCAACCAGACCGTTTGCCGTTGAAAGCCATCGTGCATCAGGAGGTTTATCATGATTATACGGCAGAAGATATAGACCGGCTCTTTGCTTATAAAGAATCGTTGGCTGAGAATAAACAGTTTATTTTGGAAAATGGCAAAGAAACCCTTGCCCAGGTATTCACGGATGTGCGTTATACTAAAAAGGATGCAGAAGCCATGTCGCAGGCGTTGTATGAGGCAATGAAAAAGCAAGGATTTTGATGGGAAAGCAGGTGTCTGTTACAAGTCATATATAGCCAAGCGGTAGACAGCTTATTATTTGGAATGGGCTGTCTACCGTTTGGTTATTTTTTGAGAGATGCCACAATCTCTTCCATCTCAGTTTGGAAGCCTTTGTCGACCTCCCTTAACTCTTTGATTGTTTTACATGCATAAAGCACAGTTGCATGATCCTTATTGCCTATCAGACTTCCTATGCGTGCAGCAGAAAGGTCTGTGTAGTTCTTGGCTAAATACATGGCCACTTGCCGGGCCTGTACCACATCACGCTTGCGGGATTTAGTGTGTATGGCTGAAGTATCTAAGCCGTAGTGGCTGCACACAGTCCGTATGATATCATCTATAGTAACGGCTTTGTTCTCGTTATGGGTAACTTTTTTGACTATGCGTTGTGCCAAGTCCAAGTCTATGTCCCGGTTATAGATAGTAGAATGAGCCATGATGGAAATAACGATTCCTTCCAGATCGCGTACACTGTCGCTTACATTTTCGGCAATGTAGTCAATGACTTCAGGAGGGAACTGCAAACCATCTCTTCGGATTTTGTTGCATAGAATGTCGCGGCGTAGTTCTACCGTCGGTTTCTCCAATTCGGCTACCATGCCCCATTTAAAGCGCGTAATAAGTCTTTCTTCCATACCTTGAAGCAAAACCGGCGAACGGTCTGATGTGAGAATCAATTGTTTGCCGTTCTGGTGCAAGTGGTTGAAAATATGGAAGAATGTGTTCTGCGTTTTGGTCACGCCGGCAAACTCCTGAATGTCATCAATAATGAGCACATCAATAGTTTGGTAGAAGTTGATGAAGTCATTGACCGTATTGTTGCGCACAGAGTCGGTATATTGCACCTGAAAGAGGTGTGCAGATACATACAATACACGCTTGTTGGGGTATAGTTCTTTAATTTTAGTGCCTATGGCATTGACCAAATGAGTTTTTCCCACACCTGATGCTCCGTAGAAGAACAAAGGATTGAAAATTGTCTTAGCCGGATTAAGAGCCACCGCCTCAGCCACGCTGCGCGAGAGCTTATTGCTTTCCCCTTCAATGAAAGTGTCAAAGTTGTAGTCGCCCTTCAAGTGTGAGTCGAGTTCGCTGATTTGCGGATGGGCAGGCACGTCTTTCACTTCTTGTCTGGCAACACCTGTCTGCGCAGTGCCTGCATGCGGAGGAAGAGGTACACTCGTAGGTGGATTTTTAACCACCATGACGTTGTACATTAACTTGCTTCCTTCTCCGAAAACCTTATATATGGCTTGGCGCAGCAAGTCGATGAACTGTTCTTCCAGAAACTCATAGAAGAACTGGCTTGGAACTTGCAGCACCAGGGTCTTGTCCTCATATTTCAAAGGTTTTATGGGGAGGAACCACGTTTTATATGTTTGCGGTGGAACATTGTCCTGAATAATTTTAAGACAACGGTTCCATTGCTCCACATGATTTTTTTCGCTCATACGGCTATTGACACATTTTGAGGTTTAAGCATAACTTCTACGTTTGCAAAAGTCGGAATCTTATTTGAGAAAAACAAATCGTTTTTTTCTTGTTTTTCTCATGAAAGTAATAATCTGTTTACTTTCAGTTACTTATACTGTTGTATGAAAAAAGCCCCTTGTGTGGGGCTCTTGCTTTTTTATAAAGTCTTTTAAATCAGTTTTCTACGAGCTTTCTAATATCTCTTCCCTCAAATCTTGCCTTGCTTATTATAATGCCTTTTGTCCTTGGATATGCTTTCTGATGAGGGAATTCGCAAAGACTGCAAATCTTGGTTCTTATTTAGACAATATCTATATAAGCAAATATTTTTATTTGTCTTTTTTGCCAAAGAGCGAGAAGTGAACATAGCGTTTCGGATGCAATCGCAGGTCTTCCAACAAGCTTGCTGCATTGGCCGTGGTAGCACTTAAGTTGTTATAAAGAGTAGGATCGTTTAGAAGCAAGCCTACAGTATTGTCTTTGCGCCCCAGTTTATCTGTTATCATTTTTACATTAGCTAACGTGGAGTCTACCTTTTGCATGGCTGCGGCATAGTCTATCTGTTTCATGTTGTCTGAAATGGCAACAAAGTTGTCGCCGATGGCGTTGAGTTTGCCTGTCAGCTGAGGAATGTCGTTGCTCATCAGTGCCTGCAATTGTCTGCTCGTGGTCGAGAGATTGGCAGTCAGGTTTTCCACATTGTGCAAGGTAGCAGGAATAGCAGGGTTGGCCAACAGGGTGTTGAGTGAGCCCAAGATAGAATCCAATTTGGGCAACATTTTTTCCAACTGAGGCACCATCTCGCCTACCTGTCCCATCATGCCGTTGTTCAGATTGCCGGGAATGGTATCTCCTATGGCATGTTTTTCGCGGGGATTGTTAGCTAATAATAAGTTCATGCGCACTCCTCCCAGCATTTCAGTGGCCAGTTCTGCACTGCTTCCTTTCGGAATCCTCAGATCCGGTTCCACATCAATCTCTGCCACTACGTTGCCCGGATGTTCGTAGTCGTAATACAATTCACGTACAATGCCTACACGGAATCCGTCGGCAAAGACCGGACTTGATTTGGTAAGACCGTTTACGTTTTGGAACTTGACGTAGAAATAGCTTGTAGGCTTGAATAAATGTATGCCTTTCAGGTAGTTGATGCCATAGACAAGTACGCACAAGGCGATGATGCCTGCTATTCCTATTCTGACTTCTTTGGTGAAATACTTTTTAATGTTCATGTTATATGTCTCTTTTTAATGTTTCAATTGGATGAATTATTTTTTTTGAAATCCCGGATAGCCTGGTTGACATCCGTTTTCTGGCCATTTCTGAAGGCGATGATGAATGCATCTTTGAACTTTCCTATGACGTCTCTCCGGAGTCGGACGATGGCGTTATAGTCTTCTGAAGCTCCATAAGTATATTTGTATAATCCGCCTTCTTGATAATGTTCCACGCCTTTTAAGCCTTTCAGGCGATAGTCATTGCTTTTCAGCAGTTCGGCTGAAGTACATATCTGGATTTTGAAGACGGGGCGCCCGTTGACTGTTTTTTTGCCCTCTTCCTTGGGTTGGGCAGAAGCCGGTACAGCATTGGGGGCTTTTTGTGGGGAGAAGGAAGACCGGTTTCCGCTATTTGCATCTCCTCGTCTGGCTTTTTGTTCTTGTTTATAAGTGCAGAAAGCCTGATAAATGCCCAAGGCCAAGGTGTTGATGCCGTCTTGTGAGTTCAGATACCGTTCTTCTTCTGGCGTTGAAATGAATCCCAATTCGATTAGGATACTTGGCATGGCACTGGCTTTCAATACCAGAAATCCTGCCTGGTGTACGCCCCGGTCGTGGCGTTTGCAGGTATGGCGGAATTGTTTCTGTACCAATGAAGCCAAGTGGACACTTTGTTCCATGTATTTGTCCTGCATAAATTCGAAGATGATGTATGACTCGGCAGAATTGGGGTTGAACCCTGCGTACCGTGTCTTATAGTCATTTTCGTACAGGATAACAGCATTTTCGCGTTGGGCCACTTCTAAGTTGGCCTGCGACTTGGCCAATCCCAGCGTCCAGGTTGATGCACCTTTGACGGTTCGGTTCTGTGCCAGAGAGTTGGTATGAATAGAGATGAAAAGATCGGCTTTGGCATCGTTCGCTATTTGGGCACGCCGGTCCAATGGGATGAAGACGTCCCGCTGTCGGGTATAGATTACTTTCACGTCCGGACAATTCTCCTCTACCAGCTTGCCGAGTTTCAGGGCCACGTTCAGGTTGATATTCTTTTCTTTCGAAATGCGGCCGATGGCTCCAGGGTCATGTCCTCCATGACCTGCATCGATGACTAACACGAAATCTTTATCCGTGATGCAGGTGTGCCCCTTGGCAGGGAGGATATTCCCCAGCAATAAGAGTATATATAATATGTATAGCCAGTTCTTTTTCATTCGGATACTTCGGTGCAAATTTAGTGCAATTTTGTAGAAAACTCATGCGTATGGTTTAAGTTTTATACTTTTTCTGCTTAATAGAGCAAAAAAAAGTGGATACAGGATAAGATTCTCAGGAGAAGGGCGTAATTTTGCGGGCGTTAAAATTGAGTATGGAAGTGCTTTCCTAAAGAGAGGAAACGCTTTTGGTAGAATTGTCAATAGTTTACTATGCTGATTCGTTTTCTGAAAAACTGGACATTGCCTGTTGCTATGGCATCGGGTGCGCTGATTTACTATTTGTTTGCCGGAGTGTCATTCCTGGCTCCTGCCAAGCCTGCCATTAACTGGATAGTGGCTGTATTGACCCCCTTGCTTATTTTTTCGCAATTGTTACTTACTTTTTGTAAAGTAGAAGTCCGGGAACTGGCACCCAAGGCTTGGCATGGGTGGCTCATCTCGTTTCAGCTTTTGTCTTGTCTGTCGGTAGCGTTGCTGTTGGTCTTTTGTCCGATGAATATGGTTTATCACGAGGTGTTCGAGGGAGCTATGGTCTGTCTGATTTGCCCCACAGCTACTGCAGCAGCTGTCATAACAGGCAAGTTAGGAGGAAATGCGTCCAGCTTGACTACTTATACACTGCTGTCCAATCTGTTGGCGGCCGTAGTCGTGCCCTTGGTCTTTCCGTGGGTAGAGCCGCATGCCAATGTTACATTCTGGTCGTCTTTCCTTAAAATTCTGAGTAAAGTTTTTCCTCTGCTGATATGTCCGTTTCTGCTGGCCTGGTTCCTGAGGGCCTTTGTGCCCAGGATACATGCCTGGCTGCTGCAATTTCATGGGGCGGCTTTTTATTTGTGGGGAGTATCTCTGGCTATCGTGTCGGGGCAGACGGTGCGTTCATTGGTCAATAGCGATGCTCCCTCGTGGGTGAAGTGGCTTATTGCTTTGGCTGGGCTTTTGGCGTGTTGCCTCCAGTTCTACTTGGGCAAGCGTATCGGTGGGCATTATGCAGAACGCATCAGTGGCGGGCAAGCTTTAGGACAGAAAAATACGGTGCTGGCTATCTGGATGGCTTATACCTATTTGAATCCGTTATCTTCTGTAGGACCGGGTTCATACGTCTTGTGGCAGAATCTCATCAATTCCTGGCAGTTGTGGAAAAAGCGGAGACGGGAGGAAAAGGGAGAGTAAGGCTGTTGGCAGCTACTTTCCTATATATAAGCGGTCACTTTCCTATATATAAGCAGTCAGCTTCTTGTATATAAGCACGCCGCTTCCTATATATAAGAAGCAATGCGTTGCTTATCAGGATGATATGGATTTGTCTGTCTTCTATGTCTCTATAAGGTTAAAAGTTTGGGGCGCTTCCGTGTTAATGTAGCTGTAAAGTGCAGGTTTGTTACGGAATAATTTGTATTTTTGCCCCCCGTATCAAGTATGAAAGCAATGAATCCTATTGATATTATTGACAAGTATTATCCTGAAGAAAACGAATTGCGGCATATCCTGTTGACGCACAGCCAGTCGGTTGCCGACAAGGCACTGCAGATAGCCGACCGTCATCCCGAACTGAAGCTCGACCGGGATTTCCTCAGAGAGGGGGCCATGGTGCACGACATCGGCATTTTTCTGACCAATGCCGATACCATTTTCTGTTTTGGCGACAAGCCCTATATCTGTCATGGCTATCTGGGGGCCGACTTGATGCGTTCCGAAGGCTTTCCGCGTCACGCCTTGGTGTGCGAACGTCATACGGGAGCCGGACTTTCATTAGAGCAGATTATAGCTCAGAATCTGCCGGTTCCTCATCGGGAGATGGTGCCTGTCAGTTTGGAGGAACAGCTCATCTGTTTCGCTGACAAGTTTTATTCTAAAACCCATCTGGATTGCGAGAAAAGTGTGGAAAAAGCACGCAAAAGTCTTGAAAAATATGGAGAGGCAGGTGTCCGACGTTTTGACCATTGGTGTAAGATGTTCTTATAGCATTTAAAAAACTGTGAAAAAGAATGCTTATCCCTATTATTTTCCGTACTTTTGCCGCGGTTTGTGCCATTTAATTATTTATTGACGTCCTTGAAAGCGAATGTAATCATATCATTTATAGTATTGTTTTTGTTGCTTCTTATTTCCGTTGAGGCTGACTCGCAGCGTTGGGGAAGGGAAGGACGGTGGAGCGGTAACCGAACGCAAGCCATCCTGCAACAAAACGATTCATTGCCGGCAGATACTTTGCTGTCGGATTCGTTGAGTGTAGATACTGTACCCAAAAAGAAAGACGGGTTGGATGCTCCTGTCTCCTATGAAGCCAGCGACTCCATTGTTTTTACGCAAGATGGCTATGCTCACCTCTTTGGAGATGGAAAAGTCAATTATCCTTCACAGCATATTGAGCTGACAGCCGAAGTCATCAGTATGAACATGGATAGCAGTACGGTCTATGCCCACGGCGTGGAAGATTCGGTGGGGGTGATGCAGGGACTTCCGGTTTTCAAAGACGGTGATACTCCGTATGAGACCAACACTATCCGTTATAATTTCAAGAGCAAAAAAGGACTTATCAGCAATGTGGTGAGCCAGCAGGGTGAGGGGTATGTGACCGGCAATAATGCCAAGAAAGGTTCCGGTGACGAACTTTATATGAAAAAAGGCCGTTATACTACGTGTGATAACCATGAACATCCGCATTTTTACATGCAGATGACCTACGCCAAGGTCCGCCCCAAGAAAAATGTAGTGACCGGTCCTGCTTATCTGGTGGTGGAAGATGTGCCGCTGCCTCTGGCCGTGCCGTTTTTCTTCTTCCCTTTCTCCAGCAGCTATCAGTCCGGTTTCCTTATGCCTACTTACATGGATGACTCCAGCAGAGGTTTCGGCCTGACAGACGGAGGTTATTACTTTGCCATCAGCGACCAGATGGATTTGCAGCTTACGGCTGATATCTTTACTAAAGGGTCGTGGGCTTTGCGCGCACAGAGCAACTATGTGAAACGCTACAAGTTCTCCGGGTCGTTCCAGTTCGATTATCAGGTGACGAAAACCGGCGACAAAGGATTGAGCGATTATATGGTGGCAAAGGACTTTAAAGTTGTGTGGAGCCACCGTCAGGATGCAAAAGCCAATCCTAACTCTACTTTCTCGGCCAGTGTGAACTTTTCGACCAGTAGCTATGAGCGTACCAATATAGACAATCTGTATAATTCGCAGCTCATGTCTCAGAATACGAAAACTTCCAGTGTCAGCTATAGCCGTAACTTCTTCAATAATTTGCTCAGCATTTCGGCTACGGCCAATATTGCACAGACTATGCGCGACTCATCCATATCGGTTACCTTGCCCGATTTGAATATCTCTTTGAGCACGGTTTATCCGTTCCGTCGCAAGCATAGAGTGGGGGATGAGAAGTGGTATGAGAAAATCAATTTGCGCTATACCGGTCGTATGACCAACAGCATCCAGACGAAAGACAATCTGCTTTTCAAGTCCAACCTGGTGCGCGACTGGGAAAACGCCATGCAGCATAACATTCCCATCAGTGCTACCTTTACATTGTTCAATTACTTCAATGTGACTCCTTCGTTCAACTATACCGAGCGCTGGTATCCGCGTAAGATAACCAAGGGATGGGACGAGCATGCACAACAGGAGATAGAAACAGATACGACTTATGGTTTCCACCGGGTGTATGACTACAGCGCGAGCATAGGTATCAATACCAAGATTTATGGTATGTACAAGCCGATTCTCTTCCCCAAAAAAGAAATTCAGATTCGTCATGTCATCACACCATCTATCAGTTTCAGCGGTTCGCCAAACTTCGGTTCGTCGCATTACGGATACTATGATTCTTATGTGAGAACAGACAGAAATGGCTTGCCGGTGGATACAGTGCGTTATTCTTACTATCAGGACCAGCCGTTCTTCAGCGGATATTCCGGAAAGTCGGGTACGGTTACCTTTGACCTCTCTAATAACTTAGAGATGAAATACCGGGACAAAAACGACTCTATCCGTAAAATCAGTCTGATTGATGAACTGGGATTGGGCATATCCTATAACTTTGCCGCTAAGGAGCAGCCTTGGAGCGACTTGGACTTCCGGCTTCGAATGAAGATTACCAAAAATTATACGTTGAGTATGTCTTCAAGGTTTGCCACTTATGCTTATGAGTTTGACGAAAACGGTAATGTATATGTGGGTAACCGCACGGAGTGGTCTTATGGACGCTTTGGGCGTTGGTCGGGTTATGGAACCTCATTCAGCTGGACGCTTAATAATGATACGTGGAATAAGATACGGAAACTCTTTAGGGGTGGAGATGATGAA
Organism: Mediterranea sp. An20; assembly: GCF_002160055.1. Taxonomy (GTDB): domain Bacteria; phylum Bacteroidota; class Bacteroidia; order Bacteroidales; family Bacteroidaceae; genus Bacteroides; species Bacteroides avicola. The sequence goes on from NZ_NFJV01000037.1 coordinate 29,095, forward strand.
GAAAGCGGTGAGAAAAGTGGGGAAGGAGATGCTGCAGCCGACGGCGAACAGAGCGCAAGCACAACAGACAGTGGAAAGAAGACCAAGCAGAAAGCAGAGGTAGACGAAGATGGCTATCAGGTGTTCAAGATGCCGTGGTCTATCAACTTCAGTACCGGCTTTAATATCTCGGAAGATACGAGTAAACCCATCAACCGTAAGAGGATGCGCTATCCTTATAAGTTCAGCCTTAATGCATTGAATATTAATGGAAACATAAAGATTTCCAATAAATGGTCTGTCAATTTTAACTCCGGTTACGATTTCAATGCAAAGGAAATTACGCAGACTACGTTTAATATTACCCGCGACTTGCACTGTTTCAGCATGTCGGCCAGTATTGCGCCTTTTGGTCGTTGGAAGTATTATAACTTTACCATCCGTGCCAATGCCAGCATCTTGCAGGATTTGAAGTACGAGCAGAGAAGCCAGACGCAAAGCAATATTCAGTGGTATTAATAAACACAAAGACACGGAGTCTATGAAGGCATTTCTGGCTTGATATGCGGCAGGACTGTGTGCTTTCCATCGCTTCTATCTGCTACAGAAGCAAAAAACTTCGTGTCTTTGTGGGTTTAACGTAAACCAACAGCCATTTGTTGTTTATGATGTCTTTCGGGTCTGTTTACCATACGATGGGCGTTTCTCCATGAGCAATCAGATATTCATTGGTCCGACTGAAATGTTTGTTTCCGAAAAAACCGTTATAGGCAGAGAGGGGCGAAGGATGTGCTGAAGCCAGCACCAAGTGTTTGTTCCTGTCTATGAAAGCTCCTTTACGTTGTGCGTATGCCCCCCAAAGGATGAAGACTATATGCTCTTTTTCATCAGCCAGCATACGTATGACAGCATCTGTGAACGTTTCCCATCCATGTCCTTGGTGTGAACCTGCCTGATGGGCCCGTACTGTTAGTGTGGCATTAAGCAGGAGTACTCCTTGTTGAGCCCAACGGGTCAGATTGCCTGTAGTAGGCATATCCGTGCCAATGTCGTTCTTGATTTCCTTGAAAATGTTAAGTAGGGAAGGGGGGAAAGCTACTCCATCGTTGACGGAGAAGCAAAGTCCATGCGCCTGTCCAGGACCATGGTAAGGGTCTTGTCCGATGATAACTACTTTAACTTTGTCAAACGGACAGAGGTTGAAAGCATTGAAAATTAAACGTCCTGGTGGGTATACGGTTCCGTTTTGGTATTCACTTCGCACAAAGTCGGTCAGTACATGGAAATATTCTTTATCAAATTCCGGTTGTAGATGCTTCTTCCAACTTTCTTCTATTTGTACATTCATAATCTTCTTTGCTTGTTTTAAAGTTCGGGTTGCTAAGGTACGAAAAAATACGTAGAATGAAGAAGGTGGAAAGCTTTCTTTTATAGTATCAATGTTTTTGTGTTTCGAATCGTATCAGTTAAGAACCTATTTAATTCTGTTCGGCCTTTATTTTGAGTGCTGTTTCCGAGGATATTTTTCCGGTGTACTGAGGAACGTAGCGGGCTACATGACAAAGTATGCCGGGAAAAGAAATCGAAAGAGGCTCAAAGGAAGCTGAATATAAATCTTAGAGCCTGTTTAAATTTTAAAGTTTAATATAGAAAGAGTGTTTCTTCTTTCTTCGGAAATGATTATTTTTAAGTTTCCACACTTGAAATAATTATGTATCCGACAGATTTAGAAGA
>NZ_NFJV01000038.1 GCF_002160055.1 Mediterranea sp. An20
CTCCTTTGGGCGTTCACACCCGTGCCGAGCATACTCGTCGAACCGAACAACACACGCACATGCCCCTCGTTCATCGCCTCTATCACCGCCTTCCGTGCCTTCTCGTTCTTGCACTCCTGAATGAAGCGGATTTCATGGGCGGGGATGCCGTAGTCCTCCACCAGTTTGCGCTTGATTTCGGTGTACACGCTCCAGCCACCTCCGGGCTGATACGTGCCCAAATCCGAAAAGACGAACTGCGTGCCTTTTTGCGCGTCGTACTTGCGGTAATACTCCGCTATCATCTTGGCGCAATGGCTCGCCTTGTTGTCGGGGTGGTCCTCGTAGTTCGGGTCAATCATGCGCATGTCCAATGCCATTTTCCGTGCATAGTCCGTGGCGATGAGCATCTTCGCCTTTTCCTCCGTTTCCGAGAGCGGCGGTCTGCCCAATATCGTCGCGTCGCCCGACTTGGCGAACTGCATCAGCTTTTCGATAAACACCTCTTGGTCCGGGGTGGGCGGTATGTGGTGCAGTATCTCGTTCTTCTTCGGACGGTCCACGCCAATGTCCTCCGCCGTGCGGTAGTCGGTTATCTCGTTGTAGAACGCCGCCAGCTCCGGCACCTTGATGAAGTAGCGGAAGCGTTCCTTCTGCACGATGTTGTTCGTCACGTTGAACTCGAAGTCCGTCGTCTTCTTGGCGAATATCGCCGCCCATGCGTCGAAGCAGCGGATGTCCTGTTTCTCCAGCGCCTTCGGGCGCAGGTATTTGAACAGCAGGTATAACTCCGTAAGGCTGTTGGAAATGGTAGTCCCAGACAAAAACGTCGCCCCCAAATCCCTGCCCGTCCGTTCCTGTATGGTGCGGATGGCGAACAGCAGGTTCAGTGCCTTCTGGCTTCCCTCGGAGTTGCCCAGCCCCGCCACACGGTCATGGCGCGTGTTGAACGTCAGGTTCTTGAACTGGTGGCTCAAATCCGAAATTTCGGATTTATCGCATTATCAGAATTTTCTTATTTTTTTGTTTGATATTCTAAATGTATTGAATTTCAGCATTTTTTATAAATATAAGTTCTGATTATTTTTACGATTGTAATATGCAGGGTATAGAATATATTCTGTTTACCACATTCTTGACTGTTGATCTCTGTACCAATTCTACAGAACGTTGTGTAACTCCCATTCCAGCAATATTGGTCATATCAAATTGTCAATTCTTTATTACTTAGCATTTTTTAGAAGATGTTATGTTGGTATATAGTTTTAAGTTTATACAGCAATGACATTTACTGCTAATTAATCAACTTTACATAACATAACCATATTTAGCATCAGGAATATGAGGTAATTCTCCTTTTTTATTGTATCTTTGCATCTGATAGTGTATGGTATTTTCATAATACATGAGTTTAACCACCCATAATATAATGAACAATTCCATTACATACTGTATTTAATATTTGTTAAAACTCCAACTTAAGTATAAATTACTTCTATTTTTTATGAGTTCCAATTTTAAAACACCTCTTTCTGTATATGTCTTGTATGACAAGGATAATACTAAAGGTGGCGAAACATATGAGAAAATTTACCATCTTCTGTGTCGTAACTCAAGTAGGCCTTTTGAAGATGGTCTTGATATACCAGTGTTCTTTCGAACAGATATGGCCAATCAAATTACCCCAATAGATATAAACTTCAGTAATAAAACTATTGCAATATTATTGGTTGATGACAATATGTATTGTAATACTATATGGAATGAGTATATAAAAGAATTATTAGTAAAACAAGCCAATGGGGCACTAAAAATATTTGCCGTCAAACTATCCAAGTATGCTTTCGATATAAATCCACTTCTTCAAGAAGAACAGTTTATTTGTTTGAAAAATGAGAATATTGAAACTGATTGGCATGAATTCCAAATAAGACTTTATGATAACATTTTACGCTATTTAAAGTCTTATAAAGTTGGGCAAAAGCTAAAATTATTCATTAGCCATTCTAAAAAGGATAAAGATCATTTAGGTGAATCTACGGCAATTTCTTTAAGAGATTATTTGCATTCAGATACTAAACTCGATTCTTTCTTTGATGTTAATGATATTCTGGATGGCCATCAATTTGCCCAACAAATTCAATCAGGTATAGCTTCATCCTTATTAGTTATCATAGAATCTGATACATATTCAGAGAGAGAATGGTGTCGAATTGAAGCTATCTCTGGTAAGAAAAATAATGTACCTTCAATATTAGTAAATGTATTGAATGGAGTTTCCTCTCGAACATTCCCGTATTTGGGCAATATGCCAAAGATTAGATTTAATGGCAAATGGGATGACGTAATTATCTTGCTTCTACGTACTGCCTTAGACCAATATTATGAGAAAGAATATCTTGAGCAATTGGTAATGAAGTGCGATTTGCAAAACACCTCTATTCTTCCTGTTCCTCCGGAATTAATAAATTTAATTAATATTGAAGATAATATAAAATCAATACTCTATCCTGAACCACCGTTAGGTCGTGAAGAGTTGGAGGTTTTGAATAAAAATGGTAGGATTACAAGTTTTGTTACTCCGAGTCAATTATATTCAAATATGAATAAAATGCAGGATAAGAAAATTGCAATTTCTATTTCGGAAACTCCGGAAGCTATAACTAAGGGGATTGGCAAAGCTATGTTTGATGATTTATCTGTTGAAATAGCTCGTCATCTGCTTGTTACTGGATCTAAATTGGTATATGGAGGTGATCTTAGAATTGGTGGATTCACAAAACTCTTATGCGAACTTTCATGTCAGTATGGCATAAAAGAAAAGTCTGCTCCCGGTACAATCTATTTTACAAATTATTTTGCTTGGCCTATATTTAATAGACTCTCAAAATCTGATATCGCTGAATTTAAATACAACCGCGTGGAAATAGTAAAAACAGAAATACCCCAAGGTGTAGGTGAGGATGATAAGGGGAAGTTCTTTGAGCCAACTACACCAAGTAAAATGTTTCTTTGGGCAAATTCTTTATCTATTATGCGTAAAGAGATGGAAGAGAATGTTAATGCACGTATCATTTTGGGTGGCAGAATTGTCAATTTTAAGGGGCGTATGGCCGGAATATTTGAAGAGGCGATTTGTGCTATACAGAAAAAACATCCAATTTATTTATTAGGAGGATTTGGTGGGGCTTCTGCACAAATAGTGAAACTAATGAAAGGTGAAACTACGGCAGAAAAACTATTTGAAGAAGCAAAAACCAATGAGGATTATAAAAATTTAATTGAATATTGCCAAATGAGTTGTCTGCCAACGATAAATTATGATGAACTGAAGATATTCGAAAATAAGGATTATCAGGTTCTTAGAAATGGACTTGATAAAGATGAAAATGAAATTTTATTCAACTCTATTAATATTCCCGAGATAATATCATTGGTTCTCAAGGGTATTAATAAAGTTTTTAGCAATTAATATAAAATTATGCATAAAGTATTTGTAAGTTTTCATCATGCCAATGACCAGAAATATAAAGAAGGTTTGGTTAGTTGGGGTGAAAAAAATAAAGTATTCATTGATGGCTCTGTTGACATGGGCGAGATTCCAGAAGATTGGAACGACCAAAAGATACGCGAATATATACGCGACGAGCATTTGAAGGATACAACTGTAACAATTTTACTTGTAGGAACTGAAACAAAAAATCGTAAACATATTGATTGGGAATTATATTCAAGTATGTATGATGGTACAGTGAATAAGAAGTCCGGTATTGTTGTGATATTACTACCATCTGTTAAAAGCGAATATTATACATGCGCTCATAGTAGTGAGAAAACATTTTACCCAGAAACGACACAATGGATGTCTATTGATAGCCGAGAAGAGTATCATAGGCGTTATCCATACTTACCGGAACGCATCATTGATAATTTGCTCGAACCCAACGCCTTTATATCTGTAATCAATTGGGATAAACTAACACCTGATATTTTGAGACAGATGATTGATAATGCATATAATAGTCGTGCCACTTGCACTTATGATTTATCAAGACCAATGCGTAAAAAAAATGGATAAGTAGAATAATAGATTATGGCATTAAATAGATTTTATTTAACCGAAAATTCCATTGCACAAAGAAGTGGCTTATGTATATTCATAAGTCACCAAAAAAGAGATTCGGACACTGCTAAAAAAATAGCAGACTATTTTATTACTTCTGGTATTGATGTCTATTTTGATGAATATGATACAAAAATAGACAGAACGAAACCTTACTCGGTTGTAAGTGCAATTAAAACAGGTATCAGAAACAGCACGCATATGTTATGTCTTTTATCCCAAAATGCATTGGATTCAAAATGGATTCCTTGGGAAGTCGGATATGGATATGATAGAACAACTGTTGTAGGGTTAACATTAAAAGAAATATCACAATCAGTCTTACCCGAGTATCTTCAAATCGTTCCAATTCTAAGAGGTACAAAATCGTTGAATAACTTTATTTCTAATGTGTTAAAACGAGATGAATCAACGCTTATAAATGAGAGGAAATTATTTTCCGCATATCAATCTCAGCATCCTTTAGACTCTGTCCTTAATTGGCAACTATAACATAACTTCCAACAGGTATAATACCTTGCTGGAAGTTTATATAATATAACAAGCAGTACTTGTATATCTTTATCGGGTAAGAGGAAAACGAAGAAGTAAAATTTCTCCTACTCAATTTGTTTTTGTAAGCCCTAAAAGTATTTCAAGATTTGCTTTTCCTTCCTCTGTCTTCCACTTTTTTCTCATTTTCTTTTGATTTTCGCCTTCAAGGGTTTCCAAAGCTTTTTCTTCTTGTTTTGTAGTTATATCAAGATATACCATTGTGGTTTGAATACTTTCGTGTCCAAGTAAGTATGAGATTTGGGCTATGTTCATTCCGTTTTCAAGCCAGTGTGAAGCTTTGGCATGTCTAAATTGATGGGCATGTAAATCCACAGGAACATCTTTGCACCTTTCATGAGCTATTGTGGCATATTTTTTCAGCATCTTGTTCACGTTTTCAGGGGACATCGGGACATATATGCCTTTGCTCTTAGAACAGAAAAGTAATGCATTTGCATCATTCTGTTTCGGATGGTATTTGATAAGATACCTTTTCAAGCATTGTGCTGGCTTGGCCAAAAGAGGAATCGGACGTTTCTTTCTTCCTTTGCCAATGACTATTATGTGAGGTTTTACACAGTCTATAACAATATTGCCAATTTTCAGAGTCAGAAGCTCATTGATGCGAATAGCGGTGGAATATAAGAGAAGCATCAGAGTGTAATCACGAAAGCCTATAGTACTCCCTTGATTAGGCATGGACAACAATACATCAACAGCCTGTTTACTGAGCCCGATAACCTTTCTTTTAGAGTTTTTCTCATTTGGAACATTTTCCGCTTGTAAGAAAACAGACATATAGGATATATCTCTAAACGACAAATATTTTAGAAAAACACGCAAGGCTGACAATCTTACATTACATGTTGCTGGGCTACAACCCCTATTTTTCTTTAACCAAATGATCCACTCCATTAGATATTCCATACAGAAACATTCTGCGCAAAATGTTTCTGGTGTAGTACCTTTTATGACTCTGAGGAATTCTACATAGAGTTTTATGGAAACTTTATAATTTCTCTTTGTGTGAGGACTGCATGCCTTGATTGAAGGAACATAGTGTTCAAGCCAGTCATGCAGATAATCTGCTATCTGCATTGCTTGCGGATTAATCTTCTTTTTCATCTGTCTTTAATTTTAATAATTGATTCTCTGTATATTCCATTATATCAGAAATCGCTGGAGTCAAGGAGTAATAAGCCAACGTGCTTTCTATTTGTCTGTGCCCCATGCTCTTGCTTAGGGCCAGCAACTTGCCGTGAACGGAAAATCCTTGGTGCGTCCATCTGTTAATATTCTCTACAGCGTAGTTGTGCCTTAGTTCGTATGGAATTGCGTGGGATGAATTACAACTTTGCCACAGCACCCGGAAGTGATATGTCACCCATACAGGAGGATGCGGCTTGTCATCCGGTGTCGGAAAAAACACCCTACGGTGCGGAACCAACTCATCTATTCTTCCGTCATAAGTACGCATCAGATCCAGCATTGTATCATGAAGAACTACATAATGTTGGTCATACCCCTTGCCTCGCTTGATGGAAACCACGCCATTTTCAAGGTTTACGTCATCGCGTTCCAGCAGGATGGCTTCGGTTGTCCTCATTCCTGAACTGTATAGTAAGCGGAAGAATACCGGCAGTGTCATGTGTTGGATGGTAGCGGATCTGCCACGCCTTGGCCTCGTGTTGTCGCAAGCGTCGAAGAAGCGCTTCAATTCTTCGTGTGTGAAATGATGCGGTGTGTAAGTCTTCGGTACAGACCTTGGCACTTGTGGCAATTCAAGCTTCGCCATTCCACGCTTGTTCATGTATTTGATGAAGTTCAAAATAGGATAGACACGTGATAAACAAGAGTTTGTACATTCAGATGAACGTTGCTTGCACCATCTGTCCACGATTTCTTGGGATAGCTCAGTCTGTTCGGGATATTCCCTCGCACAAAAATGATCAAATAGTATTATGTTCTTGACATAACTATAGCTGTCACGTCCGGAAGCCTTGCGGTATTTCACATATCTTTCTATCGCATCAGAAAGGAACGAAATCGTTTTCATACGTTAAACACCCCCTTTCCAATGGGAAAGTGTTCTATGCTCAATGAACATTCCTTCAACCTCTTGAATTCCGCACTAAGGTAACGGTCAATAGAATCTGGGGACGCATGACCGAGGGTGGCACTTATGACAGCTTGCTGCACACCACCTTGTAACAGAGTCGTCGCCACATTATGTCGGAACAGGTGCAGGCTCTTTCTCTCATTTCTACCTTGTCTTATTCCTGCTTTGCACATGACTTTTGAACATATGGCATCGAGATTGCTTGTATGAAGCCTTCTGTATGGCACGTGTATTGTGAGAAAAACATATGGTTCCGAACTTCGGGGACGTTCTTTGAGCAGGTAATCAAATACAGCGTTTCCTACCACGGCACGGAGTGGCAATGTCAGTGGCTGTCCAGTCTTTACCTGAGTGATTTTTATCAGGTCGTGTTCCCAATCGAAACTGTTAAGCGTGAGTGCAGAGATATCACACCCACGCAATCCCGTATACATGGCCAAGGTTATGATAGCTTTGTCCTGTAGGGAGATTGTGTCATCATGTTCTAAAGTATACCTGATAGCAGTAAGTTCTTGCTCCGTAAGGTATTGAATGTTCTTCCGCATGTTGGGTATGGCTGGCAGATATGCGATTATACGTTCAACGGACTTGCCATAGTGGGGCAAACAGGCTTTCAGTCCATATTCCACCGAATATTTGAGTGAATGACCCATATTCGGTTTTCCGTCTTTGGAAAACACTTCCAATACTGCATTTTCTGTTATTGACTCTAATGAGTACACCCCCATTTCCTGTAGCCGGAAGAAGAACGAAGATAGTGCATACTTCACATTTGTTGAAAATTTGCAACATCTGCCTACCATATTGAAAGCCATGTCTGTTACATCTTTGTATTCTGCGCTGAGCAACTCGTAGTGGTGCGGTTTACTGTAGTGTTTACGACCATCGGGTAATAATCCATCCTCGATATATTGGCAGATTATACGTAACAGGCGTACCTTGTTCCTATAAGTATACTTGTTGGACCACAATTCTTTTAGTGTCGGTTCAACGTCGGCGAGACTCTGCCATTTGTAATGGTTAGCATTTCCTGATAGCCACTCAGCCATTTTCTTCACATAGTCTATGTACATGGCTGAATAACCAGTGTCTTGTAAATAAGAAACAAGCTCCTTGATTTTTTCATTTAGATTAAATATGTCCATAATCGCATTTTGTTTGAAAGTTATTACAATTATAGACGTAATATAATCAGAACTGTTTATGGTGCAAAATAAATGATTACTAAATAATTAAGTAATTTAATAGGAAACTTATAAAAGTTCTGATAATGGCTCAAATCCGAAATTTCGGATTTATCGCACATGTTCAAGAACCTCATGTTTCAGACACGGCACACGAGGGTAGCGGGCATCGGCAACACCAAAGGCTCGCAAAGGGCGATGAATTTGCTTTTTGCCATCCGTGACATACAGCACCGTACAGGCCATGACCTCGGTGCGACATTCCTCTCCGGCACGGTGGTCGTCAATGCGCTTACCGAGCTGTATGTGATGTTCAAGTACCTGCGTCCTCATGAGTTGAGACGGCAGTCCATCAGTTGTTTTGATGCGTGGGCTGCGATATTCACGAAGAAAACCGCTGATTACGAGCTGAACGTGACAGGCTCAATCAAGCGTAAAGAGCGTTTCCGTACCTATATCAAGGTGCCGGAACTGGCGATGTTCCTGCGTGAGATTACCGACTACCGCACCGCCGACATGATTAACCTCGATGTGCCGCAAAAGAATGTGCGTTTCCTGTCATACGCCCCGACCATCGAGCAGGAGGAAATGATTGGGCGGCTGGTCTCCTTTGCGCATAGCGGACAATGGGAGGATTTGGGACTTGACATCCCCGAACCGGACAACCTCGACAAAGCGAAGATGCTCGTTGCTACCAATGTGGCACGCAAGATGGCTCTCGACATGAGACTGCTCGGAGACAAGTTCCATGACGATGCGGACAACAAGGCTTCTGTCTGTGCAAGGACGGTATATGACTATTATGTACGTTCCAATGCCAACCGGGGTACACAGTTCATATTCAGCGACCTTTCCACCTACAAGCCGAATGAGTGGAACATCTACACCGACATCAAGGACAAACTGGTGCGGCTCGGTATTCCGGCGGACGAGATACAGTTTATCCAGTGCGCCCAGACCGAGAGGGCGAGAAAGAAGCTCTTTGCGGACATGAACAGCGGCAGGGTGCGTGTGCTGTTCGGCTCGACTTCCATGCTCGGCACAGGTGTGAACGCCCAGCAACGGGCGGTGGCGGTGCATCATCTTGAGGTTCCCTGGAGGCCTGCTGACTTGGAACAGCGCAACGGCAGGGCGGTACGCAAGGGAAACACCGTCAAGCTCTGGGGCGGCAATGTGGTGGATATAGTCATCTACGGCACGGAGAAGACGTTGGATGCCTACAAGTTCAACCTCTTGCGTAACAAACAGATGTTCATCAATCAGATTAACAACGGCACGATTGCCGTGCGCCGCATTGACGAGGACAGCATGGACGAGGACAACGGCATGAACTTCGCAGAGTTCGTGGCCATCCTTTCCGGGAATACCGACCTGTTGAACAAGGCGAAACTCGACAACAGGATTATGCAGTTGGAAAAGGAACAGGCGATTTTCAAGAAAGAGCGCATCCGTGCCGAGCACAAGATTTCCGCCAACAGGCAGGACATCGAAAAGGCGGAACGGTTCATCGCCCAGGTCAATGCCGATAGGAAATACATCACGGCTTACACCGGAGAGCGGACGACCCTGCTGTTGAACCTGCCGCAAGCCACGGCAGAAGAAATCGGGCGTGAACTGCACCGCATGGCGAAAACATACCGCAGCGAGGCATACGCCACCATTGGCAGCTATATGGGGATGAACCTGCTGGTACGCAGCGAATACGACTTTTCCGGGACATTCGACCGCAACACGTTCTATGTCGAGGGCAGAAGTGGATTGAAATACCGTTGCGGCGTGTCGGGTGCGTTGCCGCTGGGTTTTGTCGAGTCGGCGCAATATCCCAAAACCACATTAGACAAACTGCCGGGCATCATCGACAATCAGCGCAAGAAAATCGAAAAACTGCAAAGCGAGCTTCCCACCTTGCAGGAAATCGTCAGCCGCAAGTGGAGCAAGTCGGACGAACTGGCAAGGCTCCGGCAAGAATGCAGGGACTTGCAGCGGCGGATAGACGAAGCCCTCAAGGAAGCGGAACAGAAACCGCATCCGGCACAGGAGGACATCGACAAAGCTGCCTGACCGTAATTCATATTTTAACCTTTACTCCCTGTCCGGTCGTGATGGCCGGGCAGGTTTTTCTGTATGGTATGCCCTGTGCGGCCCGCCCTGCCTTTATAGGCTGGCATCCTCCCTTTTTTACCCTTCCCCCTTATACCTGCCTGTCCATCCTTTTATATCTTTCCTTATCTTTGTCTTCGCAGCCAGTCCTTCCTTCCCGGCTTATTGTTCCGCGAAAGTAACGGATTACGGCTGTTCCCTACAAATCCTGCAAGCCTGCGGTGTCCGACGGAAATCTTCCTTCTCGGGGAGAAGCGTATTTCTGTCGCCAGATTTGTCCGGTTGCCGTTATCACTTTCGTGGTGCGGAAAAATAAATCCGGCGAAGGTCTTTAAGGACCAAACGCAGGGAAAATAAAAAAACGAAATTAAAAATTTGAAGTATGGAAAAAAACAGTGAGAAAAAAGTGGTCGTTGACGGTTTGACGTTAAAACTTCTGCGTAAGGATGAAAAATGGGTCTTCCCGTTTGTTACCTACTACCAGCACGGACTGGGCAGCCCAATCTGTCTGGAATTGCTTGAATATAAAGAAGACAGCAACGGTTTCGAGCCGGAGGCAGTCATAACCGTCAATCTTCCGGGCGTGGAGCGTAATGCCGGCTGCCAGTTCATCGACACGAACAACAACGGAGAAGCGGTGCTGGACTGGCTCGTGCTTTATGAGTTAGGTGTACCGACTGGCAGATACGCCGCTTCCGGCCATTGCATGTATCCCGAAGTGGACTTCTACCGGAGCGAGCGCTTCATGCGTCAGAAAGAATTTTGCGACAGGCATTTCAACTTCGTCGGCTGACAGGCAGGGGAAGGCAGTCATATTGGGCTGCCTTCATTGCCGGCAATTCCCTTTTTATGGCATACCGTCCCGGCATTTCATCCCTTTTCTACCCGGCTTTTCCCGCCCATGAAGCAAGGTAAGAGGTCTGTGCCGCTGTCCGCTCTTCAATCCAAGGTACGGAAGGCTGTGCCGGAGCACCGCCAGTCCGATTCTTGCCGCTCCATGCCGGAGCTTCGACAGATGTCGAAACAACACGGTATTCCGCTATGCAAGGCTTCCTGCCGGATCTTGCTCTGGCACATTCCGCCTTTAATCCGTATCTTTTCTTTCCGGGCCGTCAGTGTCATGGGCAAACGGTGACACATCCCGCTTTGCGCCGGCCTCCATATATTCCGGCAGATCTCAAGGCGGAAAGAGTCCCCTTTCTGTTTGCCCGGCAGACCACTGTTCTCTACCCGCCCAAGCCGTTTCTCCCGTTATATCATCCTTTCCCTCTGCTTTTATCCCCGGCAGGGCCGTCCGTACAGTTATAATCGGTGCGCCTTTATGCTTTCTCCGGATGCTTTCTGGCAGTCACCGGTCTGGTTTTACCGCTGCAAATATAGGCCGTTGCGCCTGTCCCTTACGTTTTGAAGTGCATTTCTTGCAAATTCTTCCTTGACAGCCGGGGCTGCCAAGAGTAATTGGCAAGAAAAAACGACGTGTGCGGCTTTGCCGACAGCCTTTGGTTGCAGCATAAAATCCCGACAGCGGTTCAGACAGAAAGGAACCGAAAAGAGGGAAAATAAAAGAAAGGTAACGGCAGGACCAACCACCTTGCCACAAAACATTTTATATTATGTTACATGTACACACTATCGGACGCATCGGCAAAGACTGCCAGGTGATTGCAGGAGCCCACGGCTCATTCATGGCTATGAACATAGCCGTTGACGATTATGCAAAGGGACAGAACGTCACCACATGGGTAAAGGTAAGAAGCAACAAGGAGAACCACATCCGGTTGGCTGAATACCTCACCAAAGGACGGCTGGTACTTGTTGAAGGCACGCTCTCATCTTCCCTGTGGACGGACAAAAACGGGGAGAGCCAGATTCAGCTTTCCATTACGGCGGAGAGCATCGCATTCATCAATACTGGCAAGAAGGACAGTTCGGCTGGCAGCCCGGACAACATGGCTGCCACTACGGACAGCACACCCGTTCCCCCTGCCGATATGCCGCAGGACGACAAGGACGACCTGCCATTCTGACAAAGGCATCCCGGTAACGGTATGGACTGGACTATGGTATATGCCGTATCCGGCAGTCAGGGAAATCGACCCGCTACCGGTATGGTATATGCCGGTTCCGGTTTACGCTCTGGACAGAAAGAAATAGGAACAACCCGAAATGATAGAGATATGAGTAATTACGATTTTATAAAGATTGGAAACAAGGTTTTCTGGCATGACCCGGACGGCGGTTTGTCGGACGGTGTGTATCAGGTGGTGGATGTCCCGGAGGAAATCGAAGAGGACAGTATCATTTTGATAGCCTCGGACTATTCGGAGGCGGAAGTATTCGCAGCGGAACTGTCGCCGCTGTGATTTTCTTCAGGTGGCATATCGGAGTTGCCTGATATGCTGCCTGTTCCGCCAATCCTTTTATACGATTTGTGGAAAAATTACCTTTTGTATTTGTCAAATATCACATTCTTTTATACCCATTTATAGCGTTCATCCACACCGTTTCCATCTCCGGCAAACCCGTTTCCCTTTTCTATACGGCCGGGCCTTTATCCTCTCCTGGTCATTCCTGCTGTCACCGGCCATTGGTTTTATCAGATGCGAAGGTCGGCAGTCGCGCTTGATCCGTCGGCTTGAAGTGCATTTCTTGCAAAATTCTTCCTTTCCGTGAAAGAGTAATTTGGCAAGAAAAGCCGCCGTATGAAGCTGTTCCGACGGCCGGAACCTGCATCCATAAAACCCCAAAGGCGGTTCGGCAGAAAAGAACCGACAAGAGGGAAAATAAAAAAACAAGTTATTAACAAATTAAATTTTTGAATTATGGAAGCAACAAACATGAAGTCAGTAGAGAAGAACATCGCATCGGTAGCATTGGCAGACATTCAGCCGAGTAATTACAACCCTCGCAAGACCTTTGACGAGGCGAGCCTTGCCGAACTTGCCGAGAGCATACGGCAACAGGGTGTCTTGCAGCCCATAGGTGTACGCCCCATTGATGAAAACCGCTTCGAGGTTGTCTTTGGCGAACGCAGATACCGTGCATCGCTCATGGCAGGACTGGAAACCGTTCCGGCAGTCATATACGAAGTGTCGGACGAGGTAGCCGAGGAAATGGCGGTCACGGAGAACCTGCAGCGCAAGGACGTTACACCCATAGAGGAAGCAAACGCCTATCAGAAACTGATAGAGAGCGGACGGCACGATGTGCATTCATTGGCTGTTCAGTTCGGCAAGTCGGAAGACTATATTCGCACACGGCTCAAATTCACGACTTTGATTTCCGAAATCGCAGCCCTTTTGGAAACGGACGAAATCACAATCAGTGTGGCAAGTGAAATCTGCCGATATGGTGAGGACATACAGAGTGAGGTGTACGACAGGCATCTGAAAGATGGAGTCATATACGGCAGTTGGCGTGGCATGAAAGCCGTAGATGTGGCGAAACGCATAGAAAGTGATTATACGACTGACCTTGACCGCTATTCCTTTGACAAGACCCTCTGCAAGTCCTGCCCGCACAACACCAACAACATGATGTTGTTCTGTGAGGGCAGTTGCGGAAAGTGTGCCAACAGGAAATGCCTTGAGGACATGAATGCAGCCTATCTTGTGGAAAAGGCCATGCAGATGTTGGCAGACCATCCTACCGCTTCGCTTGCTTATTCTATCTTTTACACCTACAACGACACGACTGTCAAGCGGCTTGAGGAACTTGGCTACGAGGTGGAGAGATTATCATGCCGCCATGAGGACTATCCCGAACTGCCCGAAGCACCCGAAGCGGCAGATTACGAGACCACGGAAGAATACGAAGAAGCCCAAAGGGACTTCGAGCAGGAGCAGGAAGATTACAAGGCTGAATGCGAGGACATATTACGACGAAGTGAAGAGGGGGAAATATCGCTCTATGTTCTTATCGGTAACAAAGACCTCTTTCTCGGTTATGTGGAGAACTCCGCAACGAATACGGCAAACGGCACGTTATCGACAAAGGAGAAAGAACTTACTCCGCTTGAGAAACTGGAAAAGCAGGACAAGCGCAATAAGGAAATCGCCCTTGAAAAGACGGTTGCGGACACCAAGAAGCGGATATTAGAGGTGGACACCGCCGAAACCAAGTTCGGAGCTGACGAGGACAAGATGATTTATTACTTCCTCCTTTCATATCTCCGCAGGGAGCATTACGCAGCCGTAGGCATTGAGGACGAGAATGTGTACTACCTTTCCGACAAGGACAAGTTGCGCATCATTGAAAACCTGAATGGCAAGGCGAAAGCCGTTATCCGCAGGGACTTCTTGATTTCCGAGTTCCAAGACGCACCGGCCAGCGATGCCGCAGCCACCCTCTTGCTCCGATTTGCGGAGAAGCACATGCCCGAAACGCTTGCCGAAATCCGAAAGGGTTATGATGAAGTCTATGAGAAACGCCACCAGCGCATCGAGGAAAAGAAAGCAGTCCTCATGGTGCAGGACAAAGCCAGGCAGGAAGCGGAGCAGCAGGAAGAACCGCAACCCGATGAAACGCCACAAGCCGAAGATGTAGCGGCTTGACCTTTCCATAATTCAGTTCAGAAGCAGGGCGGAGAAATCCGTCCTGCATACTGTTGTGTTATGTGGTGCGTCGGTCATGCCTTTTTTAGTGAAAGCCACAAGGTGCGACGGCGGCACCATGCCGCTGCTATCCCTTTCTAACCGCCTGCCGACCTTTTCCAAGGCCTTGCCTCACAAGGCTCATTCCCTTTATACCGTTTGGGGGCTTCCCATGTTTCCGCCTCCATGCCGTCACCGCCGCAGGTTTTCTACGGTGCGAATGTAGGCTGCCGCGCCTGTCCCCTCCGTTTTGAAGTGCATTTCCTGCAAATTCTTCCTTGCCGGGGCAAGAGTAATTGGCAGGAAAAAACATCGGGAATGGCTTATCCGGCGGCCTCTCCCTGCACCGTAAAACCCGAAGCGGCTCCGGTTGCAGGATGCCGAACAGAGGGAAAAGAAAAAACTTAAATTCAAAAAGATGAAAACATTGGAAGAATTGTTACAAGAGCTTGGATGTGTCGGTGACGCATTCGACAGTACAGGAGAATTTACAGAAGCTGGAGACAAGGCATATCGCTTTCTGTTGGATTTGCTGTATGACATTGAAGGATTGACAGGAGAAAGTGTATCAAGCATAGTCAAGGAACTTGATGGGATATGTAATGAGAATTATTAAAAATCAAAACTATGGACAGAAATATTCAGGAATCGAAAGAGTACAGACTCGCAAAGGAGTGGGAGATGGCGGTGAACAGCTACAGTTTCGACCCCAGAAAATTCGCTGCGGCTATCCCGGGCATGCACCCGACAAATCAGCAGAGCCTTTACCGGCTTATCCGGGAGTGCATCAAGGTCATGGCAGACGACAGCCGCCGTTACGATGACCGCAACAGGGCATCGCATGAGGAGGCGAAGTGCATCATGGAATATCTCAATGAACACGGAAAGTATATACCATTAAAATAAATCGAATATGAGAACAAAAGAATTGGAATTTGACGGCAAGACATACATCTGCCGTATCGTCGATTCAATTGACGGAGAAGAATTGTTGATTGGTTCAACCGAACTGCTTGACGCCTTGCAGCCGGGCAGTTTCGAGGATGTGAACGAAGGTTTTGCCAGTAAGGAAGCGGAATACCTATACGACGAGGTATTCTACTTTACAGAACCGCAGAATCTTCTTCTGCCGGACAAGGAACTGATTGAAGTCTTGAAGGAAAGCAACCCGGATTGGTTCGAATGAAAAGAGTATAAATCAATCAAAAATCAAGATGATGGACAAAAAATATGTGGTACAGGTCGCACAGACCGTTAGAGAACAACTGATAGCAACGACCCGCATGGAAATCCTCATGTCTTGGGGTATCGGACAATTCACGCCTGCCATATTCAAGGATTTGCCGGGTCTGAAATTCCATGTGAACGGAAGACTATTTCAGGGCGATGTGCTTATATGTCTGAACGGCTCGGACTATTACGAGGTGTATCTTCGGGACGGTACGGGGGTGGAGTGCATCAGTGATGAAGTCTGTTTCGATGAACTGGGAGAGCTAATTGACCGCCGCATCGAAAGCGGGACGGACAAGGAGGAATATGCCCGTTTCTGCGAACAGACGGCGATGTCGCTCAGATGGTACAAATAAAGACATAGGGGAAAAGGATAACCCCGGAGGTCAGGCAAAGACCTTCGGGGCTTATTCATGTTACAGGTTCAGAGCCGTTTTTGCCTGATTTCCGGCATTCTCCTTTACGGATTATTAATTTTGGATGCTTTTCATTATCGCATCTAAAATCAGGACATTTCCGGATATGCTGGATAATTCTTTTAATGCAGTCACTGCTTCCGGCGCGATTGTGTTTCCATGCCGGGAAACAATCCACTCCTTTATTTTCGGAAACACCGTGTCTTCCGTGAGGTCCCATTCGGGGACGAGACACCGTGTGAGGGTATCGAACACGAAATCACGGATACCGTTTTTAACCAGCTTTTCGCAAAACCGCTTCATATTTACCTTTTCATAGCCGAGAAGCACGCATCCGGAATATACGGACAGCAGATCTGAAAACCTGACGGAACCGTATTCGCTGCACTTTTCCGCTGCCTCTGTCAGAAGCGGGAGCAGGTTGGTTTTCAGATAACGCACGCTTCTGCCCATAGAATAACCGGCATGGAGGGCATTGACTGAATAGGTAAGGAATGATTCGCAGGATTGAGCCAGTGAAGTGGCGCTATCCGGTTGGTCGTCCGAGGGCTTGCCCGCAGGATGGTTTCTTGCCATCAGCCTTACACGGTCTCTTTCCACGAGTGCGGCCTGCATATTTTCAGCCATGATGTCACGGTAGTGCTGCCATGTGTCTCTCCTGTCACGGCTGCCTGCGAATGTGATTTCCATATAGCCGCCGGATGCAGATGACGCTATTTCCAATTCTCCGCTGCATACAGTCATGTCGGATGTCCTGTCCCACTTGATGCCATCCACTATGATTTCACTGCCGTATATTCCGGTTGGTGCGGGAATGGCTGATACCGGCTCCTTGTTTTCTTTTACCTGTAAATAAATGGCCGAAATATTATAGGCATTCTCTTCGTTCCGGACAGCAGTCACTCCGGCATCGTCCCACACGAGGAAACTCCGTCTGTCGTATTGTATGGTCCTGCCTCTGTCATCCTGCATAGTCTTATGGGTGATCACAATTCTCTCCTTGCCAAAAATCTGCACCATAACCGTGTAGGATAAAGGCATGGACATCTGCCGGCCGTTTATTTTCAACCGTCCCTCTGCAATTTCTACTCCGTCTGTGGCTTGTGTCTCGGAGGCTTCTGCAGGTCCTGTTTTGACGCTTCTTGTCGGTTGCGGCTTTGCAACAGGAGAAATGGTTGGCTGAGATTCAACGAACGGAGGTGCAAACATCAGGGTCACGTCTTCCGACAAGGGAGGCAGCTCGTATTCCCTGTCCGGGTAAGGCTTCGGATAGTTGAGCCAGTATCCCAGTTTCTTCGCTCGGCTTGACGTGCGCAGGAAATTCCAGAAATCTTCCGCCCGGTACAATGCATCTCCTTTATTAAGGGTATTCACGATGACAGTTCCGTCAGGCATCGCATGGATGGATTTGAAGGATTCGTTGCCCAACACGCCGGGACGGAGACGCAGCACTTCGTCCGTCTTCCGGTTCCAGAGACGGGCATAGTCGGTTCGGTTGCCGTTCGATCGGCTCTCCACCAGCACCCACTCCTTGTAGAACTCACGCAGGCGGAAAGAACCGTCTCCCATGCGGAGCGGGGCGATGTGGCATTCCTGTGTCGCCATGTTCAGGTCGAGCAGACCGGGCTCCGTCCATAACCCGCTGTTGCTCCTTGCCATGTATTCTCCCAGCAGAAGGAGCCGGGAGGTTTCCGGCACCGGAATACAGCCGCTACTGAACCTGTCATATCCGGACATGTGGAACGGCATCCTGTAATATTTTCCGTTGCCTTCATAACGGTAAACCGATGAACGGCTGAACTCTCCCGGTATTATATATGGCATTCCTTTGCCATCTATGCCGAAAGAGGGAGGATAATTCATCCGGTCAATGAAAATGAAACGGCTTTCATATTTCATTCCCCGTGATGACATGGTGAATATGGTGGCACTATGGATGTCACCCATGCATAAATAACGTCCGCACCAGCGGAACTCGTGCGGGCTCTCGAGGGACAGGCCGCTCAAGCGGGGCCATTCATCGGCTTCCAGGGGATTTCTGCCTCCAACGGCGAATGTAGACCACTTACTATAACTGCTTAATGCGGCATAAAAATCCAATTCTTCCGAATATAAAAGAGCCTTTATCTTTGTCTTGCGCTGTTTCACCGGCTGAAGCGGTGTGACACGTAGATCCGCAACGAATGTACCCTGCCATTTCTCAACATCCGCCTGTCGCCATTCCCCATAAGCGAAATAACCCGCAAAACCTCTTGTGATATATCTGTTCCCGTCATCAGGCCATGCCATCCTTTCACGGGGCATCTGCTTGCGCAGCTTTATGGTTTTTGCCTTCATTCCGAAATCATAACGGGGTTGTTTCAGCAGTTTGCAATACTGCCCGTACTTGCAACATTTCTCCTCAAAGGCCTGCATTTTCGCCTGCGGAACCAATGCCAGAAGATATATGTCATCCCCGTTCAGGTCATATAGTGCGTACCCGTATGAGGTAAGCTCCTGTCCCAGGGCAGTAATGCCCATCTCGTGCGAGAAGCAGGAATACTGCATCTCGATTTCATCGAAACGGTCCTCTTTCAATACCGGTATCTCTTCTCCCCATTTTTTCCTTATCTCGTTGAGTGTGTCGCCAACATCCCCCTCGTCCTTGCGTATGTCGAGGGCCTGATCCCGTACCTCCTCCATGCAGTCATGCTCGTATGCCTCCATCATCTCCCTTATCCATTCCTTCACGGCTTTGCCGGATATTCCTTTAGAAGCGGAAACACCGGCCGGGACTTTTGAAAAACGGATACCTACCCCCGAAAGTTTGTGCATCAGTATGACAAGCTGTCTGGGAGTGTAGTGTTCATCTTTTATCAGGTATTCGTTATCACGCAGGAGATAGCCGTCCTTTTCATTCCAATGCCCGTGAACGGAGTTGTCCCCGTTGCGTACATGGATGTGGTAGCTCGTGAACCTCGTGTAGTCGCCGTATAAAGCCTGAGGGCTGAACAGTTCGACACTCAGCGTGAACCACGCTTTCCTTTCCGTTTCGTTCCCCGACAGGAGGACCGTTTCCCCGTTGGAAGTGAAACGGAACGATACGGACCACTCGAAAGTGTCTGGGTACGGGATGCCTGCCTCTGCAAGCCATTTCGCCGCTTCAAGGTCTGGGATGATTTTCCGGTAGTAGTTAGCAAGCTCGTCTGTCAGCCCGTGCAGGTGTTCCCGCTCCGGCAGCAGAAGCAGGATGCGGTACAATATGCCAAGTTCTCCCGGTCCCTGCTCCATGAGGGTACGGGCAAGTCCCGACAGGCAGGCAACCGCACATTCGTCCGGGGACTGGGCGAGCAGGGCTACGCAGTACCAGAACCGGATGACATCATAGTTGTAGATTCCGGTTATGCGGTAATCCTCCTTTTCCTGCGGTGTGGAGGGTATGCAGGAATACCCCCGGATGACATCGGCCACGATACGGACAAGGGAGCTGTCCTCCGCATAAGGTTTCATCCGCTCCGTCTCTTTCCTGTTCGTGGGAGCATGGATGTATGAATCGAGGGCGGAGTTCAGCCGCTCTATCTTTCCGGACAATGCCGGGTCGCACCCGGGCGGCACAGGTATGTGGAGTGTGTTACGGTCGTTGACTGCATGGAAGGGTATGACCTCCTGCTGCGGGTTTTCATACATGGCGAGAGTCATGTCCAGGTACCAGTTCCAATACTCCCTACGTTTTTCCACGTCACCTTTCCAGTTATCGGAAAAGGGACTTCCACCGGAGCAGACCAGCGACACTATGAAATCGATGTCCATGCTCTCAGGGTCAAAACTGTCATCATCCTCTCCTTCGTAATCTTCCGGGTTCAGCATGGAGGCCGCATCACCGCAGACAAAATACCCGAGGCTGGCGATGGCCCAGCTCACGGTTGTGGTCGCCTCGTCAGGATTGTTCTGCACATGAAGCCACAGTTCGCCCGACTCCTTCTCGATGTCTTCCACCGAGTCCGGCTTTCTGTAAAGATGCTCGTTTATGCGGGAAAGCAGATGTACATTGTCCATAATCTGTCGCCCCGTGACAGAACAGGCTTTCTTGCAGCATTCGCACATGATTTTCTGCACGGTGAGTACATCGCCGACCTGTTTCATCAGTTCGATACGGCAGGACAGCGGCAGGTGCCCCGTGTCACTTTGGGCGATAATGCCTTTCAGTTTCTCTATGGTTTCTTTTATCATTTTCTCTGTATTCTCTCTTTTTTTATGTTAATGAAAACTTGTCGATACATCTCTTTCAGTTCCTCCGGAGCTGCGTCCACCACTTTCTGACCACCCTTGGCGCTGTTTTTGCCCCATATTACATAGCAAACTGTTTCCCATGCGTATTGCAGCACTTCTTCCGGGCTGGCTTCTGTTTCCTGACTGGGGGTATCATCCTCGTCATCATCCTCGTCGGAGGAAAAACCGCTTGGGACGATTTCAGACAGACGGGATTTTGTCTCCAGCAGAGCACCCAGGCTTTCGGCGTTTGCCATCCATGCGGCATAGTCCTTGGAATATTTCATGTCCTGCATGGACAGCACCCCCCGGACAAAAACGGGGACTGTATCGGCGGTAAAGCCGAACTGTTTCACATACTCCCGGAGGAATTTTTCCTGTAAGCGGGAGTGCTCATCATCGCAGAGGTCAAGATAATCCCACACCAACTGCCGCCACTCTTGCCCCAGCATTCCCAAGGCAAACACGGCAAAACTGCCGGGAAGGGCACACAGCTCATCGCTGAGATTGGTGTATTGTTCATATTGCCGCATGGCAAGCCGGGCGTACCGTTCCATCAAGTGGTGGAGGCTGGGGTATTGCACGGCACAGGCAAAAAGTTGGTTTACTCCCTTTTGGGGCAGTCCTGTAATGGGCAGATACTTCTTTTCCGGTCCTTTGAACTCCACAGCATAGCTGCGGGGAAAATCATCCTGCTCCAGAAGCTCACACAGGTAGTTCAGCACTTCATGACAGCATTCCTCCGTATTATCCCTGGCAGTAATACGGATGACGGCAAAGGCATCGTTGGCCGATGCGGTGAAGTGCACTGTTTTTCTCTTTTGCAGGTTGAACGGCAACCTGCCGGTTCCGTTTTCCTTCAGCTTTTCCACTATATCCGGTCGGACTTTCCCGACCAATCCCAACAGGTAATTGGTGTCCAAATACTGGAAGCTCATGCCATATACCTTATAGTTTACCGCCACATAGCAGGCAAAGCGCAGCAGCGGCTCCGGAACTTGCTCTGCATGGATACCTGGTTTCAGGGAATACTCCCGATTCCAGAAGCGATCATCTTCATTGTCTGTTGCAACAAAATACTTTTCCTGCAGCTCCCGTTTGAGCATATCAAGTAGATGGTGGTCAATTTCACCCCACCGGCTCTGGCGGCGCAGGTTTTCGCTGAAGGCGATGGCCTGTTCCGCATCCAGGGTCTCGGCCCGCTGTATTTCGGTCCACGCCCTAAGCAGTTGCCACACCTCAAAGGGCGCACCTTGACTGCTGACCACTACCGGCGGCCAGAGAGAATCAAGCCGCGTGATTCTCCCGTCAATAGCATCCTGGATGCACTGGTCAAAGAGCGGCTGCAAATCCTCCTGTACCTCGGGCTTCATCCAGTAACAGCGCCCGTCCTGGCTATTAAACTTGGGTAAATTCGTTGTTTTTTTCATTGCTATATAAAATCAACTTGTATGTTAATGATTTCACAAAAACCAGCAGGCCTTTATCCCGCATTTCCGGATATTCATTTGCCGTGCAATGCTTCCAGTCCGCAGGGTACTGGCAAACAGAGCCTGTTTCCTTGGAAATATATGCCCTTGTTGGGGCGTGCAATGCCGGCAGGAACAGGATAGCCGACAGGTACAGGATAATTTTTTGAATGTTGCCTTCATAGATGCAATTATGTATGTTTCCAAAAATATATCGTACTTCATTCCCGTTAGAAACAGAATCTCAAAAAGTTATACCAGCATACCGATAGATAAAACAGATCTCCGGCAATCAAGACAGTAAGCCGCTGTTTGAATTTCAGGTCACACTTTTCCTCCTTCAGCCTTCGCAGTTCCCTGAACATATAACTGAAGTCAACGGGAGTCCGGCTTAGCAGGTGGACAGGCAGCAAAATGATAGAGCCTACAAAATACCTCATTTCTCCGAACATGTAAAATGGGGCGAACAGGAACATCGGTATCAGTTCCCACCACCGGTAACTCACGTTCCTGTTCTTCTCTCTCTCCTTGTCAAGGCGTTCCTGCTCAGCACGGGCTGCGGCATCCAGTCTTCTCATGAAGGTTTCCTCCTTTTCTTCCATGATGTCGGCTATCAACTTGTAGTTTACACCGCGTCTGTACAGTTCCAGCTTGGCCTGTCTCACTTCCTTGTCCGTATATTCTCCGGTTACATTGTTGGCCATCATCAAAAGCTCATCGGTAGCGTATTCTTTTATTTTCATTGTGAGTTGGATGGTAATATTCTGACAGAACCGATTATATCATGGGCTTCGGATTCATGGGTCTCGGTCGCTGTCATTGAAACGATAATGAAACCGTCCAACGCCTTTTTATTCAGATAAAAAATTATACTCTGATTAAAGTTCATGCTGCCACCTCTTTCCAATGGATATTCCCTTCTGCCCGAAATCCGTTCAAACGGTATTCCGTTGATATTTACACTTTCGGGAGCGGTCCCGCTCATAGATTTCAACAACAGATTGCGTGCATTGTCGATTTCCTCGGTCGAAGAGAACTTTTTGTAGTTGAAGACAATGGTATTACCGGCATTGCCCATAAGCTGTAAAACACAGTTGTCATCTGATTTTACTACAGCATTCCATCCTGTGGGATATGTACACCTCAGTCCGCATGCTTTATTCACATACTCTCTCCTGCCGTCTCCTATGCTTTCATCGCTGCCGCTAAATGTTGCAGGATTATCCCCTTGGTTGGGTATATAATTGGTATGATCTGTTTCACTTTCCTGTATTCTGCCTTCAGATTCACTTTCCTGTGCGTATTTCTCTAATGTACCGTATTCCCACATGTTCCTTATTTCCCTAAAATCCGAAGGTACGGATTTTGTCAGTCCCGTAAAAAGGAATGCGAACATTATCAGAAATGTCATTTCAGCAATATATGCGATATATCGTGAGGCCCTTTTAGAGCTATACTTGTCTGCCAAAAGATAAGTTATACCCAATATAACTCCTGAGACAAGGCCTCCTATATGTGCCGCATTATCTATTCCTTCTTCCTTAGTTCCAAGCAAAAGATTGTAGATTACAAAGAAACCTATGCTAAACAAAAGAGATTTTCGCTGGTGTTTTTCTATCTTGTGATTGAAGATCAGGTAAGAAAGGAAGATGCCGTAAAGTCCGAAAATAGAACCGGAAGCCCCTGCGCTTATCGTTTCGGGATGAGCAGTAAGGCTTGCCAATGCCGAGAATAATCCGGTCAGGAGATAGGCGGTCATCAACTTTCTGCTTCCGATAATCTGTTCCAAGAATATCCCGATGTATAATAGAGCATACATATTCATCAGCAAATGGATTATCCCGATATGGATAAAATTGCAGGTCACGGTTCTCCACCAATCACCGGTAAGTGTGAGCGGGCCAAAATCTGCACCCCATTTCATCAAAGAAATGCCTGTCGGTTCTATAAGGCTTACCCCACATATAGACATCACTATAAACAATGCCACATTTATATAAATAAGTAAGGGGGTTGCGATATTTCCTTTTCTTGGAGTTATTAGTGACCAGAATGACAGATCTTTGTTATCCTTTCCATTTGTCTCCTTATCGACAGGAAAGTTATATTCCTCAGAGCCTGCAGGGTTATTCTTTCTCTCTGTATCATCTGTATCAACAGTATGGACAGTTGATATGGTTTTTTCCTGATTATACCTGACCTTACCCCAATTAGCAGATTGTCCGGATGTGCATTCACCCCCGGCAAAAAGATGCCCTTCTTGCCCGGCAGCACCGGCAAGTGCCTCCCTTATTCTTCGAATATTCCGTTTGTTATGTCCGAAAGAACATATCGAGGTACGCTTGTTCAGGTCGTTTACGCTATTGACCCATACCTGACCTTTGTCGAACACGACAAAAATCTGTTCTCCCCATGTCATACCCCAAAGGGAAGGATTGGTATGAGCCACGATGCAGTCCTCGCCGTAATGGTCTACGTCCCAGTCATAAGTTACCGACAACTTGTATATCTGGTCATAAATCGCCTGTTTGTCCAATGAGGTCGGTATGCTCTGGAAATCCAGCTTGCGCCGTTGGTGCCGGTAAAGTATAAAGGCAAGCAGTCCGGGAATGATACCGAGCCATAAAAGACCCTCTATATCAATATTGCTCGAATAATGCATCACTCCGCTTATGGAAATAAACATTGCGGCATAAAGCATCAACATATGCGATGCGCCGTAGTGGGTGTACGCCCAGCTGATAATCAGGGGAAGCGTCTTCTTTTCCAATACAAAGGCGGCAAGGGGAGCATTCTTTTCCTCACGGTAGCGAATCCGGTAGGCAAGCCACCATATCAGTTCGAACAATGCACCTATAATCAGGATTGCAACAATATAATCCGCTTCGTCCAGCTTGCTCTCCCTGGGTTTGATGGAATAAGGAACCCCGCCAAAGGTCAGTTCCTCGCAGGACACATCATAACCCTCGCTGGTAAAGTAATAAGTGTAAGTGTATTCCTCCTTGTTCTTGGAACTCGAATATGAGTTGCTGTTTGGCGGTACCGTTTTCCCGTTAATGGTCAACAAGGGGGGATTCTGGTCGGGACGGGCGTTGCAAGTCAGTATTGCACGGTACTTGACGTAATCGCTCTTCAGTTGCTCCACCTCCAGATGACATTCCAACTTGCTCATGTCCACTTCGGTAGGATGTACGGACACCCGGTATTCCGGCGTGGTATATGTCTTGCCATCGGCCGTCACGGATGCGACAGGGATTCTGGCTTCCCCACTGTTTTTGAACTGTACAAGATAATAGAAACCTGTTTCATAGCTATTGCTTTTCACACCGTTTATAATGGAACAGCTCTCTCTCTTATGCGGCTTCGGACCGTTCAACACTTTAATGCTGTCATTGAACACTGGGTAGGAAGCCGTGTCGAATCGGGAATTAACCAGTGCATACGTCAGCCGCAGTACCCGCCCGACACGGAGACCGCCAACCGTATCAAGCTCCGCATGAAAATATACGGAGTCTGCAGTCTCCGAAGCATGCGTATGGGCTACCGGCAAAAATGCAGATAGCAATAACAGGCAGACGAACATTCGGCTTCTGATGAAGCAGTATTTTGTTTTACTTGTTCTTTTTGTCATATATCGTTGTTGAATACCATATTAGCACTCCATTTTATAATATATTCCAGGTTATGTTTGGTGGATATGAGTTTGTACTGAACAGGTTGGGACACAGTAAATCCGTTTCCTGTGTCCCAACATCAAAGATTATCGGTCCTTGAACCTTGCCGGTTGTCAGTCGGCGTCGTTATCGCACATGTGCCGGATAAATGCCTCGTTCTTCTCGTATTCCACCCCGGTGAGGATAACGGGGTCTGCAAGCCCTACAATCTTGTACCCCTTGGTATATGTAACCAGGATGCAATAAAGCTCACGCCCTTTTTCATCCTTTTCCACTTGCAACTGCACCGGTTGGTCGTTGCCGCTGGGTAAATCGCACAGGTACTCGAAATCATGGCGGTTGAAGGCTGCTACTATGTCGTCCTTGTCTGTCATGCTGCTGATGAACTTCTTGGTCTTGTAACGCTTCACCTCGCCGCCACTTGTACGGTTATAGATTTTAAGGCCTGCGGCCAACGCGGTAAGGACACAGAAAACCGCCCCGATAACACCGGCTGTCCGTACCAGCCATGAGGGGATGAATGGCAGCCACCCGGGAAAAATGACAAGCAGCACACATACTGCCGTCAGTCCCCAGTAAATCATCGGTTTTACTTTGTCTTTTCGTTTCTCGAATTTCTCCGGCATGGCATCATAGACCTCTCCGAAATGGCTGGGAAAATGTTTTCCCTCATCCATAATTTTTTCTTCTTCCAGTTTCATTTTTCTCTGTTTTTTTATCCTATATTGAAATTTGATTTTTTCCAGGGTGATTCGTCATCCTCCAGCAGCAGGCTTACTATCTCGTATGCCG
>NZ_NFJV01000039.1 GCF_002160055.1 Mediterranea sp. An20
CTTCTAAATCTGTCGGATACATAATTATTTCAAGTGTGGAAACTTAAAAATAATCATTTCCGAAGAAAGAAGAAACACTCTTTCTATATTAAACTTTAAAATTTAAACAGGCTCTAAGTGGTGTGGGCAAATTTTTATAGCTCGCAAAACGAGTACAAACTATTGTTCTCATAAATGCAATAATGCAGCTTACAAGGAACGAATTAGACAAGAGCGCATAGCCACTTATCAGAAAGAAATCTCAATAAACACGGAAGAAACATCTATTGAGAACAAAGAGTTTTATACTCCACCCGAAGTCGCAAAGCTTTTGGGGATTAGTCGAGCCAGTATCTATCGCTATATGGCAGAGAATATAATAAAGGCAGTTCAATTTAAAGGCAAAACATTAGTCAGAAGAAAAGATATAGAACTTCTGTTTGAAAATGCTGCCGAGTACAAAAAGAGAATACCCATAGAGAAAGCCCCTATCACCGACTTCTACACCACCGCCGAGGTCAAAGAGAAATACCATGTCAACGAATCATGGATATTCGTTATTGCCAAGAAGCATAACATTCCACGCACCTTCAATCGTGGCAAGACCTATTGGAGTAAAAAACATATTGATGCCTACTTTGCCAAGAAAGCCCCTGACCCAGACATCACCGAATGGTACAGCACGCAGGAAATGCAGGAAAAGTTCGGCATGACTTTGTCCGCTATCTACACCTTTGCCTACAAAAACGCCATTCCAAAGAAGAAGGAAGGCATTATGGTGTATTACTCGAAAAAGCACGTGGACATTGCCAAAGGAATCGCCAAGCCGGAAGAAACGATGTACTATACCGTGGCAGAAGCAATGGAGAAGTTCAATCTCACGCGAGACCAGTTATACCACTACGTGAAGTGGCACCATATATCCAAGATAAAGAAGGGCAAATACACCTTCATCAGCCGGGCTGAATTGGACAAACTTCTTGCCCCTCCAAAGATTGAATGACGATTTTTCCGGTTATCGTCCGGTGATGTTGTTCGCCATTCTATCACCCGGTTTCTTTGTGCCCAAAACAAATGTAAAACTCTAAATATCATCAGTTATGAATCACACCTGTACAAAAGTGACTGTTCGCCAAAGAGCGATTCACAACGACCGTATTTCTTTGTATCTGGATTATTATCCGGCAGTACGCAACCCCGAAACGATGCAGATGAGCCGCAGGGAATACCTTGGCATCTACCTCTATGCCCATCCCAAAAACGAAATGGAACGGGCATTCAATAATGAGATGCTGAACAAGGCGGAAGCCATCCGCTGTATCCGTGTGCAATCTCTCATCAACGAGGAGTTCGGTTTCTTGGACAAGACCAAACAGAAAGCCGATTTTCTTGCCTACTTCAAAAAGATGTGTCGCACCAAAGATGAGAAATGGACTTTCGTGTACCAGCATTTTTGCAACTTCGTCAAGGGCAAATGTACCTTCGGTGAAGTGAACGTGGATTTGTGCAAGCGTTTCCGCGAATACCTGTTGAACGCCAAGCAACTCAAACACTCTGACCGTCCCATTTCGCTCAATTCAGCTTCTGGCTACTACTCCACATTCCGAGGATTGCTGAAAATTGCTTATCGTGACAAATGGATTCGTGAGAACATCAACGATTTCTTGGATAAGATTGAGCCGGAGGATGTGAAAAAGGAATATCTGACACTGGATGAAGTCAAGCTGCTTGCAGCCACTCCCTGCGACATCCCCGTACTCAAAGCGGCTTCTCTTTTCGCCTGCCTGACTGGTTTGCGCATCAGTGACATTCTGAAACTGCAATGGGAAGATTTCGAAATTGCACCCGACCAAGGCTATTGCCTGCGCATCCGTACACAAAAGACACAAACGGAAGCAACACTCCCTATCAGCAATGAGGCATACGAATTGTGTGGAACACCCGGCACAGGAAAAGTATTTAAAGGATTGCAACGGAGCATGACACAACACCCACTAAAGAAATGGATTAAGCAGGCAGGAATCAATAAACACATCAGCTTTCACTGTTTCCGCCACTCCTATGCCGTAATCCAAATCTCTTTAGGCACAGATATCTACACCGTTTCCAAGATGCTCACGCATAAAAATGTGTCCACGACCCAAATCTATGCGGATTTAATAAATACAAAGAAGCGCGAAACAGCTAATAAAATATCACTCAAATAAAGACAAACTTATGAAACGAGGAATCATATATAACAACGGCTATTCCATCAAAATTCCAAATGATGAAATATGGATGACTGCATGGGAGATTGCAGACCTTTTCTATGTAACGCCCAATTCCATCAATCATGCCGTTAAACGAGTTTTGAAGGAAGGAGTTCTTATAGAGTCTCAGGTGTGCCGATATACCTGTTTGGGAAGCGGGAATTATGCAGATGTATATAATATGGAGATGGTCATTGCCCTATCCTTCCGTTTTGACACGGGTCATTCCATATTGTTCCGAAGATGGCTGATACAGAAAATACCCACTCCAAACCGTTCTAAAATACAGATACTCATCACCTTATCTGGAAAGGAACAACACTTTTGCTGATATGATAACCCTGTAAAGCCCGATTTGGTCAATCCATTTCGGGCTTTTTTATGCCCTTCTCAAGAAAATCATTACCTACTATGTACATACTATATAATTGCCTTGCCAGCTATTCCACATTTTTGTGCATGGATTAGCCAAGCAATCATTCTGGTGGCAGCTTGTGTCTTAGTTAATAACGCCAAACGCTGCCACGACAGAGTGAAGTGATTGGAATCCGTCCATACCAATATACTTTTGCAGGCAAACAATTAAAATTGATAAATATGAAGACAGAGAAATTGGAAAAACAAACGCTGAAATGGTTAGTATTCAGCGCAAATGTAATTGTTGGTGCAATGGCACGACAAATGGTACTCCATCATGGACTTGATACTTTTAATGGCTATGTGGCATTTGGGATTTGCATTCTAATGCTTACCGTCATTTATGTCAACCTGCAAGAGTTATTCAAGAAAACTCTTTCCCCATTCTTTGAAACTCTCTTTATGAAGTTCCCGGACTATGGGAAGAAATGCAAGATTAAAACCGAGGATAGCAAAGAAACGACAGAAGAAAAGCCTTTGAACAAAGAAACGGACACAAATCCTCCACTCGGCATGGATTACGCACAAATCCGGCTATCGGCTATGAAAGCCAAAGAACAAGCCGAGCAAGAGAAGCTCGCCACAGTCCTGACCTACACACGCGAGTCATTCGCTCCCTATATGAAAGAAGAGGACTTGAACATTCTTTGCGAGTACATCTGTCTGTTCCATGCGGATAAGGATATTCCAAAGAATGCACGTACCGTCAAAGTGAACTCGGCTATCCGAACCATTGACCTGATGCACTTCGGATGGAATATCGGCTATCAGTTCTCAAAGAGTGGAATCCAAATAGCGACTTTCATCAAACGTGTATTTGCAGAAGCGTTAAAAGAGAGCGAAATCTCCACATTGAAAAGCAAATTAAGATTGGACGGGAAGTGTACTATCAAGATTGACACCACCTTGAAGCAATCTGCCTAAGTCAGAAATCACTAAATCCAACGTAATATGATACAGAATGAGAAAGCAATCACCTTTGATAAGCTACCCGAAGCGGTAGGTTATCTGACCGAACAGGTCATTGAATTGAAAAAGATGGTGTCAGAACTGAAACCGTCACCGTCCGAAAAGCGTGTGCTGATTGAAATCGAAGATGCCTGCCGCATTATCCACAAGGCAAAAGCCACGATTTATACATTGGTACGGAAAGGCATATTGCCAGCTTACAAGAAAGGTAAGAAACTCTACTTCTACGAGGATGAACTCTTGGCATGGGTTGAAAACGGACGGAAGAAAACTTCGGAACAAAATTATGACGAGGTGTTGGCAAATATGCAAAATGGAATGCGTCGCAAACCTAAGCACCGCACAAACTTTTAATTTTTTTGACGATGGAAAAGAAAACGATTGACCCAATGCTGATGGTAGACAAAGCCATTGATATGAGCATGAAGCTGGCAGATACCGAGTTTCCCGTCAGTATCTTTCCGAGCCGCATCCAGCGTATCATACGAGAGGTACATGAATGCCACAGCTATCCTACGGACTATATTGCCGCCTCTATTCTTACAGCCATCGCCGTAGGAATCGGGAATACCCATCTTGTTCAAATCAAACAAGGTTGGCATGAAAGTCCTATCCTCTACATGGCATTGATAGGCAGACCGGGAGCGAATAAAAGTCATCCGCTCAGCTTCGCCATGAAGCCATTCCTTGATTTTGATTACCAGCAGAATCAGGAATACGAAAAAGCGTATGTCGAGTATGAACGACAGATGTGCATGAGCCGGAAAGAACGGACGGAAAACGGATATGAGCAATTTCCAATGGAACCCGTCCGCAGACGTTTCCTTGTATCGGACGTTACGCCCGAAGGACTAAGTCTTATCCACGCACAGAACAAGCGTGGACTCTGCCTGTGGGCAGACGAGTTGTCCGCATGGTTCAAGAACTTTAACCGATACAACAACGGTTCGGAAGAACAGTTCTGGCTTTCGGTTTTCAGTGCAAAGACAACCATCTCCGACCGTAAGAGCGCAAAGAGTTCCATCTTCATCAAACGTCCGTACATATCGGTCATTGGTACGATTCAGAAGAAGATTTTGGGTGAATTGGCAAAAGGAGAGCGCTCAAGTAACGGATTCATTGACCGCATTCTTTTCGTGATGCCCAATCTCCAACAGAAAGCCCGTTGGAATGATAAGGAACTGCCTGCTGATATTGAACAGGAATGGCACGCCATCATTGACAAGTTTATCTGCTTGGAATGCAATTACAACGACAAGGGAGAAGTTGAACCGTATATCCTGCACTTTGATGAAGAGGCAAAGAAACGGCTATATGAATGGCAGCATCGTTTCTCAGAATTATGCGACCGTGAAGGGAATGACACGATTGTCAGCATTTATTGCAAGCTGGAAATATACATCATCCGTTTCTGTCTGATTATTCAACTGGCACGGTGGACTTGTGGTGAATGCGATAAAACCTACATTGACTTGCTGACTGTGGAACGTGCCATACGGCTGACGGAGTATTTCAAGGAGTCCGCTTTGAGCGTACAACACATAATCAGCGAAGTGGTATTGAATAGCCAGCAACAAACCATTGTCGGCCAGCTTCCCTGTACGTTCACCACGGCACAGGCGACACATATTGCAGAACAGAATGGCATGAAGGAACGTACTCTGCAACGGTTCCTGAACGACAACATCGGCATCCTGTTCCGCAAAGAGAAACATGGAGAATACTCAAAGATTAACCCGTGACGTTTTTGTCGCTTTTGACACTTTCAACCCAGAAAACGACAATAGTGACAATAACGACACATATAAAAATAGAAAACAATGACGACACATAGATTCATATTGGAACCATACAAAGGCATTGCTACCCGACATACGTGTCCTGCCTGCCAGCGCAAGAGATGTTTCTCACGATATATCGATACGGAGAAACGAATCTCTTTTCCTGACCACGTAGGACGGTGTGACCATGAACAGAAGTGTGGTTATCATTTCACACCACGGAATTATTTTGATGAAAAACCTGAAGCGAAACAAGAGTTGTATGAAAAAAGCTCGCTTTATGTTTCATCTCATAAAATAAAGACTACCTCGACCTCTTTCATCGACGAAGAAACAGTCAAGCGGTCTTTGAAATGTTATGAAACGAACAGACTGTATCAGTTTCTGACCTCCAAATTTGGAGAATCATCTGCCATGAGTCTAATGAAAAAGTATCATGTCGGTTCTTCCAAACATTGGGATGGAGCAACTGTGTTTTGGCAGATTGACCGTAACAACCGAGTTCGTACAGGTAAGATAATGCTTTACAATCCGAATACTGGGAAGAGAGTAAAAGAACCACACAGCCACATCACTTGGGCACACTCCCTACTCCATAAATCCGGTTTCAACATGAAGCAATGTTTCTTCGGCGAGCACTTGTTGGCAGCAGACAAAATCCGTCCGGTCGCACTGGTCGAAAGTGAGAAGACAGCTCTTATCGCCTCCTATTACCTGCCGCAATATCTATGGCTTGCCTCAGGTGGAAAGAACGGATGTTTCAATGAAAGCAGCCTTTCGGCACTGGCGAAAAGAAGTGTTGTTCTTTTCCCTGACTTGGGAGCGACCGACTATTGGCAAAGCAAAATCGGAATGATACGCAACTATGGAATCGAGGTGCAACTTTTCGACTATCTCGAAAACAACGCTCCCGAAAGCGAACGGAAGGAAGGGTATGACATCGCCGATTACCTGCTGCAAATCCAACCAGACGAGGCTGTTCTCCAAACGATGAACAGGAAGAATCCGCACCTGAAAACATTGATTGAAATGCTTGGTCTAGAATTGGTAAACGTACAACGGAACAGCTCCTGAACAATGTTTCGGGCATACCAAAAGGGAGGTTTTCAATACTGACCGTAAGGGCTGAAAACCGGAACTTTTAGGGTAAGCAAGTTTATGTCGGTGTATTACATTTCCCGACAACTTGCCCATCCTGAAGTCCGGTGGGACAGCTCCCGATGGTCACAACTGTAACAATTAAAAAGCAACGAAAATGAACAAGAGAAATACGATTACATTACGCCTAACCGATGACCTGTTGGCGTGGTTAGGAGCATTAAGCAGACGCAGCAAACGGAGCAAAAGCGAAGTCATACGTTCACTCATCGAACATGGGTCGGTACGAGAACGTATCACCCGTGACCACTTGCATATCATCCGTCAGTTGATTGGCGAAAGCACTAACCTGAACCAATTGGCTAAACAGGCAAATACCTACGGATTCTTTGTCGTAGCTGACCAGTGCCAAGAGATAGCGAACCATATTTCACAACTCATCAAACAACTGAAAGATGATAGGTAAACTGACAAAAGGAACTTCCTTCGGTGGCTGCATGCGCTATGTGCTAAAAGAAGAAAAGGCAAGACTTCTGGAAGCTGTCGGAGTGGAAGGTTCACCGGAACAGATGGCTGAGCAGTTTGAGCTGCAATCCTTGCTGAATGATAAGGTAAAAAATATTGTCGGACATACATCGCTCAGCTTCTCCCCGGAAGATAGTCTGCGACTAAGGAATGATGATGCGCTCATGCTGAAAATCGCCCGCGAATACATGGAACGCATGGGCATCCGAAACACACAATACATCATCGCTCGTCATACAGACCGCAGGCACGCACATTGTCATATCGTGTTCAACCGTGTGGGCAATGACGGCAAAACTATCAGTGACAAGAACGACCGCTATCGCAACGAGAAGGTCTGCAAGATGCTAACGGCAAAATACCGCCTGCACTTTGCCCAAGGCAAAGACCATGTGAACGAAGAACGGTTGCGCCCATACGACAAGGCGAGGTACCGAATCTACAAGGCATTGAAAGCGGAAGTGCAGAATGCCC
The DNA here is from genome assembly GCF_002160055.1 of Mediterranea sp. An20. Lineage (GTDB taxonomy): Bacteria > Bacteroidota > Bacteroidia > Bacteroidales > Bacteroidaceae > Bacteroides > Bacteroides avicola. Next base: position 7,496 of record NZ_NFJV01000039.1, read on the forward strand.
AAAGCTGGAACGAGCTGAAAGACGCGCTTGCCGAATACGGCATTGACATGAGGTTCAAAGTTAGCCGCACCACACGGGACATTCAAGGGGTAAAGTTCGGATATGGGAAATATACCTTTTCCGGTTCAAAAATCAGCCGGGAGTTCAGCTATCTGGCTATTGACCGCCAGCTGGAAAGAAACGCATACGCTCCCTCCTATTCATATCGGAAAACAGTCAGGGAAAATGCCATACCAGCATCTCCTGTACAAGAACGGGCATCTGATTTTGAAGAATCACATTCTGCGGGATTGGGACTGTTCATGCCGACACCGACATCCAACACCTCAGACGAGGCAGCATTTGAAGCGGAACTGAAACGGAGAAAGAAAGCCAAACGCAAGCGCGGCTTCCGATTATAACAAACCATTTTATTAACATTTTAAATTTCAACATTATGATTGACAAGAATTTTGTGAAAGACATTGAACTCTACATTTGTGAGAAGTTCGGGTATCGTAACAGCGTGTATGTGAATCCGACCTGTAATGGTTGTTGCATTGACATCCGTGAAAAGGACGTGAAGCTGTATTTTCGCCTGTGGGAATACAGCAAGGGAGTCAACGGTTTTCCTGACCGTTGTATCATCTTAGTGAACCATGCCTTCGAAAAAGACTATCAGGAGAATCTATTGGACTTGGTGAGTTTCTTCAAAGAGTACGCCCCACTCTACGGTTTCTATTACCTCGGCATAGAGAATGACATGCGAGGCGATTATCGCTTGATAGGATTGAAAGCTACTACCAATTATCGGTTTGATAACGATTGCTATGCAGCACCATTGGAAACTATCAATGTCTGATTGAGCGACATTTGAATGAAAAAGAACGAAGAGGGAGAATTTTCTTCCTCTTTACTCTTTTTATAGCATGATATTTTATACCTTTGTAAACAAAACTAAGATAGAAGGTATGGACAAACCCATGAACCGAATAAAAGAAGTGCTTGAAGAACGTGGTATCAAACAGACATGGCTGGCGGAGAAGCTCGGCAAAAGTTTCTGTATGGTCAATGCATATGTTTGCAACAGGCGACAACCCAGTTTAGAGATACTGTTTCAGATTGCGGATATTCTGAATGTGGATGTAAAGGATTTGATAAACGATGATCAATAAGGATGAGGATTAACGAGCATCTCAATTCCAAAGAGCCATTATCCCTATTTCAAAGAGCCAAAATGGCACTTTAAAATCACAAATACCCATTTAAGAACATGAACAAGCAATATCAAATAGATGAACAAAGCCTCTTGAAAGCCCAACGATTATTTGAAACGGGTGATATAGACAAGATTGAGGTTGGCACGACAAAAGGGCTGTGCGACATACACCAGTACCTTTTCGACGGACTGTATGACTTTGCCGGCAAGATACGCAACCTGAACATTGCCAAAGGCGGATTCCGCTTTGCCAACTGCATGTATCTGGAAGCGATACTTCCGGTCATCGAAAAGATGCCCGAAAACACTTTTGAGGAAATCATTGCCAAATATGTAGAAATGAACATCGCCCATCCTTTTATGGAAGGGAATGGCCGTTCCACTCGGATATGGCTTGACATGATGCTAAAGAAGAATCTGGGCAAAGTGGTGGACTGGCAGACCGTAGACAAAGACCTTTATCTGCAAGCCATGGAACGAAGCCCTATCAACGATTTGGAACTCCGCGTATTGCTTCAACCTGCTCTGACTGATAAAGTCAATGACCGTGAAGTTATCTTCAAGGGAATTGAGCAGTCGTATTATTATGAAGGGTATAGCAAGAACAAAGGTTGAATCTTATACTCTCATCTTAATATTGAAAGATTGTTACACAGTACCGTTAGCAGCAGCAATCAGCACCTAATTGATTGAACAGCATTTGAATGAATTTAAGTGAAAAGGAAGTTTTTCTGTCTTTTTCTCTTTTTATAGCATAATATTTTCTATATTTGCAAGTGAAATAGTGAGTATTTTTTGAACACATAAAAAACAGGAAAACTCAAAGAGATGTCTCAATATAGTTTCTCATATAACTACGATTCGCTGGATGATGCGTTCAATGCAGTGAATAGGAAGGGGAAGATGCAACAAAGGTATCTTTCACCTGAATATTTGGCTGCGGCTCAAGAGTATCGTGAGATGAGAGCGGAACTAAATAAAATATTGAGAAAGAAAAAGACAGAGCGTACAGAGGAAGAAACAAATAAATCTGAGCAGCTGAGGCAACAGATGAAAGATAATGCTCAGCTACAGAAAACCTTGTTACAAGAGCATCTTAGCAAAGTTTCTTCAAGGATTTTATCAAGTAGTTTTCGTTTCAACCTTACTCCGGATGTGTCAAAGGATCCGGAGAAGCCAGTTTATACTATTGGAGCTACAGCTGAAGAGTTTTTCGCAATGCAAGTCCTTTGCAGAAATGTAAAGAAACTATTTAGGATCTCCATGTCAAGTCGCCACGAAATACTTTCTCAATTAAAGATGTTGTTGAGGGAGGATAAAAGTTGGTACTATATCATCCGAACGGATGTTTGTCACTGTTTTGAATCAATACCACATAATAAACTGTTTGAGTATTTAGAGGGCAACAATCTACTTGATGTAAAGAGTAAATCCCTCTTACGTGGACTCATCCGCAAAGAGTTTGAAGCAAAGAATTTGCGTCCACTTGTATCAACTGAAGAGACAGGCATTCCACGAGGTTGTGCTATCAGTTCACTATTATCTGAATTTTATTTGTCCAAAATAGATGAAGAGCTTAGGCGTAAACTGCCTGGAATAGTGTTTATGGCAAGATATGTGGATGATATTATTATCGTAATACATCCTAATTTAGATGATGTGCATCGGTGGTCATTAGATGATTATGTCAAAGCTCTAACTGATACGTATATTGAACATGGTTTGAAAATTCACACACCTACAGATGGGACAAACAAATGCTATACATATGATTCCAAGAATAAAAAGAATCTAAAATTTAATCTTTTAGGATATACAATACAGTCCATCAAAGGAGATAAAGATAAGCAAGGCTTTTTCTCTTTGTCCAAGGACAGAAAGAAAAAGATTGGGGATCGCATAACAAAGACTTTTCAGAAATTTGACAGTTTGCTGAATACTGTGCCTTACGATGTTGCAGCGCATTATTTATTTGATGCATTACACGTGTTGACATGCAATATCAATCTGTATAATGCGAAGCGAGGCGTGAAGGTGGGTATATTTTACTCAAACCAATTGCTGGACAATGTAAAAGATTTGGAAGGGTTAGATCAGTATCTTCAATATAGGTGCAGTCAAATATCATTGGTCGGCAAGGTTGGCGTTGATCCGGCTAAACAACTACAGATTGAAGCGACCCTGAAGAAACAACTTAGGCAAGTATCCTTTGTTAAAGGCTTCGCAATGCCTCATAAACGATATAAAGTAAAGAAAATCAGATTACAAATGATTAAACAATCGTGGGTATGAGAAAGAGAAAGAAGATAAAGCTTAGTTATAGCAAAGAGCGAGTCCTCTTTTCTGATGTCTTGCCCTATGAGTGTCCCATAATATTCTCAAACCGGTATTTGTATCGATTTCTTGCCAAGTATTTATGGATTGGTAAAAAAGAACAAAAGGTTGATAATATCATGTGGAATGTCTTGAAGCAATCTAAACGTTTGGATGAAAAGGATGCAAATGCTTTTGCTGCATTACTATTTGGATGTTATGAAAAGGGTAAAAGAGTCGGAATACTTCAACATAAATTAAACGACCTATTCTACCCCTATCAATTCAATATTGCTCACAAGGAGAATAAGAACCGAACGCTGTCAATTATACATCCTTATAACCAGTGGCAAGTAGTAGAGTTTTATGAACAGTATAAATATTCTATACTCTATTTTTGCAATCAAAGTAAATACTCGCTTCGTAAACCACACAAGATTGCACAATACTTTTACTATAGAGATAGACTTCACCGAAAGTTATCTGGACATGAAAGTGATAAAGTTGAATTGTTCTTCAATGAATATGAGAATTTGAAAACTTACTTTAGTTACGAAAAGTATTCAAATATATACAAGTTCTATGAAGACTACAGGTACCAACGAGCAGAAAAGAAATTTAAATATCTTGTGAAGTTCGACCTACAGAGTTGTTTTGACAGTATTTATACCCACACCATAAGTTGGGCAACAGCAGGTGGTGCGGACAAGGTGAAGGTTTTGCCTGGATATCATGGTTCATGGGTTGGCGATGCATTTGACAATCTAATGCAGTCGGTCAATGCACGTGAAACGAATGGCATTGTAATAGGCCCTGAATTTTCTCGAATCTTTGCAGAGATTATACTTCAATATATAGATCAAAAGGTCGAACAGGAACTATGGGAAGAAAAAAAACTTCGCCATAAATTCACCTACGAATGCTATCGGTATGTTGACGACTATTTTCTCTTCTATAATGACGAAAAGGACAGAAATCTTTTCATGGAAAGTCTAACAAAATGGCTGAAGGAATTCAAATTACAGATTAGTCCATCCAAAACAGAAGAGTTTGAAAGACCTTTTATCACAAAGGTTACTATTGCCAAACAGCGAATTGAAAGTTTGCTTAGCAATATATTCTCGATTCCACTTTGGGAAGAAGTAGAATCAAATTTGTGTGTAGAGAAAGAAGAGGACACTGAAGATGAAGATTCGGATAAAGATAAGGGAATACTATATAAGAAATTCAATATATACCTGTCTGCAAATAGCGCAAATGCTCAAATAAAAGCGACAGTAAGGGAATGCGGAATTGAATATCGCGATATTGCAAACTATCTGCTTGAGAAGATCAGCCAACGTCTTGACGCTTTTCTCAATCGATATGAAATTGGCTTCAAGAAGTATGAACGCCTGATGTCAAAAGAAGATGTGAATAAGAACGAGGTTGAAACTCATGCACAACGAGCGCAAAGGAAACTCACTAGTTATCTTGTATCTTTGGTTGATGTGGCGTTTTTCGTGTTCAATAGTAACAGGCAAGTTAATACCACATTAAAATTGCAGAAGATAATGAATTCTATCATTATCTACGTAAAACGGCATGGCGATTTCAAAGTTAATCCAAAGGTTAGATTTCAAACAATAAGCAAGGATATTATCTTTAAGAAAATTCAAGATGAAATTGCCTTGGTACTGACTACAACAGATTCACATCGAAACACTTTGCATGAAAGTCTCTATCTATTAATATTGGCCAAAGAATTAGGCGGTGCATATCTGCTTGCACCTGAGGTTGTTAAATCATTCATTAAGAACAGTGAACTGCAGTATAACCTTTTCGCATGTATCATATTATTATATTACTATGCGAATCACATGTGTTATGATGAACAAAAGGCTATATTAAAAGATAAGATTCTGAAGAAGTATCGGCTTGTTGCAGAATCAGAGCGCAAACGTAATTCGGAACTCACAATTCTCACGGCGGACATGATGACTTGTCCATTTGTGGATGATGCATATAAGCAAAGCCTTCTTACATTGATTGGCATTACTGAAACGAAAGATCAGCAGATGATAATGCGCTTTGCCAGAAAGCAAAAGTTCATTTTCACCCGCTGGACAATGTTTAATTTGAATAAAGAATTACAGGCAAAGATTTCACAAGAGGTATATTCGTAGCTTCTGTAACAGCTGTTGGTCCAACTATACTTTCACACACATAACCTTCAAGCTAGCCGAAACGACGCAGGAAGTTACGTTTTCCAAAATGGTTGGTTAGGATTGTACCGAATGTGAAATCTTGCCTTTATCAACAATTCATCTCCTAAGCATCACAAAATTGATGTTTTTCGCCATTCTTTTTGCATAATACAATCCATATATGGCGATTTTCTGAGAATATTTCCTACCTTTGTCTGCAACGAGAACAATCATTGCCCATTGAAATGGAAACTACGAAAGATATAAACCGAATCAAAGTGGTGCTGGTGGAAAAGAAGCGAACCAACAAATGGCTGGCGGAGCAGTTAGGAAAAGACCCAGCTACTGTATCGAAGTGGTGTACGAACACTGCCCAACCGAGCCTTGAAAGACTGTTGGAAATTGCAAATGTCTTGGAAGTAGATGTAAAGGATTTACTCAACTCCTCACGCTAAAGCTTCCAAAATGCCATAATCAAGCGGCCATAAGCCGCAACTGACGGATGGTTTTTACAAGCATCGGCAACCAACGGCTAAGGCATTGAACATCAATACGTTACAAAGACATGATCTTTTACCGTCTAAAAGACGGCTTTTTAAGCTGCAAAAAGGTATCTTTTACAACGCCAAACATGACCTTTTAGAAAACTGTTAACGTAGGACTAAAAAATTAATGAAAACAATATATGAACAATAACGATAGAATAAACTTGATACATCGTATCAGCGAAATAGAAGGACTGAGCGACAAGGAGCGCAGCGCCTTGCTCGGACTATTGCGTGAAAGCAAGACCTACGGGCTTGTATGGGAAGACAAGCCCGAGGCGGTGGAGGAACGCTTGCGTGATGAACTCCCTGTGCTGACTGAAGTAAAGGAGCGTGCCCTCATCAGCAAAGACAAGGACGCGCCCAACCATATCCTTATAGAAGGCGACAACCTTGAAGCCCTCACCACGCTTGCCTACACCCATGCCGGACGGATTGATGTGATTTATATCGATCCACCTTACAATACGGGCAATAAAGATTTTGTCTATAACGATTCGTTTGTGGACAAGGAAGACAGTTACCGCCATTCCAAATGGTTGTCATTCATGAGCCGACGGTTGAAGATTGCGAAACAGTTGCTTTCGGATAAAGGCGTGATTTTTATTTCGATTGATGACAATGAGCAGGCGCAACTGAAGTTGTTGTGTGATGAGGTGTTTGGAGAAGGAAACTTTATTGAAAACATTATTTGGCAGAAAAAATTCTCACGTTCAAACGATGCAACTTATTTTTCTTCTATGCATGATCATATTTTGTGCTATGTAAAATCAACCGAGAAAAATATAGGTTGGGAAATTGGACTTCTAAATCGTACTGAAGATATACCCAAAGGATATTCTAACCCAGACAATGACTATAGAGGTCCATGGACATCTGTTATTTTATCTGCTAAATCGGGATCTGATTCACTATTATATAAAATAATAACACCATCTGGTCGAGAATGCTATCCTCCAAGCGGCAGATATTGGAGTTGTAGTAAAGAAACATTTGACAAATGGAGAAAAGAGAACCGAATATGGTTCGGAAAAGATGGAAATGGAACTCCAAGACGAAAAACTTTTCTTTCAGAGGTACAAGATGGATTACGCCCTAACAGTATTTTATTTCAATCGGAAGCAGGCAATAATCAAGAAGCAAGGCAAGAACTTAAAAATATTTTTAATGGAGAAGGTACATTTGACAACCCTAAACCAATAAAACTCTTAAAACTTATCCTTACAATCTCCAATTCAAAAAAAGCCACTATCCTCGACTTCTTCGCCGGCAGTGGCACCACCCTTCACGCCACGATGCAGCTCAATGCCGAGGACGGCGGTCACCGCCAGTGCATCCTTGTGACGAACAACGAGAACGGAATTTGCGAGAATGTGACTTACGAAAGGAACAAGCGTGTCATTCAAGGATATACCACTCCTAAAGGTGAACACGTGGCAGGACTAACGAACAACAATCTGCGCTACTACCGTACAGGATTCGTAAGCCGAAACCGTTCCGTGCAAAATATGCGCCGGCTGGTCAACCTCTCTACCGACATGCTCTGCATCAAAGAAGACCTCTATACAGAGCAACCGACATTCTGCGGCGAACGGGCATACAAAGGCATTTTCCGCTACTTTGATGACGGACAAAAACAAATGCTTGTCATTTATCGTGAAGAAGCGATAGACCGTCTGGTGGAACTTATATACGGCATGGATGTGAAGGGTAAGATAAAGATATACGTCTTCTCTCCCAGCGAAGACCCGTGGGAAGACTCATTCGAGGACGTAAGCGACAAGGTGGAACTATGCGCCCTGCCTGCTGCCATCTATAACGCATACCACCGCATCCTGCCGAAGAAAAAGGATGTTGTCGTTTTGCCGGAAGCAGATGCGCCGGTAACAAATGAAAAAGAAAATCAGACAGACGGAATGTTGAACTTTACAGATGAAGGAGACGAAGCATGAAAGACTTAGCATATCAACAACGAGCAATAAACGAACTGACCGACAAGACCATCCGGCTGCTCAACTTGGGCGAACACAGACGAAAAATCGTGTTTGAAGCTCCCACGGGCGCAGGCAAAACGGTAATGGCCTGCCAGACATTGGCAAACTTAGTGGACGAACTGAAGAACCGTGGCGACAGCCGCTACGAGGAAGTGGCCTTCATTTGGTTTGCCCCGCGCAAGTTGCATCTGCAAAGCTATGCCAGCCTGAAAGGTGCCTTCAGCGAAACGCGCAAGCTAAGCCCCGTGATGTTCGATGAATTGGAGCAGAGCGAAGGCATCCGCCCGGGAGAAATCTTGTTTGTCAACTGGGAAAGTGTAAACAAAGACAACAACGTGATGGTGCGCGAAAGTGAAAGCTCCGCCTCGCTGTATGAAATAGCCCGCAGGACACAGGAAGAATTCGGTCTGCCTATCGTGGCCATCATCGACGAAGAACACATGTTCTGGTCGAAGACCGCCGACAAATCGGCTGCCGTACTTGACCGCATCAATCCTGCCGTGGAAATCCGAATCTCCGCCACACCCAAGACGCTCCGCCCGGACGAAACTGTGAAAGTGTACCGTCAAGATGTCATCGCCGCCGAAATGATTAAGAAAGAAGTGGTACTCAATCCTGACATCGAACTGGATTTCAGCGAAGAACGTACCCTAAACCAAAACCTCATAAAAGCCGCTCTTGGCAAACGCAACCAACTGGCAGAGGCTTACAAGGAATTGGACATAAACATCAATCCGCTGTTGCTTATCCAACTGCCCAACGACACCAAAGAAACAATGACTGCCGATGATACCGCCATTGCCGAACAGGTAAAGACTTATCTGCGCGTAGCATGTGACATCACAGAAGAAAACGGACTATTAGCCGTCTGGCTTGCCAACGAAAAATCCAACTTGCCCAATCTGGAACGTCCCGACAACCTGGCACAGGTGCTGCTTTTCAAGGAAGCTATCGCCTTAGGCTGGGATTGCCCGCGTGCGGCGGTGTTGCTCATTTTTCGCAAACTTCAAAGTGACCAATTCACCATCCAGACCGTGGGGCGCATTCTGCGTATGCCCGAACAAAAACATTACCCCAAAGAAATGCTTAACATTGGCTACGTCTATACTGACATTGCCAAAGACAAGATACAAATAGTAACAGCGGACTCGGATTACATACTCAACAATACCCTTATCGCTTATCGGCGTGAAGGGTTGGAAAATCTTTCGCTGCCCGCCTATTATTCGGAACGCCCTAATGTGGAACGCAATTATTTGGGACCGGATTTCCGCCGGACACTCTATGAAGTTGCAGGCGAATTTTGGAAACTGGAGCGTGGAGCCGGGTTGTTCAGTATAGAAGAACTGGCGGCAATGATAGGTGAAGAAGATAATTTCAGCCCATTACCAGAATCGGACGATGCAACCATAAACGAAAACCGCCGACGGGTAAAGAACACCATCCGGCTTGACGTAAAAAACGTGAATGTGGAAATACCGAAAGATGTACATTTCCAAAACGAAGAACAGACGCTACAAGTAGAACGGGTAAAGTTCGCCCGCAAAGCCTCAGAAATAGACCGCGTGTTCATGGCTTACATCAGCACGAAAGGCCATCAATTTGAAAGCAAAGGACGCACAGACAAAATAGCCGGGTATCTGCTTGAGATGCTTGCCGACTATTTCGGCATCTTCGAGACGGATGCCAAGAAAGTAGTTCTCTATCATGACAACAAGCCCAAATTCGACCGGTTGCTGGACAAGGCTCTTGAAACCTACGCCCGGAAAAGACAGATTGACAAAGCCCGGTCTGCCGCTCGAAGAGAATTCAAACAATATGATTGGGAAGTGCCGGAAGAAAGGGTATATGACAGCGAAACAAACCATATTGAAGAAGCACAGAACCATGCCCTATCGCCATTCATCCAGCTCAACGCTGCATCCAATCCGGAAAAGGAGTTTATAAAATTCCTTGAAGCGAATGCGGAATGGATTGACTGGTGGTATAAGAACGGTGACAAGGGAAAACAGCATTATGCCATTGCATACGGTGAAGGTAAAGACAAAGCCTTGTTTTATGTGGATTTCATCATCCGTATGAAGAACGGGCACATCTATCTATTCGACACCAAAAGTGCCGGAAGCGATGCGCTGGCACATGAGAAACATAATGCGCTATTGAAGTACATTCAAAAGAATTCCACAGAAAATGAACCTCTATTCGGTGGAATCATCCTGCAACAGGGCAGTAACTGGTTGTACTCCAAACTGCCAATTGAAAATACAACTGATACTTTAAACTGGGATAGCTTCTATCCACAAAACGCATAACGATATGGCAAAAGGATTGGACAACAAATTTCTCCATTACGGCATACGGAAGGAAGACATGAGTTTGATTGAAGCCCTTTGCGAGAAACACGAACTGGACTTCAATTGGGTCAGCGAAGAAATACTGCGTAAATACCACGCTAAGAAAGTGGACGCGATAGAAATAACCGACACGGAAACGGAAGCCGTCATCAAAGCGGCCATCCAACAAATCCGATAAGAAAAGAAAGGAGGCAAGCATGATTATCAAACGTATCAAAGCCATCAATTACAAGACTTACCTGAATCTGGATTTAGACTTGTCGGTAGAACGCGAACGTCCCATCATCTTGATAGGCGGTAACAATGGTGGTGGTAAGACAACATTGTTCGAGGCTATCTGTGGAGCACTCTATGGGTTACGGATAAAAAACAAGCAACATTTCTACGAGTTGCTTAATAACGGTGCGTTCAATCAAGTAGAACATAAAATCGAGCTGGAGCTTACTTTTGTCGGATTGGTATTGGGTGCAGAACAGAAATATGTGCTGAAGCGTACATACGTGTTGAATCCTTCTGAAAAGCCAGTGGAAAGTGTCAGCTTGAATATGAACGGAAATATGTTTGTATATGGCACTGCCACCCCTCCGGCACAACGCGCCAAGAGCGAACAGCAGGTGAACAAAATCATTAAAGCCAACCTGCCCCAAGAGTTGAGCCAGTACTTCCTGTTCGATGCCATGCAGTCAAGCAAATTGCTGGAGGAAAACGTATTCGCCCAAATCATACGCGACAACATCGAGAACGTAATGGGCTTCAACAAATACATTCAGTTAAAGAAGGCTTCGGAAAAGCTGTTGCAAGAATGGACCGTACAGCGCATGAACGCCCAAAAGGAGATAGAAGAATACGAAAGCCTCTGCAAGGAGAAACAACAGTTGGAAGCCAAGTCACAACAACAATCAGCCGAATTGGACAGACTGTATAAATACCTTGCCGCCATGAAAGACGATTACGACAAGGCCAAAGCGGGCGAGGAAGATGTCAACCAGACCAAGAATAAGATTCAGCAACTGGATGCCAACATACAATCCACCCTGCAAAAAGTGTCGGAATACTCCAATACCGTGAAAGACTTCATCGACAATCTGGAGACAAACGTATTCCTCCCGAAAGTAGCTTCCAACATGTCGTTGGAAATCAACGCCATCTTGAAAGCCAAAGAGGACTTGAAAGAAGAGCTGAAAGGTGTCTATGCTCCGGAAGATGTATTCCACATTACGGAATGCGTACTGAATTACTTGAAAGAATTTGCCTTATGCACTTCTGACATTGACGCGGAGAATGTGGCAGCCTACGTGCTGGCAAAACAGAAACAACCCAACAAACAAGATGAATATGCCTTTTTAGATGAGTCGGAAGTAGAAGCATTGAAAAATCTGCTCCACATCAATGGTGTCAATGAATTTATCCAACTGGATAAGACTCGTCAGGAGTTGGAAGAACGGATTGCCAATCTGTCTAACCAACGTATGCAAAAAGAAGCGTTAGAGCGGAGCCAGACAAAAGGAAATCTGGAACTGATTAAGGAATATGAGTCCAAAGAAGCACAAATTAAAAAATTAGAACAAGATAGACAAAACACAAGCGATGAAATAGTCCGTCTTGACAGACGTATCCACCAATATGACGTACAGATACAGCAAGAACCAGATGTAAAATACGACACACTGGTCAAACTCAAACCATTCTTTGAGGACGTAGCCAACACCTTGTTGAAGCAAAAGAAACTGTTGATAGAAACAGAGATGCAAAAACAATTGAATATGCTTCTGCTATCATACAAAGGCTGCATCTCACGTGTAGAGCTCTCTGACACACTGGAAAATTTCACTATCAAGCTCTACCATAAGGCTGGTAATGAAATTTCATTGAACCAGTTAAACGCCGCATCCAAACAAATATTCATTCAGGTATTGCTGAAAGTGCTGCGTAATTTGGGAGACTATAATCCTCCGGTAATGATTGACACCGTAATGGGTGTGCTTGACGAAGAAAGCCGTGATGTATTGATGGAAGAATACTTTCCACAACTGGCGGAACAAACCATTTTGTTATGCACTACCTCGGAAATCCGCAAAGACAGCGATTACATCCGGCTGGAACCATTCATATCGAAAACATATACCTTAAAACGCAACGTGGAGGAACAAAACACCACCGTTGAAACTGGTTATTTTGGTATCACACTTAATGACTAAAGATTATGGAAATAGCATTAGACAATATACGGCAGGCCGAAGGAATATTGGATGAGCTGAATGGGCTGAAAGAGAATATAGAAAACAGAATCAACTTGTCGCAAGTGGCTGGCAACGAAAAGCGTGTGTTGCTGACAGGCAATAAAATTATGCGTATCTGCCTGATTGCAGGATTGAACGTAGCAGAAAAACGTTCCATGGAACACATCAGCAATATTCAGCTTTCCAAATCCAGTATCAGAATCCCATCGAGTTTCTTCACGCACAATAATTTGCGTTCGCTCTACTCTGCCTTGCTCAAAATCCGATACAGGGATTTCAAAATAGATTGGAATGACAACCCAACAGTTTCAAGAATTATTGCGGCTGAAATGTTCAGAGGACGAGACTATTTGCTGAACGACAACAACCTAAATAACTTTTTGCTTTCCATTACTTCCCATCGGAATGTATCGGGGAACATTCCGGCATTGGAACTCATTATTGGAGAATACGACAATGAAATGGAAGCAGCGCTTAATATCAACGGAAAGTCCATTACCAATACTCAAATACTGATTGCAGGCTCTACAGGTTCAGGCAAGACCAACTTGTTGGCTGTACTTATCAACCAGTTCAGAAGGCTTTCCGTGGAAACAGCCTACCCTGTTAATTTCTTACTGTTTGATTATAAAGGCGAGTTTTCCGACCCGGCCAACAATCATTGGCTGACACTTTTCGATGTGGACAGAAGTTGTATCCTAAATCCGATAGAACGCCCGTTGCCCTTTACTCCATTCAAAGATTTCACCGGAAAGACGCTGAATGAAATTAACCTCTATTCATCGGAAATGGCGACAGCTTTGTGCGCATTGGAAAAAGCCAACATCAGTGCCAATATGAGCAACCGACTGAGTGAAGCAATCGTAGATGCTTATAAAAAGACCAATGGGGCACCTATCTCATTCGAACTGATGCTAAAAATGTATCAAGGAAAAATGCAGAACGCAGACAAAGACGATAGTGTAACTTCCGTCTTAAAGTTACTGGTAAGAAGCAATCTGTTTGAAAAAGAAGATAAAGTACAGCTTACCGATGAATGCTTTATCATAAAGATGGACGCTTTCCCTAAAGATGGTCCGATAGCAAAAGCCATCGTATATTTCGTAGTGGCGAAGTTAAACTTGATTTATGAGCAATTGGACAAACAGGCCGTAAGTGATGATTACGTTCAAATCAGACACTTTACTATCATTGATGAAGCCCATTATATGCTTGATTTCGACAACCGCCCGCTTAGGAATCTAATTGCAGTTGGACGTAACAAAGGCTTGAGTATTATCTTGGCCACTCAAAATATGGAGAGCTTCAAGAGCAAACATTTCGATTTCTATGCCAACGCCCAGTATCCGCTCATTATGAAACAGCAAACTATCTCAGACCCAGTCATAAAAGATTTGTTTGGTGTAAGCGGGAAAGAGTTGCAGGAAATCCGCTCAGCCATAGCTGGACTACAAAAAGGTGAACTAATTATCAAAGACCAGAATGCCTTCTTACTTGACATTGGGAAGAAATATAAGAAAATTAAGGTGTCACATTTAATTTGAAAGGGAATCAATGATGTCAGATTTCCTCACTAAATTCTAACAGGTAATGAATGACTTTGAAGAATATATAAGACAAGGCGAGCCTCAGAAGAAAGAAAAAGGCTATGCTTGGCAAACGGCCATCGGCTTGCAGGCAGTGGACGATTTGAAACCGTCCGAATATCTGATACAGACGGCTCGGCAGCATATTGAAGGGGATATAACTATCGAAGAAGCCAAGCAACTGATTGACACCTACTATCAGTCTAAGACGGCCAGAGCCGACATGGATGACAGGACAGAGGAGGCTGATAAGGTTTCGGCACGTATCGCTGAGATCTTGTCGGAAAAGACATTCACGTTCTCTCCGGTTGAATATATCACCATCCACAGACGTCTTTTTCAAGGTATCTATAAATTTGCAGGTAAGATTAGAGATTACAATATCACCAAAAAGGAATGGGTATTGAAAGGTGAAACCGTGTTATATGCCAGTGCCAATAGCATACGAGAAACTCTTGATTATGATTTCGGACAAGAGAAAAATTTCAGCTATAAAGATTTGAACATCCATGATGCCATCACCCACATTGCCAATTTTATATCAGGAATCTGGCAGATACATGCTTTTGGAGAAGGCAACACCCGTACAACGGCAGTTTTTACCATAAAATACTTGCGCACTTTCGGATTTGACATCAATAACGATGCATTTGCCAAGCATTCGTGGTATTTCCGCAATGCTTTGGTTCGTGCCAACTACAACAACCTAAGCAAAGGCATATACGCTACCACTGAATATATTGAAGCGTTCTTCCGGAACTTGATTCTATCCGAGCATAACGAACTGAAGAACCGAATGATGCTTGTACAGGAATCTTTTCCACAAGAAAGGCAAAGTGCAAATGCAACGAACGAGACGCTCTCAAAGTGCAATATTTGCACTTTGGATTGCACTTTGGAGGAAATAGCGGTGCTCAACTTCTTACGGGAACAACCCAAAGCCACACAAAAAGAGATTGCTGTGCACATAGGCAAATCTGAGCGGACCGTCAAGAGCATTACCGTAAAATTGGTTGAGAAAGGCATTATAGAACGAAAAAACGGCAAAAGAAATGGTTTTTGGGAGATTAAAACAATGGTTTGAACCGCTAAATTTTCATCGTGAAATATAATAAACGCAATAAATAGAATGAACGAACAGAAACTGACAAAATATCTCACTTCCTATAAAGAATGGCTGACGAAAAATCCATCAGCAGCCAATGAAGCAAAACAAGAACAGATGGAAGCACAGCAAAAAGCTCATGTTTTCACCAAAGAGCGGCTTCTTTCCCTGTCGGAAGATGACTTGTTCGAATATCTCTCGCCACTATGGGCCATGGCGATGTGGGGCAATAAGCATTATCAGATTGATAATATCATAGAAGCCAACGGGATTGAATTGCTCCGTAAACAATTCGCCAATTTGATTTATGGAGAAGCCGACATTGAAAAGCGATGGGATGATTTTCGTTCAAAGATTAAAGGTATTGGTCCGGCTATTATGAGCGAGCTGTTATGCAAAACTTATCCCTCGCAATATCTACTTTGGAATAAAAAGACATACACCGGATTTAAAACTTTGAACATTGACAATCTCCCACGTTATGAGGCAAGATTGGACGGGAAAATGTACGCACAGTTATCCGGCATCGGACGAGAATTGCTGGCGAAGTCTCAGGAATACGGATATAATGAAATCTGCGATTTGTTGGCGTTAAATTCTTTTATATGGAATGAGTTACAAGACGATTCTATAGATTGCACCATTTCCGACAAGGAAGAAGAACTTATTGCCACGAGCAAAAAAGATGCGACTTTCATCCACAATGACATCCGGGACAAAGTGGCAGAAATCGGTCATTGCCTAGGTTTCCGGGCTGAGGTTGAAAAGAAAGTTGCCGCAGGCGCGGTGGTCGATGCAATATGGGAAGTCACCATTGGGAACATGGGGCGCGTGATTTATGTGTTTGAAGTTCAAACTTCCGGCTCTATCGACAGCCTGATACTAAACTTAATGAAAGCCAAGAACAACAAAGCGGTTCAAGGCATTGTCGCCGTCACAGACCAAAAACAGATTGAACGGATTAAAAAAGAGATAGAATCGCTCCCCATAAAAGAGGAAGTGAAATTTTGGGATTACACAGAGGTGCTAAGGATACATGAAGCCTTGCAGTTCGTAAATGAATCCATTAATCGGCTCGGACTTGTTCCAAATGGTTTGTGATAAAAGAGGTTACATTTATGAATGACTCCAAAGGCAAATAAATGATATGGAGACCTGCTATCGTCTGAGCTTCGAAGCTCATTTTCGTCCGGTAACCATTTATCCGTGGGTGGACGGCAATGGTCGCACCACAAGGCTTCTGATGAACATTATACAAAGACAGTTAGGGTTCATCCCTTCCATCGTAACAAAAGAAGGCAAAGGTGAATATATCCAGACTTTGATTGATAGCCGAGAGCAAGAAGACAGCACGATTATTCAAGATGTTATGCTTGCCCAGCATATCACCAACCTTGAAAGCAGGATTTTACAGTATCAGCAAAGCATAAATGACACTGTAAATAATGAAAGTGATACTGCAACGCGGCTTATTAACTTTATTATGGCACATCCGGAATATACCTACGATGAATATGCCAAAGCACTGAACATTGGTCGGGCTACAGTGGCACGTCACATCAAAAAATTGAATGGAACGATAATCAAGCGTATCGGGTCGGACAAAGACGGGCATTGGGAATTTATAAAAGAACAATGATGACCAAGAAAATACTTTTCCTACATGGTTTCTTCGCTTCGGGCAGTTGCATACCTGCCCAAGCATTAAGACAAGCATTTACGGGCAAGGCGAAAGTTCTTACACCTGACCTGCCTTTGCATCCGAAGGCAGCACTAATGTTTATTGAGAACATCTGCAAACAGGAAAAGCCATGCGTGCTGGTAGGCAACAGCAATGGAGCATTTCTTGCACAAATCATTGCTTCCCGCCTCGGATTACCAGCCCTGTTAGGCAATCCTTATCTGGAAATGACTCGCTTTCTCATTGAACGCATCGGAGAGCACGAATACAAATCGCCACGGACAGACGGGCATCAGCAACTCGTAATAAACCAATCACTGATAGACGAGTTTGCTGAAGTGCAAGTCCACCAGTGGGATGATTCCCGCCCGGAACTTTCCGACCGCATCTGGGGATTGTTCGGAGAAAATGACCATCTGGCACACTTTGAACCGTTGTTCCTGCAACACTATACGCATGCCTATCATTTTCCCGGTGGGCATACACCTACAGCGGAAGAAGTGCGGGAGTATTATGCGCTGTTAGCGGAAAAACTTTATACACAAAACAACGCCTAATTAGTAAATTATTATACGATTATATTTTCAATGTCAACTGGAACAAAATTTCTATTTTGTTCTTGATCATGTTCAATTCCAATAAAGTCTTCTTTGATTTGTTGTTGATAAAATATTGAAATATTCTCGTTTGTACATCCCAATTTATGAAGCAAATTTTTAAACTCTACAATATTGGCTTCATTTTGAACAACAATGTATTTAATATCATTCCATTCAAACTTGATACCAATAGGCAATAAGGACATTTCATTATGCTGTTTCTTGTATTCAATGTATTCTTTTTTAGATAACATATATTGAAAATTTTCATTTTTCAAATATTGAAACGGTGGTACAAGCCTAACCTCTCGTTCATCCATAAAACGATAGTTTGAGTATTTATGTCCTTTTACATTTAATTCTCCTTCAACAGGCTTCACATATGCAATTATTTCTGCCAATTTTAAGACATATTGTTCTTGAACTGGATTCGCATTTCTCAAAATACTAAATAAATTAGACTCAACAATAGAGTTCGCATAGCAATACCAAACTGGATTAAAATGATTTTTTTTGCCCCAATTATGAGACAGACCGATTGAATAGCCACCATACTTACCCATATAATTAGCAAATTCTGAAAACGGTAAATCACAAAAACTTATCATTGGAAATGCAATTTCATAATCTGCCACAGGTACCTTTTCTTGACTATACGAAAATTTAAATGTTCTTGATTTTAGTATATCTTCTAGGCCTTTCTTTTTAGTTTGATGCCACAATATATTTGAACTTAATCCCATAATAATTATTTTGTAAGTTTGTAAGATTATCACAGTATTGAATCTTTCTATTTTAAAATAACTTCCGCATATCCATCGAAAGAAAATCTTCCGCACTGATGCCACCATCACCTACAATAAATGCCGCTTGCGGATTAAAAAGTTTGCGGAATTTATCCAATCCTTCTGTCCGTTTCTCCGCATTGCTTTTCACCTCAATGGCGACCACCGAACC
>NZ_NFJV01000004.1 GCF_002160055.1 Mediterranea sp. An20
TCGGCACCGATGAAGAATGATTCGGTGAAGAAATAGTCCACACCGGCGGTGATGGCACCGCGGATGTTGAAGGCTTCGCCTACCGATTCGCCCATGTAGGTCTCGTCGTCCGTCATGCTGCGCTCACGACCGTAAGCGTAGCCAACGCGAAGACCCACGTAAGGCAAAAGGCCGTCTACCTTTGTGCGGAAGTAGCGGTCCACACCGGTGTATACTTGGAACTGTATCACCGAGCGGTCCGATACCGCACCATAGTTGGGGATGGAACCGTCACCGGGCTCATACGTCTCGTCTATCGTTCCGGGGACCGGACCGTAGCCGGGAGCCTTGGTGATGTTCATGCCGCCTCCCAAATTCAGTTTCCACAAGTCGCGGAAGAACCAGCCACCTTCTATGCCGACAGACAGTGCCTTGTCGTTCCAGTTGGTGGAGGCTGCCTGCAGGCTGTAATCCGTAAGGTTGCCTGCGGCCGCGTTCTGCATCACACTTGAATTGTAACCAAGGGTAAGCGCTACCGTGAAGTCGCCCTGCTGGGGATTCTTCTCCTGCGCACTTACCGCAAGGCTCATCATGGGCATAACGGCATACAGTAAAAGTTTTCCTATTCTCATTTTACTTGATTTTAAGCCGTTAATAAGGGATTATGCAGCTGCTTCGCCGCCTTCTTCGGGAGTCTCAGGAGTTTCAGGTTCAGACGGAGTCTCTTCATCCAAATCTGAATTGATAGCTGCCTCCAAAGCTGCTTTGCAAGACTCAACAATAACGGTCTGCGCCTTAATCTTTTCTTGCAGTTCTGCAATTGTTGCTTCAGCATTTTCCAAAGTCCAAGTTGCATCAGTCAAGTTCTCTTCTACCCCAGCGATTGTTTCATTAGCTTCTGCTATCTTTCTTTCCAGTTCTGCGATACGAGCATTGATGTCAGCACCAGCTTCTCCATAAGATATAAGGTTATAAATTGCATTATATTCGGCACTCAAATCTCCCAAGTTTTCATTCCATGCTTCTTGCCAAGCAGTATAAGCATCCTGCTGTGCTTCTAACAAGGTCTCAAAGTCTGCAACAGCCTTATTATAAGCATCTACATCCAGAGCAGCAATTGCATCTTTGAATTTCGTCTGATTCTCAAGAGCTTCATCAGCAGCAGCTTGTTTGCCTGCCAAGTTATCTTTCGCCTGCGCTACTGCCAGTTCTGCATCTCTAACGTCTTGAGTATATGTTTTAATGGCTGTTTCCTTATCCATACCATTAAGGACATCATCCTTACCCAAACCATTAGCTTTCGTTAAATTATCCTGAGCAGTCTTCAAATTCTCATTTGCCAAAGCTAACATAGCATAAGCCGTGAGAGCGCCTTCATATTGAGTATCCTTCTTGTCTTCAGGTTTACCCAGTTCTCCGTTTGCTTTAGCGAGTTCATCAGCTAAATCTCTTGTAGCTAACAATGTCTGTTCTTCATTCAGTCGAAGGTCTGAATAAAATGTAACGTATTCCACCTGATAAGCCGGTATGATAGACGTAACAGTCTCATAAATATAGTAAGAAACATAACTATTCAGAGTTCCATCTATAACAGCATAAGTAGTAGCATCTTCGATATCATCTACTAATTCTTGCAGATCTTCAATTTTCGCATCAGCTTCTTGCAAAGGTGCCACAGTTGCCATCAAATCCGAACAAGCCTGGTTGTTTGCAAATGAGGTTGCAGCCATCTCGTATTTAGTACGCGCTGCTGCCAATTTCGCATATAACTCACTGTTATCCAAACCTTCGAAATCTTCACTCTTTAAGACTTCAATTTCTGCATTATATTGGTCAATAAGTTGTTGTTGTTGCAGAATGGTTTCAGCGTTTTCTTTTTCAGCCGTAGTAATTCCAGCTTCCAATCTTGCCAATTTTGCCTGTTCTTTAACTAAATCTTCTTGATAGCCTGTCAAGACGTCTAATTCATAGAAATAGGTACCGAACAGTTCTGTGATGCGCGAGTATTCAGCATCATCAAGTTCATTTTGAGCTTCTTGGATTTTCTTTTGCAAGCGGAGCAAATCAAGTTGATACTGCAAACGGATGTTCTCAATAGCAATGGCGTACTCTTCCTGCGCCTTTTGCAATTCAAATTGTTCTTTGTCAGCTTGAGCTTGTTCATAAGCAGCCTTAGCATTCTTCAATGCAGCTTCAGCATTAGCACGAATCAACTCAGCCTCTGCCTTAGCCTCATTCAGCGTAGCCAGCGAGCGCAGCTGTTCAGCCTTTGCGTCGCGAATGTTAGTTACCGATGCGGACTCATTGTCGTCCACGCACGCTCCCAGGGACAAGGCACCCAAGAGCACTGCTACCATCATTAATTTCTTTTTCATACCTCGTAAAAAAATTAATATAAGTAATTAATAAAATGTTTAAGCAGAAGAAGTTATCCACTCTCTCCTTAGTGGTTCCCTCCGGAAAACGCTTCTTCGTGCATCTTTTGGTGGCAAAATTATCATAAACTTACTAAACTTAACCACTATTGCTGTCGCGAAGATGACACACCTGTGTTGCGAAAATGACACAGTCTGTTTAAAAAGGGTAGAAAAGAGGGTAAAAGAAGGGTATTCTTATATATAATAGGTGTAAAAAGCAAGTGCCGTGCCGCAAAGAAGTCCTTTATTTGAGAAAATGTGTCTATTGTCGGGCAAATTAACCAATAACTATACTTTGCGCGGGGTAGAATTGTGCATATCGCCACATTTTTGCATGCGTTGATAATCCCATAGAGGTTGAACCTAGCACGTCTGATTCTTTCCTGCCCCGCACACTCGGCAACCTCAGAGAGGTTGAACTTTGCTTAACCGCCGATGGCTCCCCGAAGGGGAACACCTGCGGATCTATCCTCTTTCTCTCCGAGGTTGCCGAGTACATGCAGGGCAGGCAATGTGGAAATGCACAATTCTAACCCGCGCAAAGTATAACAATAGAAGCAGCCGGCTCCCCTTGTGTTGCAGTAAACACAAACCGAAGCTTGTAAATACCAGTTTCGTGGTCATAAATCCCATACCCCCAAATATCCAGAAACTGGAAAAAACAGAATGCAACGCACAGACTTTCCGCATTCCGGTCACGCCTTGCGGTGCAGTTCCTTTTCGATATAAGACTGTATGTGCCTCATGCGTTTCTCTTCCAAGATTTCATTCACCGCAATCAGAATGCCCGTTTCCTCCACATTGCCGAACTCCGGATTGATGGCCGTACCGAACATGCGCATGGTGGGACTGAGGCTCATGTAGGCATTCACCAACGGCGGTATGTTGTAGCCCAACTTGCGCACCTCGGCATTCAGAATCTTATAGTTTTCCTTGAAGGTATCTTTGCAGAACAAAGCCGCCAGCTCTTTCTCGTCCGTCTCGATTTCCAGCGGGTGGATGGGAGTAACCAGCTTCTCCTTGTCGCCGAAATGCTTGCGCAGGAAATAGAGAATCATATCGCGCCCGGGACGCGAATAATTGGGATACATCGTGACTTTGCCGAAGAAGTAGCGCACCTCAGGCATGATGACGGTCAGGGCTCCCAGTCCGTCCCACAAGTTGTCGAGGGCAAAAAGCCCCTTGCTGTCCATGCGCGTAGACTGATATTCGAGCGTAACGAACGAACGCGCCAACTCGATGGTAGTGGGAAGATAGTCATTCAGGAACCTGTCGGAGAAATGAAACATGTGAGCCGTGGCCAGCAGCGGTTTTCCCGCACTGTCAAACCGCACGTCGGTGCCCAGAATGTAACGGTATCCGCCCAGAATCTCTTCTGCCTCCGGATTCCATACGATGAGTTGTTTGTAAGGATGTTCCATCACATCAAACTCATCGATGTCCACCGACTTGCCCGTACCGCCGCCGGCAGCCCGGAAAGCAATTTCGCGCAACCGTCCGATTTCCTGCATCACATGAGGCGAGTCATGCGCCGTAACGATGTAAATCTGGTTGTTGCTGCGGTTAGTCATACGCAGGCGTTTATCTTCAGTCAGTTCCGCCTTCAGCAGTTCTTTGCTTACCGGTGCAATAATATCTTCCATATTCAGTTCAAATTATACACGATGTCTTTAACATATTGCGCCCACTGCTGCGGCGTCTTCGACTTGTCGAACGTCTGCCAGGGGATGGGCTTCCCGATGGTGATGGTGAATGTCTTGTGGCGGTTCTTCAGCATCTCGTCCGCCAGATACAGCATGGCAATGTTAAACTTGATGCCCAGCGCCTTGCAGAGATTGGCCAAGTTATAAAAGAAATTGGAATTCTGCCCGTCGAAGTGGATAGGCACCACATCGCGCCTGTGCTGCACACTTTTCACGACAAAAGCCTTTTTCCACTCCAAGTCACGGATTACCCCCCGCTGACGGCGCGAGCAAAGTCCGGCAGGAAACATCAGCAGTTGGTTGTCCGATGCAAAAGCCTCTTCGACCAGCCGCGGGAAATCCTTCGCCTGCTTTCCGGTCTTGTTGATGGGTATGCAGAGCGGTGCCAGTCCGTGCAGGTTCATCAGCAGGTCGTTGACCATATATTTTATCTTTCCCTGATAGTGCGTGCCCAGCACATACCCCAGCGCCAGACCGTCCTGTCCTCCCAAGGGATGATTGGACACGAATGTATAAAGCCCGCCCTCAGGAAGGTTCTCAGCCCCCTTCACCACGAGCCGGGCATCCAGGAAATCCAGGCTGGCCTTCAGGAAATCTACTCCCACCTTGTCTTGCGCACCGCGCAGAAAGCCGTTCAGCTCATCCTGATGGACAATGCGCTTCAGATAAGAAACGACAAAGCGGGGGATGTATCTGACCTTGTCCGGAGCTTTCTCCCGCAACACCTTATCTATGTCAATCAAAAATAATGAGTCGTCAGCCATGCTTAAATGTTTGAAATAACAGCGCAAAATTAGCGCATCTTTTTAATTTATTGCAAGAATTTGTCAGAAAACTATCCCTTCCATCCACCAAAAACATGCAATCTGCCTGCCAAGTGTCAGTTTAGACCGTCAATATTGCGCAAAACGCTCCAGAATGTGCAAAAAATGACCAGACTCCGGAGCCAGTCTTATGAAGGCAACCCTCTTCCACTTTCCACCTTTTCGGAGCCTCCGAACAGACTTTTCCGGCCAAAAAACAGAGTAAAACAACCATTTAACAGTTTTCACCCTAAAGATTACCTGAATTCCCCCCATCCAAACCGGAAAAACTCCGTAAACTTGCAACATAAAACAATCATAGAGAAAACGGCTGAAGAAAAGCCGGCCTGAACCTATAAAAAAAACAGATTATGAACAGTGTAACATTTACAAAAGAATTAGTAGGCGTACAAGACGAACTCTTGCGCTTTGCCTATAAACTGACAGCCGACCATGAAGACGCCAACGACCTATTGCAGGAAACGTCGCTCAAGGCGCTGGACAACGAAGACAAGTATGAACCCCAGACCAACTTCAAGGGCTGGATATATACCATCATGCGCAACATCTTTATTAATAATTACCGCCGCATTGTGCGCGAACAGACCTTTGTAGACACCACCGACAACCAGTATCACCTGAACCTTTCGCACGATGATGCCTTTGAAAGCACGGAAAGTGCCTACGACCTTAAAGAAATGCGCCGCATTGTCAACAACTTGCCGAAGGAATACCGCGTGCCCTTCTCCATGCACATCGCCGGTTTCAAATATCGCGAAATTGCCGAAAAACTGGGTCTTCCGATAGGAACAGTGAAAAGCCGCATCTTCTTCACCCGACAAAGGTTGCAGGAAGAACTGAAGGACTTCCGATAAAAGGAGACGTGACCTCCGCAGCAAGAAAGAGTCGAAATAGGGGGAGAGTGTGCCGAAAATGGAAAACGACTTTCATTTCGGCACACTTTCTTTTTGTTTATTTTTAAGTAGAAAATAAGTGTGTGCCTGCCTCATGAATCGGATGACATAAACAGAAGAATTCGCACTGATTTTCTCCTTACACATTGAAAGCAACTTTCTCAGCCCTTGGAAGCACGGTTCTTATTGCTTGGAAGCAAGCGGCATCTCTATAAGAAGGCCCATGAAAAGGAACAGTGAAAATTGTGAAAGACGCGTGAGGGATGTATCCTTCACAGCAATACACTAAATCACAACGAGTTATTTGCGCGTGAAGCCGTGAAGGGAGTTCGAGAGATTCTTGTTCTTGGAATACATGGCAGACCTCATGCAGATAAGCAATCAGTCATATTTAGCGTTCAGAGTTTTTTGATGCTGCACCTGTGCCATACGCCAGCCCACAGCCACCAGCAAGGCTCCAAAGGTCAAGAGTATGCCGTAGAGCAAGCTCTCCCACCCCGGAAAACGGACATGACGCGGCAAACGTGGATTGTAAAGAATATCCACCGAATCGCCTTCTTCCAGTAAAAAGGGAACATAGAAATCCAGCGTGACGTGCATTTTCCCATAGAGCGTGGTTTCATAGCACACATCCACATCACACGACGTCCGGATTTTTCGGTGCTTGTATGAACGTTCAAAATGCACCTTGTCTACCACTCCCGTAGTGCTCAAGTAATCATCGGCGGCATCTGCCAGCGAACAAAATCCGTAAATTCCGCCTGCCAGCAGACAAATGCCAACCACCCAGAAAACTGCAATCCAAAATCTGTATGGAGCCTTCATAACTGTAACTCTTTTAAGAAACTTACTCCGACCTTTTTCAGAAGCCTAAAAGCCTGTCTAAATTTCTTGAATATCCGCAAAGCTCCTATTCAGTGACAAGCTACTAGCTACGAGTAAGATTGCCTGTAAGACTCAGGGCGAGTATGTTTGTAGCTCGTAGCTCGTAACTGGTAGCTGAATGGCCGATTGCGGACATTCATATTAAATTTTCCTCTGTTTAGATTTATATTCAGCTTTCTTTGAGCCTCTTCCCAGTCTCTTTTCCCGACATACTTTGTCACGTAGCCCGCTACACCCTTCAGTACACCGGGAAAATATCCTCGGAAACAGCACTCAAAATAAAGCTGAGCAAAATTTAAACAGGCTCTAAGCGAGCGTAAAGATAGGAAAACAGCCACAAAAATCCAAATAAAAGCAGCGACTCCCGCTTTCCGCCGTGTTATCTGCCAAGCACCTGCCCGAAGCCCGGCAGGGGTATCTTTCTTCCGAAAATGCCGCAATCCCCCACCAATAAAGACTTAGGCGAGCCTATTCATTTTCAAACGGATAAGCTATCAACCGGGTGTTGAAAACTTATTTGAAAGTTTTTCGGGCAAACATAGTGGGGAATTGTGGGGAATTGTGTACTTTTACCCCCGCTTATATAATAAGGTAAAATAAAGAGAGAAATGATACGTTTTTTGGGTAACATAGAGGCAAAGACAGACACGAAGGGAAGAGTCTTCATCCCTGCCGTGTTCCGCAAGCAGCTGCAAGCCGCCGGCGAGGAAAGCTTAGTGCTGCGCAAAGACGTATTTCAGGACTGCCTGGTACTTTACCCGGAAAGCATTTGGTTCAAGACACAGACTGAACTGCGCCAACGGCTGAACAAATGGAATGCCCGCCAGCAAGCCGTATTCCGCCAGTTTGTCAGCGATGCAGAAGTGGTGATACCCGACGGCAACGGGCGCATCCTCATCCCCCGCCGCTACCTGCAAATGGCCGGCATCGAAAGCGAGGTACGCTTCATCGGCATGGACAACACCATCGAAATCTGGGCCAAAGCACGCGCTGACGTGCCTTTCATGGAGGCCGAAGCCTTCGGTGAAGCACTGCAGGAAGTATTGGGCAGCGAATCATGGAACCATAACGGAGATTGGACAAATGACTAAGGACATACAGACATATCACATCCCGGTGCTGCTGAAACCTGCCGTGGACGGACTGGACATCCGCCCGGAAGGAACGTATGTAGATACTACCTTGGGCGGTGGCGGACACACGCGGGAAATCCTCTCACGCTTAGGGCCTCAAGGACGGCTGCTGGGCTTTGACCAGGATGAAGACGCAGAGCGCAACATACCAGACGACCCGCGTTTCACCTTCGTACGGAGCAATTTCCGCTTCCTGCACAATTTCCTGCGCTATCACGGCATCAGCCAGATAGACGGCCTGCTGGCCGACCTCGGAGTGTCATCGCATCACTTCGACGACAGTGAAAGAGGTTTTTCGTTCCGGTTCGATGGAGCATTGGACATGCGCATGAACAAACGGGCCGGACAGACAGCCGCCGATATTGTGAACACATATAGCGAAGAGCGGTTGGCCAATGTCTTCTACCTGTACGGCGAACTGAAGAACAGCCGCAAACTGGCGGCAGCCCTCGTAAAAGCACGGGCGGCGGCTCCGATAAATACCATCGGTGCATTTCTGGACATCGTGAAACCATTCTTCGGCCGCGAACGCGAAAAAAAGGAAATGGCACGCGTATTCCAGGCGTTGCGCATCGAGGTGAACCAGGAAATGGAAGCCCTGAAAGAGATGCTCTATGCCGCTACCGATGCCCTCCGCCCCGGCGGACGGCTGGCTGTCATCACGTACCATTCGCTGGAAGACCGAATGGTGAAAAACCTCATCAAAACCGGAAACGTGGAGGGGAAGATGGAAAAGGACTTTTTCGGCAACACCCAAACCCCGTTCCGCGCAGTGAATAACAAGGTCATCGTGCCGGACGATGATGAAACGGCCCGCAACCCGCGCTCGCGCAGCGCCAAACTGCGCATAGCAGAAAAACTCTGATGCCGGAGATAACTCATAAAAGACCCGAGATTATGAAAACAGAAGAATCCAACCAGAAACGGAACACGAAACATACATCGTGGAGAAGCATCATCGGCGGCGACTTCCTGGCTACCGAGTTTGTTCGCCGGCAGGCACGTCTGCTGGTGCTTATCATGGTGCTCGTGCTGTTCTACATCAGCAACCGCTACGAATGCCAGCAGCAGATGATCCGCATCGAAGACCTAAAAGAGAAACTGACTGATATCAAATACGACGCCCTGACGCGCAATTCCGAACTGATGGAACGCAGCCGCCAGTCGCGCATAGAGGAATATGTCGTTACCCAACAAAGCGACCTGCAGACGGCCACCACACCGCCTTATCTGATAAGAAAATAAAAAACGGAAAAGGAGACTAAGACCATGCCTGTAAACAGAAAAAGCATAATGAACCGCTACTTCTTCATTGTGGTAGTCTTGCTGCTGCTGGGTGTATTCGTTATCATCAAAGCAGCCGTCATCATGTTTGCCGAACGGCAATATTGGCAGGAGGTAGCCGACCGATTCGTGAAGGAGAACGTAACCGTACGCCCTAACCGGGGAAATATTCTGTCGGCAGACGGCAAGCTGATGGCCAGTTCCTTGCCGGAATACCGCATCTACATGGATTTCATGTCGGGGGAAAAGGATGAAAAACGACGCATCAAGGATCAGCAAAGACGCGACGCCGCCCTGAAAGACAGCATCGACAGTATATGCCAGGGGCTGCACCGTATCTTTCCGGAAAAGAGCGTCGCTTATTTCAAACGGCACTTGCAACAAGGACGGCGCAAGAAAAGCCGGCATTGGCTGATTTACCCGAACCGCATTTCCTACATCCAGTATAAAGAAGCCAAACGGTTGCCTATCTTCCGGCAAAGCATTTATTCGGGAGGATTCCACGCACAGGCATACAACCAGCGCAAAAGACCGTTCGGTTCTTTGGCCGCCCAGACATTGGGGCGACTTTATGCCGACACGGCCTTAGGAGCAAGAAACGGCATCGAACTGGCTTTCGACTCGGTATTACGCGGCCGGAACGGCATCACACACCGCCAGAAAGTAATGGACCGCTATTTGGACATTGTAGACATACCGCCTGTAGACGGATGTGATGTTGTATCGACAATAGACGTCGGGATGCAGGACATCTGCGACAAGGCCCTGCGCGACAAACTGGAGGAAATCAACGCATACGTGGGCGTGGCTGTGCTGATGGAGGTAAAGACCGGCGAAGTAAAGGCCATTGTCAACCTGACCAAGGGCAACGACGGGAAGTATTATGAAATGAACAGCAATGCTATCAGCGACCTGCTGGAACCGGGGTCCACATTCAAGACGGCTTCTATTATGGTAGCCCTGGAAGATGGAAAAATTACTCCGCACACTTTGGTCGATACAGGCAACGGCGTAATGAACATGCACGGCAGCAAGATGAAAGACCATAACTGGTATAAAGGAGGATATGGAGAGATAGACGTGACGCGCATCCTGGAGGTATCGTCCAACATCGGCGTTTCGTATCTGATAGACAAATACTATAAAGATGACCCGCAAAAGTTTGTAGACGGACTAAAACGAATGAGTCTGGACCAGCCGCTGCACCTGCAAATACAAGGCGAAGGCAAACCTAACTTAAAGGGACCGGACGAACGCTACTTTGCCAAGACCACTCTGCCGTGGATGAGCATAGGCTATGAGTCGCAATTGCCGCCCATGAACATCCTGACATTCTACAATGCCATTGCCAACGATGGCGTAATGGTGCGCCCCAAGTTTGTAAAAGCATTGATGAGAGACGGTAAAGTCATTAAGGAATATCCTACTGAAGTGATTAACCCGAAAATCTGCTCGGACAGTACGCTGGCACAAATCCGGACCATCCTGCGCAGCGTAGTGAAAAACGGACTGGCCAAGCCTGCCGGGAATGACCAGTTTGCTGTATCGGGCAAAACCGGAACCGCGCAGATTTCCAAAGGGAAAGCCGGTTACAAGACGGGACGCACAGATTACTTGGTAAGTTTCTGTGGATATTTTCCCTCAGAAGCGCCTCAATACAGTTGTATCGTATCTATCCAAAAGCCGGGATTGCCAGCTTCGGGCGGACTGATGGCAGGCAGCGTATTCGGTAACATTGCGAAACGTGTCTTCGCACAAGACCTCCGTTTCGACCTGAACAGCGCCATAGACAGCACGGCCAATCCGATTCCCGCAGTAAAAACCGGCGAACTGGAAGAAACAGCGGAGGTGCTGGAAACTTTGAAAGTACCCTTAGAAGAACGTATTGCCTCGACAAACGGGAAAGAAGTATGGGGCATCTCGCACGCAGACTCTTCCGCCGTGCGACTGGAAGAACGGAAGCCTAAAGCAGGACTGGTGCCTAACGTAATAGGCATGGGAGCCAAAGATGCCGTTTTCCTGATGGAGAAACAAGGGCTGAAAGTACATCTCAGCGGCATAGGACGTGTACGCCGACAATCTATCCCGCCCGGCAGCAAGGCTGTAAAAGGACGTACGGTGGCATTGACATTGAAATGACTTTGCACATATTTATAATAAAGGAATTTGTAAACAGAATGATAAGATGAAACTGAAGGAACTGATAAAGACTTTGCAGCCGATAAAGGTCATCGGCGACAAAGACATCGAAATAAAGGGAGTAGACATAGACTCCCGCCTGGTGGAAGAAGGACACTTGTTCATCGCCATGCGTGGAACGCAGACCGATGGACATGCCTATATTCCGGCAGCTATTGCCCAAGGAGCCTGCGCCGTGATATGCGAAACGCTCCCCGAAAATGAAGAGAAGACGACGCAAGAAACTGTGACATACGTAATTGTAGAAGACAGCGAAGAAGCAGCAGGCAAGGTATCCACATTGTTTTATGGCGACCCTACCTCCAAGCTGGAACTGGTAGGCGTGACGGGCACTAACGGCAAAACAACAACTGCTACCCTGCTCTACCGTCTGTTCCGCTACTTCGGATACAAAGTGGGACTGATTTCAACTGTATGCAATTATATTGACGATGAACCCGTCCCCACAGAGCATACCACCCCCGACCCCATCACGCTGAACAGTCTGCTGGGCAGGATGGCTGATGCGGGATGCCGGTATGCTTTCATGGAAGTCAGCTCCCATGCCATTGCCCAGAAGCGCATCAGCGGCCTGCGTTTTGCCGGAGGAATCTTCACCAACCTGACACGCGACCATTTAGACTATCACAAGACTGTAGACAACTATCTCAGAGCCAAAAAGAAATTCTTCGACGATATGCCACGGAATGCCTTCAGTTTGGTGAATCTGGATGACAAAAACGGCATGGTGATGGTGCAGAACACGCGCTCACAGGTTCACACTTATTCTCTGCGCAGTCTATGCGACTTCAAAGGCCGCATTCTGGAATCGCACTTCGAAGGTATGCTGTTGGACTTCAACAACCATGAGGTAGCCGTACACTTCATCGGACGGTTCAATGCCTACAACCTGCTGGCGGTGTTTGGCGCGGCTGTATTGCTGGGACGAAAAGAAGAAGAAGTGTTGGT
Source organism: Mediterranea sp. An20 (assembly GCF_002160055.1). Taxonomy (GTDB): domain Bacteria; phylum Bacteroidota; class Bacteroidia; order Bacteroidales; family Bacteroidaceae; genus Bacteroides; species Bacteroides avicola. The sequence goes on from NZ_NFJV01000004.1 coordinate 12,266, forward strand.
AGGATTAAGTACCCTCTACCCGGTAGCCGGACGCTTCGAATCTATCCGTTCACCCAAGGGTTATACGGCTATTGTAGATTACGCCCATACTCCAGACGCATTAGTAAATGTGCTGACTGCCATTCACGGCGTACTGGAAGGACGTGGAAAAGTAATCACGGTGGTAGGAGCCGGGGGCAACCGCGATAAGGGGAAACGCCCCATGATGGCCAAAGAGGCTGCCCGGCTGAGCGACCGGCTTATCATCACCAGCGACAACCCCCGGTTTGAGGAGCCGCAAGACATTATCAACGACATGCTGGCCGGACTGAATGCGCAAGACATGGAAAAGACACTGAGCATAGCAGACCGACGCGAAGCCATCCGCACCGCCTGCATGCTGGCACAGAAAGGCGATGTCATTCTGGTGGCAGGCAAAGGACACGAGGATTATCAGGAGATAAAAGGAGTGAAACATCACTTTGACGACAAGGAGGAACTGAAAAAGATGATGGGATGCTGAATATCCGCCATCAGATTTGAACCATATAATACGAACAAGAAGCAATGTTATACTATCTATTTCAATGGCTTGACCAATACGACTTTCCTGGAGCGGGCATGTTTTCCTACACCTCGTTCCGCTCACTGATAGCCGTCATACTGGCACTGCTCATTTCAAGTATCTGGGGAGACCGGTTCATCAACATGCTGAAACGGAAACAGATTACAGAAACCCAACGCGATGCCAGCATCGACCCCTTTGGCGTGAACAAGGTAGGTGTGCCTTCCATGGGGGGCATCATCATCATTGTAGCCATACTCATTCCTTGCTTGCTGCTTGGCCGGTTGGGTAACATCTACATGGTGCTGATGCTTGTTACCACCGTATGGCTGGGCGTATTGGGCGGAGCCGACGATTACATCAAAATCTTCAAACGCGATAAGGAAGGACTACATGGAAAATTTAAAATCATAGGCCAGGTAGGATTGGGACTCATCGTAGGACTGACACTCTACCTCAGCCCACAGGTGGTCATCCGCGAGAATATCGAAATGCAGAAAGAAGACGGCAGCATCGAAGTCGTACATGCCGCCAAAGAAATAAAAGCCACGCAGACCACCATCCCCTTCGTGAAAAGCAACAACCTGGACTATGCCGACATTGTAGGCTTCTTAGGCGAACATGCCCAGACAGCCGGATGGATTCTGTTCGTATTGGTCACTATTTTCGTGGTGACAGCCGTAAGCAATGGTGCCAACCTGAATGATGGGATGGACGGTATGGCAGCCGGCAATTCGGCCATCATCGGACTGACGCTGGGCATACTTGCCTACGTATCGAGCCACATTGAATTTGCCGGCTACCTGAACATCATGTTCATACCAGGTTCTGAAGAGCTGGTGGTATTCATCTGTGCCTTTGTCGGCGCGCTCGTCGGGTTCTTGTGGTATAACGCCTATCCGGCACAAGTATTCATGGGTGACACAGGCAGCCTGACCATCGGAGGCATCATTGCCGTGCTTGCCATCATCATACACAAGGAACTGCTCGTGCCTGTGCTGTGCGGCGTATTTCTGGTAGAGAATCTCTCTGTCATTATGCAGCGGGTGTACTACAAGGCCGGCAAACGACATGGCAGGAAGCAACGCATGTTCAAGCGTACCCCTATCCACGACCATTTCCGCACGGCACTGAGCCAGGTAGAACCGGGATGCAGCGTGGTATTCGCCAAGCCCGACCGCGTATTTCATGAAGCCAAAATCACAGTCCGATTCTGGATTGTCACTATCGTGCTGGCGGCCATCACAATTATAACATTAAAGATAAGATGAACAAGACCAGTAAGACATATCAGACAGGATAATATCGGGAAACAGGCTGGCTCTGCACCAACCTTGATTCCAGACGGGTCCGACCCAAACAAATAAGAACAGAAAAAAAGATATGGATATGGATACAAAACAAAAACGAATCGTTATATTGGGTGCTGGCGAAAGCGGCGCGGGAGCTGCCGTGCTGGCACAGGTGAAAGGGTTGGATACATTCGTGTCCGACCAAGGCACTATCAAGGACAAATACAAAGCCCTATTGAATCAATACGGCATAGATTGGGAAGAAGGTGGCCATACGGAAGAAAAAATCCTCAATGCCGATGAAGTCGTGAAAAGTCCCGGCATCCCCTGCGACACACCGCTGATGCTGAAACTGAAAGCCCAGGGCACACCTGTCATCTCCGAAATAGAATTTGCGGGACGATACACGGATGCCAAAATGATTTGTGTAACAGGTTCCAACGGAAAGACCACCACCACCTCGCTCATCTATCATATTTTCAAGAGTGCCGGCATGAACGTGGGCCTGGCAGGCAATATAGGGCAAAGCCTTGCCCTGCAAGTAGCCACGAAACATTACGATTACTATGTGATAGAACTAAGTTCGTTCCAATTGGACAACATGTATAAATTCCGCGCCAACATCGCCGTGCTGATGAATATCACACCCGACCACCTGGACCGATACAATCACTGCATGCAGAACTACGTGGATGCCAAATTCCGCATCACACAAAACCAGACACCGGACGATGCCTTCATCTTCTGGAACGATGACCCTGTCATACGCCGCGAATTGGCGCGCCACGGTCTGAAAGCTCACCTTTATCCTTTCGCCGCCGTAAAGGAAGAAGGAGTCATTGCCTATGTGGAAGATGAACACGTGAAGATTGACCAGCCCATCGCCTTCAACATGGAACAGGAAGAACTGGCCCTGACAGGTACGCACAACTTGTATAACTCGCTGGCAGCCGGCATATCGGCCAATGTGGCTGGCATACGCAAAGAGTGTATCCGCCAGGCATTATCCGACTTCAAAGGTGTGCCGCACCGACTGGAATATGTTGCATCGGTACGCGGCATCCGCTTTGTCAACGATTCAAAGGCTACCAATGTCAACTCGTGCTGGTATGCACTGCAAAGCATGAAGACACCCGTAGTGCTTATCTTGGGAGGCAAAGACAAAGGCAACGATTACCACGAAATAGAAGACTTGGTACGACAGAAATGCCGCGCCCTTGTTTTCCTGGGATTGCACAACGAAAAGTTGCACGCCTTCTTCGACCCCATGGGATTACCCACTGCCGAGGTACAAACGGGCATGGAAGATGCCGTGGAAGCCGCTTATCGCCTGGCTGAAAAAGGTGATACGGTATTGCTTAGTCCTTGCTGCGCATCATTCGACCTTTTCAAAAGTTATGAGGACCGCGGAGACCAATTCAAGGAGAGTGTAAGAAAACTGTAGGACTCTTGACCAGTGGTTCCTGATGGGCAACGGCTGACAACCATCCCGTTTCCCAATCGTTGACCGACCAAACTGTCCTTTATCATTAATCATTCACCATAAAGCACTAAAGAAAGTGGACTTATTACGCAACATATTCAAAGGCGACAAGGTTGTATGGATCATCTTCCTGTGTCTGTGCCTGATTTCGGTGGTAGAGGTGTTCAGCGCCTCCAGCACCCTGATATATACGTCGGGCAACCACTGGGCACCCATCACACGTCATGCCAGTTTCTTGCTGGGAGGCGCGTTAGTAGTCCTGCTGTTCCACAACATACCCTACCGCTGGTTCCAACTTTTTCCTCGCGTATTGTTACCCCTGTCGGCCTTCTTCCTGATATTGCTGCTATTGTTTGACAATCTGCATTTGGGCGGTTTCCTGGTCATTGAGAAAACCAATGAAGCCGGACGCTGGGTGAAATTCTTCGGACTGCCTTTCCAGCCTTCGGAGTTCGCCAAAATGGGTGTAATCATAGCTACAGCCTACATTCTGTCGCGCGGACAAACAGAAGAGGGAGCATCGCCCAAGGCTTTCAGGCAAATATTGAAGGTAGCGGGCGTGATGTGTCTTCTTATCCTGCCGGAAAACTACTCGACCGGCGTGCTGCTATTCGGAGTAGTCTACCTGATGATGATTGTAGGACGCATTCAAACACGCAAGTTACTGATGTTGGGCGGCGCCTTGGCAACAGTGATACTGCTGTTTGTTGGCTTCCTGTTTATTACGCCCAATGACACCTTGGAGCAAATCCCGTTGGGGCACCGCTTCACCACGGTAAAAGCCCGCATCGCCGACTTTACCTCAAGCGAAGAGGTTCCTCCCTCTAAATTCGATGTCGATGACAACGCACAGGTAGGACATGCTCGCATTGCTGTGGCAACCAGCAGCATCATCGGCAAAGGACCGGGCAACTCCGTACAACGCGACTTTCTGAGCCAAGCCTATTCAGATTTTATCTTCGCCATCATTATCGAAGAACTGGGGTTGGCAGGAGGAGGTTTTGTTGTATTTCTCTACCTGTGGCTGTTAATCCGCTGTTGGCGAATTGCCAACCGATGCGAACGAACATTTCCCGCATTTTTGGTGTTGGGTATTGGACTGATACTGACAGTACAGGCCATGTTCAACATGATGGTAGCCGTCGGACTGGCCCCTGTCACCGGTCAACCTTTGCCCCTCATCAGCCGCGGCGGAACCTCTACCCTCATCAACTGCGTATATATTGGCATTATCCTGAGCGTCAGCCGCTACAACATAGAACAGCAAGAGAAACGCAAAGCCGAAGAAGAAGCGGCAGCCGCCCACACCGAATTGCCCAACGCCCTTGCGACGGTGACTGGTCCGGCCGAGCCCACTGCTGCTTCGCTGAACAATGATGACGAAATGGCATGACCCTCACTGAAAACTGAAAACAAAAACAGAATTATGGATACAAAACATACTGAAAATATCAAGAACCTCCCTTCCTCCCCGCGAATAATCGTCAGTGGCGGGGGAACAGGAGGACATATCTTCCCGGCCATCTCCATCGCCAATGCACTGAAAGAATTGTGCCCTGATGCAGACATCCTCTTTGTAGGAGCTGAAGGGCGCATGGAAATGCAGCGGGTGCCCGATGCTGGATACCGCATTATCGGCCTGCCCGTAGCCGGCTTCGACCGCAAACATCTGTGGAAAAATGTATCTGTACTCATCAAATTGCTGAAAAGCCAGGCCAAAGCACGCCGCATCATCAAGGAATTCCACCCGCAAGTAGCTGTAGGCGTAGGTGGTTATGCCAGCGGCCCCATGCTGAAAGCTTGCGCTTCGGCCAATATCCCCACACTGATACAGGAGCAGAACTCCTATGCAGGGGTGACCAACAAGCTGCTGGCACGGCAGGCATATAAAATTTGCGTAGCCTACGAAGGCATGGAACGTTTCTTCCCTGCCGAGAAACTTATCCTGACAGGAAACCCCGTACGGCAGAATCTGCTGGGCACACCTGTCACACGCGAAGAAGCTGCCACATATTTCGGGTTGGACGCACAAAAGAAGACGGTGCTTATTTTAGGTGGAAGCCTGGGGGCCAGAACGTTGAACCGCACAATGGAAGCGGGCCTTCGCACCATACTGGGCCATCCAGAAATACAGTTTATCTGGCAGACAGGTAAAATATACATTGACGAGGTGAAGGCAGCCATCACTTCTTTCACAGGCGAACCCATGCGCAACGTACACTCGCCCAGTCTGCCCAATTTGTACGTATCTGATTTTATCAAGGACATGTCCATGGCTTATGCTGCCTCTGACTTGGTGGTTTCGCGTGCCGGGGCCGGTTCTATATCTGAATTCTGCCTGTTGGGCAAACCGGTCATTCTGGTACCCTCGCCCAACGTAGCTGAAGACCACCAGACAAAAAACGCACTGGCACTGGTCGACAAGGGGGCTGCCATTTACGTGAAAGATGCCGACGCTCCCACCCAACTGCTGGACACAGCACTGAAAACGGTGACCGATGAAGCCCAATTGCACAAACTCAGCGAACATATCATTCGCCTGGCTCTGCCAAATTCGGCCAACCTCATCGCACAGGAAGTATTAAAACTCATAGAATAAAAAGGAGAACAGGATGAACAACATCGAAAACATACAATCTGTTTATTTCGTCGGTGCCGGAGGCATTGGCATGAGTGCCCTCATCCGCTATTTCTTGTCGCAGGGTAAACAGGTGGCAGGCTACGACCGTACGCCCAGTCCGCTTACCGCACGACTCATCAAGGAGGGAGCACGCATCCATTACGAAGAAGACGTGGAACTTATCCCCGATGATTGCCGCCGGAAAGAAAGTACACTGGTAGTCTACACGCCGGCTGTGCCACAAACGCACCAGGAATTAACCTGGTTCCGGGCACAAGGCTTCGAAATGCACAAACGGGCACAAGTGTTGGGACTCATCACGCGCAGCACCAAAGGACTGTGCGTAGCAGGGACTCATGGCAAAACCACTACCAGTACCATGGCAGCCCATCTGCTCCACCAATCACAGGTAGGGTGCACAGCCTTTTTAGGCGGCATCTCGCAGAACTACGGCACCAACCTGCTGTTGTCGAAAGAAAGCCCCTACACCGTCATAGAAGCCGACGAGTTCGACCGTTCGTTTCATTGGCTTACTCCGTGGATGAGTGTCATCACAGCCACAGACCCTGACCATTTAGACATCTACGGCACCCGTGAGGCCTATTTGGAAAGCTTTCGGCACTACACCACCCTCATCCGTCCGGGCGGTGCACTGATTATACACCGGGGACTGGATTTGACCCCTGACGTGCAACCGGGTGTACGTATTTATACTTACGACCGGGAGAAGGGTGACTTCCATGCTGAAAACATCCGTATCGGAGGGGGAGAAATCATCATGGACTTTGTAGCTCCAGATACCCGCATTGCAGATGTCCACTTAGGGGTGCCAGTCAGCATAAATATCGAGAACGGTGTAGCAGCCATGGCCTTGGCACACTTGAACGGGGTTACGGACATGGAAATCAAACAGGGTATGGAAAGCTTCAGAGGTGTGGAACGGCGCTTCGACTTCAAACTGAAGACGCCCTGCACGGCCGTACTGTGTGATTATGCTCACCATCCGGCAGAAATTGCCCAAAGCATCCGCTCCATACGGGAACTATACGCGGGACAAAAAATCACTGCAGTCTTCCAGCCTCATCTCTATACACGCACAAGAGATTTCTACCAAGAGTTCGCCGACAGCCTCTCTCTGGCAGATGAAGTAATTCTGACGGACATCTATCCGGCCCGCGAAGAGCCCATACCCGGAGTAACAAGCGAGCTTATCTACAACCATCTGCGCCCTGGCATCAGAAAGCAGTTGTGCCGCAAAGATGAGGTGCCCGAACTGTTCCGACAGAAAGAGGCAGAGAAAGGCGTTGTCATTCTGCTGGGAGCCGGAGACATCGACCGCTATGCGGACGACATCGCCCGACAGTTTGCAGATAAAATATAAATCATAAAACCAAGAAGAGCCATGCTGAAGAAAATCCTGACAACAGTCTGTACTGTACTGGCAGCGGCCTACCTTTTTCTGGCCGTCACTGCTTTCAACCGCAAACCTGCCGGAAGAGTGTGCGAGGACCTCGAACTGGTCATACGTGATACGGTATATGCCGGCTTTATAACCCAAAAGGAAGTGATTTCCTTACTGGACAAGAGCGGACTGAATCCCGTAGGAAAGAACCCCGACGCTACAGACACACGCGCCATGGAACAGGCATTGGCCCAACATCCGCTCATTGATGGGGTGGAATGCTACAAAACTCCCAGCGGGAAAGTCTGCGTAGAAGTAAGCCAACGTATCCCCATACTGCGCATCATGAGCAACAACGGAGAGAACTACTACGTGGATAACCGAGGCAAGGTGATGCCTGTCAGCGCCAAATGCATAGCGCACGTGGCGGTGGCTACGGGAAGCATCAGCCAGGACTTCGCCACCCGGCAGCTCTACCCTTTCGGACTCTTTCTGCAGAACGATGCTTTCTGGAACGCGCAGACAGAACAAATTCATGTGCTGCCCGACAACACCATTGAATTGGTGCCGCGGGTGGGCGATCATCTCATTTATATGGGTAAGCTGAAAAACTACCGCAGAAAGTTAGAGCGAGTCAGGTTGTTTTATGAAAAAGCACTGAACCAGGTGGGATGGAACAAATACTCACGCATCAATGTAGAGTTTGACAACCAAATTATCTGCACGAGACGGGAACAATGATAGGAACCCCGTTCCTACAGTTCAACAAGGAAAAAATAAAACAATATAAAAACAACAACTATGTCAACAACCGATTTTATAGCCGCCATCGAACTGAGTTCGTCCCGCATCGCCGGTATTGCCGGAAAGAGGCAGAACGATGGAAGCACTGAGGTCCTGGCTTATGCCTGCGAGGATTCCTCTGCTTTTGTACGCAAGGGACAGGTTTACAACATCGACAAAGCCGCCCATGCCATACAGAACATTGTGACAGAACTGGAGAAACAGCTCGGCACTACTGTGGCCAAGGTCTACGCCGGAATAGCCGGGCAGTCGTTGCGCACAGTAGAGAACCGCGTCAACCACACGCTGGAAGAGGAAGACATCATTTCAGCCGGATTAGTAGACCGGCTGTGTGATGAAAACCGCGACCTGCCGCTGGCCGACATGTGTGTACTCGATGTTGCCCCGCAGGAATACAAGATTGACAATGCCCTGCATACCGACCCCGTGGGAGTGGCCGGACGCAACATCACAGCCCGTTTTCTCAACATTATCGCACGCCACCAGCTGCGAAAGAACTTAGAACAAGCCTTTGAGAAAGCCGGAGTCAAAGTGGCCGACATGCTTGTGGCACCTCTCGCCATGGCCCACGCTGTATTGACCGAAAGCGAAATGCGCGCCGGATGCGCCTTAGTAGACCTCGGTGCAGGCACTACTACCGTGCAGGTATACAAAAACAACATCCTCCGCTACCTCTGCGTACTTCCGTTGGGAGGCAACAACATTACACACGACCTTACCAGCCTGAAGATTGAGGAGGGTGAAGCTGAGAACCTGAAACTGCATTATGGAAATGCCATTTGCACGGACGACGATGACGATGATGAGGCTTCTGTACCTTGTCGGCTGAACGACGGACGCGATGTGAAACTGCATGAACTGAATGACATCGTTGGCGCACGAGCCGAAGAAATCATGTCTAATGCATGGAACCAGATTCAACTGTCGGGCTACGAAAACGAGCTATTCGCCGGAGTAGTGCTGACAGGAGGAGGCTCATGCCTGCCGGGCACAGAAACCCTGTTCCGCAACGTCAGCCGTACTGACAAAGTGCGTACGGCGCGCTTCGTACGCGAAAGTCTCCACGGGCACGAAGAAGAACTTGGCCAGGATGCCCGCTTGAACACCTTGCTGGGACTGTTGCTGGCAGGACGCGACAATTGCGCCCGCCCCTCCTCTGCCAGTCGGCCAGCACAGGCTTCCATCTTCACACAGGAGGAAATGAAACCTGACACGCCCCCCACCCCAGCCCAGACAGTAGAAACACCCCACACTGAAACTACACACAAGACTGAGGAAAACGAGAAGCCCGTGCAAGATACCTCCAAGACTCCCGAAAAAGAGCAAGAAAAGGAAGACAAAGGGAAAAACAAGAACCACGGTAAAGATAAGAAGAAAAGTTCCCCCTTCGGAAAAATCATCGACCTCTTCCGCGACGGTATGCTCGACGAGAGTGATTCCATCAAGAACTGAAATATAGAACAAAGAAAAAATAGAAGATATGGACGACAGAGTACAATTCGACCTGCCCGCTTCACCGAAAATCATTAAAGTCATCGGCGTAGGCGGGGGTGGCGGCAACGCCGTCAACCACATGTATCGCGAAGGTATCCACGAAGTGACCTTCGTAGTATGCAATACCGACCGCAAAGCACTTGAAGAATCGCCTGTGCCCGTTAAACTACAACTGGGACACGAGGGACTGGGGGCCGGCAACCGCCCCGGAAAGGCTAAAGAAGCCACCGAGGAAAGTATCGAAGAAGTAAAACAGATGCTCAACGACGGTACACGCATGGTGTTTATCACGGCCGGAATGGGAGGAGGTACCGGAACGGGAGCAGCACCCACCATAGCGCGCGTCACCAAAGAGATGGACATCCTCACCGTGGGCATTGTCACCATTCCATTCCGCTGGGAAGGCGACCGCAAAATAGACCAGGCCCTTGACGGCGTGGAAGAAATCAGCAAAAACGTCGACGCTCTGCTGGTCATCAACAACGAGAAACTGGGCGAGATCTATCCCGACCTCTCTGTCAGAAACGCTTTTGCCAAGGCTAATGACACATTGCTCGTTGCTGCCAAGAGCATTGCCGAAATCATCACCATGCGCGGCATCATCAACCTCGACTTCAACGATGTGAAAACTGTCATGAAGGATGGAGGCGTAGCCATTATGAGTACCGGTTACGGCGAAGGAGAAAACCGTGTCAGCAAGGCTATCGACAATGCCAAGCATTCACCCTTGTTGAACAACAACAACATCTTCGACTCAAAGAAAGTGCTGCTCAACATAGCCTACAGCCCTGAGCACGAACTTATGATGAGTGAGATGGATGAGGTGAAGGACTTTATGAACCAATTCAACCGCGACTTCGAGACCAAATTCGGTATGGCCGAAGACCCGCAGCTGGGCGCACAGGTCAAAATCACTTTGCTTGCCACCGGCTTCGGCATTCAGGACATACACATGAAGGAGATGGACGAACGCATCGAACAGCGTACCCTTGAGGAACAAAAAAGGCTGCAGGAACTGGCTGCACGGCGCGATGACTACTACGGCAAGGATGCTCACGGCAAATACCGCCCCGGACGCCACCGCCAGATTTTCCTCTTCTCGCCTGCCGACCTCGACAACGATGAGGTGGTCAGCCTTGTAGAAAATTCACCTACCTGGCGACGCACCAAGACTACCCTCAACGCCATCCGGAATAAAGCCGAGCAAGAAAGCCATGCGGCTACAGAAGGTACTGCTCCCGGAACTGATGCTACAGAAACAACAGAAGAAGGCGTTATAACATTCTGATAACCTCATACAAGACTACGGGTAAAGCTGCCGTTTTCCATATATCCGGCACTGCCCGTAGCCCCATTAACCATTAAGCATTAAGCATTAACCATTAACCATTCAGCAATCATGGATTTATTCGACAAAGTCAGCGAAGACATTAAAACCGCAATGAAGGCCAAAGACAAAGTAGCCCTCCAGACACTGAGAAACATAAAAAAGGTATTCCTTGAAGCCAAGACCGCACCGGGTGCCAATGATACACTGAACGATGCCGATGCCTTGAAGCTCATTCAGAAACTTGCCAAACAGGGCAAAGATGCCGCTGCCATTTACGTAGAGCAGGGACGGCAAGACCTGGCAGACGAGGAACTGGCCCAGGTCAAAGTAATGGAAGCTTACCTGCCCCAGCAGATGACGCCCGAAGAGCTGGAAGCTGCCCTGCGGGAAATCATTGCCGAAACCGGTACTGCCGGTCCCAAAGACATGGGCAAAGTGATGGGGCTGGCCACCAAACGGCTGGCAGGACAAGCCGAAGGACGGGCCATCTCCGCTAAGGTAAAGGAACTGTTGAACAATTAAATCGGCACACAAGCAGGCTATAAGGCATTCTCCCTCTGCTGCACCAGAAAAGCGAAGCATCAGAGTGGCAAATCCCTGTAGCCTGCTTGTTTTTTACACTTTCTCCCGATGACGTAGTGCTATTCTGCCTACACTCTCACTTGACCATCCCCCTCAATCAGCCACTTATAAGTCGTGATTTCTTCCAGTGCCATGGGCCCACGGGCATGCAGTTTCTGGGTGCTGATGCCTATTTCTGCTCCGAGGCCGAACTGGGCTCCATCGGTAAAAGAAGTGGGAGCATTATGATACACACAGGCTGCATCTACCTGGCAAAGGAAACGGGATGCCTGCTCCCGGTCTTCCGTCACGATAGACTCACTGTGGCGGGAACCATACCGGCTGATATGCTCCAAAGCCTCTTCCAAAGAAGAAACGGTCTTGATGGCCATCTTGTAATCCAGATATTCTGTGCCATAACTCTCCGGCACCGCAGCCTGCAACAGGGTGGAAGGATAATGCCCGGTCAATGCCGCCAGGGCAGGTTCATCGGCATAAATCAGTACACGACTCTGCGACAATGGTGCACAAAGAGCCGGCAAATCGGCCAAACGGCTGGCATGAACAAGCAGGCAGTCCAAAGCATTGCATACGCTGACCCGCCTTGTTTTGGCATTATGGATTATAGCGGCACCCTTGACCACATCGCCGGAAGAGTCAAAGTAGGTGTGACAGATGCCGGCACCCGTTTCGATGACCGGCACCCGGGCATGCTGTTTGACAAACTCTATCAATTGTCGGCCCCCGCGAGGAATAAGCAGGTCTATGTAGCGGTCGGCCTGGAGCAGACGCATTGTTTCCTCATGTCCGGCAGGCAACAACTCCACGATGTGTTCGTCCATGCCCATGTCGCGCAAGACAGCCCGGATAACTGCCACGATGGCCCGGTTGGAACAGTCGGCATCGCTTCCGCCCTTCAGCACACAAGCACTGCCTGCCTTCAGACAAAGGGCAAAGACATCGAAACTGACATTGGGACGGGCCTCATAGATGACACCTATCACGCCAAAAGGCACACTGACACGCCGAAGGCGAAGGCCGTTGGGCAACGTGCTTTCCTTCAGCACCCGTCCCAACGGAGACGGCAAGGCCGCTACTTGGCGCAAACCGGAAGCAATCTCCTGCAGACGCCCTTCGGTCAGCCTCAAGCGGTCATACTTGGGACTGGCGGAATCCATGCGCGCCAAATCCTTGCGGTTTGCCTCCAGAATAAATGCCGCCTGTCTCATGGTTTCGTCGGCTACGGCCTCCAACACCCGGTTGATTTCTTCATTGCTCCGGGTAAGCAACTGCCGACCGGCCTCCCGGACAGCAGCCAAGGTATTCTCCCAATCCATATCATTCCATGTATAAATAATCATAATGCACCACCGGCTTTTTACCATGTTTCCCAGCCGCCTCGCGGACTTCTGCGGAACTGAAATTTGTTTTGCCCACTCCTATCGGTGTACCGTCAGCATGCAGGATGCGCACAATATCGTCTTTCTCAAACTCTCCACCGACAGCTACGACGCCTACCGGCAACACACTGACGGCCTTGTCGGACAGCAACAGTTCGGCTGCCTGACTGTTCAAGTATATAGCTCCTTTGGCAAAGCCTTCACTGTGGGCTATCCATTTCTTGACCCCCGACACCGACCGGGCAGCTGGCACAAACCGGGTATAGGCAAAAGGCGGGTCTGGCAAGGCTGGCGCGTTCTGTTCCATCCGGAGTGCCTCGTACTTTAAGATTTCTGTCAGCACATTCTCCCGTCTGCCATTGGCAATGAACACCGCAATCCCTTCATCGGCCACCTTGCGAGCAATGCCAGTCTTGGTCAGCATGCCTCCTCGCCCGAAACCGGAACGGGCTGTCTGTATGCAACCGGAGATGTCTTCACCGGAACGGATTTCGCGAATCACCTGCGAAGAAGGGAGGGAAGGCGGGCCGTCAAAAATGCCATCTACATTAGTTAATATAAGCAAAGCCTGCGCATCCATCATAGAAGCAATAAGGCCGGAAAGTTCGTCGTTGTCGGTAAACATCAGTTCACTGACGGCGATGGTATCATTTTCGTTCACGACAGGGAGGACACCGTTTTCCAGCATGACGGCCATGCAATTCTTCTGATTGAGATAATGACGCCGCGTAGCAAAACTTTCTTTCATGGTAAGCACTTGGGCCACGGTGATGCCGTATTCGCGAAACAATTCATAATAACGGTTGATAAGCTTAACCTGCCCCACTGCCGAGAAAAGCTGACGCTGATCCACACAGTCCAGCTTGCGCACAGGATGCAGTTCGCTCCGCCCCGAAGCAACCGCTCCGGAAGACACCAAGATAACTTCGATACCCATGCGGTGCAAGCCGGCTATCTGGTCTACCAAAGCCGACATACGCGTCACATCCGGCGTGCCATCCGGACGGGCAAGCACATTACTGCCCACCTTGACAACGATGCGTGAAAAATAATGTTTCATAAGCGCCATGACAAAAAGAATGTTAGCCTACTACAAAAGTAGGTATAAATCACGATTTATATGCCAGTGTGACAAGAAAAAATCAAATCTTCTTCAAAAGGAAGCTGCCAAGCAATTGGAAGCAGACTGCCAAGCAATTGGAACCTGGCTGCCAAGCGATTAGGAAAAGAGCCACGCTATATAAACGGCAATCATCTGATTACGGGCAGCATACAGACAGACTTTTTCTCCCCGATCGGTAGCGGTTTCCTGCCACACCCCGCACCTTCAGTCGAACAACTCATGCAGCACCTCCAACGACTTCGGCCGGTGAAAGCCGGGCACATGCAGGCAATAATAATCGATGATGACATCAAGGCAACGCGCACGCTGCTGACGGCTGAACGTAAAGAAACGCATCGTATCGAAATTCATCCGCAACAGCCGCGGAAGCAACTCTGCCTCCTGAGGCCACAAATAGTCAGAATGTGCCACAGGCCTTGCTGCAGTAAAGCAGGCACTCCGCAAATCAAACCAACAACCCGGTACATACCCCTCCACATTAGGATGCAGCCCGACGAAACGCAACAGACGCATCAGAAAGACCAAGTGGAAATTGGAAAAGCCTTCCGGACAACGGTCCAACCATATCAGCGCATTCACTAAATAAGCAAACAACGGGCTGTCTTCTCCCCCCTCACACAATACTTCATATAAGACCTCGGCAAGAAACAATGCCATCGCCGACTTATAAGGATGAAAAGGCAACGAAACAAACGGGACAAACGGCCGTGCCCCATTAAGCACGCACACACGGGCCGTGCGTCTGAAATCGGCCTCCAACTCCACAAGAGCTAAAGGCTGAAACTGCGAGGACCTGACCGATGCATGCCGGGAACGAGTCACCGGTACTCGAAACGATACACGCCCCGCCACCTCGGTATAAATCGTGGCAATCTGGGCAGTGTCCTTATATTTAATGGTGCGCAACACAATGCCGCGCGTCTTCTGCAACATAACAGGAAGGTTTTTATAGATGAATATCGCTCGCAAAAATAAGAAAAGATAATGAAAACACCACCCGACAAAACCTTCTACACCCGCATTATCCCCCTCAAACAAGGCAGAAAATCCCCCGAAAACAAAAAAAATGCACTTTTCTCTCATTTTTTTCAGAGAATGTTTTGCCAATTCAAAAAAACGCTCTATCTTTGCACCCGCAAACGAGAGATAAGCCGGTTGCAAAACAAAAGCGGAAACGCTTACACAAAGGCCGGCCCCTTCGTCTATCGGTTAGGACGCAAGATTTTCATTCTTGAAAGGGGGGTTCGATTCCCCCAGGGGCTACAAAATAAAAGAATAAACGAATTAAAACAGATTAGTCGAGATGGCAAATCATAAATCATCACTGAAAAGAATCAGACAGGAGGAGAAAAGAAGACTCCACAACAGATATTATGCAAAGACAATGCGTAATGCCGTGAGAAAGCTTCGTGCCACTACGGAAAAGGCTGATGCAGTAGCTATGCTGCCGGGAGTGGTTAAACTGTTGGATAAGTTGGCAAAGAAGAACGTTATCCACAAGAACAAGGCGAACAACTTGAAGTCTAAGTTGGCTCACCACATCAACAAACTGGCATAAATAAATATAATTATAATCTCAGGAAAGCTTTTCTTCAGTGATGAAGGAAAGCTTTTATTGTTTCCAACAGAGACGTTTCCACAACATACAGAAGAGTGAGAGAAAAGTACCTATAGTCTTTCAAAAAAACATGACCTGCTCTCTCTTCTGGGCGAAGGAAAGGTCCGAACTTTCCTCGAAAACTTTACGGAAGACGACAATCCCTGCCTCATCCGCTACCGGCTGAATGCGGAGATGTTCAAACCATAACTATGTCCAAGAATATTCAGACCACAGACTTGCCCACCTCGAAGATTTTCACTACTTTTGCTCAGTTATTTGGAAATAGGTTTTAGTATGACAGAAGAAGAAAAGATAATGGGCGAGAACAACTACTCGGCCAGTAATATCCAGGTGCTCGAAGGCCTGGAAGCTGTGCGCAAGCGTCCCGCCATGTATATCGGAGACATCAGCGAAAACGGTCTGCACCATCTGGTCTATGAAGTGGTGGACAACTCCATCGACGAAGCCATGGCCGGTTATTGCGACCACATCGAAGTAACCATCAACGAAGACAACTCCATCACCGTCCAGGACAACGGCCGTGGAATCCCCGTGGACTTTCACGAAAAGGAAAAGAAATCGGCCTTAGAGGTCGTAATGACGGTATTGCACGCCGGCGGTAAGTTCGACAAAGGGTCTTACAAGGTATCCGGCGGATTGCACGGCGTGGGCGTATCGTGCGTCAACGCCTTGTCTACACACATGATTACGCAGGTGTTCCGCAACGGCAAAATATATCAGCAGGAATATGCCTGCGGCAAACCCCTCTACCCCGTCAAGGAAGTAGGCACGTGCGAAGCCGGGTTCACAGGCACCAAGCAGACATTCTGGCCGGACGGAAGCATCTTCACCGTCACCGAATACAAGTTTGCCACGCTGGAGAACCGCCTGCGCGAACTGGCCTATCTGAACAAAGGAATCCGCATCACACTGACGGACCTGCGCCAGACGGACGAAGAAGGCAAACCCGTCACCGAACATTTCCATTCGGAAGAAGGCGTCAAGGAATTCGTGCGCTATCTGAACAGCAACAATACCCCGCTCTTCAACGATGTCATCTACCTGAACACGGAAAAGGCCGGCGTACCTATCGAGTGCGCCATCATGTACAATACCGGCTACCGTGAAAACCTGCATTCTTACGTCAACAACATCAATACCAAGGAGGGCGGTACACACGAAGCCGGCTTCCGTGCTGCCCTGACCCGCGTATTGAAGAAATATGCCGACGACAATTGCGCCAAGGCTCTGGAGAAAGCTAAAGTGGAAATCAGCGGCGAAGACTTCCGCGAAGGACTGATAGCCGTCATCTCTGTCAAGGTGGCCGAGCCTCAGTTTGAGGGCCAGACCAAGACGAAGTTGGGCAACAACGAAGTGAGCGGCGCCGTCAACCAGGCTGTGGGCGAAGCTCTGACCAACTACCTGGAGGAGCATCCGAAAGAAGCCAAACTTATTGTAGATAAGGTGTTGCTGGCTGCTACCGCCCGTGTAGCCGCACGCAAGGCCCGCGAGTCGGTACAACGCAAATCGCCCATGAGCGGTGGAGGACTGCCCGGCAAACTGGCAGACTGTTCCAGCAAGGACCCGGACGAATGCGAACTGTTCCTCGTCGAGGGTGACTCGGCAGGCGGTTCGGCCAAGCAAGGCAGAGACCGTCGTTTCCAGGCCATCCTGCCCCTGCGAGGCAAGATTCTGAACGTGGAGAAGGCCATGTGGCACAAGGCTTTTGAAAGCGATGAGGTGAACAATATTATCCAGGCACTGGGCATCCGCTTCGGAGTGAACAGCGAAGAAAGCAAGGAAGCCAACATCGACAAGCTGCGCTACAAGAAGATTATCATCATGACCGATGCCGATGTCGATGGCTCTCACATCGACACGCTGATTATGACGCTGTTCTTCCGCTACTTCCCGCAAGTCATCGAAGAAGGCTATCTCTACATCGCCACGCCGCCCCTCTACCGCTGCACCAAGGGCAAGGTATCGGAATACTGCTGGAACGACCAGCAACGCCAACGCTTCATGGACACCTATGGCGATGGCACGGAGAACGGTATCCACACGCAACGCTACAAAGGTCTGGGTGAAATGAATCCCACGCAGCTGTGGGAAACAACCATGGACCCCGAAAACCGTATGCTGAAGCAGGTGACTATCGAGAATGCTGCCGCTACAGACTATATCTTCTCCATGCTGATGGGTGAAGACGTGGAACCGCGCCGCGAGTTTATCGAGAAGAACGCTACGTATGCCAATATTGACGCGTAAATAGACATAGGGGAGCTGTATTTTCTTCACTCACATCTTACAATCTATACGCCGGACAGAAGGTTCCCCCTGTCCGGCGTTTTTGTTATGCACAATTTGTGTGAAGGATGTGAAAGATGGGTGAAAGATGTTATCTTTCACAGCAACACGCTAAATCACAACGGGTTATTTGCACGTGAAAGCGTGAAGGCAATTGGGAAGATTTCTTGTTTATGGGATAATGTGAAATCATACCGGCATTTGATAACCTCCTGCCCTCGATAGAGATGCAATTCATTTCATCTGAAGAGGGAAGTCCGTACAAACATCTGATAATGAATAGAATGCTGTGAAAGATACATGTTGGTATATATGGGTGTATGCTAAACCTTCATGTTAGCGTGCTAAACCTCCATGTTAGCGTGCTAAACCTTCATGTTAGCATGCTAACTTTAATGTGAGCCATGCAGACAGTTTAGCACTGCCGGGAATAGAACGCCCTCTGGCTTATAGCTTCAAACTTGATATAGGAAATGTAAATGTGCCACCAAATCCGCTACTGCAGTAACAAGAGACCTTAAAAAGAATTGAACGGAAACAGCACTCAAAATAGGACTGAGCAGAATAAAAACAGACTCTTAGTAAAGAAAGGGTTCACCCTTCAAATTTATGTCAGGTGAACCCTTTCTTTTCATTTTATACTACGATGATGAATCACTCCACCCCCAAATCCTTCATCGTCCGCGGCGCAGGCACGCCCGGCAGGGGCTTGCGGTCCTTCAGCTGCTCGAGGGCCACTTCGATAGCCTTCTCCAACTGCTGGTCAACGCCGGATTGCTCTTGGATGGGGTCGTTGTCGATGAGGATGTCCGGGTCAACACCGTGGTTCTCCACAATCCACTGGCCGGTCTTGGCATCGTAGTTGGTGAAGAAAGGCACGCGGATGTCCGTACCGTCCATGTAGGGCAGGGAGCCGCTGATGCCCACGATGCCGCCCCACGTGCGGGTACCGATGACCGTGCCCAGTTTGTTGGCCTTGAAGCTCCAGGGGAAGAGGTCGCCGTCCGAAGCCGAATACTTGTTGATAAGCAAAATCTTCGGGCCATATTGCGTGGCATCGGGGATGGTGCCCGTCTTGGTGGAAACGCGCGACATGGTCATGCGATAGGGCTTGCGGAGCAGACGCTCGATAATCATGGGCGATACGTTGCCGCCGCCATTGGCACGGTCGTCGATGATGAGGGCTTCCTTGTCGAGCTGCGGATAGAAGTAGCGGGCAAACTCGTTCAGGCCTTCGGGACCCATGTCGGGGATGTAGATATAGCCCACGCGGCCGTTGGTAGCTTCTTCCACGCGGCGCAGGTTCTTCTGCACCCAGTTGTAGTGATAAAGCGGATATTCGTTGTCCGTGGGTTCTACCACCACTTTGCGGGCACCGTCGGCAGAGGCCTTGGTATTGACGGAAAGTTCGGTCAGCACGCCCGCCTTGCCGATGAGCAACTGGTAGATGTTATCCACGGAGGCAGTAGATATGCCGTCGATAGCGGTGATGTAGTCGCCTTCCTTAATCTCCATACCCGGCTCGGTAAGGGGCGAACGGAGTTTCTCGCTATACGGCGCGCCGGGCAGAATCTTGTCGATGCAGTAGAAGCCCGACTTTTCATCGCGGCTCAGTTCGGCACCCAGCAATCCCATGTCGATACGCTCAGGCTTGGCATACTCGCCGGGGTTGACATAAGCGTGTCCGCAGGCCAGTTCGGCAATCATTGCGCCAATGAGGTAGTTCAGGTCGAGGCGCGTCTTGACGTAGGGCAGCATCACGGCATACTTCTCCTTGATGGCTTTCCAGTCCACGCCGTGCATGTTCTCCACATAGAAGCCGTCGCGGTAGGCACGCCAAGCCTCGTCGAAGATTTGCTCCCATTCCTGCTCATAGTCTATCGGGGCTACCATGTCGTTCAAGTCTACCTTATCGTCCAATGTTACCTTGCGCGTAGAGAGTTCGCCCACGTAAAGAGAATTGCCGCGCATGTAGAGTGCCTTCTTGCTGCCGCAGACGGGTGCCAGGGCAGCACCTTCCGCCACCAGTTCGTCTTTCTGCTCCTTCAGACTGAAAGCGTGCGTGCCACCATCGCCGTAGTACCACACCGTTTGCCCGTCGCTATACAGGTTCCAATAATTGCCTGCCCGGAGAGGCAGCTTGACGATACGTCCTTCGATGCCTTCGGGGTCAATCTGCACCGTCTTGTCCTCGGCTTTCGTGTCTTTCTTCTTCTCGTTCTTGGCAGGGGCAGGTTTCTCTTCCTCCTTGCCGCTGTTCACTGCCTCATCTGCGGGCAGGAAGGGCGAGGGAGTGTCGTCCGTCAGCAAGGCCAGGTAGATGCCGCCCATACGGGTATAGACGTGGTTCCACTCCAGACGTCCGTAGATGGGATTGAAATCGCGGTCGGACTCAAAGACCAGGTATTTGCCGTCGGTACTGAAGACAGGTGACGAGGAGTTGTACCACTTCTCCGTCACGGGATATTCTTTCTTCTCCACCAGGTTATACACATACACCACGGAGAAATCGTTCTTGGCGGGCTTGGTGTAGGTCAGCCAACGGCTGTCGGGCGAGAAAGCCACGCCGTAGAATTCCTGTTCGGGGTTCTGCATCACTACGGTCTTCTGCTTCGAAGCCACGTCCACGGTAACGATGCGGTTCTTGCGGTCGGTGTAGAGCACGGTCTTGCTGTCGGGACTCCACAGAAGGCTGCGGATGTAGGTATCATTGCCCGTAGTCAGCTGGATGGGATCGCCTCCCTCGGCGGGTTGGAGATAGATTTCCGTTTCGCCCGTGCGGTCGGAGATGTAGGCAATGTACTTGCCGTCGGGGCTCCAGTCGGCTCCGCGCTCGTTGGCACCGGGCGTGCGGGTGATATTGCGCGTCACTCCTTCTTTGGCAGGCACGTCGAACACCTCGCCTCGGGCCGTCACAGCCAAGCGTTTGCCGTCGGCAGAGAGTCCGGCAGCCGTCACATAATTGGCCACATGCTTCTGCTCGGTGCGGGCATAGACATTCTCCGCATGAAGCGTGATGTGAATCTGCTCGGCGCGGCGCGTCTGCGGGTCGAAGCGGTAGAGGTAGCCGCCGTGTTCGTAGACAATCTGACGTCCGTCGGTGCTTGGGAACTTGATGTCGTAGTCCGTATAGTCGGTCACCTTCTCCGTCTGCCCGTTAGCGGTGTGGTAGACAAAGAGGTTCATCGTCTTGTCGCGGTCGGAGATGAAGTAGATGTCCTCGCCAATCCACATCGGGCAGATGTCCTGCGCCACGTTGTTAGTCAGGTTCTCCACCTTCTTGGCCGCGGGGTCGTACAGCCAGATGTCATCGGCCATGCCGCCGCGATAATACTTCCAGTTGCGGAACTCGCGGAAGACGCGGTTATAGGCCATGCGCTTCCCATTGTCCGGCGAGAAGCTACAAAATCCACCCTCGGGCAAAGGCAAGGCATGAGACATACCGCCAGAGAGCGGCGCCACCCACAGCCGTCCGTCAAAGCCGTCGCTGATGCGGTTGCGATAAACCACTCCCTCACCATTCGGCGTCCAGGTCATCACGATGTTGTTCGGGCCCATGCGGTCGCCCACGTCATCGCGCGCATTAGTCGCCGTGTAGGTCAGTCGCCGGGGTTCGCCACCCTCGGCAGGAATGACGTAGACTTCGCGGTTGCCATCGTATTCGCCAGTGAAAGCAATGGTCTTGCCGTCGGGCGAGAAACGCGGAAAGATTTCATAACCCACGTGTGACGTCAGCCGCCGCGCTTCGCCACCCGTCAAAGGTGCTGTGTAGAGGTCGCCGGCATAACTGAACACCACGTCTGTGCCATTCGTCGCGGGGAAGCGGAGCAGGCGTGCCTCGTCGCCGTCGGCCTTGGCTCCTGTCGCCACGCTGAGGGCGAGCAGGGAGAAAAGGAATTGCTTCTTCATATTGCTTCTGTATGTTTTTTGATTAAACCACCACAAAGTTAAGACGAAAAAATCGAAATCCGGTGCCGTGCCACCTGCTTTTTCCTGCCTGTATGTACGTTTTGCAGCAGTAAGAGAGGGTCGTGGCAGTAACTTGAGGTGTGCTTTGTCCTGTAAGGGTATGATGAAAAAGGCTTTTTAGTCATACTAACAAGAGTTCTTCTGGTCCTCAAGGTAAAGGGAAGAGCATTTCTTGGCAGAAGATAGAACTGCTCATAGCCTTGACAGGATAAACATTTGCAATCCACCATAAATTCCCGGATGCATTCTAAATAAAATTCATACCTTTGCAGATAGTGCCACATCGCTGGTAAGACGAATGGCAATAATCAGAACAACCGGACATATTGTGGAGTATGAGATAGCTGAAAATGCAAAGACAAAAAACACCGTCGGTTGTAACATTTCCACCGATTCTTTATCTAAAGAGCAAAGACAAAAAGAGAAAGAAATATGAAACAGCTTATCTTTGTATGGCTGCTCCTCTGCCTGGGGACAGCCGCTTATGCCCAGTCCTACTCCTTTGCCGTCAAGACATACGGCACGGGGAAACAAACCCTCGTTTTTATTCCTGGCTTTGCTTGCTCCGGCGAAGTATGGCAGGAAACGGTCAATGCTTTGCAAGACCGCTACACGTGCTACGTACTTACCATGCCCGGCTTTGCCGGTGTGCCGCCCGAAACCTCTCCTTCGTTTGAAGGGTGGAAGAAACAAATCATCCATTTCATCCGTGACAGGCAGCTCCGCAAGCCTTACCTCGTGGGGCACAGCATGGGTGGAGGACTGGCCCTGGCCGTAGCTGCCGATTGTCCCAACCTGTTGCAAGGCGTAGTGGTAGTAGATGCCTTGCCCTGCCTGGCAGCCCTGTACCGCCCCGATTTCCAGCCTTCGCTAGAGGAACAAAACCAAACCTGCAACAGCCTGCTGCAACAACTCAACGCGATGAGCGACGAGCAATTCATCCGCCAACAACGCCTCAGCGCCGCTACCTTGTGCGAAGATTCCACCCGACAGGAAGCATTAGTGCGCTGGAGCACAGCTTCGGATAAACGAACCTTCGCACAGTTATATGCCGACTATGCAAACACTGACCTAAGGCTCCGGCTGTCTGCCATCCACGTGCCGGTACTTGTATTACTGGAACCTTCATTCCACCGGGTTGAACCGCTGGTGCGCGAACAGTTTGCCGGACTGCCCGATGTCCGGCTGGAATATGCCCCGCAGGGTCTGCACTTCCTGATGTTCGATGCGCGGGATTGGTTCCTGCAGCAGTTTACCGCCTTCATACACCCATGAAGATGGATTTCAACGAGATATACAAACGCTATTGGGACAAGGTGTACCGCCTCTGCATGGGTTACTTCAATCGGCCCGCCCTGGCGCAAGACCTAACGCAAGACACTTTCGTGCAGGTATGGAAGCATCTCTCCTCCTTTCGGCAACAGGCAGAAGTCGGCACATGGATTTTCCGCATCGCCACCAATATCTGCCTGCGCCAGTCCCAACTGCAACAACGCATGCCTACCACAGAACTGACTACCGAAATTGAGGAAGAAGAAACGGTGGAAACCGACCACCGTGTCCACCAGTTGTATCAATCCATCTCCCAACTGCCGGAAATAGACCGTCTGCTCATTTCCCTTTATCTGGAAGAAGTGAAACAGGCGGAAATTGCCCAAATCACCGGCCTATCCGAAACCAATGTGCGTGTCCGTATCCACCGCATCAAATCGGCCTTGGCCCAACAAATGAAGAAATATGAGACAGAATAACGATACCGACCTACAGGCGCTCTGGAGCAAGCAGACCGTCCCTTCTGCTAATCTGCAGAACATTCGACAGGAAATCAGATGCTTTCGCCGCCGCCAAATCGCCTTTTACCTGATAACAGGACTGCTGATGTTGCTCACCATAGGCTTTGCCCTCTTCATCGCTTTCTATTTCCGTCCCCGCCTGACAAGCACTTACATCGGACTGGCATTGGGCGGTAGCGCTTTTCTGCTGGCACTATTCTCTGCCGGAAGGAGTGCACGCCTATATCACAGGCTAAACGATACTTGCCCCAACACGCAATACCTGCAAGCTCTGTCATCCCTCCGGAAGCAGGAATATTTTCACCGCCACACGATGCTGACCGCGTACTTCGTCCTTCTGTCCCTGGGTCTGTGCCTATATATGTATGAATACACCTTTGCCCGCTCCTGGCCAACTGGCATAGCAGCATACGTCGGTCTGGCCGGATGGATTGCTCTCAACTGGTTCTACTTCCGTCCGCGCATTTTGCGAAAGGACAAACAGCGGCTGGAACAGTTCATCGGCCGAAACAAGGAACTGAGACAGCAATTGTAAATTCCCTATGCCGCTTTGTCGGACATAACCCCACCAGCGTTAACCGCATACACCGGAAATACCTTTTAAAGACAAAAATTACGCGAAATACACGGATTTGCAGTTAAATTCCGGCATAATCCATGCATTCCGCACGACATAGAGCATACGATGAGCTCATTCCGTACGCTTCAAGCTGTAATTCAGTTGGGAATCGTTCTTCTCGAAATCCTTGTTCAGCAGGGTCAGCGTCTGGTCGTCATCGAGCAAAAAGTTGAATGTATCTTTCTCTTTGCCGTCCACCAGCAATTGCCAGACGGTGGCATCAGCGTCGGAGGGAATGCCGCGCAGGGTCAGCCGCCGCCCGGTGTAGGAAAAGGTGATGTCCTTGCCGTCTTCTGCCTCCAAGTAAGTCATTTGTAATTGGAAGGTGCCGTCGCCGCTGTGCTCGCGATGACGGAGCGTAAGCGCATAACGGATGCCCGGACAATCGGCTGCCGGAAGGACCCCTTCATAGTGAAGCTCTTGCCAGGCACCCAGAGTGGCGTCGTTATCCGCCTTGGGCTGGCTGAAGATAAGCTTTCCGCGGCGGCTGATGGTCCATGCGCCGTCGGTGTAGCGCAGGTTCTTGGTGTCGTCGTCTTCCACGTTCCACACGTGTCCTCCGGAGGGCAGTGTGCGGCGTTCCAGCACCTCGCTGCCTTCTGATTCGCTGCTGAACAATTCCGCTTTCAGCGAGTCGGGACTGAAGACCACGTACATCACTTGTCCGCTCCCGTCGACTGCTTCCGTACGGATGCCGACTTCAAACAGTCGGATACAGTCCTTGCGCACTTCGCTCCACGTGTAACCCGCCGAGCCTATGCAGCCGTGCTCGTCGCGGTCGGCACCTACCGTTTCAGTCGATGCAACCACAGCCTTTTCCGTTTCCACCTCTTTAACATTTCCCTTTCCGGCGGAACCGGCACAACCGGTCAACAGGATGCCGCCTATCATCCAAAACAAACTTTTCATATCTCTATGCGTTTAGTGAAGCTCCAAAATAAAGCAAAAAAAAGAAAGCCTCCCATGAGGAAGGCCTTTTTTTGAGGAATGTTCAGGGTATTTAATGGATATTGCTTACCTTACATCGGTTATTGAACCGGCCTGTTGTACCGCTGCACCCATATAGCCGTCCCGATGGTTCCGATGGTAGAAATAATCACGGTGGACAGACAACCCGACAGTATTTTATCCACGCCTGCCAGCCGCATTAACGCGTGAGCAACAACCATCAATGCCGCTATCCAACAAAAAGCCTTGTAGAAACAATCAGCAGTCTGCCGCGCCACCCGTTCGCGGCGTTCCTTCGGAATTGAGTAATACCCTGCCATCACCGAAGGGCTGTGCTTCACCCATCGCCCGATGGCGTAAAAAAGCAGGGAATAGAGAAGGACAAAGATATCCATGAAAAAATTATATTGTGTCACTATTAAAATGGGAAATTAATTATACCTATTTTTTTTGACAAGCATTACAATTCAATCCCTCAAATTCAGAAGGGTATAGATTCTCACGTCGAGAAATTGAGTATCTTTTAGGAGGTTCTATAAAAGCCTTCAAAACTGAATTATAACCATTGTAATACCAAACAGCATTATATTCTCCGTACCCTTTGCTTTCATATGGAACAAATCTTCCATAGTCATCACCGTTATTTTGCGTAAAATACCATCGCATAATCTCTCCTATTTTGGGAAAGCATATTTGAGGAGACTTTAAGCTATGATTACATTTTTGACGCACTAACTCCTTTGTTAAGGCACAATAAATTAACTCCATAGGTACATCATGCCGAATCTCAAAATATACTCCAGTATGAATACCTAATATCCCCTCATCTGCAATATTAAACGAAACATTTTTCCGATGAACTGATTTACAAAGTATTTGATATACTTTTTCGAAATCATTTGAATATAAATCTACAATAACTTCATCAAACTCCATATCTATACATTTAAATAATTTTGCTTTTTCAGTTCCTCCACCGACGTTTCCAACTCAGCATACCAATCAGCTCCAAACTTGCGGATAAGCGGTTCCTTCAAGAACTTATAGACGGGCAGGTTCTCTTTCTGCCCCAACAGCATGGCCGCCTTGCAGACGTCCCACCGGTGGTAATTGACGCCCTTGAACTCGCCGAAGTCCTTCACCCGTATGGGATAGAGATGGCAGGAAACGGGTTTGAGGAAGTCGGTCTTCCCCTCACGGCAAGCCTTCTCGATGGCACAATAACAGCAACCCCGGTCATCGTGGCAGGTAAACACACAGTCCTTACCATTGACGATGGAAGTCACCAGGTCGCCTTCCTGGTCCACGTAGGCCACGCCCTGTTTGTCGATAATGGCCTGCGCCTCGGGCGACAATTCCTCCCAGATGAGGGGCAGGACTTCTTCAATCTTTTCTATCTCGTCCAGTTCCAGGGGAGCACCGGCATCACCCTCGATGCAGCAGGCACCGTGGCAGGCAGACAAATCACACAGGAACTTTTCTTTCAATACGTCGAAACTGACGACAACGTCTTGTATCTGTAACACTTCTTAAATTGAGAATTGAGAATTAAAAATTAAAAAATGATAGTGCTTGACTCATCTGCCAAGATTATTCTTCATGGACTTGACGATGCTGACTAAGAGCGCAATAATCTCGTTGCAATCTTTGGCTATCGAATCATATTGTTCTATTTCTAGATAACCTGTATCTTTCAATAAGGACAGCCAGTAGGAGGTCTCATTGGCTTCTTTTAGTGCTATATTCATTTTATTCAGGAAATCAGCACTGCTTTGGGCATGATGAACTTCTGCCACTAACGCACCAATAGCTGTTCCACTGCGTAACATTTGCTTGGATAGGACATATTCTTGTTGAGAATTGCATAAAAAACGATATGCGTTCACTACGCGAATAGCGAACGCATACGTCTTAACATGGATAACATTATCCCTGTCTGTCATTCCTTAAATTGAGAATTAAAAATTGAGAATTAAAAAATAGAATGTCCACGCTTTCTTGATATAAGAATAAAGAATTGAGAAATCAAGAGCAGTTCTGCGCTGCCATTATTTCTCAATTCTCAATTTTCAATTCTTAATTTCTAATCAAGTCCTTGCCCGTCATGTCAGCCGGCTGTGCCAGACCCATGATGTGCAGGATGGACGGAGCCACGTCGGCCAATACGCCGTTTTCTACCTTAGCGTCCTTGTTCGCTGTCACGTAGACGAAGGGTACGGGGTTCAGCGAGTGAGCCGTGTTGGGGGTACCGTCTTCATTGATAGCGTGGTCAGCATTGCCGTGGTCGGCGATGATGATGACCTCGTAGTCATTGGCCTTGGCAGCTTCTACGGTGTCACGCACGCAGTTGTCGATGGCAACTACGGCCTTTTCGATGGCTTCGTACACACCCGTATGGCCCACCATGTCGCCATTGGCATAGTTCACCACGATGAAGTCATATTGCTGCGTGTTGATAGCCTCCACCAGCTTATCCTTCACCTCATAGGCACTCATCTCCGGCTTCAGGTCGTAAGTAGCCACCTTGGGAGAGGGCACCAGGATACGGTCTTCGCCTTCAAACGGAGCCTCGCGTCCGCCGTTGAAGAAGAAGGTCACGTGTGCATATTTCTCTGTCTCGGCAATGTGCAATTGCTTCTTGCCCTGCTTGCTGAGATATTCGCCCAGCGTGTCGGCCACGTTCTCCTTGTCGAAGATGATGTGTACGCCCTTGAACGAAGCATCGTACGGCGTCATGCAGTAGTATTGCAAGCCGGGGATGGTCTTCATGCCTTCCTCGGGCATATCCTGCTGGGTCAGTACGACTGTCAGCTCCTTGGCACGGTCGTTGCGGTAGTTGAAGAAGATAACCACGTCGCCTTCCTTGATGGTGCCGTCGAAAGCGCAGTTGTTGATGGGTTTGATGAACTCGTCCGTCACACCCTCGTCGTAAGATTCCTGCATGGCCTTCACCATATCGTCAGCCTGCTTGCCCTGGCCGTTCACCAGCAGTTCGTAGGCTTCCTTGATGCGTCCCCAACGCTTGTCGCGGTCCATGGCATAGAAGCGTCCCACGATGCTGGCGATGCGTCCGGCGCTCTGTGCGCAGTGGTCGGTCAGTTGCTGGATGAAGCCCTTGCCGCTCTTAGGGTCAGTATCACGGCCATCCATGAAGCAGTGGATGAAGGTGCGTTCGCCGATGCCATATTCCTTGGCAATGTCGCAGAGTTTGAAGAGGTGTTCCAGCGAGGAGTGTACGCCACCGTTGGAGGTCAGGCCCATGAAGTGGATGTTTTTGCCGTGCTCCTTGGCGTAAGAGAAGGCAGAGACGATTTCCTTGTTCTTCAGGATGCTGCCGTCGGCACAGGCGCGGTTGATTTTCACCAAGTCCTGGTAAACGATGCGTCCGGCGCCGATATTGAGGTGTCCCACTTCAGAGTTACCCATCTGTCCGTCGGGCAGACCCACGTTCTCGCCGCTGGCTTGGAGCTGCGAGTGCGGATAGTTGGCCAACAGGCTGTCCCAGTAAGGAGTGGGGGTTACATAGATTACATCATCTTTCTGGCGGTCGCCAATGCCCCAACCGTCCAGAATCATTAAAAGAGCTTTCTTAGCCATAATATGAAAATTTAAATTGAACTTTTTCCTTATGCGGTGCAAATTTACAAAAATCCCGGCGGGTAGCAACGGGACAGAGGCATAAAAGAACTGAAAATGTTGGGAGAAAGCAGACTAATGTCCTGTAACGTGACAGTATCCACGGCACGCCAGGTGATACCGGAAGTGACAAACCGCGAATATTAAAAGTATTGAATAAAACCGGAATACAAGAAAAGGACGCATGCCTGGTTCGAGAACTTTGACTACCTTTGCCTCTCCCCAACCATATTAAGACTTATATTTTTAGCAATGAGGAAATATCTCTACAGCGAAAACGGATTCATTGAGAAGCCCGAGTGGATGCCCAACTGCTGGGTGAACGTGGAATGCCCGGACAACAACGACTTCGACTTCCTGACCCAGGAGCTGAAGGTGCCCGAAGCTTTCCTGACGGACATTGCCGACGTGGACGAACGACCGCGCACTGATACCGAGGGCAACTGGTTGCTCACCATCCTGCGCATCCCCATGCAGAATGACAAGCCGGATATTCCGTTCGTCACCGTGCCTATCGGCATCATCACCAACAACGATGTCATCATCTCCGTCTGCTACCATCATACGGAAATGATGGACGACTTCATTGAGCACACGCGCCGCAAAAGCATTGTGGTCAACAACAAGCTGGACCTCATCCTGCGCATCATCTACTCGTCGGCTGTATGGTTTCTGAAATACCTGAAGCAAATCAACAACGTAGTGACCGAAGCGGAAAAAGAACTGGAACGCAGCATCCGCAACGAAGACCTGCTGCGGCTGATGAAACTGCAAAAATCGCTGGTCTATTTCGACACAAGCATCCGCGGCAACGAGGTGATGATTGGGCGGCTGAAAAACATCTTCCAAGACACGGACTACCTGGACATGGGTCTGCTGGACGACGTGCTTATCGAACTGAAGCAAGCAGTAAACACGGTGAATATCTACAGCGACATCCTGACGGGCACCATGGACGCCTTTGCTTCCATTATCTCGAACAACGTGAACGCCATCATGAAACGCATGACCAGCCTGAGCATCACGCTGATGATTCCCACGCTCATCGCCAGTTTCTACGGCATGAACGTAGACGTACACATCGAACACATTCCCTATGCGTTCGGGCTAATCATCGTGGTGTCGGTGCTACTGTCGGCGGGGACGTTTGTACTGTTCCGCAAAATCAAGTGGTTCTGACCCTTCACTCAAACTTCAGTTCCAGCTGACCGTCGCCTCCCAGCAGATTGAACGACTGCCGGTGATGAGGTGTGGCGCCATATTCGGCAATGGCTGCGCGGTGTTCGCGCGTGGGATAGCCTTTGTTGCGGTCCCAGCCATACGACGGATATTCGGCATGAAGACGCAGCATATAATCGTCGCGATAGGTCTTGGCCAGGATAGAGGCAGCAGCAATGGAAAGGTACTTGCCGTCGCCCTTCACCACCGTGGTGTGCGGAATGCCGGGATAAGGACGAAAACGGTTGCCGTCGATAAGCAGGTGTTGCGGACGGACCTTCAGCGCATCAATGGCACGGTGCATGGCCAGGAAGGAAGCGTTGAGGATATTGATTTCGTCTATCTCCTGTGGAGAAACCACGCCCACGGCCCATGCCAGAGCTTCGCGCTCGATGACTTCGCGCAAGGCATAGCGCTGCTTCTCCGTCAGCTGCTTGGAGTCGTTCAGCTGTTCGTTATGGAAACCGGGAGGCAGAATGACAGCAGCAGCATAGACGGCACCTGCCAGACAGCCGCGACCCGCCTCGTCGCACCCGGCTTCGACCAAATCTTTATGTAGACAAGACAATAACATGGCGGCAAAGATACGCAGAATCGGACAGAAAGTCTATCTTTGCGGCCGGAAACTCGTGAAATGAAGAAGAAAGAACGAAGAATTTCTTCGGCTTCTGCTTTATTCCTCACTCTACATTCTTAATTCTCAATTTTTAATTTTTAATTTTCAATTTACCCCGTGTTTACCGTCATCTCACTCATGCTGACCGGCATTCTCGCCGGATTCCTGTTACGCCGCCGCAAGCTGGATGGCGTACACCGTCTCATCACCGTACTCATCTGGGGATTGCTTTTCCTGCTTGGCGTAGAGGTAGGCAGCAACGAACGCATCATCCGCGGACTGCACACGCTGGGGTTGGAAGCGCTGGCCATTGCCGTGGCAGGTACGCTGGGCAGTGTGCTGGCGGCATGGGGGCTGTGGCAGATAGCGGCACGACGCAGGAAGGAGGACCAGGCATGAAGGGCAGTCTGATTATCATCGCTTTCTTCGCGCTGGGTGTGGCATGCGGACTGGGGCGGGTTTTCTCCATCGACCTGGCGCAGACGGACATCAGCTTCTATACTCTCTGTGCACTGATGTTCTGCGTGGGGGTAGGCATCGGCAGCGACCCGCAGACACTGCGCAATTTCCGCTCGCTCTCGCCTCGACTGATGCTGCTGCCCGCAGGCACCATCGTGGGCACGCTGGCAGGGGCGGCAGTCGTGAGCCTGCTGCTGACGCACCGCAGCACAGGCGACTGCTTAGCGGTGGGTGCAGGCTTCGGCTATTACTCGCTGTCGAGCATCTTCATCACCGAATACAAAGGGGCGGAACTGGGCACAGTGGCACTGCTTGCCAACATCATCCGCGAGATTCTCACCCTGCTGCTGGCACCGCTGCTGGCGAGGCGTTTCGGACCGCTGGCACCCATTGCCGCCGGAGGTGCCACGACGATGGACACCACGCTGCCCGTCATCACGCAGGCATCGGGGCAGCAGTTTGTCATCGTATCTATCTATCATGGTTTTTTAGTAGACTTCAGCGTGCCGTTTCTCGTCACCTTGTGTTGCGGGCTGTAAAGTCGCAGCGCCCTGATAATCAACCGTTCATGCTTAGCGCTGGGAAGTCCGCTCCAAAGGCACTGGAAGCACGCTCCGAAAGGCTTGGCAGTCTGTGTCCATAGGCTTTCCCGGTGCTACAGAGGCAACGACGGGAGCCTATCTGCCGAACCGCCAGACTAAGTTTTAAAAAAATTAAAACAATCTCGTGCCTTTACCAGAAAGAATAGGTAAATGTCTATCTTTGCCCATACAACCTGAAAAACGTATCATTCCAGATGAAAAAGAGAAAACTGTATGCATACGCCGTTGCCCTCGCCTGCCTGCTGACAGCCTGCGGCAGCAACCCGAAGAGCACCTCTACAGAAGACGGACTGGCCATTATCAATGTAGAAACCGCCGTGAACAACCTGCAGGAACTGAAACTGTCGCAGTTAGGCAACCGTGTGCGATACGTGCCGCTGGAGACGGGCGACTCGTGCTTCATCGGGCGGTATGCCAAAGTAAAAATTTGCGGAGATTATATCATTGTAGCAAGCAGCAAGCAAGCCGGTGCCCTCTATGTTGGCGACAATTGTCTCAGTTTCGACAAAAAGAGCGGGCAATTCGTCACCAGCATCGGACATGTTGGACAAGACCCGCAAGGATACAGCCAGATTATCAACTTATACTACAACGAACAGAACGGTATGCTCTATTTTGAGCGTACCCCCAACCAACTGCAGAAGTACGACCTGCAGGGGCGTTACCACGGACACGTCACGATTCCTACGGAACGTTTCTTGCCGCCGACCCTTGCTTTCGGCGATTCGGTCATCATCGGACACTACTGCTATGGCATGCTTACCCCGCAATGGAGCCATAGCCGGGCATCGCTGATTTTCGCATGCGACGGACAACTGACGGATAGCATCAACACCCGACTGCCCCTGCCGAACCTCTCCAACGATGAGAATCCGCGCATCGTCCTCAAGACATTCGGGCAGACCAGCTTCATCATCAACCAGTCCAGCCAATCTACCGAACGTATCTACCGCAATCTCTCGTTGTGGACCTGCCTAGGGGAAGTGCGCTTCAAAGAAGATTTCAGCGATACCATCTATAACATAAAAGACAACCGCCTGCAACCGCTCTACGTCTTCCAGACGGGACAATGGCAATTCCCCACCGAAGCCATTACCGACGGGACGGGCAACAGCAACAAGATACTAACTGCATACGCGCTCGAAACCCCGCAGAAGTTCTACTTCGTATGCCTTCGCGACCTGTATGGAGACAAGACCGAGGTGCTGCACGGCATCTACGACAAGCAGACCGGCATCACCCTCATGGGCCCTGAAAAAGATGGCCTGACAGACGACATCAACGGCTTCCTGCCTTTCTGCCCCGAATCGTGTAACGACCAGGGGGAATACGTCGCCCTGGTCTGGCCGGAAGACATCCTGCCCTGGCTGGACGAGCATCCCGAAGCCAAAGACAATCCGGCACTCGCCCCACTGCTGAAGATAGAGGAAGAGGATAATCCCGTAGCTATCATAGTAACACAAGAATAAGCATGAAAATAAAATCTCTACTGACCGTCGCCCTCGCTTGTCTGCTGACAGCCTGCGGCAGCAACCCGAAAAGCACCTCTACAGAAGACGGACTGACCATCGTCGACGTGGAAACCGCCCTGGAGAATCTGGAAGAAGAACTGAAGATGTCCACCGAGTTCGACTCCGTGCGCTACGTGCCGTTGGAAACCAACGACTCATGCCTCATCGGCAAGAACCCGTACAACGTGATTACGGACAAGTACATCCTTGTCACCTACGAAGAGGCAGATGCCATTTATACCTTCGACAAGCAGACCGGCCGTTTCCTCGCCCGGATTGCCCACCGGGGCGAAGGCCCGCAGGACTATTCCGTCAACCAGATCTGCTACAACGAACACGATGGTCTGCTCTACTTCCTGCGCGAACCTAACCAACTGCAGAAGTACGACCCGCTGGGTGGTTACCACGGACGCATCGTCCTGCAAGGAGTGACACGCGCATCCAGCAACTTCACGTTCACCGACTCACTCATCATCAGCAGCCGATTTGCCATGATTACCCCCGACGAGCACATCTTAGACATCTTCAACTACCGGGGAGAACAAGTGGACAGCCTGATTGACCCGGCTGTAAAGGCCAACTACGAAGGAGGACAGATTCTTCAACTGATGATGAAGTCCGTGGGAGGCAATACACTACTCTGGGCAGACTACGGCAACGGCCGAATCTGGGCAGACATTCCGTACAGTAACGGAACGCTGGACGGGGTCATCAAATACCGCCGTGCTTTCTGCGACACCATCTATGCCCTGCGCAACGGGCAGTTGCAGCCGTCCGTGGTGTTCCATACAGGCAAATACCACTTCCCGACGGAG
This sequence comes from Mediterranea sp. An20, assembly GCF_002160055.1. Taxonomy (GTDB): domain Bacteria; phylum Bacteroidota; class Bacteroidia; order Bacteroidales; family Bacteroidaceae; genus Bacteroides; species Bacteroides avicola. Next base: position 46,412 of record NZ_NFJV01000004.1, read on the forward strand.
GGACGCACACGCACCACAGGCGTGGCCGACAAACTGCTCATCACCAGCACAGCTGAAACAACGTCGCATGTCTTTTTCTACTGCTCACGCAACATCTACGGCGACGAGCCGGAAAACTTCCGGGGTGTTTACGACCGCCAGACCGGTATCACCCGCCTGGCTCCCAGCAAAGGCGGATGGAAAGACGATCTGACAGGCTTCATGACCTACACCGGTCGCCCGCACGAGGCTTACAAGGTGGTGGAATGGCTGGCAGAGCATCCCGAAGCTAAAAACAATCCGGCAATTGCCCCGCTGCTGGACATCGGTGAAGAAGACAATCCCGTGGCAGTGGTAACCAGTCAGAAGAGCGAGCAGTGATATTGCCGCAACTCGTCGCGCAACGCCCGCGCCCTGCCGCCGGTCATCCGGTCCAGTAAGGCCCAGAAGCGCGGGCCGTGGTTCATCTCACGTGTATGCGCCAGTTCGTGCAGCAATACATAATCTATCAGGTGCAGGGGCAGCAACATCAGGTAAAGCGACAGGTTGATGCTGCCCCGCCCCGAACAACTGCCCCAACGCCCTGCGCTGCTGTTTATCTTCACCGCACTGTATGTCAATCCGTTCGACCGCGCCAACATCTCCAACCGCAGCGGCAGGACTTCCTTGGCACGGCGCCGCAAGGCTTCTGTAACCACTTGCCGCAGCCATTCCTGCCGGCCACTGTCTGCAAAATCCGTATCCGGCGGGCAGACAACGCGCACCTCCTCTCCGTCGCGGCGCAGCAAGAAACGCGAACCCGTGCCCGTCTCCAGCGAAAGACGGATGCAGGGGGCCTCAATCCGATACTTCAAATCGATGACAGGTGGCGTGAACGCCCTGTCGAGCAACGTACGCAACCGAGGGCGTAGGCTGTCGATGGCACGTTTCACCTCGGACAGCGAAGCCCCCACAGGGATAGTGACCCAAAACTCGCGCTCCTTGGCACGGAATGTCAGACGGCGGGCCCGGGTGCTGACGCAGACATGGAAACGCCCCAGTTCCGGGTCGTCGCAGGTATATATTTCATTATTCATTGCCATGACACAAAAGAACAAAGAATGTACGACACAGCCAAATAAAAGCGGACATTTACCAACACAAAAGCGGACAGTGTGTCCGATAACGGACAAGTGTATAAAAGATACCATGCTCACTATCAAGCTCTTTCATTTCTGGCACGGATATTGAATCAGAACAGGCAGCAAGTAATGCCGAAAAAAGAGAAAGAGACATGCAACTTTTCATGCCTGCATTACGTCTAATAAACAAGAAGGAACAAACCATTAAACAAATAAGATATGAAAGCAACATTCTGTATCGCCCTCGCAGCTTTTGCACTGACAAGCTGCATGACCAACGCCCAGTCATGGGGCAGCAAACGCATCAAGGAAAGCAAGAACTACGTGACCAAAGAAATCAAAGTGGACAATTTCAACAAGATCAGTCTGATTGGCAGTCCGACCGTTAACTTCACCCAGAAAGCGGGCAAACCTCAAGTCAGGGTCTACACCTCAGACAACATTGCCGAAGTGCTGAACATCTACGAAAAAGGAGGAACGCTCTATGTCGGTTTCAAGAAAGGCTACAGCGTGAGCTATACCAAACTGAACATTGATATCTCTGCCGAGACCCTGAACAGCATTTCCTTGTCTGGCTCGGGTGATATAAACTTGAAAAACGGTGTGAAGACCGATCGGCTGGTCCTCTCCTTGTCCGGTTCGGGCGACATCAACGGTAGCCACATCCGTTGCCAAGAGCTGATTACTTCGATGGCTGGCTCCGGCGACATAGAGCTGAGTGATGTCTCTTCCTCTACAACCAAAGTTTCCATAGCCGGTTCGGGCGACATCGCGCTGAAAGCATTGTCTGCTTCTTTTGTCAAATCCTCGATTGCAGGTTCTGGCGATATTGTCTTGGACGGACAAGCCGACGAAGCCTCTTACAGCGTGGCCGGTTCAGGCGACATGCACGCAGTCAATTTGAAAGCCAAGCGCGTAAACGCCAGTGTTTCGGGCTCCGGTTCCGTAAAATGTTACGCCAGCGACTACCTGAAGGCACGCACTACGGGTAGCGGCAGCATTGGCTACAAAGGCAACCCCCAGGAACTGGACCTGCCGCGCAAGAACATCTACGAACTCTGACAGACGACATAATTCTCTCTTAATACATAAAGCCTGCCTCCACATCTCCGTTGATGGAAACTATGGAGGTAGCATCAAAAAAGGGACGCTGCTCACGCGGCATCCCTTTTTTATGTTAGTTTTTTCATAAGATTTTGAGAGAGAATTGAAACTTCACAGCCTCAACTGTCTAATAAAGCACACTAACTATATTTAAAGCAAATGAAAATGTTATATGAAACGCAAATGAAAAAGAGTCAATGTTGTGTGAACGGCTCCATCGGCTTCTCCACCCTTGCCAGGCTGTCGAGCTTCTGTTTTTCTGCCGTCCCATCGGAAACCTCACCCGACAGAGCTACCGACGGCGCCGAAATCTGCCGCCCGATGGTATCGGGCACAGCCACTTCCTGTCCGCCGTGGAAGAACGAACGCTGCACCACTCCTCCCAGTCCTATCACCACGGCCACCACAGCCACTGCTTTCAGCAAAGGGGCAAAACGGCCGACCATTGTGATACGCCGCGCCTTCACCACCGGCACTTCCACCTGAGACAGCACCCGGGCATCGAAATCATTACCCAAGCCCTCTTCCTGCTGGTTACCGGTATAGGCAAACCAATCCTTGCAGGCACGCAAGTGTTGGGGCACCTCCTGTCTGGCAAAGAAGGCACGCAACTGTGCTTCCTCCTCGGGGGAAGTCTCACACAGCCAATAGCGCTGCAAAAGTTCTTCTATATGCTTGTCAGAGTCCATAATTTTCCCTATCAATAAACTGTTGTTTCACTTTCTGCCGCGCCCTGAACAACGTCACCTTGACCTGTTCCTCAGTGATGCCCAGGATTTCGGCAATTTCTCTGTAACTTTTTCCTTCCACGTCACGCAACTGCAACACGGTGCGCTGTTTCTCCGGAAGACCGGCAATCAGCCGATGCAACAACAGCATCCGCTCTTTGCTCACCAGCAATTCGTGAGGGCTGGAAGTATCGGGTGTCTGCTCAGCTTCCGCAGTCAGTTCCACGGTGCGTGCATCCATCCGTTCACTACGGTCGATGGCCAGGTTCCGTGCCACCGTCAGGCAATAGGCCTCGACGGAAGAAAACGACGACCATTCATCCCGCCTGCTCCACACCCGAATCATGGTTTCCTGCACAATATCCTCCGCCTCAGCCCGGTCATACGTAATCCGCAGAGCCAGCCGGAAGAGCTTATCTTTCAGCGGAAGAATATCACGACGGAAATCGAGTGTCTGCATCTCTATTAGGAATGACGGTTGAACAGGAAGAAAGTTACGGGCTTCATTTGCTTTTTTGCATTTATTTAGATTCGGGCTCCTCTGGCCAGGTAATCCGGGTACCGCCACCCGTAGCAATGTCCGCAGCAGAAGTAATGACAACCCGGCGCACTCCCGCCTTCAATGCCTCAAAAGCATTCTCCAGCTTGGGTATCATGCCGCCTTGTATGATGCCATCGGCGACGTATTGGCGGAATTCCCGGGGAGTCAGTGCCGGGATAACACTTTCGTCATCGTCCGCATCACGCAGCACGCCCTTCTTCTCAAAGCAGAATACCAGCGTGACGTCAAACCGCGAAGCCAATCCCTTGGCTGTTTCTCCGGCGATGGTATCGGCATTGGTGTTGAGGATGTGTCCCTCGCCGTCGTGTGTCAGGGGAGCCATGACAGGCACAATTCCCCCGGCAATCAGTTCGCCCAGCCGTTCGCCGTCCACCTGCTTCACATCGCCCACGAATCCATAATCCACTCCGTCTTTCACCGGACGCTTAGCCGAACGGATGACGTTCATATCGGCTCCCGTCAGTCCCAGTGCGTTCACGCCCCGCGCCTGCAGGCCCGCCACGATGTTCTTGTTCACCAGTCCGCCATAGACCATGGTCACCACCTGCAACATATCGGCATCGGTGATGCGTCGTCCGTTCACCATCCGGCTTTCAATGCCCAAGCGGGTTGCCAGCGCAGTAGCCGAGCGTCCTCCACCATGCACCAGCACCTTGTGCCCTTCGATAGCGGCAAAATCGTCCAACAATTTATGCAGGGTGGCTTCTTCTTCCACAATCTTGCCACCCACTTTAATAACAGTCAGTTTCTCCATAACTAATAGCCCCTCCCCAACCCTCCCCCGAAAGAGAGGGAGTAAAGAATGCTACATTCTGCATCGGGGAGGTGTTTAAACATTTATAGGGTGATACAAAAGGGCAGGCTTCCCATCCCCCTCCCCGTCGGGGGGAGGACCGGGGTGGGGCTCCTCCCGTTATTCCAAATAGGTATATCCGTAAAGTCCCGAACGGTAATTGGTCAGGAATTCTTTGCCTTCTTCCAGCGTAATCCTACCCTCCTTGACCGACTGGCTGACCCACGTTTCCAGCTTGCTCACCAACCGTTTGGGGTTGTACTGCACGTAGTCCAATACTTCTGCCACGGTCTCACCGTCGATTTGCTGGTCGATGGTATATCCCTTGCTGTTGACAGAAATGTGCACGGCATTCGTGTCGCCGAACAAGTTGTGCATATCGCCCAGAATCTCCTGGTAAGCCCCCACGAGGAACACAGCCAAGTAGTAAGGCTCGTTGCTGCGCAGCGAATGCACGGGCAGGGTGCTGGCATCGGGACGCGAAGTGACGAAGTTGGCAATCTTGCCGTCCGAGTCGCACGTCATGTCCTGAAGCGTGGCTTCGCGGTCGGGCTTCTCGTCCAGCCGCTGGATGGGCATGATGGGAAACATCTGGTCGATGGCCCACGAGTCGGGCAAGGACTGGAAGAGTGAAAAGTTGCAGAAATATTTATCGGCCAGCAGTTTGCTGAGTTTGCGGAACTCTTCGGGGCAATGCTTCATATTGCCGGCGATGGAACTGATTCCGCGACAGATGCTCCAATACAGTTTCTCAATCTGCGCCCTGGTGTTCAAATCCACGATGCCGTGGCTGAAGAGGTCGAGGGCTTCTTCGCGTATCTGCTGCGCGTCGTGCCAAGGCTCCAGCATGCTGCGCTGGCTCAGAGTGTCCCAGATTTGGTAGAGCTCCTTCACCAGTTCATGGGCATTCTCGTCGGGTTCCCAGTTGTCGTCCATTTCCGGCAGCGAGGCCGTTTCCAGCACCTCGATAATCAGCACGGAGTGATGAGCCGTCAGGCTTCTGCCCGTCTCGGTGATGATATTGGGATGGGGGAATCCGTGCTTGTCGGCAGCATCCACGAAGGTAGAAACCACGTCGTTGACGTATTCCTGTATGGAGTAGTTCACGGAGCTTTCGCTACTGCTGGAACGTGTGCCGTCGTAGTCCACACCCATGCCGCCGCCCGTGTCTACAAACTCCAGGTTGAAGCCCATCTTGTTCAGCTGCACATAGAATTGCGAGGCTTCGCGCAGGGCGTTCTTGATGCGGCGTATCTTGGTAATCTGGCTTCCGATGTGGAAATGTATCAGCTTCAGGCAATCCTTCATGTCCTTCTTCTCCAGGAAGTCGAGTGCTTCGAGCAATTCGCTGGAGGTGAGGCCGAATTTGCTGGCATCGCCTCCGCTCTCCTCCCACTTGCCGCTTCCGCTGGAGGCCAGCTTGATGCGTATGCCTATGTTGGGGCGCACCTTCAGCTGCTTGGCGATGCGGGCGATGAGGTTCAGTTCGTTCAGTTTCTCCACCACGAGGAAGATGCGCTTGCCCATCTTCTGGGTCAGCAAGGCCAGTTCGATGAAGTTCTCGTCTTTGTAGCCGTTACACACCACCAGCGAGTCGGGGTCTGTGTTCAAGCCGATGACGGCATGCAATTCGGGTTTCGAGCCGGCCTCCAGCCCCAGGTTGAACTTCTTGCCGTGGGTAATCATTTCCTCCACCACGGGGCGCATCTGGTTGGCCTTGATGGGATAGATGATGAAATTCTCTCCCTTGTAGCCATACTCCTCGGCCGCTTTCTGGAAACAACACGAAATCTTCTCGATGCGGTTATCCAAGATGTCGGGAAAGCGTAACAGCATGGGAGCCGTCACATCGCGCAGTTGCAGCTCGTCCACCAATTCTTTCAGGTCAACGGCCACGCCATCCTTGCGTGGGGTTACGACTGCATGTCCTTTCTCATTAATGCCAAAGTAGGAAGTGCCCCAACCGGTGATGTTGTACAGCTCTTCCGAATCTTCAATACGCCATTTTCTCATTTTTCAGTTACTTGCTGTTGTTTTATCGTTATACAATAATCATAATTCCTTCTGTCCACCTTATTACACGCCCAGCAACGTCCGCAGCCGTTCCACCGACCCTGCAATCTGCGAACGGCTCTCCAACCGACTGCCGTCAAAGCGGTAGCGTGCCTGTCCGTAGTAAGCAGTCCGGCTTGCCAACGCTTTTCCGATGAAATCGCGCAATTCTTCCGATGACTTACCCTGGAGGATGGGCCGTTGCTGGGTGGCCACGCGCAGACGCCGGAAAAGCGTATCGACATCCACGTCCAAAAAGACGGTCTGCCCTTGGTGGTTCATGTAATCCATGTTGTCGAAGAAGCAGGGAGTGCCTCCGCCGGTGGAGACCACCACGTTTTCAAACTCGCCCACCTCGTGCAACATGTTGCGCTCCAGTTCGCGGAACCCCGTCTCTCCCCGCTCGGCAAACAACTGGGGGATTGTCTTGTGAAACCGTTCCTCGATGTACCAGTCCAAATCGACAAACGACACTCCCAGTTCGCGGGCAAAAGCCTTTCCTAAAGTCGTCTTGCCGGCTCCCATGTAGCCGGTCAGAAAGATACGTACCATATTCAGTTCTACGTTTGCGGGCAAAGATACGCATTTACAGTAAGATGCGAAAGGGAAAGGAGGTATTTATTAACGAACTCTTGCCAGTTTGCCGCCAAAAGGCTACCTTTGCCGGAAAGAACAGCTTTATCCACCATCCATTAAACCATAAGCATCATGTTAGTTGTCACCGACGCCCAATTCAAGAGCAACCCACAGGCCTACCTCGACCGGGTGGACGAAGGAGAAGAAGTGCTGCTGCAACGCAGCGAAGGCCAACGATACCTCATCATACCCGCCCAAGACGAACCTTCCGACCAGGAAGATTATTTTCTGGAGCCGGACGAGGACTTGGAACGTGCCATATCTTTGGATGAACTGCAAGCAATGCTCCGCAGAGACATTCACGAAATGTTTAGAACGCCTCCCCTATGCCGACAATAAGAATCATTGCATTGCCGACAGTCAGGCTATACCTGAGAGAACTCGTACAGACTCTCTACGACAAGGGATATTTTGGATTTGAGGAGTTTGCCCAACAATATGTGGACGACCTGATTGCCGACATCCGCACCGACCTCTCCGTAAAGCTGCACAAACCTGCCCCGCCCTACTTCGACCGCTACGGCAGGCACATGCTTTACGCCGCTTTCCGGAAGAATAAAGGCACACAATGGTACGTCTTCTTCAACCTCTACCGGAGGGGCGAAGAAATCATCTACCTCATCCGCTACATCAACAACAACCACTTCATCGCCCAATACCTATAGTTTTCGACATGAAGAAACCGAAATTCTACGTTGTCTGGGCAGGCGTCACCCCCGGCATCTACCGTTCGTGGACCGACTGCCAACTGCAGGTAAAAGGCTATGCAGGCGCCCGCTATAAATCGTTCGACACCCTTGAGGAGGCAGAAGAAGCCTTTGCCTCCTCGCCCGCCGACTACATCCGACCCGCCACATCCACCCATACCTTCCCAAAGCCTTCTGCCCCCACCCTGCCCCCTAGCTTCACGGGACAGGCACTGGCCGTAGACGCGGCGTGCAGCGGCAATCCGGGGCAGATGGAATACCGCGGCGTGTACCTGCCCGCCTTCCAGCAGGTTTTCCATTTCGGCCCGGTGTACGGCACGAACAACATCGGCGAATTTCTTGCCATCGTCCATGCCCTGGCCCTGCTGAAGCAGAAAGGTCTCGACATGCCTATCTACAGCGACAGCCGGAATGCCATCAGTTGGGTGCGCCAGAAGAAATGCAAAACCAAACTGCCCCGCAACGCCCGCACCGAAACCCTCTTCCAACTCATCGACCGCGCCGAGCGATGGCTCCGCGACAACGCCTATACCACTCCCATCCTGAAGTGGGAAACGGAGCAATGGGGAGAGATTCCGGCTGACTTCGGAAGGAAATGAACAAGCTGCGTTCCTAACTCTGCCTATGAGCAACGTAAACCTCTATTTGAGCATCGTAAACCTTCATTTGAGCACCGTAAACCTTCATTTGAGCAATGCCATCTGTCCCGGTGGATGCAAGCAGGGACTTTCGATTTTCCGGATATTTCCGATGTGCATTTTATGTGCATTTTTCCATACTCCCCTGCCTAGCCGATGTCTTACACTCCTCTTACTAAATGCTCATGAAACTGCCCTCACGCCTTCACACGACTATAACACATTATGTGACAATGAATTATTGTGAAAGATAATTGCTTTCACGCATCCTTCACGCCCTTCACATGCCTTTCTCTGCTTCCAAGCACGTAGAAGCCGGGCTTCAAGCCATAAGAAGCCGACTCCCAAGCGATAAGAAATCGACTTTCAGATTATAAGTGCAAGTCAGCAGGAATCAGTCTCACCCGTATCACCAGGGATTGCAAAAAGCGAATGTGAAAGACTGGTGAAAGATGAATCCTTCACCATATCGTTCGTATTATCAAGCGGTTGGATTTCCGTGAAGGCATGAAGGATGTTTAAGGAGACTTAATTGTTCGGTTCCTTTTACACGGAATGAAGCAGAAAATCACCTCAATTTCATTTACAAAAAACAGCCTCTTTCAAATTATCAACATCCTATCCATCAAATAAATACAGTGAAAGATAGGCTAAAAGCGTTTATAAAATACGCGATTTCAGCCTATCTTTCCATAATAGAGTAACAAGTTGCAAGTAACCCCCTTATTTTGCATCTTGCAGTGCCTGCTGAATCTCACCGGCAAGCTCCATGCCCAACTGTTGTCCCATCTTCGTGCCTTCTAAGGTGATGGAAGGCGTGGCCTCGCCCCACTTCTTGCCAGCGGGGGTCTGGTAGAAAGCCACAATCTGCTTCAGGTCGTCCAGCGTCAGGTATTTTATGTAAATAGGAGCATACAAGTCCACCATACGGTCTATCACTTTCACATTGAATGTTTCTTCCACTTTGCGACATGCTTCATCGGAAATTTCGGGCTGCTGTTGTTTCACCAGTGCCAACAACTGAGGCACCACCTGACGCGCCCCTTCCAACGAGCCGGACACAGTAAGCATCTCACGCAACTGCGACTTGTATTCATCACTCACGTCCTGTGCCGACACACGGGACGAATAAACAAACAACATGGCAAAAACAGCCACCCACATCGAAAAAATTCTCTTTTGCATAACGATATTTTTTAGATTGAACATTGAATTAAACATGCCGCAAAGATAAAGCATTTCTTCAAGCACATTTATAACAAAAACATCATCTTTTCATCCTATTTTTGCCACAAAATTATTATGTTTGCGACACAAAAAATTATATCATGAAAAGATACTACTATATCACCCTATTAGCAACCTTAGCCGTAATTTGTCTGCAAACGAGCTACGTATATAGTTTATATAAGAACTACAAAGAAGAAAAAGCTATCAAGCTACACAAAGCATTCAAAAAGGCCATTGAAGATGAACTGACGTTCAACGCTTGGAAAAATGCAGATATGAATAAAGTCAAAGAACTAACGAAAAAATTTGAACAGGAACATAATTCAACCATTACAATGAACAACGAAGAATCAAAAACAGAGTCTGCACTTAATTGGCTACAAGATATCAGACTATACACAAACGATTATATTTGCATTGATATTTTGGCTAACTATTTCAGTACAAATATCCAAGCTAACGAACACAATTACGCAATTTATCTCTTAGACAAGAATAAAAACGTCGTCAATTTTATCGACAGTCTGTAAGGACATCGCCCTAACTACATTTCCGACCCAATCTCTATCAGCGCTTTCGGCCTGCAATACATCCGTTTGGACGCCTACATTCCCCCTTCCAGCTTCATCTTGCAAAACATCGGTATCGTTGCTGTTGGCACTCATCGCCCTGCTGTGCGTAGGACTGCAATTGGGCAAGATACGGCGCGAGGAAACCATCAACGGCACGATACACGACCTGAAGTCGCCCCTGAACAGCGCCTTCACCACCTTGGGGTGGATTGCCTCCGGCGAAACCAACGAAGCCAAACGGAAAGCGATTGAACGGGTGCAGGCCGAGGTGAAGCATCAGGTGAGCAACATCGAAGCATTGCTCGTCACCGTAAGGAAAGACAGGAACAGGCTCGTGTTGAAGAAAGAGGACATCGACATGCCGCGACTGGCAGAACTGACCATAGGCAGCCTCAACACACTCTACCGCGAAAAGCCCCACCACATCGAACTGGTCAACCGACTGCCCCAGGGCATCCGCATACACGCGGACGGAATGTACATCGAAAACGTGCTGAGGAACTTTGTGGAAAACGCCCTAAAATATGCAGACGACGGCGTGGAGGTGACCGTCACCCTAAGCGCCGATGCCCGGAACCTGAACGTGGACGTGGCCGACAACGGATGGGGCATCGCTCCCTGCCACCTGAAAAAAATCTTCAGGCAATTCTACCAGGTGCCGCAGACCGAAGAACGGATCCGGAAGGGATACGGCATCGGACTGGCCCAGTCGAAATACATTATTGACGAACACAAGGGAAAAATCAGCGTGAGAAGCACCGAAGGGAAAGGAAGCACCTTCTCATTCAGCATCCCGCTGGAGTAAAAAACGAATCGTATGGACAAGATAAAAGTTTTATTGGCAGATGACGATATTGCCTTGGGCAACATCATCACCCTTGCCTTGGAAGAAGAAGGCTATGAGGTGCATTACCAGACCTCGGCAGCAGGTCTCGCTGCCATTGTGAAGGAATGGCAACCCGACATCATTATTGGACGTAGAATTAGGACGCAGCAGCGGCATTGACCTGGCACCGCAACTGAAAGCGCTGGCACCGGAAACTCCCCTGCTGTTCATTTCATCGCACGTGGGAGCGGAAACCGTGGCGCAAGCCTTGGAAACCGGTGCCGTGACCTACCTGAAAAAGCCTTTTGAAATGGCAGAACTGACTGCCTACCTGCGCCGTTATGCCCCCGGCCACCGCCCGAAAGGCATCCCTCTGGGTCCGCTATATCTTGACCCGCAAACCCACGAACTAATGCGGGACGGCATGACACTGCACAAGCTCAGTCTGTCTGAATTCCGACTGTTGCGTCTGCTGGCACTACACCCCAACCGCACCGTAACCCGCCGGGAGATGGAAAACGAACTGTGGGAAGGTGGAATAGGCAACGAACAGAGCCTAAACAACCATATCTTGCGGCTGCGCCGCTACCTTGCCGATGAATCCAACGTCGAAATACGCACCCTACCCAAGGAAGGCTACCGCTTGCAAATAAAAGGATAGGTCGGAAAGGCTGACCGCCACCTTACAGACTCTGCATGTCGTTCAGCTTCTTGTAATAACCGTTGAGGGCAATGAGCTGATCGTGCGTGCCGCGTTCCACTATCTCGCCCTCGTAGAGCACGCAGATTTCATCGGCATTCTTGATGGTGCTCAGGCGGTGGGCAATGGCAATGGTGGTACGCGACTTCATCAGCCGTTCCAAAGCCTCCTGCACCAGCCGTTCGCTTTCGGTGTCGAGGGCAGAGGTCGCTTCGTCAAGAATCAGGATGGGCGGGTTCTTGAGGATGGCGCGGGCAATGCTGACACGTTGGCGCTGACCACCGGACAAACGTCCGCCACGGTCGCCAATCATCGTATCGTAGCCATGTTCCGTCTCCATGATGAAGTCGTGGGCGTTGGCAATCTTGGCCGCCTCAATGACCTGCTCCATGGTGGCGTTCTCCACACCGAAAGTAATGTTGTTGTAGAACGTATCGTTAAAAAGAATGGCCTCTTGGTTGACATTGCCGATAAGTGAACGCAACTCTTGGATAGATACGTCTTTGATGTTCTTACCGTCAATCAACACCGCACCTTCCGGCACATCGTGGTAGCGTGGCACCAGGTCGACCAGCGTAGACTTGCCCGAACCCGACTGGCCTACCAGGGCAATGGTCTTTCCTTTGGGCACCACCAGATTGATATGTTTCAGCACAGGACGGCCTTCTACATAACTGAAGCTGACGTCGCGGAATTCGATGCCGCTTTCGAAGCTTTTCAGCGGCAAGGGATTGACCGGTTCTTTGATAGGATTCTCAGCCTTCAGAATCATGTCGATACGGTCCATGCTGGCCAAACCGAGGGGAACATTATAGAATGCCTTGGCAAATTCTTTCAAGGGGTTGATGATGCTGTAGAGAATAATCATATAGAAGATGAATGTGGCGGCATCCATCGGCGCATAATCTGTCCCCAGGATGAGCGAACCACCGAACCACAGCACAATGACGATGACACAAGTACCCAGGAACTCACTCATGGGATGCGCCGAACTCTGACGGATGACCATGGCATTCATGGCATCACGGTATTCGTTGTTGGTCTTGGCAAAACGGGCGGACATCTTCTTCTCGGCAATGAAAGCCTTGATGATGCGCAGACCGCCCAATGTCTCGTCCAACTGCGACATGATGTCGCCCCACTGTGCCTGCGCAACCGATGACTGCCGTTTCAGTTTGCGGCTGATAACTCCCATCAGCCAACCCGCCAGCGGCAACACGACGATGACAAACAACGTCATCTGCCAGCTGATGGCAAACAGCGTGGAGAAATAAATGACCAGCGCGATGGGATTGCGCAGCAACATATCAATAGAACTGGTAAGCGAACTCTCGACGGCAGTCACATCGGCACTCATACGGGCGATAATATCTCCCTTGCGCTCTTCCGAGAAGAAACTGAGGGGCAAACGCAACACCTTGTTGTAGACCTCGGTGCGGATGTCGCGCACGATACCTGTACGCAACGGCACCATGACAGCCGACGACGCAAAATAACCGGCCGTTTTGAGAAGCGTCATACAAATGAGCAAGCCTCCCAACATGACTAAGGTCAGGAAAGGACCATTTTCGCTGATGAAATTGCCAATCCACCAATAAGCGTTATTGATAAGCACGTCCTTGTCGAAGTCGGCCAGACTCATATCCTGATAATGGTAGACCTTGGTATCTATCTTAAACAGGATGTTCAGTATAGGGATAATGGCCATGAAAGAAAACACGTTGAGCCACTGCGACACAAAATTCAAAATCACCGCCCAAGTCAGATATTTCCGATAGGGCCTCATGTAACGTCCCAAGAGGGAAAAGAATTGTTTCAGCATAATGTTGTGTTGAATAACGGGGCAAAGGTACAAAAAATACAATACATACCATACTTCTCAAACAAGAAGTACATTTTTTAAGAAGCACTCATACCATTGCCAAATATCTTTTTAACCTGTTCCTGAAAAATCTCCATAGTGAAATCCGCTTCATAAATCTGACGGGCATTCTTTCCCATGGCCGAAAGCCGGTCTCTCTGCACATATACTTGCTTCAAGGCCTTGGCCAACAGCCTGGGACTGCCGGAGGGAACAATATACCCCGACACGCCATCCTTGACCAAAGCGGCCGTTCCCGTATGGTCTGTCACCACCACCGGTTTCGAAAACATCATCGCTTCCGTACAGACGATAGGCATGGGATCGTCCAAAGAAGGACAAAGCACCACATCCACCTTCGGGTAGAGCTTCAGCAACTCGTCATGGTTGAGTTCGCCCAAATAACGAAGACACGAATAGGGACAAAGCTTTATCAGCCTCGTAATCCGCCTGTCGGCAGGAGCACCCGCGATATACACCGTAAACTGCCCGCGCACTTTAGGCGACAGGTACTTCAGGGATTTCAGAAAGACCTTATACCCCTTCCGTCTGCTCAGTGTGCCGGGGAAAAGCAACCTGACCTTGCCATCGGAACCATCTTCAGAAATTGTATCCTGACAACCGGCGTCCTCCACCTCATCAGGAATGCCGTACAGGAGTTGCTCAACCTGCATGTTTCCCGGAAGATACGAAGCAGCAAAGGAAGCGGCATAATCGCCCACGGAATAAACATGGTCAAAGAAAGGGAAGAACTCGGACAAGTCCCAACAGCTCGCACACTGCCTGTAGCTGACCCTTCCTTCGTGCAGCCAGCATATTTTCTGCGCCTTGATGCGAGACATGTTCTTCACCAAGGGAATGGTGACCAAAGTATTGAACACGATACTGTCGAAAACAGACAAGAATTGTTCCAACTGTCTGTCGCCGAACAACAAGCGCGTCCGCATAAAAGGCAGGACAAAGAGTTTAATGCCCAGTTCATTGATTTCATGTTCCATAGGTCCTGCCGCCAATGACACAAGCACCGGGTTTATCCCTGCCTTCTTTGCCACCACAATCATATTCAGCAAAGCCCGGGGGGCACCGGTCAGTGTCAGTTCATGGCTGATAAACAAGACATTTCGGGCTCCGCTTTCCGCAATCTTTTGAATATCCTCAGCGGTTACAGGCATTTCCTGACATTGGTGTGTCGCAAAGATTTTCCGCTTTTCTTTCTTTCCCAACCGTTCATAATGCAACAGTGGATTCATCTTTCCACCCTGCAGGTCCATGTAATAATTCAAATAGGCATCGTTGGAAAACGCAGAAGAAGGATTGCAGCCTTCCTTCCAACCTAAATAATAGTAATGCTCAAGAGGTCCAGCCCCCTTCAGCAGATGTCCGTAATGCTCCTTATAATAGTTTTCATCCCAATAAGCAGATTTCTCCAGCCGCCTCAGATTCCGTCGTGTAGACAGCGAAGGCCTGATGCCAAGCAGACGGTCGCTCAATGCCATAAACAAGTCGCCTTTCCGCACATGGTCTCTCGCTCCGCTCATACCATTCAGGGAGTCGTGCATACGCCAGAAGGTCAGTTTTTCATCGGTGTAGAACAGCTGGTGATTCTTCAGAATTTGCCGATACAGCCAAAAGTCAATCCAAGCATCCGTAGGCGAGTGATAATCCAACGGTGCAAGAATGTCTTTTCTTATCATTACGGCAGAGAATGTAGGTATATAGTTGAAAAACTTCTTCTTGTTTCGGCTGATGTCCAATTTGTTACCACCCACCGCCAAAGAGGCATTGATGGCTCTCAAATATCCGATACGGTCGTTGATGGCTTCTTCATCACCAAAGGGCTCCACATTGTTGGAAATGATGCCGACGTTTCTGTAAGTGTGGATGATTTCCACTTTCTTCTCTAAATAGCGGGGATGCCAAAGGTCATCGCTCTCACAAAAAGCCACATATTCTCCCTTCGACTGCTCAATACCCAGTTTGACGGTCTCACACAGTCCCTTATTGACACCTCCCGGATGCGTGTATAACCGCACCCTTCCATCGGTCAGATAACGGCTGATCACGGCAACGGAATCGTCTGTCGATCCATCGTCCACCACGATTACTTCGAAATTCGCATAAGTCTGGCTTAAAATCGAATCAAGGGTCTGTCCGATATAAGATGCATAATTATAGCTTGCCACGATAATGCTGATTAAGGGATTACGGCATGCATTGCTTTCATCCGATATTCCACCAGCTTTATGGCAACTCTTCTTCCTGCATTCCCCGCCTTGCCACAGTAATAACTTCTTAATGAATTTCATCACTCGCTTTTGCTTTTGAATTTCACTACTAAAAAATACAATCACGCATCACACAACTCTTGCTCCCATCACTGAAAGCGACTACCATTTTCATAAGCCAGTTTCGCTTAAAGCCTGTTTTCATATTCCCTTTAAAGGTTTTTATTCAACCGCTTTAGGCCTCTTTCCGGTCTCTTTTCCTGCAATCTTCTGTCACCGTAGCCAGTTACGCTCCTGCCGACAAAAGAGAAAATGTCTTCGGGCATAGGATTCAAAATCAGGCCAAGCAAAAACATACAGACCCTAAAGAGAATGCAAAAGTAATGCTTATACTGCATCCAACCGGCAAAAAAACTCAAAAAACAGCCAACTTATGCTTGTATTTTCTATCTTTGCCCCGAAATCCGGCTTTTTTAGGGAGTAAAATCCCAAACCGGACCATCGTATTCTAAATACATACACTATAAATTATGGAACACCCTCTTGCCCAATTCCGCTTTTGCCCCAAGTGCGGCTCGACGCGCTTTGAGGTACACAACGGCAAGTCCAAACACTGTGCCGACTGCGGATTCACCTACTACTTCAACCCCTCGTCGGCCACGGTAGCCCTTATCTTCAACGAACGCGGGGAATTGCTTGTGTGTCGCCGTGGCAAAGAGCCAGCCAAAGGCACGCTGGACCTGCCGGGCGGTTTTGTAGACATGTTTGAAACCGGCGAGGAAGGCGTCATCCGCGAAGTGAAGGAAGAAACAGGACTGGACGTGCAACGCGCCGACTACCTCTTCTCGCTTCCCAACCTCTACCTCTACTCCGGATTTATGGTGCACACGCTGGATATGTTCTTCCGCTGCCAGGTGGCAGACACAAGCCGCTTCCGGGCGATGGACGATGCAGCCGACGCCTTCTTCATGCCATTGGCCGACATACGCCCGGAAGATTTCGGGTTGGAATCTATCCGAAAGGGAATCGGCATTTTCCTGCAATCGATATAACTCTTTTTATTGAAAACAACGATGAAGAAACAATCATTTTCACGCATACTGGGCCTGGCCCTCTGCTGCATGCCTCTGTCGGCATGGGCACAGAAGACGGACAAAGTCCCTGTTCCTCAACAGCTTTACAACGAAGGCTACGAACTGTTCCGGCAAAAGGCTTACGCGGCTGCTCTCTCGCCCTTAGAAGCCTACTTGAAACAGACTGGAAGCGGACGCCTGCCAGCTACCGAAGCCACACAACGCGCCGAGGCCGAATACATGCTGGTGTGTGCCGCCTATGAACTGGGCAATCCGCAAAGCACAGGACTGCTCCGTGCCTATCTGGAAGAAAACCCCGACACGCCTCATGCCAACCGCCTGCAGGCCCTTGTCGCCTCTACTTACTTCTTCAAACAAGATTATGAAACGGCCCTCTCCGTCTTCCGGCAGACACGCTTAGACTGGCTGGAGGCCGACGAACGCGACGACATGACCTACCGCCTGGCTACCTGTTATCTTCAGACGGGCGACTTGCAGGAAGCTGCCGCATGGTTCTCTGCCCTACAGGCCATGTCGGCCCGCTATGACGGCGACTGCACGTATTATCTTTCTTACATCCGTTATACGCAGCAGCGCTACGATGAGGCGCTGCAAGGATTCCTCTCGCTGCAAAGCCACGCCAAATATCAGGCATTGGCGCCTTACTACATCGCCGAAATCTACCTGGCCAAACAGCAGTATGACAAGGCGGAAATCGTGGCGCAGAATTATCTCTCGGCCTATCCGTCGGAGAAGCATGCCTCTGAAATGCAGCGGGTGCTGGGCACGGCCCAATACCATTTCGGAAAATACCAGGAAGCCATGGCTTCGCTGGAGAAATATGCTGCTTCCACAGAACGGCCCCGCCGCGATGCTTCTTATCTGCAAGGCATGGCCTGCTACCGCTGCGGTGTCTATTCCAAGGTGCCTGATGCCTTGGGATGGGTTACGCTGGAGAACGATGCCTTGTCGCAGAATGCCTACCTGCACATGGGGCTCGCTTACCTGAAGATGGGCGAGAAGAACCAGGCACGCATGGCTTTCGAACAAGCTGCCGTATCTGATGCCGACCGTCACGTGAAGGAACAGGCTGCCTATAACTATGCCCTCTGCATCCACGAAACGGCCTACTCGGCCTTCGGCGAATCGGTGAAAGTCTTCGAGAACTTCCTCAATGAGTTTCCCGAATCGGCCTATACCGACCGCGTCAGCAGCTATCTGGTAGACGTTTACATGAGTACACGAAGCTACGAAGCCGCCCTGCAATCCATCGACCGCATCCGCACACCCAACGCCGGTATCCTGCGCGCCAAGGCACGCATTCTCTTCCAATTGGGCACGCAGGCTTTTGCCAATGCCGACTTCAGCGGTGCAGCCGGCTACTTCCGCCAGGCACAAACACTCGCCGCCTCGCAAGGCAGCCAGGGACGGGACCTGCGCGACAAAGCGACTTATTGGGGAGGCGAAGCCTTGTATCGTTCCGGCAACCTGACACAGGCCGCCTCTGCCTTCGACACCTACCTGAACAGCACCACGCAACGCAGCGGCGAGATGTATGCACTGGCTTATTACAACTTGGGCTACATAGCTTTCCACCAACAGAACTACGCCGCCGCCGAAAGCCGGCTGTCGCGTTATGTACGCTTAGAGACTGGCGAAAACCGCGCCGCCCTGGCCGATGCCTATAACCGACTGGGAGACTGTTGCCTGCAGGGACGGCGTTTTGGCGAAGCACGCCAGTACTATGCTACGGCCGAGAAACTGGATATGCCCACAGGCGACTACTCGCTCTACCAACAGGCATTGGTGGCTGGCCTGCAGAAAGATTATGGCGGCAAGGTAAACCTGCTGGACCGACTGGCGGCGCGTTATCCGCAATCGGCCTACGCCACAAATGCGCTGTATGAGAAAGGACGCTCTTTCGTGCAGGCAAGTCAAAGCACGCAAGCCATCGCCACTTTCCGCCAGTTGCTGGAACAACATCCCGAAAGTCCTGCCGCCCGCAAGGCTGCTGCCGAAATCGGACTCCTCTATTACCAGGAGAATCAATATGACCAGGCCGTAGAAGCCTACAAATATGTCCTCACACACTATCCGGGCAGCGAAGAAGCGCGACTGGCCCTGCGCGACCTGAAATCGCTCTATGTCGAGACCAACCGTGTGGATGAGTTTGCCCGACTGGCCGAGCAGTTGCCGGGAGGAATACGCGTGGAAGCCAGCGAACAGGATTCGCTGACCTACGCCGCTGCCGACCGCCAGTATATGAAGGGCGACGTGGCACCGGCCAAGGAGAGCTTCACCCACTATCTGCAACAATATCCCGACGGGGCTTTCAGCCTTGATTCGCACTATCGGCTCTGTGTCATTGCCAAACAACAGGGCGATGAAGAAGGTGTGCTGTTGCATGCAGGCAAGGTGCTCGCCTATCCCGACAGTCCTTACTCGGAAGAAGCTCTGCTGATGCGCGGCGAAGTGCTCTTCAACCGCAAGCAATACGAAGAAGCCCGCACCGACTACCGCCAGTTGCAGACCAAAGCCACGACCCCCGAACGCCGACAATTGGGCATGGTGGGCGTGTTGCGCTGCTCATATCTGCTGGCCGATGATGCTGCTACCGTAGAAGCAGCCACCGCGCTGCTCGCCGAAAGTAACCTGACTGCCGAACTGCAGAACGAAGCGCGTTACGACCGTGCCAAGGCACTCCTGAACCAGAACGACACGGTCCGCGCCACCGACGACCTGCGTGCGCTGGCTGCCGACACTCGTACCCAGCAGGGCGCCGAAGCCAAATACCGACTGGCCCAACTGCTCTATGATGCCGGCAATTATGCCGATGCCGAAAAGGAAGCGCTGGACTTCATCGACCAAAGCACGCCACATGCCTATTGGCTGGCACGTACCTTCGTCCTCTTGTCGGATGCTTACGTGGCCATGGACAAGAAACTGGAGGCCCGCCAATACCTGCTCAGTCTACAGCAGAACTACCAGGAGAAAGATGACATCCAGCAGATGATTACAGAACGGTTGGAGAAACTGAAATAAGCCCGGCAGTTTGTGCCACTCCTCCACCGGAACGGAAACAACCCTACTTAGCTAAGAACCCAAAGTATAAAGAAAAAGATGAAAAGAAACTTGACATACGCCCTCGCCGCCTGCCTGCTGTTGCCTGCAGCATTGAGGGCACAGACCCAACAACCCGACACCACTCTGAACCGTACGGTAGTGGTAGAACAGGAATATGCACCCCTCATCCGCGATGCTGCCAAGGTAAATGCCCTGCCGCGCGTGGAAGAACCCGAAATCACCCCGCGGCCGGTGGAGTATGACGCGGCTCCCGCACCTGCCACGCAGATTCCCGCCGATACTCTGCAGGCCTTCTCCGCACAGGAACAACTGAGACGCGCCACGCCCGGCTACCTGCGTGTGGGCTACGGCAACTACAACAACTTAGACGTGCGCGCCAACTATCTCTTCTTGTTCGGCCAACGCGACCGCCTCAACGTGACTTTCGCTATGGACGGCATGAATGGCGAACTGGAGACAGGCGACCCTGCATACCTGTGGGATGCCTTCCACTACCACACCCGTGCCGCTCTGGACTACACGCACCGCTTCGACCGTGTGAGCCTGAACGCAGCGGGGCATTTCGGATTGCGCAATTTTGCCATGCTGCCCGGTGGAGTGGCTTCGAGACAGAAACTCACCTCAGGCGATGTACATATCGGAGTAGGTTCGCACGATGAAAGTCTGCCCGTGCAGTTCCGTGCCGAGACCAACCTGCTGCTCTACCAACGAAAGCAGGGTTATCCAAACAGCGATGCACAGGAAGTGGCCGTGCGCACCCGTGCCGACATCTGGGGCACCGTGGCCGAAAACCAACAAGTGGGCGTGGACCTGCAGATGAACAACCTGTTCTACCGGCATAATCTCTATCAGGACTATACCCCCCTGAGCCTCACCCCCTACTACGCCTACGAAGCCAACGGCTGGAAACTGCGTGCCGGCGTACACGTAGACCCCGCCTTCAGCTTCGGCCAGAAGTTCCGCGTATCGCCTGACGTGCTTGTGCAATATGCCTTTCCCGCCCGCACCACTCTCTATGTGCAGGCACGCGGCGGTCGCCTGCTCAACGACTTCCGCCGCCTGGAGGCCCTCAGTCCCTATGCCGAACCTACCGCCCAGCTGGATGCCACGTATGAGCAGCTCAACGCCGCATTGGGTGTGCGTGTGGGTACGCTTGCCGGTTTCGGCCTGCACCTCTACGGCGGCTACCAGAATCTGAAAGACGACCTCTTCTTCCGCCTGCCCGGAGCATTGGATACCTTCATCCCTACCTTCGGAGTGTGGAACACCGACAACTTCTATGCCGGTGCCGAACTGACCTACAGCTACCGCGACATTGTAACCTTCACGGCTGAAGGGTGCTACCGCAACTGGTCGGCTACCGACGAGGAGAAACAGGCTGGAGCGCTGGCTTTCAAACCCGCCTTCGAAGGAAACTTCCGTCTGGAGATACGTCCCATTACACCGCTGCATGTGCAGGTAGGCTACCTCATCGAGAGCCGCACCGATGCCGGTGGCTGGAGCATCGACCCAGTCAGCAACCTCTACGTCGGCGCCAACTACAGTTTCTTCAAGAACTTTGCCATCTATGCCCGTTTAGACAACTTGCTGAACAAGAATTACTACCACTCGTGGCTCTGCCCGACAGAAGGCATCAACGTGGTGGGAGGAGTGACGTTGCGGTTCTGAGCATATCGGCAGCGCGGGTCGGAATCATCCCAACATTCCGGCCCGCATGTCTTGCCGGTTCACTCTGTAGAAGTTTTCACGCTGGTCCCAAACGAGGGCCCGACAAACCATCCGGGCACAGTATCCCAATATCCAGGTGTCTGACATCCACCGATGCCAGGCAGGGCGTTGTATGCCCATCAGAAACGAAGAAACATCATATTGTCCATTCTATTCGTAAGATATTACATTGGAGATTTTCTTTCAACCGGCTTTTTTTGCATGATATTCTAATAAAAACAGGACATCATGAAACATTCAGTTATGGCTATCGCACTGGCTCTGGGAGTCGGTATCAGCCTGAGCGCGCAGACGCATACACAGATTTCACTTCCTGCACTATTCTCGGACCATGTTGTCTTGCAACAGCAAGATTTCGTACCGGTCTGGGGCTGGGGAGAAGCGGAAAGCACGGTACGGATAGTAGGCAGTTGGTCGTCGCAAGACACAGTGATGGCACAGGTAGCAGACGACGGACGCTGGAAAACGAAAATAAGGACCACGCGCCACGGAGGCCCCTACACGCTCCATTTCTTCCAACAAGGCTATGAAAGCGAAGGAATCATGCTAAAAGACGTCATGCTGGGCGAGGTGTGGCTTTGCAGCGGACAGTCGAACATGGAATGGAGTCCGGGAAACGGCATCATAAACCAGGCGGAAGAAATCGGTTCGGCCCATTATCCGCAGATTCGCTTTTTCAGCTTGCCAAAGCGAGGCAGCGGGACGTTGCAGGATGACTGCGCGGCACGTTGGGAATGTTGTTCGCCCGATGTCATGCGCAAGAGGAGCGCAGTGGCTTATTTCTTCGGCAGGCAGTTGGCACAACAACTGGATGTTCCCGTCGGACTGATTGTCGCGGCCTGGGGAGGCACTGCGGCAGAGGTGTGGATTCCGCAAGAACGTGTGTCCCGTACTCCCGAAACGGAAGCTGTCCTGAAATCGAGGATATGTCCGTGGTGGCCGGTCGAACCGGGTACGCTCTACAACAGCATGATTCACCCTCTCCTGCCCTACCGAATCGCCGGTGCCATCTGGTATCAGGGGGAATCGAACCGGGATTACCCGCAGAACTACACGGCCCTGATGAAAGAACTGATAGCAAGCTGGCGTACCGGCTTCGGCCAGGATTTTCCGTTCTATCTGGTGCAGATAGCCCCTTACAATTATCAGTCTGCCAACAACGGACCGGCACTGGTGCGTGAGGCACAGGAACAGGTGGCACGCGAAGTGCCGCGCACGGGGATGGTCGTCACCAACGACATAGGCGACTATGGCAACATTCACCCGGCACGGAAGCAGGAGGCAGGCATCCGGCTGGCCAACCTGGCACTGGGCGAGACCTACGGCAAACGGGACAAGGGTTACCAAAGCCCCACGCTGGAGAGCATGGAAATCCGCAAGGACAGGGCGGTATTACGTTTCCACCATGCCGACAACGGTCTGGTGTGCAAGGGAAAAACTCCTGAGGGGTTGGCAATCGCAGGCGAAGACGGTGTCTTTGTCCCAGCAAAGGCGCGTATCATCCAAGGAAACATGCTGGAGGTCTATTCGCCGAAAGTCAAGCATCCCTTGGCGGTGCGCTACTGTTTCGACGATGCCACCGTCGGCAATCTGTTCAACGCAGACGGACTGCCGATGGCGCCGTTCCGTACCGACTATACCGTTGAAGCCGGAAGCAAAGAGCTTTGAAGCAAACTGCATCCATATAGGAAGCAAACTGCAAAAGGCAGCCGCAAAAGACCGGTGCCTGCCGCAACGGAAGGCTGCCTGACAGATTCATGCAAACTGAACATAAAGCTATATCACTCCTAAAATAATAAGACCATGAAGAGAATGATTTCAGCCCTGCTGATTCTGACTTTCTGCGCAGGGATAAGCGCCCGAATCATCCCGCCCGGCGTAGTGAAAGTCAATGATGAACAGCCCCAGTGTGCCGACGTTTCCACTGAATTGTCAGAAGACCGGACACAGACCTGGAACGGTGGTGTGCGCCACGATTTCCAATACGAAGGACGGGATGCCATCGTGGTAGAACCGCAACAGGCAGCCAAAGGACGCCCCTGGATTTGGCGACCGGCTTTCTTCGATGCGTTTCCAAGCGTAGACAAAGCCCTGCTGGAGAAGGGTTTCCATATCGTTTACTATGACGTGACGCATTGTTATGGCAGCCCGAAATCCGTGGCACAGGGAACGGATTTCTACCGATATGTGACGGAGACCTACCGCCTTTCGGAGAAGGTTACCTTAGAAGGCTTCAGCCGAGGAGGACTGTATGCGCTGAACTGGGCCATAGAGCATCCGGAGAAGGTGGCCTGCATCTATCTGGATGCTCCGGTGTGCGACGTGTTCAGCTGGCCCGGAAGAAAGCAGACCGAACTGTGGAAAGGTCTGCTGGATGCATGGGAACTGACAGATGCAGACATGGATTCGTTTACCGGAAATCCGATAGACAACTTGGCTCCTTTGGCCAAGGCGGGCGTTCCCATCCTTGCCGTGTGCGGCGACAGCGACCGGACTGTTCCCTATGAAGAGAATATGGAGGTTTTACGTTCGCGCTACTTAACACTGGGCGCACCGGTGGAGGTGATTCTGAAACCAGGAGGCGACCACCACCCGCACAGTCTGGAGAATCCGGAGCCCGTAGTCAACTTCATCCTGCGCCACCAGTCGTCCTACAAACCCTACGTACACTGCAACGTGCGCGGAAGCCTGCAAAACTCACTAGTCAAGTTCGAGAAGGAACGGAAAGGGCGCGTGGCTTTTCTGGGAGGCTCCATCACGGAGATGAAAGGATGGAAAGACATGGTGGAACAGCAACTGAAGCAGCGTTTCCCCTATACGGAGTTCGACTTCATCGAAGCCGGCATCGGCTCTACGGGAACAACACCGGGTGCCTTCCGCCTGCAACATGACATTCTATCGAAAGGTAAAATAGACTTGTTGTTCGTAGAAGCGGCGGTGAACGACCACACCAACGGATTCTCGCCCTTAGAGCAGGTGCGCGGCATGGAGGGAGAGGTGCGCCATGCCCTGCTGGAGAATCCGGAGACGGACATCGTGATGCTGCATTTCATCTACGACCCTTTCATACCGATGCTGGCCAAGCGTCAGCAACCGGATGTCATACTGAACCACGAACGTGTGGCCAATCACTACCTGGTGCCTTCCATCAATCTGGCGCAGGAAATCAGCGAACGTATGGAAGCCGGGGAATTCACCTGGGAAGACTTCGGAGGGACACACCCGCTTCCGTTCGGGCACACCTTCTACGCAGCAGCCATCGCCCATTTGTTCGATAAGATGTGGACCGGAATCTCGCCGGATGCAAGCATCGGCCCGCACAACATTCCGGAACAGCCGCTCGACACCTTCAGTTATTACCGGGGAGACTTCATCGACTTGGATGCGGCCACGCTGAACAAAGGCTGGAAGTATGTCGCCTCCTGGCATCCGGACAACAGCTACGAGAAACGGCGCGGTTTTGTGGACGTACCGATGTTGGAAGCCACACAGCCGGGAGACAAACTGACACTGGACTTTGAGGGGAAAGCCATCGGCATCTTCTGCACGCCCGGCCCTTCTGCAGGCATCTTGGAATACAGCATAGACGGCGGGAAATTCAAACGCCTGGACACGTTCACTTCTTGGAGCAGCCACCTCTACATTCCTTGGGTCTACATGCTGGAAACAGAACTGGAGACGGGCAGACATCGGTTGGTGCTGCGCATCTCAAAGGAAAAGAACCCTGCCTCGAAAGGGCATGAGTGCCAAATCCGGAATTTTGTAGTAAACAGATAACCATAACAATGGCATGCTGCGGTCTCCTGACGCAAACGGAGAAAGCAGAAAAGACCGCTGCATGCCACACTCTCCTCTCTAAAACTCGTCGACTTTCAGATCCGTACGGAAACGGTCCAACTGCTGCTGAAGGCGGTCTTGCGTTTCTTTGTATGCCGGATCGCCATAGAGGTTATGCAGTTCGTTGGGGTCGTTCTCCAGGTCGTAGAGCTCGTTGCAGTTTACGGCATCACGCTGCCCTTCCTTCCCGCCATAGAAGTGAATCAGCTTGTAGCGACTGTCGCGTACTCCATCGTGACGGCGCACCATGTGTATGGCAGGATAGTCGTAATAGTGATAGTAGAGATACTGCCGCCAGTCTTCAGGCGTCTCGCCATCCAGCAACGGGACAAGCGACGTGCCCGACATGTAACTGGGCTTTTCGATACCGGCAATATCCAGATAAGTCGGAGCATAGTCGATGTTCTGCACCAGGTCATAGTTTTCGAGCCCTTGTTTTTTACCCGGATAGCGGATGATCAGAGGAGTGCGAAAAGATTCCTCGTACATGAACCGCTTGTCGAACCAGCCGTGTTCGCCCATGTAGAATCCCTGGTCGGAGGTGTAGACAATTACCGTGTTATCCATCAGGTCGTGTTCTTTCAGATAATCCATCAGCCGTCCCACTTCGTCATCAATCGTCTTGATGCAGCGCAGGTAGTCGCGGATGTACTGCTGATACTTCCATCTGGTCAGCTCATCCCCCGCAGGCTTTTCTGACAGGAATTCTTGCAGCCGTCCTTCGTAGGCAGCCTCCCAGACCCGGCGTTGTGCATCGTCCATGCGGTCGATGGAGGCCTGCATGCCCCCCACGTTCCACTCGTCCTTATAAGGGCTTTGGTCTTTCAGTCCGTTCAGCTTCAGGTCATACACCATAGTCATCCGGTCGGCGATGCGCATCTCCTGCGTATGGGCCGGCTCGCACCGCGTGGCATAATCGTCATAGAAGGTTTCGGGATAAGGAAACTCCACATCGTCATACAGATGCAGGTATTTCTCTTCGGGCATCCAGTTGCGATGCGGCGCTTTCTGGTGGACAAGCAGGCAGAAAGGTTTGTCGGGGTCACGGTGTTCCAGAAAATCAATGGCATAGTCAGTGGTCAGCTTAGTGGCATATCCTTCCCGCTTCACATATTTTCCGTTGGTTTCCCTGCTTTTGAATTCTGGGTTGTAGTATTCTCCCTGGTCCCACAGAATCTGATAGTAATCGAAACCTTTCGGCTCGCACAGCATGTGCCATTTGCCCACCACGGCTGTTTGGTAGCCATGTTGCTGCAGGATTTCAGAGAAGAAGGTCTTGGTGGTGTCGATTCCCGCTCCCAATTGCCGTTGCCCGTTCTGGTGGCTGTACAGACCTGTCATCAGGCAGGCCCGGCTGGGTGTGGACAACGAGTTTTCCACAAAAGCCCGGCGGAACAGCATGCCTTGCGCCGCCAGACTGTCCAGATGGGGCGTGGGTGCCAGTTTTCCCAGGGCATGCCCGTAGGCACTGAGGGTTTGATACGAATGATCATCCGTCATGATGTGGATGATATTAAGAGGTTTCTGTGCACTCACACTTTCTTTTTGTCCGGCACAGGCGGTCAGCAGAAGGGCAGGAACTATCAGCCCACCGCTCATAAATAAGGTTTTATTCATGTTGATGTTGTTATGTATGATTGTTTTAGATAGCAGACAATAGCAAACAGGATGACAAAGATAAAGATTTGTCGCCGATTAGCCAACAATCTGCCCAACAAATAAGGAATTGTTTCAACAGAGACTATATCAGGTGCGGATTTCACGGATTAAGTAATCTTACAGGTCTATGCCCTTTCGTGTTAATACTTTAGAAGCAAATGGCTTAGCGCTTGGAAGCAGACTGCCTCTATATTAGAACGAAACGTCTGCAACAGAGAAACGGGCGTCGCGATGCAATCTTTTTATGCCGGCTGGCGACCTGAAGCCCTGACCGGAAACGGCCCCGGAGAGAGGAAGCAAAGTTTTTTATTGCAAAAACTTCTTATATTATAAGGTGGAAAGCATCTTTTTTTCCTACATTTGCCGCAAATTCAGTGAAAGAAGCCACTACAAAGAAGATAGTTATGCAGAAAAACCTTGTCATTGTCGAGTCTCCGGCAAAAGCGAAAACGATTGAGAAGTTCCTTGGGAAAGATTTTAAAGTGATGTCCAGCTATGGACACATCCGCGACCTGAAGAAGAAAGCATTCAGCATAGATCTGGCGCACGACTTCAAGCCCGAATATGAAATCCCTGCCGACAAGCGGTCGCTGGTGAGCCAGCTGAAAGAAGAGGCCGCCAAAGCCGATACTGTCTGGCTGGCTTCCGATGAGGACCGCGAAGGAGAGGCCATCGCCTGGCACTTGTATGAGGTGCTGAAACTGAATCCGGAACATACCAAACGTATCGTATTCCATGAAATCACCAAAAGTGCTATCCTGAACGCCATCGAACACCCGCGCCACATCGACCTCAACCTGGTGGATGCTCAGCAGGCACGCCGCGTGCTGGACCGCATCGTGGGTTTCGAACTCTCGCCCGTGCTGTGGCGCAAGGTAAAGCCTGCTCTCTCGGCAGGACGCGTGCAGTCGGTGGCCGTGCGCCTCATCGTGGAGCGCGAACGCGAAATCAATGCCTTCAAGAGCGAGGCAGCCTACCGCGTCACGGCCCTCTTCCTGGTGCCCGATGCCGACGGCAAGCAGACGGAACTGAAAGCAGAACTGTCCCGACGCTTCAAAACCAAGGCTGAGGCGCAACAATTCCTGGAACACTGCCGCTCGGCGCAGTTCGCCATCAGCGACATCACTACGCGTCCCTTGCGCAAAAGTCCCTCGGCACCGTTCACTACTTCTACGCTGCAACAGGAAGCTGCCCGCAAACTGGGCTTCACAGTGGCACAAACCATGATGGTGGCACAACGGCTGTATGAATCGGGAATGATAACCTATATGCGTACCGACTCGGTCAATCTCTCGGAATTTGCTATCCACAGCAGCCGCGAAGCCATCACCCGGCTGATGGGCGAACGCTATGTCTGCACGCGCCACTTCGCTACCCGAACCAAAGGCGCGCAGGAAGCACACGAAGCCATCCGCCCAACCAACATGGACAATCCCAAGATTGACGGTACCCACCAGGAGAAACGCCTCTATGAACTGATATGGAAACGAACCATCGCTTCGCAGATGGCTGACGCGGAACTGGAAAAAACCACTGTGACCATCAGCATCGGCGGACAGAGCGATACGTTCACAGCTACGGGAGAGGTGGTGAAGTTCGACGGATTCCTGCGTGTCTACCGCGACTCGCTGGACGAGGAATCGGACATGCACGAAGATGAGGCTGGCCTGCTACCGCCGTTGAAGAAAGGACAGAAGCTGGCGTGCAGCGAAATCACTGCTACCGAACGCTTCAGCCAGCATCCTCCGCGCTATACCGAAGCCAGCTTGGTGCGCAAATTAGAAGAACTGGGCATCGGACGCCCGTCGACCTATGCGCCTACCATCTCCACTATCCAGCAACGCGAATATGTGGTGAAAGGTGACAAGCCGGGCGAAGAACGGACATACGACGTGCTCTGCCTGCGCGACGGCAAACTGACGGACACCCAAGGCACCGAAATGGCCGGAGCCGAAAAGGCTAAGCTGCTGCCCACCGACACGGGCTTGGTGGTGAACGACTTCCTGACAGAATACTTCCCCGACATACTGGACTATAACTTCACCGCCACGGTAGAAAAACAATTTGATGAAATTGCCGAAGGCGAAAAGAAATGGACCGGCGTACTGCATACCTTCTACAATAAATTCCACCCCTCCGTAGAAAGCACCTTGGCAGCCAAAAGTCCGCACAAGGCAGGCGAACGAATCTTGGGCAAGGAGCCGAAGACTGGCAAGCAGGTATCGGTCAAGATAGGACGCTTCGGACCTATGGCACAAATAGGAGCCGCCGGCGAAGACGAGAAACCGCGTTTTGCACAGCTGCGCAAAGACCAGTCTATCGAAACCATTACATTAGAGGAGGTGCTGGACCTCTTCAAGCTGCCGCGCACATTGGGCGACTACGACGGTCAGCCTGTCACCGTAGGTGCAGGACGCTTCGGGCCTTACGTGCACGGACACGGCATCTACGTCACCCTTCCTAAAGAGATGGATCCCCTGGCCATCACACTGGAAGAAGCCGTCGGCCTGCTGAAAGGGAAGATGGAGGCCGAAGCCAAGCGCCACATCAAGAAGTTTGACGAGGAACCGGAATTGGAAATCATGAACGGTCGCTACGGTCCCTACATTGCCTACAAGGGCAACAACTATAAGATTCCTGCCGGTATCGAACCGGCCGACCTCAGTCTGGCATCGTGCCTGGAGCTGGTCAAATTACAGGCAGAGAAGGTATCCACGCGCAAGAAACGCACGCCCAAAGCTGCCGCTGGTAAAGAAGAAAAAACAAGCAAGACCAAGACAACGAAAGCCTGACTGCCGGTCTAACCGGAGGTTTAAGACAACAGACAGAGCCTGCAAAGTCGGAGCAACTTCATGTGCACCGCTTCGCAGGCTCTGCTTTTCATTGTCAGAGGGCTGCACGCACTCTGTCATTTGTTTGCTATAAGTTGGTCTCTGTCACCACCTGACCGTCGAACAGGTTGACGATGCGGTCGGCATAGCCTGCATCGTGCTGCGAGTGCGTCACCATAACGATGGTAGTGCCCTCGGCGTTCAGTTCTTTCAGCAGTTCCATCACCTCCTTACCGTTCTTCGAGTCGAGGTTACCCGTTGGCTCGTCTGCCAGGATGAGCTTCGGCCCCGCCACCACGGCACGCGCTATGGCCACGCGCTGCTGCTGACCGCCGGAAAGCTGTTGCGGAAAGTGCTTGATGCGGTGCATGATGCCCATACGCTGCATAGCCTGCTCCACCCGCCGTTTGCGTTCGGCAGCCGGAATGCCCATGTAGAGCAGCGGCAGTTCGATGTTCTCATACACGTTCAGTTCATCAATCAGGTTGAAGCTCTGGAATACGAAGCCGATGACTCCCTTGCGCAGGTCGGTGCGCTGTGCCTCGGTGTAGCGCGACACTTCCTTGCCGTTCAGGTAATACTCGCCGGAGGTGGGGTTGTCCAGCAGCCCCAGGATGTTGAGCAAGGTAGACTTGCCGCAACCGGACGGGCCCATGACGGCCACAAACTCGCCTTCGTTCACTTCGATGTTCACATTGGACAAGGCCAATGTCTGTACTTCTTCCGTGCGGAAGATTTTCTGCAGGTTTACTGTCTTAATCATCATAATACTTCAAGTTTTGAATTTTATCGTTATTTATTCGTTATTCTTAATCACTTCTGCCGGATTGAGCCTCATCACTTGCCAGATTTTGTAGCCCGACACAGCCGCCAGCAGCAGCGTAATCAGCACAAAGAGCAGGACGGGCCATTGCCAGCTGCGCACGCTTCCAAACTGCCCGGCTATGTGTATGCCGACAATATAAATCAGGCAGCACGCCAGTACGTAGGTCACGGCAAAGATATACAGGTAGACCTTGGCAAACAAGAAAAAGATGTTGACGGGACGGGCGCCGTTGATCTTGCGGATAGCCACCTCCTTGCGCCGCCCCTGCGTGTCGAGCGAAATGGAAGAGTAGATGCTCAGTACCACCAAGAGCAGGCTCACTACAACCAAGGCCGTCAACGCCATCTGCATCATGCCGATAGCCGCCTTCGTTTCATCATCGTCGGGCAACAGGTGAATATCAACGGGCAGTGTCTCCGGGATGAACTTCCGGCACAGCTGCAACAGTCGTTCCTGAAACTCCCTGACAGACGTGTGCTCATCCACCAGGATGTAGTAGATCTTCGCCGTGGCCGACGGGAAGAACACCGAACCCACGTAATTTTTCTGCTCCACTTCGGCAAACAGGGCCTCGTGGACGCCTGCCACCTGATAGTCTACATCGCCCAGACACACCGTGCCGTCATAACCCTCTTCGTCCAGCAACTGCTTGAAGCGGCGGCTCACGTACACCTGATGCCCGGCGTCGGGCGACACCAGCTTGCCCTCCATCGGGATGTTGAAGAAGGCGAAGTAGTCGGGCGAGCCGTTCTGCATGACCGCAAAGCTCTTGCCTCCATCCCGACGGGGATAGTCAATGAGGCTGAAATCGGTGATGGAGGAAGAAATGTTGGTGTATGTCACCCGCTCCACTTCCGGCATCCGGCGCACCTCGTCCAGCACGGCACCGATGTTCCGCTCCATGTAGCGGCTATTGACCGGAAGCACCACTACCCTCGACTGTTCAGCGCGGGACAAGGGCAGGTATCCGTCGAAGACAACTTCGTCCCACAGCATGTTGATGACAATAAGTCCGCCCAAGAAGAACATGGAGATGAACAGCTGCACGGCAATCATCCAGTTGCGGAACGTATGCTTGCGCCGGGTAGACTGCAGGAAGGCATAGAGGGTGGAGCGTTTCAAGCGAACCATAGGGAAGCACGCCGCCAGCAACCCGACCACCAATATCCCGACATAGACACCGCACTGGATGAGGTAGACCTCACCAATGGGCAGGATGGGGAAATCGGCGGGCAGACGGTCCTTGAGCAACGCAAACACCACTTCCGTGAGAAACAGCGAAAGGAAGAAAGCCAACGTCATCATCAGAAACACCTCCGAAGCAAGAAGCCCGTACAGTCCCTTCAGGCCGGACCCCATGCACTTGCGCAACACCAATTCACGCTGCCGGTTGAAGAAGGTCTGGATGACGAACTTCAGGAAATTAATCATGCCGGACAGCAGAATCAGGGAGGCTATCAGCAGGGCCAGTCCCTGAGCCAACTTGCGGTCCATGTCGCCGTCGCTGATCCGCCGGAGCTGGATGGTGTACTGCCCGTCGTCCGACTGCCACACCCACTGCTCCACATGCTGCCGGAAAGCTTCATAGTCCAGGTTCTCGGGCAGAATAACGTGAACCTGACTGAAGAGGCGTACATCGGGGTTCAGCGACATAGAGAAGTAACAGTCCACAGGCTTGGTGCCCGGACGCACATCATCGGCCACGCCCACAATCTTAAAGGAAGTGGCCTCATCGCCGAAGCGCAGAGACTGGCCGACCGGATTCTCACGACCGAATGCCTTTCGGGCAAACGAGGCCGACAGTACCACGTCGTAAGGTTCCAGTTCGCGGGTCAGCCCCTGTACCGTCTTGTCCAGATAAGCAAAGTTATAGGCATTGACATAAGCCAGACTGACCAGATAGGGCGTCATCCGGCCTTCGCTGTCGATGACTTCCACTTCGCCGTCGTAGGGATACGAAGAGGCAGAGACGTTCTTCACGCCCATCGGCAACAAGTTTTCCTGCAAGCGCAACACTTCATTGCCCGTAAGAGACCGGGTTACTTGGTTATCCTTTACCATATACAAGGTAACACGCCGTTCGTAGTCCGGCAACTCATACGCCTGGTTCACCGCAGCGATAATCATCCACATATAACTGAAGCAGATGATACCCACTGCCAGGCACAAGGCAGAAATCACCTGGTGCGACTTGTACTTCCACATTTGCCGGACAGCAACTTTCAAATAATGCCAGATCATACGCTTTCAAGTTTTTAAGTCTCTAATTTCTCATTCAGCCTTGATGGCTTCTGCCGGGTTCACCCGCGCCACCTTCGCGATACGGAACACCACCGTCAGCGCCGTAACCAACGTAACGGCTAAGAAGATGCCCAGCCAGAACAGCGGACCATAGCTGAAGAAGGCCACGTAGGCCGTCTGCCACTCCTGCAAGATGAGATAGATGAGCGGGAATGCCACCACCGCCGTACCCACCAGCAGCCAGCCGTACATCCGGGCAAAGAGGCTGAATATCTGCCTCCGGCCCGCGCCGTTGACCTTGCGGATGGCCACCTCCTTGCGACGCCGCTCAGTATCGAGCGTGATGGCGGCATAGACGCCCAGCAGGGTAACCACGATGCACACGATGGCGAAGAACAGGACGATGCCGCGCAGGCTGACTTCCATCTGGCATTCTTTCTCCAAGTCTTGCAGCAAGGTGCGCACCTCGGCATGGATGCTGGGCGGGAAGGTTTCCTCCAGAATGGCGGTCACGTGGCTGCGCACGGCTTCTGCCTGGCCGGGACGGCACCTCAGATAACAGTGACCGAAATTGCGACTGTAATCTGCGTACCGGTAGAAAGTGCCCTTTATGGGCTCCCGTTCCCACGGAGACGCATAGGCCGTGGTGGTCAACATGTCGGACACGCCGCACACGGTGACCGGTCCTTCGACCCACGGATAGAGGACCGTGCCGCAAGGTTCCTTCTGTGTCAGGCTGGTGAGACTCTCGGCCAGCTTCTGGTCGACCACGATGTCGGTCGTATCGCGCAGTTCCCGTCCCTGCCGGATGCGCAGGTTCATAAAGTGGAAGAAGTTCGGGGCAACCTTGCGGTAATACAAGTCAAGCCGCAGTTTTTCGCTCTCCCACTTGTCCAGACTCAGTCCCGTGCGCCACTGGTTGTCGGTATAGGCCTCTTCGGCCAGCAGGCAGTCTTCCACGCCGGCATGTTGCTTCATGCGTTCCACCAAGGCCAGCTTATCTGCCATCGACATGAAGGAGTAGTGCATGGGAATGCTCAGGATTTCTTCCTTCTGCGTCTCGGTCAGGTTGTTGAACATGACGGAAGTGACCGTGTTCGTCTGCAAGTAAAGGGACACGGAGAGAGCCACGAACAGCCAGCAGGCAAAGAACTGCACGGCCAGCAGGGTGTTGCGCACGCCATGCTTGCCGCTCCGGCGCGTGCGGCCCGTGCCCCGGATGCCGGCTTGGATGGGGAGGCGACAGGCGTAGGCCACCGTACCGGCGCAGATAACTAAGGTCAGTAGCAAGACTGCCGCCAGGTATTGCGCACAATGTGCCATCAACATCCCCTTATCCACCTCCAGGCTGAAACTTTCGAGCTGGATGTGCAGGTAGGGAGACCCTAACTCCACCAGGCAGGCCGTGACCAGGAAAGCCAGCAGCACCGTCAGCCCCGCCTGGGTGAAGAGCAGGCCCAGCAATTGCCACCCGCGACTGCCCGATACGCGGCGCAGCGAGTATTCGCGCAGGCGGTTGAGGTAGGAGCCGCAGGTGAAGCTGAAGAAATTGAGCAGTCCCACCAGCAGGATGAGTACGCCCAGCGCCAGGGCGATGCCGGCAAATATCAGATAGGGGCTTTCCTGCCAGAACACCTGGCCGAAAGGCACAGCCGTCACCGGTCTTTCGTCACGGCCCATCAGCATCTTCAGGTTCTCCTGGCGGAAGTGGTCGCTGAGTTGCGCCGGCGAGAAACCGGGACGGAGCAAAGCAAACAACTGCCCGCTCAATATATAGTCGGCCTCACGGAACATGTACAAGTAGCTCAGCTCGTCGTTCATCACCAACAAATCCATGGGGCGCATTCCCGTCAGGGTGTTGTTGACGGGAAGGTCCTTCACCACGGCCTGCACGCTGTACGCCACGTTGCCCGATGCCTGCGCCCCGCCGGAACGGGCCACCTGCTGAGCGTTGGTCAGCAACATGCGGCACCCGATGGCCTCGGACGGATGGTCGAACAGGCGTTTGGCCATCCGTTCGGTCAGGATGACGGCATTGGGTGTACGCGACGCGGTCTCCCACGAACCCGCCAGCACCTCCGCGCCGAACACCCGCTGGAAACTGCTATCCACCTCCAGCGTGGCCAATGCCAGGTAGGGCAGTTCTTTGCCCGAAGGCAGCGTCAGCGTGTAATCACGTTTTTCCGAGACGTTCACATAGGTGACGGCCTCTACCCCCGGCGGGAGTTGCGCGGCCAGGCGGTGCGCCAGCGGGATGTGGGCACTGCCGTAGGGTTCGCCGAATTCGTTCTCCAGCTGGACGTCCGCAATGCGGTCGCGGTTCTCAAAACAGCGGTCCGTGGTCAGGATGAACCGTCCCACATAGAAGCAGATGCTGAAGCAGAGCAGACACACGCCCAGCCCCACGATGCTTATCAGGTTTTGCGTCCGATATTTCAGCAGTTGCCGGACGGCGACTTTCAGGTAATGTAGTAACATATTCTCTTTCGTTTTTAATTTGCAATGCTTTTCGTTTACGATTTCTTCACACTCCCCATTCCGACAGGACTTCCTGCCACAGACAGTCTCCTATCGCTTTGCAGCCCGCTTCCTATCGCGAAGCAATCTGCTCCATAGCGCTTGGAAAGAGGCATGAACGGGTAACGCTTTTCTTCAGACCGACGGTTGTCATCCATCGCTCCCCTCACTCCGTCTTTATCGCCTCTGCCGGGTTCACCCGCGCTATCTTCCCGATGCGGAACACCACCGTCAGTGCCGTGACCAGCGCGACAAACAGCAGGATGCCCAGCCAGAACAACGGTCCGGCACCGAAGAACACGGCATACAGCTGGCTCCATTGTTGCAACAGCAAGACGAGCAGCGGCAGAGCGAGCAGGAAGGTAATGCCCAACGTCCACAAATACACGCGGGCAAACAACAAGAATATATGACGGACACCCGCTCCGTTGACCTTGCGGATGGCTACCTCCTTGCGACGCCGCTCGGTGTCGAGCGTAATGGCGGCATACACACCCAGCAGAGTAATGACCACGCACACTACGGCTAAGAACAGCACCACCCCTTTCAGCTTGCTCTCTATGCCCTGCATCTCCTCCACGTCGGCCAGCAGGGTACCCACTTCCGGACGGACGGTATA
Organism: Mediterranea sp. An20; assembly: GCF_002160055.1. GTDB lineage: Bacteria > Bacteroidota > Bacteroidia > Bacteroidales > Bacteroidaceae > Bacteroides > Bacteroides avicola. Next base: position 82,561 of record NZ_NFJV01000004.1, read on the forward strand.
GGGCAGGGTTTCTGCCAGCAGTGCCGTCACATACTCCCGCACGTCATCCGTCTGCCCCGGATGGCACTTCAGGTAGCAGTGCCCCACGTAATTGTTGGAGTCCAAAGGCAAGAAGGCAAAGCCGCTGAAGAAGCCGGGCTGGTTGCCCCTCCGGTAAACATTGGCCACCAACGGGGCGCAGACGCCGGACACGGCATAGCTGCTCCGGTAGTCATAGAGCGCAACACCCATCAGGCTTTCGCGGCGTTCGGCCAGCATGTCGTCTTCAAACAGCTTGTCCACCACGATTTCACCGCTGTTCTCCGGGGCACGGCCTTGCACCAAGGGGATGTGCATGAATTCGAAGAAGTTCTGCGGCACGCTAAGCAGATTGACGTATATCTCGCGTTTGTTCTCGTCGTCGGGCGGGGCGGTATAAAGCATGTTGCCGGAGACACCGCGCGTGTAGGCAACATCGGCCAGCAGGCAGTCGGCCACACCGGCATGTTGCTTCATGCGTTCCACCAAGGCCAGCTTGTCGGCATTTTTCAGGAAAGAATAGTCGAGGGAGATGCTCAGGATGTCGGCCTTCTCACGGTTGGTCAGCGTGCCGAACAGAGCCGACGTGGTCCTGTCGGCCTGCAGGTAGAGGGCGGCTGCCAAGGTGATAAATATCCAGCAAATGAAATACTGCACACCGAGCATGGCGGTACGCATCCGGTGGCGGCTCCGCACGCTTTGGCCGCGCAAACCGTTCTGCAAGGTCGCACGCCGTGCCCGCATCACCGTGAAGGCGCAGACCAGCAGACTCAGAACCAGCACACACAGCAGGTATTGGACACACTGCCAATGCAGCACCGAAGCGTCAACCACCAGTTCCCACTCCATCAGCGAGAAACGCAGCAAGGGAGTCAGTGCCTCGATAAAGCAGAACGTCAGCAGGAACGCCAGCAACACCACCAGCGCTGCCTGCACGAACAGTTGTGCCAACAGTTGCCTGACATTGCCGCCCAGCACGCGCCGCAGGCTGTACTCGCGGCTGCGGTTGAGGAAGGAGCCAATCTGGAAATAGAAGAAATTGAGCAACCCCACCACGAGCACCAGCACGCCCAGCGCCAACGCCACGCCCAACATATAGCTTGCCACGGAATATTTCCAGAAGCCTTTGGAAGGTGGCCATACAGACACCTCAAATTCCTCGTTGTAAAGACTGTATTTCACCCCGGCACGGCGGAAACTCTCCTCCAAATCCTGCAAGGCCTTCCCTCCCCGGCGCAACAAGGCATAGGTGGAGCCGCCGGTCATCTCGGCGTTGCCCTCCCATTGCAGCAGACCGTCGCTGTCGTTCAGCACCAGCATGTCGATGGGGCGCATGAAGTTCAGGCTGTTGTTGCGGGGCAGGTCGGCCATGACAGCCTGCACGGTATAAATGACACCGCCCCGTTTCTGAGAGAAAGGCAGTTTCAGGGTTGTCTCCAGCTGCCTCCCGATGGCGTCGGACAGGTTGTCGCCAAAGATGCGCCGTGCCACGCTTTCGGTCAGCACCACGGCATTGGGCGTCCGCACCGCCGCCTGCCACGTGCCCGCCACAATATCCGGACCGAAGACTTGCCGGAAGCAGCTGTCCGTCTCCAAGCATATCAGCGGAGCAAAGGGGAAGAACTCCCCTTCCTGCACTTCGATGCGGAAGGAACGTTCGCCCGGATAGGCAACGAAGGTCATCGCCTCCACCTCATCCCATTGCATCTGCCGCAGACGGAGAGGCAACGGAGCGGGCGTGCCCGCAAAAGTCTCGCCACTTGCCGATGTCAGATGCAGTTCGGCCATGCGGTCGCGATTCTCAAAGCAACTGTCCGTAGCCAGGATAAATCGTCCCACATAGAGGCTGATGCTGAAGCAGAGCAGGCACACGCCCAGCCCCACGATGCTAATCAGGTTCTGCGTCCGGTACTTTAGCAGTTGCCGGACGGCAATCTTCAGATAGTGCACAAACATAATATTTAATTCTTACTCTTATTTCTTCTTTCTTAGTTCTTCATTCTCTAAAACTCACTCCCTTTTAAGCGAATCCACCGGATTGGCAGAGGCAGCCTGGCGGATTTGCCACCACAACATGCTCCACGACAGCAACACCACCAACAGCAGGGCCACAACAAATATCCAAATCTGCAACGGCGCTTTCACCACATAGTCTGCCGTATAACGATAGACGATGTACCAGCCTAACGGCACCGACCCAACAAATGCCGTACCCAGCACGATGGCATACTTGCGGAAGAGCAGACGGTAGAGGTCTCGATGCTTGGCACCGTTCACCTTGCGGATGGCTATCTCACGGTAACGCTGACGGATGTCGAAGAGCGACACGCCCAGCAGTCCCAGACAGGACACCAGGATGGCAATCAGCGCAAAGGCGGTACAGATGTAGGCTACGCGGCGGTCGTCGGCATAAATCCCGGCCACCAGGTCGGAAAGGTGGGTGAACGAGAACTCATCGGTGTGATAGGCTTCCTGCGCCGTCTCACGCAGATAATTCATCAGGTCACGTTCGCGTCCCGGAACGACGGACAGCGCCCACTTGTTGCCGTAGTCGGGTCCACCCATCAAGAATGCCATAGGCTGCACGCCACACGAAAGATGTCCGGCACAGTAGTTCTCTACCACCGCGCTGACGGGCATCAGTTGCGTGCCACCTTCCTCGATGCCAAACGCCGAGTAAGACATCCACAGGGGCGTCTCGCTGCGCACGAAAGCCTCTTCGCGACTCGTGTAGCCAAATAGTTCCATGGCCCGGCGGTTGAGCACCATCTGAAAGTCTGAGCCTTGCCATTCTACACTTCCCTCCAGCACAGGGATGTCGTAAAACTCGAAGAACCCGGCCGGGACAAAGAACACCGTCACAGCCACTTCCTTGCCACGGTCGTTGTGCAGCGTGGAGATATAGCCTTGGGACAACACATCGACATCGCTGATAACCAGTTTCTTGTCGATGTACGGGCAAGCTTCGATGCGGTGCGACACTTCCTGCTGACGGGCATACTCTGCCCGCTCTTCCACCTCACCCAGCGACCGGTGGTTTCTTCTTTCGCGGCTGAGGTCGGCATACACGATGCCTTCCGTGCGAAACCCCGGTGGCATGTCCATCCACAAACGCAGTTGTTGGACGAAATAGACAGAGAGCACCACCAACAGCAACGTCACCAGATATTGCATGAAAAGGAAAACCATCCGCACCGCCACCGACTGACGGGCCGTACCAATGGTGCGGAGCGAAAGCATGGGTGGACGGTAATTATAGCGCAGATAGGGATAGGCCGACGTAAGCAGAGGAAAGAGAAAAAGGAAAACTACGGAAAGCCATGTGTCAAAAGTTGTATAACCGATGGTTTCACCCACTTGTCGGTTCAGCACGGGCTGCCCGATCTCCACCAATGCCCATGCCAATATCAACGCCCCGGCGCAGAGCAGGAAGTTTTCGGCATAAATCTGCAGGAACAGGGGCAGACGTTGCAGGCCGAACACCTTCTTGATGCCATACTCCTTGCTGCGCTTCATCATCAGCACCATGTAGATATTGATGAAGTTGAGCATTCCCACCAATAAGAGAAGCACCACCACGCCCATGAACAGATATAAGGCACGTTGGTTGCCTTGCCTGCGCATAAGGACGTTTTCTTCATCGGCAGAAGTCTGGTCGAAATAGAACTCGCGCAAGGTCAGGAAGTGGTAACGCACCGATTTGTTCCCCTGCATGCCAATCGCGCCTTCGGGCAGTTTCTCCTCACGATAGACACGGGCATGGCGGTTGATGGCCTGCAAATCTACAGACGGCAACACATGAATCAGTTCGGCAGGCATCCGCGACCAATGTTCGCTCAGGCCGCCAGCCACCACCATGTCGAAATCGAACGTCGTCTTACAGACCGGCTGCCCGATGACGCCGCGCACCGTTGCCGTCTCGCCACAGTAGCTCAGCACCTGCCCCACGGGATTCTCACGGCCGAAAAGCCGGCGGGCACAATCCTCGGTCAGCACCACGTCGGTAGGTGTTTCCAGCGCCGCCTTGCCTGCCCGCACAGGATAACGGAAAAGACGAAAGAACACAGAATCTGTCACCAACACATTGGCCTGGAAACTCCGGTCGCCCTGCAACACATTGTCGTTCTGGTTCAGGATAAACCGGCATCGCTCCAGCACCTGACTGTCGGAAATATAGACTGTATCCGGATTGACCCAGCTGCTGTTTATGAGGGTAGGGGAAACATTACCCGCTACATCCCGCAGGGGGACTACAATGTGTTCGCGGTCAATACAGTGCGTATCCACTGTGTACTCGCGGTGCAGGTATCGCGTCAACATGATGCAGCATCCCAGGCTTAGGGCCAGCCCGACCACATTGATTATCGTATAAGACTTGGCACGCGCCAGATGGCGGGCCGCATATTTCAAGGTTTTCATAAGCAAACTTTTTAAATTGAGAATTGAGAATTAAGAATTGAGAAATTGAGAATCAAACATGCGCGGGAAACTTCTTGTCCTTGCGTAGGCGCCCACTCTGCTTTTCTTTCTTCATGCTTAGTTCCTCATTCCCAATTTCTCCATTCTCTATTTCTCAATTCTTAATTCTCAATTCTCAATTACTTAATCACAAGTTCCTCCGCCTCGCCAAAGGTATCATATCCTGTGGTAATTACCCAATCGCCGGGCTGCAAACCGTCGGTTACTTCATATTGTTGCGGATTTTGTCGTCCGATAGTCAAAGGGACACGCCGGGCACGGGTACGGTCGGCATTCAACTTATATATCCACTGCCCGGCCGTGCTTTGGTAGAAGTCACCGCGACGGATGACCAATGCTTCTTCGGGCTGTCCCAGTTCTATCTGCACGCGGAAACTCTTGCCCACACGCACATTATCCGGCAGGGAATCGGTAGTGAAGACCAGGTCGACATCGAACGTGCGGTCCTTCACCTCGGGCACCACCTTCGACACACGCAGTGGATAGCGATGCCCCTGGTAGGTGATGGAAGCAGGTAATCCGGTAGTGACGCGGTCGATATAATACTCACTCAGGGCGGTGTGTATCTTGTACTGGTCCAGTACCTTCACCTCGGCGATGTTCTCGGCAGCGGACACCTGCTGTCCGGGCACCACCTTGACAAAGCTCAGTTGTCCGCTCACGGGAGCCGTCACTACCAGGTCGTCCAGTCTTTTTCTGGCACGCTCATACTTCTTGCGTTCACGCTCCCGGTCGCCTCGCAACAGGTCGCGACGGATGATATTGACAGCCGAGTCATGTCGCAGACTCTCGCGCTCCAGGCGGGCGGTCTCCAGCTTGAAGCGGTATTCGGCTTCGGCCACCTCCAACTGCGCCTTGCTCTTGACGCCCATGCCATATTCTTCCTTGTCCAATTGGAACGTCTTGCGCAAGCTCTCCAGTTCATATTCGGTCTGCAGGGCCTGTTTTTGGAGGGTGATGCGTTGCTGCTCCATTTCGATTTCTTTCTCCTGGTAAGTGATGAGCTGCTTCTCCCACTCGTCGCGCTGGTCTTCGATGTTACGCAACAGTTCGGGGTTCTCCAGCACGAGGATGGTATCTCCCTGCTGCAGCAGACTTCCTTCTTCGGCCACAATACGCTGCACGCTGCCTGCCTCACCGGCATTGACCAGGATGGTGAGGATGGGCTGTACAAGCCCTTCAACATCGACGTATTCCAGGAAATTGTCGTTCTTCACTTCGCAAATTTGTATGTCTTCCATAGAAACACGCAGACGGCGCGGTCCCAACGACAAGATGACAACATAGATGAGCAAAGCCAGAAAGGCAACCCCACCCAGCAGATAATAACGATAACGTATATACCACGGTTTCTTTTCCAATTGTATGTCCATGAATGTAATGAATAATGGTTAATGATAGTTGGTTAATAGAGAAGGCGGTGCCTGCTGTTATGGGGAAACGCCACGATAAGAGGTATCTACCAGTAAATCCTCCAATCTTTCCTCCAGGGGCTGACCGTGCTCGAAATCGTAGAGCGTGAGGCTGCGCAAGGTATAGAACAGACTCCAATACTCGTAGAGGGCATTGATGTAATTGCGCCGTGCCGAGTCTTTTTCGCTGATAGAGGCATTCAAGTCGAGCACGGTGGATTTGCCCAGCAGATAGAGTTTGCGCGCCACCTCGGCCCTGCGCTGGGCGGTATGGTCGGTGCGTGCCGCGATGTGTACCCGCTGCGACTGCAGGTTAAACTGCTTCACCAGTTTGCGCACATTGAGTTGAAAGTCGGTTCTGTCCTGCTCCACCTGCGTATGGACCAGGTCACGGTTGGAGCGTGCCACGCGCACCTGCCCCTTGCCGCGTCCCCAATCCAGGATAGGTAACGAGATGCTCAGGCTGACATACTGCTGGTTCAAAGGGTCGCGGTAAGCCTCGCGGAATTTATCTCCCGTCTGAGTCAGTCCGAAGCGCAGGTAAATGTCGGCCTTCAATCCGGCATTGGCACGTGCACTGGCCACGCTGCTCTCGCTCTCCAACTTGCGGCGCTGCATGTTCAGGATGTCGGGGCTGTTGGTATTGGCCAGCAAGAGAGCTTCGTTCAGGTTGACGATGAAAGAGGGAATAGAGTCGTTCAGTTTCACCTGCAAATCCACGTCTTCCCGTATGCCCAGATAAGAACGCAACTCCTGCATGCAATTCTCCACCTCAATGCGGGCGTTCATGCAGTTGGCCTCCTCGGTCAGTTTGTTGATTTCCAGCTGAAGCATCTCATTCTCGCTGATGGTACCGATGTCGTAACGTCCCTTGGCATAAGTATAAAGAGTATCAGCATGGGCATAGTTGGTGGTGGCAATCTCCAGGTTGCTCTGCGCGGTGGCCAGGTCGAAAAACTTTTGCGTGGCCGATGCAGCTACCAGTTCCAGCGTTTCCACGTAGGTCTTCCGTGCCTCCTGGTAGCGCACCGGTTCAATGCGTTTGTCCCACTTCAGGCTGTTATAGCCGAAGAGGCTCTGCCGGTAGCCGATAGTCACGGGCGAAGTCTGCCACGACGAGGAATGGTCACTGAACATGTCGAGCCGCTGGGCCGAGGTTTCCAGAAAGAGCGTGCCGCCTGTCAGTGGAATGTTCTGGGTGAGACTCAGCGTGAGGTCGGTACTCAACAGATTCTGCTCCACAAAGCGTACCGACCCGTCGCTCATGGTAATCCGGTTAATGGCACGGTCCAGGTAGGGGGAGGAAGTCAAGGTAAGGGCCGGCAGATAGTTCGCCCGGTAATAGCGATAGTTCCAATAGGCCGAACGGAAAGCATGGCGGGCACTTTGCGCATCGGGCGACAAGTTGCGTGCCCGCTCGATGGTTTGTTCCAAGGTGAGAGCAAGCACCTGTCCGTGAGCCGCCGGAACGCCCGACAGTCCGCATAGCAAAGCCAGCCAAAGAAGTTTTATTCTCATAAGCAATCTTTTTTTTCCTATCCGGGTTTCAAAAACCGTGCCAAACGAACAAATCACTTAGGTACAGCATATTACCGTGCAAGGAACCGGCAGAAAAGTGTGCAGAACCGCACAAAAAACGTGCAGAACCGCACGCACAACACATGAATATTATCCGTATCTTTGCCGCCAAGAATAATCATAACATACAGTTTCTCCCGAAATCGCACTTTTGCTTATGGAACAACTCGGTAAAATTCTTATCATCGACGACAACGAAGACGTGCTCTTCGCACTCAATCTGCTGCTGGAGCCCTACGCGGAGAAAATCAAGGTGGCCGTCAGTCCGGAACGCATCGAGCACTTCATGCGCACATTCCACCCCGATCTCATCCTGCTGGACATGAACTTCAGCCGCGACGTAGTGAGCGGGCAGGAAGGCTTCGACAGTCTGAAACAGATTCTGCGCATCGACCCGCAGGCCGTGGTCATCTTCATGACCGCCTATGCCGACACCGACAAAGCCGTGCGGGCCATCAAGGCCGGTGCCACCGACTTCATACCCAAGCCCTGGGAGAAAGAAAAACTGCTCGCCACCCTTTCGTCGGGCATAAAGCTGCGCCGCTCCCGCTGCGAAGTGAATCTGCTGAAAGAGCAGGTGGAAGTGCTGAGCGGACCGGCAGGCGGAGGTCCCGAAGAAACGGTCATCGGAGAATCGGAATCCATGCGACAGATTTTCGCCACCGTAGAAAAATTGCGGGAAGCCGATGCCAACATTCTCATACTGGGCGAAAACGGCACCGGCAAAGACATCATAGCCCGGATGCTTTACCGGCATTCGCCCCGATGCGGCAAGCCTTTCGTCACCATCGACCTGGGCAGCATCCCCGAACAGTTGTTTGAAAGCGAACTCTTCGGCTACGAAAAAGGTGCCTTCACCGATGCCCGCAAGTCCAAAGCCGGACGTATGGAAGCTGCCACGGGCGGCACGCTCTTCTTGGACGAGATAGGCAACCTCTCGCTGCCGATGCAAGCCAAACTGCTGACTGCCATCGAAAAGAGGCAAATCACCCGGTTGGGCAGTACGCAGACTACCCCCATTGATGTACGGCTCATCTGTGCCACCAATGCCGATATCCGGCACTTGGTAGAGGAAGGGCAGTTCCGCCAGGACCTGCTCTACCGCATCAACACCATCGAACTGCATATCCCGCCTTTGCGCGAACGGGGAAATGACATTCTCCTGCTGGCCGAACATTTCCTGCAACGCTATGCCCGCAAATACCAGAAGGAAATGCGGGGATTGACGCGCGAAGCCAAAAACAAACTATTGAAATATGCCTGGCCCGGCAACGTGCGCGAACTGCAGCACACCATGGAGCGCGCCGTGCTGTTGGGAGACGGCTCGCTGCTCCGACCGGAAAACTTTCTGTTGCAGGCTGCCGAACCGCGCGCATCGCATAAAAACCAGGAAAACGAGACCCTGAACTTGGAACAGCTGGAACGCCAGGCCATCGAACGGGCCATGCGCCTGAGCAACGGAAACATGACACGGGCGGCAGAGTATTTGGGCATCACCCGCTTTGCCCTCTATCGGAAAATAGAAAAATTAGGATTATGAAACGTTATTCCATCACCGTCATGCTCCACGTGGCAGGCATTGCCCTGCTGGCGATAGGAGTTTATCTGCTGGTCATTCACCGGTTGTGGTTTTGCGCAGCCACGGTAGGCTTGCTGCTGCTGGCCACTGCCGTCCACCTCTACCGGATGCAGATGGTACAGATGCGCATGATGCGCCGCTTGGCAGAAAGCCTGCGCCACGACGACATGATGCTTTCTTTCCGCTCACCCTACCACAACCGTCCTATGGAGGAGATGGCCGACGAACTGTCGGAAGCCATGAAGAATTTCCGGACCCGAGTGCTGGAGCGCAATGAGATGGAGGCCTGGCAAAAGCTCATCCGCGTGCTGACCCACGAAATCATGAACTCCATCACACCCATCCTCTCACTGAGCGAAACGCTGAGCGAGCGCGAGGTGAACGAGCACAACTACGCCGTGATGCAGCAAGGCATGCGCACCATCTGCCGCCGCAGCAAGGGACTGCTGGAGTTTGTAGAAAACTACCGCAAACTCACCCGCCTGCCTGCCCCGGTACGCCGCCCGGTCTCTGTGCGTGAACTGCTGACCGACCTATGCAAACTCTATCCTGAACCTTATATCCACATCCACGTCCCTGCCGAAGACATCACCCTGCACATCGACCGCGCCCAAGTGGAGCAGGTGCTCATTAACCTCATCAAGAACGCACGCGAGGCATGTGCCAGGGTGAAGGAGCCGTCCATCGAAATAGGAACCGCCACTGCCCTCTCGTGGGAATGCCTCATCTACGTGCGCGACAACGGCGAGGGCATTCTGCCCGACGTACAGGACAAGGTGTTCGTGCCTTTCTTCACCACCAAACCCAGCGGTTCGGGCATCGGACTGAGTCTCTGCCGCCAGATTATGAACCGGCACGGGGGAAACATCACGTTGCAGTCTGCAGTGGGGCAAGGGAGTTGCTTCACGCTGCTGTTCTAACGGCAGACCAGAAAAAAAGATACACAAACCGGACGGATACAGAGTCCTCGCGCGCGATATACGATTTTTTTTTCTTAGTCCATGTTGCATACGCGGTGCATTTGTTGCATTTGTTGGTGCATCGCAAGTGCATTTTTGTTGCATTTCTGTTGCATCGCAGGTGCATTTGTTGCATTTTTCAGGATAAGTTATTATACATCAACTCTTAAGCTATTCGAAGGCAATTGCAGCGGTATTCGCAGCCGACTGCCAGTCCTCTCGAACTCCGCACTCAAAACAAGAAGACAAACATCGTCTCAATATGGGTCAGAAAACAGCATCCGAGAACGAGAAATGAAGAATGTTTCGGTATCCGGGAAACACCCAAAAGTATCCGGTTGCACCTCAACGGGATACTTTTTCGCTCAAAAAACGCAGTTTTGGTGCACTTTGGTACACACACTACACAACACTACACAACACTACACAACACGAGAATCCCCTCCTCAAAGGTTCCCCGCCGCCGGGGAACCGAAGACGCAGGCCGTTTGCCTGCGGAGGAAGGAGACTGCGTTATTTTGTGGTACAAAATGCCTGTCATCCCCCAGTGGGTGTCGCAGAAAAAGTCTACCTTTGCAGCACAACAGAGCAGAATGTCGATTCTTCTCCCGATATTCGCTCCGTCTCGTTTCTTTATCGTATCTTTGCAGCCAAAGAAAAAATAACACGTATCGACCCATGAAGATTGAAGAAAAACTGACCAAGGCCGTTGTGGACGGCTTGAAAGCACTCTACGGGCAGGACGTAGCCGCCGCCCAGGTGCAGTTGCAGAAAACGAAGAAAGAATTTGAAGGACACCTCACGCTGGTGGTCTTCCCTTTCCTGCGCATGTCGCGCAAAGGACCCGAACAGACCGCACAGGAAATCGGCGAATACCTCAAGGCAAACGAACCTGCCGTGGCTGCCTACAACGTCATCAAGGGTTTCCTGAACCTCACGGTGGCACCGTCTGCCTGGATTGAACTGCTGGACGACATCCATGCCGACGACCGCTACGGACTGACCGCCGCCACGCCGGAGTCGCCCTTAGTGATGATTGAATATTCTTCGCCCAACACCAACAAGCCCCTCCATCTGGGACATGTGCGCAACAACCTCTTAGGCAACGCACTGGCCAACATCATCGCAGCCAACGGCAACCGCGTGGTGAAGACCAACATCGTCAACGACCGCGGCATACACATCTGCAAGTCCATGCTGGCCTGGCTGAAATACGGCAACGGCGAAACACCCGAATCCAGCGGCAAGAAGGGCGACCACCTCATCGGCGACTACTACGTGGCTTTCGACAAGCACTACAAGGCCGAAGTGGCCCAGCTGATGGAACAGGGACAGACCAAGGAAGAAGCCGAAGCCAACGCCCCGCTAATGAAGGAAGCCCGCGAAATGCTGGTGAAATGGGAAGCCGGCGACCCCGAAGTGCGTGCCCTCTGGAAGAAGATGAACGACTGGGTATATGCCGGTTTCGACGAGACCTACCGCATGATGGGGGTCAGCTTCGACAAGATTTACTACGAATCTGAAACCTACCTCGAAGGCAAAAAGAAAGTGCTGGAGGGATTGGAGAAGGGACTGTTCTACCGCAAGGAAGACGGCTCGGTGTGGGCCGACCTTACGGGTGAGGGACTGGACCACAAGCTGCTGCTCCGCTCCGACGGCACATCGGTGTACATGACGCAAGACATCGGCACTGCCGAGCAACGCTTCTCGGACTATCCCATCGACAAGATGATTTATGTGGTGGGCAACGAGCAGAACTACCACTTCCAGGTGCTCAGCATTTTGCTGGACCGCCTCGGCTTCGAATGGGGAAAGAGCCTGGTGCACTTCTCTTACGGCATGGTGGAACTGCCTGAGGGCAAGATGAAAAGCCGCGAGGGTACCGTGGTGGATGCCGACGACCTCATGGCTGAAATGATAGCCACCGCCCGCGAGACCAGCGGCGACCTGGGCAAGCTGGACGGGCTGACGCCTGAAGAGGCCGAAGAAATCGCCCGCATCGTGGGACTGGGTGCGCTGAAGTATTTCATCCTCAAGGTGGATGCCCGCAAGAACATGACGTTCAACCCCAAGGAGTCTATCGACTTCAACGGCAACACGGGGCCCTTCATCCAATACACCTACGCCCGCATCCGTTCCGTGCTGCGCAAGGCACAGGAGGCAGGCATCACACTGCCCGAACGTCTGCCCGAAGGTATCGGACTGAGCGCCAAAGAAGAAGGTCTTGTGCAGATGCTGGCCGACTTTGCCGCTGTGGTGCGCCAGGCTGGCACGGACTACAGCCCTTCGCTCATTGCCAACTACTGCTACGACCTGGTGAAGGAATACAACCAGTTCTACCACGACTTCAGCATCCTGCGCGAAGAGAACGAAGCCATCCGTCTGTTCCGCTTGGTGCTCTCTGCCGAGGTGGCAAAAATCGTGAAGTCGGGCATGGGCCTGCTGGGCATCGAAGTGCCGGAACGTATGTAAACCGGACATTGAAGACGGAAGTTGTGGAATGATATTATTTTTGAAGAGTGAAGAATGAGGCATCTGTCATGGTAAACGGAGCGCAGCGTGGTCGAAACATCTTCTTCTGGCACAGCCAAAGGAGCCATGCCCTACAGGCTTCGCTACCAATGACAGGTACCCACTCCTCTTATTAATCTAACCTACAAACATTAAAAAGCTATGACGTATTACAAACTGAAATCATCGTGCGGCACCCCGGTCCTCTTAGGCTGTCTGTTGGCTTTTCTGCTGCTTTCGTGCAGCCGGACCCAAGAAGGGTATACCGATTCACTGGACTGCCCGGTGGCAGGCGAACTGCACTTCCAAGTCCTGAACGACAGTTTTCCGCTGGCTTATCCCAGCGATATATTCGTCATTGGCAATACGCTGGTGGTGGCCGATGCCGAATGTGGCGACAACCTGTTCTATGTGTTTGACAAAGAAAGCGGTGAGTTCATCAAAGGCGGTGGAAAAAAAGGCGAAGGTCCCGGCGAAGTCATATCGCCTGCCTTCAACGCACACCCCGACCACCGGGGAGGCATTTCCTACTGGGACAAAGCCAAATCCAAGGTCTTTCTCTACCAGATAGATTCACTCTTGTCCGGAGCCACCGATTATGTCACGGAAATCCCCCTGCCCCGCATCGGCAACCTGGTAAAGAACGATGCGCTGACCTTATCCGACGGAGTTCTGTACACCAACCTATTCCCGCTCGGCGAGACGGAGGAAAAAATTTTCCTGGCAAAGAGCGGCAGCAACGCTTCCGTGCCCTGTCCGGCCGTGCCGGAAATAGCCAGCGAGGAAGAAGGCTGGAACATCATGGCGCAGGCGCACTGGGAGGTCAGCCCGGACGAAAAGCATTTGGTGCTTGCCACATCCATCGGCGGCATCGTGCAGGGATACGCATTGGACGGGAGCAACGACCCGCAGGAAATCTTCTCGAGGCATTACTTTAAACCCATCTATGACCTGGCCCAGGGGGCTGTCCCGGCTTGGGTAATCTGGACGGACGACACACGGCTGGGTTTCTGGGACATCAGCCTGAGCAACCGCTACGCCTACCTGCTGTTCGACGGAAAAGTAGCCAAGGACAACCAAGAAGGCATCGTCAACGAAGTACGGATTATGGACATGGAAGGTCACTGGGCAGGCAAATGGATTTTGGATAAAAGTGTACACTGCATAGCGGTGGACGAAGAAGGGAAGAAACTTTATGCCGTCGGCCAGGAGGCAGAAGGCGAACCCCAGCTATTGGTGGCTTCCTGGAAAAACAGTCTGTAAAAACGTAAACAACTCCAGAATATGAGATACCTCAGTCCCAAAGCCGACCTCACTTTCAAGAAAGTGTTCGGCGAACATCCCGACCTTATCATCAGCTTCTTAAACGCGCTCCTGCCGTTTGAATCTGCCGATGAAGAAATCACGTGGGTGGAATACCTCAACCCCGAATTGGTCCCCAATAATCCTTTGGGCAAAGACAGCATCGTAGATGTGCGCTGCAAAGACAGGCAAGGACGCCAATTCATTGTCGAAATGCAGATGATGTGGACCTCTGCCTACAGACAGCGCGTACTGTTCAATGCCTCGAAGGCATACGTCAGTCAACTGGAAAGGGGAGGCGATTACGAACTGCTCCAGCCGGTCTACTCGCTGAACTTGGTAAACGACACCTTCTCAGACAGCGAAGACTATTACCACGACTACCGGATTGTGGAAGTGGCCGAAACCAAGCAAGTCATCGAAGGTCTGCGCTTTATCTTCATCGAACTGCCCAAATTCACACCCAAGAACTACGGCGACAGAAAAATGCAGGTGTTGTGGCTCCGCTACCTGACGGAAATCAACGAAAAAACCCGCGAAGTGCCCGAAGAACTGCTGGAAAATCCGGAAATCAGCAAAGCCGTCACCCAACTGGAAGAATCTGCCTTCAGCGATGCGCAATTGCTGGGATACGACAAATTCTGGGACATGGTGAGCACAGCCAAGATGCAAATCAGCAGTTCACGCCGGGAAGCTCTGGCCAAAGGCAGAGCCGAAGGACTGGCCCAGGGATTAGAAGAAGGCAGAAGAAAGGGGTTAGAAGAAGGACGAGAAGAAGGACGTAAAGAAGGATTAGAAGAAGGACGAGAAAAAGGATTAGAAGAAGGACGTAAAGAAGGATTAGAAGAAGGACGAGAAGAAGGACGAGAAGAAGAGCGACTAAGAAATGCCCGCGCCATGAAAGCCAAAGGTTATGCCTTGGAAGACATAGCAGAAATCACCGGCCTTCCTTATGACAAAATACAAGCGTTATAATCCCTGTATATACCATAGAGAAAATGCCTGTGGCGGCATCTCAAAAGACAAGACAAAGCCGGGAAATCTTACCCTATTTTCAGCAAGATTTTCCGGCTTTGCACATTTCCTTCTCGACAAGCGGTTATTGACCTCAGTCCACTGTCAACTCAGTACCGGGTTTGAATTTCACCACTTTCTTGGCAGGAATCTCAACGGGCTTCCGCGTAGAAGGATTTACCCCCATGCGGGCCGCACGCTCAGACACGTAGAATGTGCCGAATCCTACCAATACGACTTTGTCCCCTCCTTTCATAGCGAAAGTTACTGAATGGATGAATGCATCCAATGCTTTTTTGGCGTCTGCTTTTGACAGACCAGTTTTGGCTGCCATAGCGCCGATTAAATCTGACTTATTCATAATGTATGGTATTAAGATAAATATTTTGGTCAAACTTGTCTTCCTGTAGAAGAAAGACATAATGGCACAAAAATAGTTCAATAATTCTGAATACCAAACAAAAACACTAAAAAACAATAGGCGGCAAGTGAAAATAAAGGAATAAGGCGCGTTTTTCTGTTGCAAAACAGAAATTATTCGTACTTTTGCGGACGCTACCCCAAGGCAGGCACCATGCCCGACCCAAAGGGAACAGATGTAAATAAACCTTTTATGTTTTTATGAACCCACTACCGACTGTCACCAAAAACCTACTCATCATCAATGTGCTGATGTTCCTCGCTACCCTGGCCGCCGAACGCTACGGCATCGACCTGGGCGAGTATCTGGGCCTGCACTTCATCCTTTCCGACCGGTTCAACGCGGCACAGCTCATCACCTATATGTTTATGCACGGAGGCTTCCTGCATCTGTTCTTCAACATGTTCGCCGTATGGATGTTCGGCCGCATTCTGGAGCAAATATGGGGACCGAAACGCTTCCTGTTCTATTACTTAGTATGCGGCGTGGGCGCCGGTCTTATCCAAGAGGCAGTAACGGGCATCCACTACTACACCCTGCAGGCAGGACTTTCGCCAGAAATGGTGGAGGCTGTGCTGAATGAAGGCAGTAAAGCCCTGCAGCAGAACATGAACTTCGTGAATCCCGTGATGGGCAACCTGAACCTGACGCTGAACAGCTCGACGGTAGGTGCATCGGGAGCAGTATATGGCATCCTGCTGGCTTTCGGCATGCTGTTTCCTAACGAACGGATGTTCATCTTCCCCCTGCCCATGCCAATCAAGGCCAAATGGTTCGTCATCGGCTATGCCGTCATCGAACTTTATGCAGGCTTAGCCAACAATGCAGCCGACAACGTGGCCCACTTTGCTCATTTAGGTGGCATGATATTCGGTTTCTTCCTTATTCTCTATTGGAAAAAGAACAATAAAGGCAATCACGATGGCTACTATTATAACTGATCTGAAAGAAAACTTCCGCCGGGGAAGCATACACATCCGGCTGATTTACATCAATACGGGCATTTTTGTGCTGATTGCTCTATTGGGCATCGTACTGCGTTTGTTCAACATGACATCGGGAAGCCTGCTCAATTGGTTCGAATTGCCCGCCTCTTTGCCAAGGCTTGCCATACAGCCTTGGTCGCTGCTGACTTACATGTTCCTGCATGCCAACTTGCTGCACCTGCTCTTCAATATGCTCTGGCTCTATTGGTTCGGCGCCTTGTTCCTGCAGTTCTTTTCGGCCAAGCACTTGCAAGGGCTCTACCTGCTGGCGGGCATCTGCGGAGGGGCACTGTACATGATTGCTTACAATATCTTTCCCTACTTCTGGCCGATGACCGACTATTCGTTCCTGCTGGGCGCCTCGGCCTCAGTATTGGGCATCGTAACGGCTACGGCCTACCGCGAGCCCAACTATCCCATACGGCTGCTTTTTATCGGAACCATACGACTGAAATACCTGGCACTGATTGTCATCGGACTGGATGTGCTGGCTATCACAGCCGAAAATGCCGGCGGACACATTGCACACCTGGGCGGTGCGCTGGCCGGATTGTGGTTTGCTGCCAGCCTGAGCAAAGGTGCCGACCTGACCCGCTGGATTAACCGGGCAACCGATTGGGTGACGGGAGTATTCAGACCACGGCCCCGCAAACCTAAAATGAAAATCCACTATGGTGCCAACACCGACCGGCAGAAAGACTATGACTATAACGCCCGCAAAAAGGCACAAAACGATGAAATAGACCGCATTCTGGACAAAGTAAGGAAATCTGGCTACGACGGACTGACAGAAGAGGAAAAGAAAAGACTGTTCGACGCCAGTCAACACTAATAATCAGCAAGGAAGAAAGACATGAAACATCTGGGCAGACTGGTAGTGGCGGTCATTTTAGGTGCGAACCTGCTGTTCACGGTCTTGTTGCTGGCCGCAGCCTACAGCCCGTGGATACAACCCGTGCGACACCCCGTACTGGCCTGCATGGGACTGACATTTCCCATCTTCCTGCTGACAGAAATAGCCTTCCTGCTTTTCTGGGTGCTTATCCAACAATATCGCTGTGCCTTGCTTCCGCTACTGGGGTTATTGTTGTGCATCCCGCAGTCACAAACCTACTTTCCACTGCATTTCCGCACCGACACGTTGCCTTCCGGAAGCATCAAGGTACTTTCCTACAACATCATGGGTTTTGGCGACGGCACGCCGAAGGGAAAAGACAATCCCATTCTGACCTACCTGAAAGAAAGCGGCGCCGACATCATCTGCCTGCAGGAATATGCCGCAGGACGCAGCCACAAACATCCCTCACAACAGGACATAGAAAGCGCCTTGTCCGACTGGCCCTACCACCGCATCGACGCCGTGGGAAAGAACCAGGGCAACCGCATTGCCTGCTACTCCAAACTGCCTATCCTGTCGGTGCAACCCTTGAAATATGCCAGCGCCAGCAACGGTTCCGTGGCTTACGAACTGCTGTGGGGCAAAGACACGCTGCTCCTCATCAACAACCACCTGGAGTCCAACAAACTGAATCCGGAAGACAAAGAAGTGTACGAGGACCTGTTGCGCGACCCGGAAAAAGACAAAATGAAGAAGGGCATACGACACTTAGTAGGCAAATTGGCCAATGCCGCCGCCATCCGAGCCCCGCAAGCCGACACCATTGCACGCACCGTAGCCACCTCTTCACACCGGTATATCGTGGTATGCGGCGATTTCAACGACTCGCCCATCTCCTACGCCCACCGCGTAGCTTGCCAAGGGCTGAAGGACGCATTCAGCACATCGGGCTGCGGACCGGGTATCTCCTACAACCGCAACAAATTCTACTTCCGCATAGACAACCTGCTGGTCAGCCCTGCACTGAAAGCCTATAACTGCCGGGTAGACCACACCATCCGGCACTCCGACCACTATCCGATAGCATGTCACGTGGCTAAAGCAGGTAAAAAATAATGTGTCAACAAGTTAGATTTGTGAAAAAAAAACTATATTTGCAGCCTTGTAAACAGCAGAAACTAATATAACAAGTAATCATAATAAACTAAAAGTAACATGCAAAACAAAGGATTTGTAAGGGTTTTTGCAGTACTGCTGACACTCGTGTGTCTGTTCTACCTCTCCTTCTCTTTTGTGACTCGCTACTACACCAACAAGGCGAAAGAGTACGCAAAAGGAGATGCGCAGATAGAGCAAGACTACTTGGATTCACTGTCCAACGAGAAAGTGTATTTCGGCAACTGGACCCTGAAAGATTGTCGTGAGATGGAAATCAGTTTAGGTTTGGACCTGAAGGGCGGTATGAACGTCATTCTGGAGGTCTCCATACCCGATGTAATCAAGGTATTGGCCGACAACAAACCGGACGAAGCGTTCAACCAGGCCCTTGCCAACGCCGCACAGCAGGCCAAAAGCAGCCAGGAAGACGTAATTACCCTGTTCATCAGAGAGTATCACAGACTGGCCCCCGACGCCACGCTCGCCCAACTGTTTGCCACCCAGCAACTGAAAGACAAAGTGAACCAACAGTCTACCGACGCCGAAGTGGAAAAGGTGTTGCGCGAAGAAGTGAAAGCCGCTATCGACAACTCGTACAACGTGCTCCGTACCCGTATCGACCGCTTTGGCGTGGTGCAGCCCAACATCCAGAGTCTGTCGGACAATTTAGGCCGCATCATGGTGGAATTGCCGGGTATCAAAGAGCCGGAACGTGTAAGAAAATTACTACAGGGATCGGCCAATCTGGAATTCTGGGAAACTTACATGGCACGCGATGTGGTGCCTTACCTGCAAGCTGCCGACAGCAAGATTCACTCCATTCAGAGCCTGGAGGAAAACAGTGCCGAAGTTAAAACGGATTCCACTGCCACAGCAGCCGTAGAAGAAAAGAAAGCCATCAGCACGGCCGACAGCCTCGCCGCTGCCCTGAAAGGCGAAAGCACCGCCGCTGCCGACCTGGAGGCCTACAAGAAGCAGAACCCGCTGCTGGCCATCCTCTCCGTAAACCCCAGCGCACAAAGTCCCATCGTCGGCTTTGCCAACTACAAGGATACGGCTGAAATCAACCGCTACCTGGCCATGCCGGAAGTGAAAGCCACTTTCCCCAAAGATCTGCGCCTGAAGTGGGGCGTATCTCCTTCGGATCTTGACCCGAAGAAGCAGACCTTCGAACTCTATGCCATCCGCTCCACGCAGCGCGACGGTCGTGCACCGCTGGAAGGCGATGTGATTTCTTCGGCCAGCGATGACTACAACCAGTATGGCAAGCCCTGCGTGAACATGACGATGAATACCGACGGCGCCCGCCGCTGGGCACAGCTGACCAAACAGAACATCGGCCGCGCCATCGCCATCGTACTGGACGGTTATGTATATTCGGCTCCCACGGTAGAAACCGAAATTCCCGACGGTAGCTCTGTAATCTCCGGCAGCTTCACGCCCGAACAGACCAAAGACTTGGCCAACGTGCTGCGTTCCGGTAAGATGCCTGCCCCGGCACACATCGTACAGGAAGACATCGTAGGTCCGTCATTGGGTGCCGCCTCTATCCAGGCAGGATTCATCTCCTGCGTGGTGGCCTTCATCCTCCTGATGGTCTACACCTGCTCCATGTACGGCTTCATCCCCGGCATGGTGGTCAACGCAGCCTTGTTGCTGAACGTATTCTTCACCTTCGGTATCCTGACCTCCTTCCAGGCCGCGCTGACCATGAGTGGTATCGCCGGTATGGTGCTTGCCATCGGTATGGCGGTAGATGCCAACGTGCTTATCTATGAACGCACGAAGGAAGAACTCCGCAACGGAAAGACAGTGAAGATGGCGCTGCAAGACGGTTACAAGAATGCCTTCTCGGCTATCTTCGACTCCAACTTCACGTCTATCATCACCGGTATCATCTTGTTCTACTTCGGAACGGGTCCCATCCGCGGATTCGCCACGACACAGATTATCGGTATTGCCATTTCGTTCTTCACCGCTGTTTACCTCACCCGTCTGGTTTACGACTACTTCATGTCGAAAGACAAGTGGCAGCACCTGACGTTTGAGACGAAGCTGTCACGCGGTGTGCTGCAGGATACACACTTCGACTTCATGGGCCGCAACAAGACGTGGGCCATCGGCACCGTGGTGTTCGTGGTGCTGTGGATAGGCTTCCTGGGTGCCCGTGGCCTGAGCCAGAGCATCGACTTCACGGGCGGACGCAACTACCAGGTGCGTTTCGACCAGCCCACACAGCCCGAACAATTGCGCGAAGTGCTGGAAGGCAACTTGGATGATGCCAACGTGAGCGTCATCGCCATCGGCACCGACGGCCGCACGATGCGTATCAGCACCAACTACCGCATCGCCGAAGAAGGTGCCAACGTGGATGCCGAAATTGAAGCCAAACTGTACGAACTGCTGAAGCCGTTGCTGACCGAAGGTACCACGCTGGAACAGTTTGTCGACCGCGACAACCAGGAGGGCGGCACCATCATCAGTTCGCAGAAGGTAGGTCCGAGCATTGCCGACGATACCACGGTGGCTGCATTCTGGGCCGTATTCTTCGCCCTTATCGCCATCGGCCTCTACATTCTGTTCCGCTTCCGCAACATCGCGTTCAGTGTCGGCTCCATCGCCGCGCTGGCATTCGATACGCTGGGCATCTTAGGCATCTACTCCATGTTCTGGGGCATCCTGCCGTTCTCCATGGAGATTGACCAGACATTTGTAGGTGCTATCCTGACAGCTATCGGTTACTCTATCAACGACAAGGTGGTAATCTTCGACCGTGTGCGTGAATTCCTGCACCTCTATCCGAAGCGCAATACCTACCGCCTGTTCAACGATTCGCTGAACTCCACGCTGACACGTACGTTGTTCACCGGTTCGTCGACGTTGATTGTGCTGGTAGTCATCTTCTTCCTGGGCGGTGAGAGCATCCGCAGCTTCTCCTTCGCCATGATTCTGGGTGTCGTAATCGGCACGTTCTCTTCACTGTTCATCGGCTCGCCCATCGCGTACGCCATGATGCACAAGAAACGTGACGCCGGCAAGGACATCGAGAAGGACGAGAAATAAGCCAAACACTTTCCGGGCAGGCATCCCCGATGCCGCCCGGACTTGACACATAAGCGCAGATGACGCAGATGGCACGGCAGGAAGCCGTGGGTATCTTGCGTCATCTGCGCTTTTCTTTGCCTCGCAGAGAGTTATTTCAGGCCGCGCCACTGTGCCTCTCCGTTTGTACCTTATAAAGCAAAGACAAACTGAAAGCAAGCTCTCACAGTGACAAAAACCGGGGAAAAACGGAGAAAGCGATACAACTTCACGAACAATTTCTATATGTCCACTGTGCCGGAACACTTCGCCGGTCACCTGAAAAGAGAAATGCATACCCACAGCGGCAGCTATCAAGCCTTCTCCTCCATCACCGAGTTGGACAAGGGATTGCGTCCGTGGATATTGATACGCTATACTTTCCGGAAGAACGTGAAGCGGAAAATCCCGCTGAACAATTTCATCAAGAGCCGGGAGAAAGGCATATCACTGACTAAAGAACAGGAATAACTGTTGCCACACAAAATCAGCGCGGCCCGCCAGCCTCCATCCACCAAGATGGGAACTGCGCGGGCCGCGCCTTCAATCCACAAAATTTAAGTCAAGATGAAAACTAAATGAAACGAATTTATTTGCTTTCCAATTTCAGCACAGCCTTCTTCAAGCCCTTGGCAGTGGCCTCCAGCGTGATGCTGCCCGGCTCTTCGGTGGAAGAGACGATGGCGGTCATCATGCCGCTGAACACCTTCATCTGCGGGCGCTGGAAGGATTCCAGCGAAGCGGGGTTGCCGTTGGCACCGGCACGGTACCAGCCCTTGCCCTTCACGCGGAACTTGATTTCGTTGTCGGCTGTGGGGCAGAGGTTGCCGTCCTTGTCCACCACGCGCACGGTGACGAAAGAGAGGTCCTTGCCGTCGGCCTTAATCTGTGAGCGGTCGGGGATGAGTTCGATGGCGTAAGGCTTGCCTGCGGTGTGCATCTCCTTCTCGGCCACGGCCTTGCCGTTCTCATCGTAGGCCACGACTTTCACCGTGCCCGGCTCATACTTCGTGTCCATCCACATCAGGCGGTAACGGCTCTGGCGCTTGAAGGTGGTGGAGCCGATGGTGTCGCACAGGCTGTTGGCAAGGGTGACGGACGTGTCTTTGGTGCGCTTGCCCTGGCTCTTACCGTTGATGAACAGTTCGGCCGAAGGATAGTTGGTGTAGACAAAGATGGGAGTCACCTCGCCTTCGCGGCCTTCCCAGTTCCAGTGGGGCAGGATGTGCAGGGTCTCTACTTCCGGATTCCAGTGGCTGCGGTAGAGATAGTACCGGTCTTTGGGGATGCCGGCCAGGTCGATGATACCGAACAGCGAGGAGTGGCTGGGCCAATCACTGTAATAAGGAGTGGGTTCGCCCAAGTAATCGAAGCCCGTCCAGACGAATTCACCGATGCAGTAAGCAGAGTCTTCGTGCCACATGAAGTTGTCTTCGGGCAGGTCGGACCAGCCACAGTGTTCCACGTCGTAGGATGAAGCCTGGTGGTCGTCATACTTCTGCATGGAGCGGCGCACCACGGGGAACTTATAGACGCCGCGCGAACTGAGCGTAGAAGCCGTCTCGCTGCCCAGGATAATCTGTTGCGGCAGTTTCTTGTAGTTCTGCGCGTACTTGAAGGGACGGTAGTTGAAACCGGGCACGTCCAGGATGGCGGCCATGTTGTTGTTCACCACAGCGTCCGGGGCATCCATGCCGTTGGTGACGGGGCGCGTGGGGTCTTCGCGGTGGCAGATGTCCAAGAGGAAGCGCGTCAGCTTGGAACCCACGGCTCCGTTCCACTGGTCGGGCACTTCATTGCCGATGCACCACATCACGACGCTGGGGTTGTTGCGGAAGTGGCGCAGGAGGTTCACGAGGTCTTTCTCTGCCCATTCGTCGAAGAAGAGGTTATAGCCATTGGGCACCTTCGGAGTTTTCCAGCCGTCGAACGATTCTGCCATCAGCATCATGCCCATCTCGTCGCAGGCTTCCACCAATTCGGGAGCAGGCATGTTGTGTGACGTACGGATAGCATTACAGCCCATATCCTTGAGGATGCGGATCTGGCGGCGGATACCTGCCACGTTGGCGATGCCACCCAAGGGACCGAGGTCGTGGTGGTTGCACACACCCTTGAAGACGGTGTGCTCGCCGTTCAGGAAGAAGCCCTTGTCGGGAATGAATTCCAGCGAACGGATGCCGAAGCGGGTAGTGTACTCGTCTTTCAGCGTGCTGCCTTCGTAGATTTTGGATTCGGCGGTATAGAGTGCGGGGCTGTCGGGACTCCACAGAGCGGGTTTGTCCACTACAAAGTCCTGCTCGAAGCCACGGCCGTCGTAGCGCGTGCCTTTCTTTTCATTCCGTGCCACCACCTTGCCGCTGGCATCTTTCAGTTCGGTCACGATGCGATAGTCTTCAATCTTCTTTCCTTCGGGAAAGTCGAGACTGGTCTTCAGATTGATCTTGGCAAAGTCTTGGCTTACCTCCGGCGTAGTGAGTTGGGTGCCCCACGTCGGCACATGGGCATCTTCGTTAATCACCAGATGCACGTTGCGGTAGAGTCCGGCACCGGGATACCAGCGCGACGACTCATGCTGGTTTTCCAGCCGGACGGCCAGTGTATTGGTGCCATCTGCCTTCAGGTAGGGCGTCACGTCGAAGTAGAAAGAATTGTAGCCATACGGCCAATAGCCCACTTCCTGTCCGTTGAGCCACACACGGGCATGGCTCATGGCTCCGTCGAAGATAAGCGTAGCCGTCTTGCCCTGCCCGAAATCGGGAGCCTCGAATTCCAGCCGGTACCAGCCGGTTCCTACGAAAGGCAAGCCGCCGGTACGTCCGGCATGCTCCATGGCTTCTTTCTGTCCGTCCTGCGTGATAGCCAGATTCTGCTTGTCGTTCTCCACACTGAAGGGGCCGTAGATGGCCCAGTCGTGAGGTACGGTGACAGATTGCCATTTAGCGTCGTCAAACTCCGGGGTACTGAAACTCTTTTCATCTGCTCGGGTAAACTTCCACCCTTTCTCGAATGTCTGCTGGACGCGCACCTGCGCCCCCACGGCCTGCGACAACAATGCTGCCGCCAAGACCCAAAGAAATCTAATGTTTTTCATACAGAAAAATGTAATTCGCTGATAATTTGCCAAAGATAGTCATATAATTGGAAAATCACAGATTTTTAGTCTGTTTTTTTCAAAGAAAGTGCCCATTCTTTTGCCTGGTTCACACCTTGGCCTGCTGGTAAGCATCCTGGTCGCCGTTGTTGTCAATCAATTCCACCTCTACGACGAAAGGACCGGCAAACGTCTTTCCTTCGGGCAGATACAGATTGAACAGTCGGGCGTTCTGTTTGTTGCGCCCGGCATCTTCCACTTTCAGGGCGGTTCCGCCATCCAGCAGCTTCACCCGTCCCGGCACGTAGGTTTTCTTGTCAAACACCAGGCGCAGGACGTTGTTCAGGGGTTGGTTGTAGACGTGCAGGAAGAGCCGGTTTCCTTTCTGCGTCATGAATCCCCAGCCCTGTTTGTGTACACCCGCGGCAGGCTCCGCATCGCGTATGGCCTCGCCGTTTACGTCCATCCAACGCCCAATCTCGGCGGCAATCTGCTGTTCCTCCACCCGGAAATGCCCGTTTCCGTCCGGACCGAAGTTAATCACCAGGTTTCCTCCCAGCGAATTGCACTCAGACAGCATACTGAGCAGTTCGTAGGGCGTCTTGGCATACGTGGTCCATGTCTTGGCATATCCCCAGCCATTTTCGGGAATCGTCATGCAACAATCCCAGTCGTTACCCCTCAATTGTCCGATGTCTGTCGGGATGTCCCTTTCCCAGGTCTGGTCGTAGTCGCCTATCAGGTCGCCGTTCAAATCGTAACGGCGGTTTCCATATTCGTCAGCCCTGAAGCGGCTTCCGATAATCAGGCCGGGATGCAAAGCCCGCAACTCCTGCTCCAGTTCGTGGGCAAACTCCGCCTCCCCTACCCAAGAGGCATCCCATGTGCCGTCGAACCAGAATCCCTTAATCTGAGGATAATTCTCCAGCAATTCCAGCAATTGGTTGCGAGTAAACTGTTTGAATCCTTCCCAGCGGGCCTTTTCCTCTTCGTTCTTAGGCGGCTGATAAAGCCATCCTCCCTGATTCCAATCCATGATGGAAAAATAGAGGTAGACATCAATACCTTCGGCCGTATAGGCATCGACCACTTGCCCCACTATATCTTTCTGATAAGGTGTATGCGCCACCGTATAATCGGTATAGCGGCTGGGCCAGAGGCAAAAGCCGTCATGATGCTTGGTGGTGAATATCAGATAGCCTGCCCCCATTTTCTTAGCCATGCGCGCCCAGGCCTTGGCATCGAAACCGGTCGGGTTAAACTGCTTGTAGAGATTGTCGTACTCTTCCCTCGGAAATTCTCTCCATGCACGTATCCATTCCGCCGCGCCGTTGTAGGTCTTCCCATTCCACTCTCCTCCGGGAATGGCATAGACGCCCCAGTGAATAAACTGCCCCAGTCCGTAACCGCGCCAACGCTCCATGTCGGCATCCGTCCGCTTTCCGGGGTGGTCCGAACCATGTTTCAAGGGAATAGTGACACGCCCTTTCGGGCTTCCACCGGTCTGCGCCCAGGCATTCCAGCTCATGGCCATGAACAAAGCCATGCATACCGTGACAATACGAGTTTTCATAAAATGTTTGTATCAGATATAATGTTAAAAATAAAATACGCCCGACAGGAGGAAACTTCTTGCGGACAGCCCCAGCCTGCAAGCCGCAAGAGAGAACCCGGTCCAGAAATTTCCCGGCACGGGCAAAATTACAGAAAAACGACGGAATGACCAGCCCTTCTGCCTGCAGATTGCTGCAATTTACGCTTTTTATTTTCCGCGCAGACATATACGGCTGCCAACGAAGCTATTAAATGAAAACTTCCAGGGGCTTGGAAACGGCTTGCCAAAGGCTTGGGAGAAGACTGCTAATATAGAAGGGAAAACGGCAGACCGTCAGCAGAATACACCTCCAATTATTCTGAGACATATACAGAGGGAAAGTAGTCTCGCCGGGAATCGAACCCGGATCTAAAGTTTAGGAAACTTCTATTCTATCCGTTGAACTACAAGACCATTTTGTCAGCTTTTAAAGGGCAAAAGCGTGGAATACGGGCGCAAAGATAATGCTTTCTGTTGATTTTACGAAGAAAAATTTTGCGAATCCGATTAACTTTCCGAAATTTGCCCGTCGAGCCTCAGACTCTGACATCCTAAATAAGAAATAACAACCTAATACTTAGTAATTACATAACGATATGGCAAACGACATGATGGTCAAAGAGCTGGACGAAGTGGTAGTACGCTTTTCCGGTGACTCCGGCGACGGTATGCAACTCGCCGGCAACATCTTTTCAACAGTTTCGGCTACGGTGGGAAACGACATCAGCACCTTCCCCGACTATCCGGCAGATATCCGCGCCCCGCAAGGCTCGCTGACGGGTGTCTCGGGCTTCCAGGTGCACATCGGCGCCCGCAAAGTATATACGCCGGGCGACCAGTGCGACGTGCTGGTGGCCATGAACGCTGCCGCGCTCAAAACACAATATAAGTTTGCCAAGCCCAACGGATGCATCATCATTGATACGGATGCCTTCCAGAAGTCGGACTTGGACAAAGCAGCTTTCGCAACCGATGACCCCATTCAGGAACTGGGTATCAAGCAGGAACTCATCGCAGCGCCCATCACTAAAATGGTGAAGGACTGCCTGGCAGATACGGGCATGGACAACAAGGCCATGCTGAAATGCCGCAACATGTTTGTCGTGGGCTTGGTGTGCTGGCTCTTCGACCGCGACCTGACAATTGCCGAAGTGTTCCTGCGCGAGAAATTTGCCAAGAAACCCGAAGTGGCAGAAGCCAACATCAAAGTGATACATGCCGGATGGGATTACGGACACAACACGCACGCCTCCATCGCCCACGCTACCTGGCGCATTGAAAGCAAGGAAAAGGTACCCGGACGCTACATGGACATCACAGGCAACAAAGCCACGGCCTACGGCTTCATGGCTGCTGCCGAAAAGGCAGGCCTGAAACTGTTCCTCGGCTCCTACCCCATCACTCCCGCTACTGACGTGCTGCACGAACTGTCCAAACACAAGTCGCTGGGCGTAATGACCGTGCAGTGCGAAGACGAAATATCGGGCTGCTCTACTGCCATCGGCGCCTCGTTTGCCGGAGCACTGGCCGTCACCTCTACTTCCGGACCGGGCGTCTGCCTGAAGTCCGAAGCCATGAACTTGGCCGTCATCACTGAGCTGCCCCTGGTGGTGCTCGACGTACAGCGCGGAGGTCCGTCTACCGGATTGCCCACCAAGTCAGAACAGACCGACCTGCTGCAGGCCCTCTTCGGACGTAACGGCGAAAGCCCCATGCCGGTCATCGCCGCCACTTCGCCTACCCATTGCTTCGACGCAGCCTATATGGCCTGCAAGATAGCTCTGGAACACATGACACCCGTTGTCTTACTGACCGACGGCTACGTGGCCAACGGTTCGGGCGCCTGGCGTCTGCCTAACTTGAACGAATATCCCGATATAAAGCCCCCGTACGTAACCGAGGCTATGAAAGGACATTACTCGCCCTACCACCGCAATGCCGAGACGGGCGTGCGCTATTGGGCCATCCCCGGACAAGAAGGTTTCACCCACATTCTGGGCGGACTGGAGAAGGACAGCTGGACGGGAGCTATCTCGACAGACCCGCAGAACCACAATCTGATGTGTCACCTCCGCGCCGAGAAGGTAGCCAAGATTCCCGTACCCGACGTGCAGGTCTACGGACGTGCCGATGATGCCGACCTGCTCATCGTGGGCTTCGGCGGTACGTTCGGACATCTCTATTCGGCCATGGACGAATTGCTGAAAGAAGGCAAAAAGGTGGCACTGGCTCACTTTGCCTACCTCAACCCGCTGCCCAAGAACACGGCCGAGGTGCTGAAGAAATATCCCAAAGTCGTAGTGGCCGAGCAGAACTTGGGTCAGTTTGCCGGATACCTGCGCATGAAGGTAGACAACTTCGTGCCCTACCAGTACAACGAAGTCAAAGGCCAGCCCTTCGTAGTAAGCGAACTGGTGGCCGCATTCAACGAAATCTTAAACAAATAAGCAAGGAGGACTAATCATGGACAACAACAATACCTATACTGCCAAAGACTTCAAGAAAGGACAACCACGCTGGTGCCCCGGATGCGGCGACCACTTCTTCCTGGCCTCCCTGCACAAGGCCATGGCCGAACTGGGCATTGCCCCCTGGCAGACGGCTGTCATCTCCGGCATCGGCTGCTCCAGCCGGCTGCCCTATTACATGAACACCTACGCCATGCAGACCATACACGGACGTGCTGCCGCCATCTCCACGGGAGCCAAGGTGGCTAACCCCGACCTTACAGTCTGGCAGATTTCAGGCGACGGTGACGGTCTGGCCATCGGTGGTAACCACTTCATACACGCCGTGCGACGCAACATAGACATCAACATGATTCTGCTGAACAACCGTATTTATGGGCTGACCAAAGGACAATATTCGCCCACCTCACCCCGCGGATTCGTCAGCAAGTCATCACCCTACGGCACGGTAGAGGACCCCTTCCATCCCGCCGAACTGTGCTTCGGGGCCCGCGGACGTTTCTTTGCCCGCGCCGTAGCCACCGACGCACCCGGCACAGTGGAGATTCTGAAGGCAGCCGCCCTGCATAAAGGAGCTGCCGTATGTGAGATTCTGCAAAACTGCGTCATCTTCAACAACGGTACGCACGAATCTGTCTACACCAAAGAAGGACGTGCCAAGCATGCCATCTACTTAGAGCACGGTAAGCCCATGTTGTTCGGCGAGAACCATGAATACGGTCTCATGCAGGAGGGCTTCGGACTGAAAGTGGTAAAACTGGGCGAGAACGGTGTGACGGAGAAAGACATCCTCATCCACGATGCACATTGCATGGACAACACCCTGCAACTGAAGCTCGCACTGATGGAAGGACCGGACTTTCCCATCGCTCTCGGCGTTATCCGCGATGTCAGCGAGCCGACTTACGACGAAGCCGTGCATGCCCAAATTGAAGAGGTCAGTGCCAAGAAGAAGTATCACAACTTCGAGGAATTACTGGAAACCAACGATACGTGGGAGGTAAAATAAATCCCCCTAATCCCCGATAAAACGTACAGACGGACGGCTACCGGCAACGGCACCGCCCGTCTGTTTTTTCATCCCTCCACCGGATGCAGTTTCAGACTGACCCCCTATGCAGATACCTGCCGTCGGCAATGTCTGCATACGCAGTTTTGACGGCATTCCACCGAAAAAAGCCCCCGATTTGCATACTTTCCGCCCAAGAAAGCGTATATTTGCACCCCAAAAGTCCCAAGGAGACGAGAAGAGTTATGAAAATCATTGTCGATAATAAAATCCCCTTTATCCGCGAAGCCGCTGAGCATGTGGCCGATGAAGTGGTTTACGCACCCGGTCATGAATTTACACCGGAACTTGTAAAAGACGCTGACGCACTCATCATACGCACCCGTACCCGCTGCGACCGCCACTTGCTGGAGGGGAGCAGTGTGCGTTTCATCGCCACTGCCACCATCGGTTTCGACCACATAGATACCGAATACTGCCGCCAGGCAGGCATACAATGGGCCAATGCACCGGGTTGCAACGCACCCTCGGTGGCACAATACCTGCACTCCGTCCTGCTGTTGCTGCAAATGAAGCGCGACAAACCGCTGGCAGGCCTTACCCTGGGTATCGTAGGCGTAGGCCACGTGGGCAGCCTCATCGCCGAAGTGGGCAGCGACATGGGCATGAAGGTGCTGCTCAACGACCCGCCCCGCGAAGAGCAGGAGGGCCCCGGGCGCTTCTGCCCGCTGAGCCAACTGGCAGAAGAAAGCGATATTCTCACCTTCCATGTTCCCCTTGTTCGCACAGGCAATTATCCTACTTTCCACTTGGCAGACGAAGACTTCTTCCGCTCGCTGCGCCGCAAGCCCGTGTTCATCAACACATCACGGGGAGAAGTGCACGATACGCAGGCACTGCTGTCGGCCCTCGCCGAAGGACGCATTGCCGATGCCGTCATCGACGTGTGGGAAAACGAACCGGACATCGACCGCAATCTTCTGCAGCAGGCCTTAATCGGCACCCCGCACATTGCAGGCTATTCGGCCGACGGCAAAGCCAACGCCTCGCGCATGGCCCTCACTGCCGTGTGCAAGTTCTTCGGCATCAAGCCCGACTTCCATATCGCTCCGCCCAAGCCGCTGAACCCCGTCATCACCGCAGCCAACGAGACGGAAGCCTACCTGCAGATGTATGACCCACGCCGCGACAGCGAAGCCCTGAAAGCTCATCCCGAGCAATTCGAACAACTGAGGGGCGATTATCCCCTGCGCCGCGAAAGACAAGCATATCTGTTCAGGCACGTCTGAATCGGACGGACAACCTTCCGGCTAAACTTATTCCGAAATACAGAAAGCAGTGAGAGATGTCGCATCCATACATCTCTCACTGCTTTCACTGTGACAGGACCAAGCGTTTCCTGAAGCAGGCTACACAGCATGCAAACAAGGAATATATTCCGACCGGACTCGAAATAGGTTACGAGCGGACACGGAATATATGACAAATAAACGCCGAATATATACCGCCCGGAGGGAGGAGCGGAATCGCCCGCCTTCAATCTTCACAACCTTCATGAAAGCCCCTGCACCAGTTGCTCCACAACCTGCGGATAGTGCGCATACTCCAACTGGTGCACACGGGCAGCCAACGTTTCGGGCGTATCGCCGGGCAAGACGGGGCAACGGTATTGGCAGATGACGGTGCCTTCGTCGTAATGCTCATCGGTGTAGTGGATGGTGATGCCGCTCTCCACCTCGCCCGCTGCCAAGACGGCACGGTGTACGTGGTCGCCATACATGCCCTTGCCTCCGAACTTGGGCAACAGCGCCGGATGAATGTTGACCATGCGGTGCGGATAAGCCTGAATAAGACTGGCGGGAATGCGCAACAAGAACCCCGCCAGCACTACAAAACCAATGTCATGCGCACGGAGCACATCGAGCACCGGCCGCCCGTCGGCCCACTCTTCTTTGCTGAAACAGAAGGCAGGCACTCCCAGACGGGCAGCACGCTCCAACACGAAGGCAGTCTGCCGGTTGGTTAATACCAATGCCACACGGGCAGTATCTTTCTCGCGGAAATAACGGATGATGTTCTCGGCATTCGTCCCGTTGCCCGAAGCCAAAATAGCGATGTTTATAGCCATAATCGTAGGTGTTTATGCACAAAATCGTAAAAAATGTGCAAAAATCAGCACTTAATGTCCGAAATATTTGCACAGCCCAAGAAATATTCATTCCTTTGCACGGCAAAATTAAAGAAATAAACCTAATTATTAATTAAAAACTGAAAGTTATGTCTGAAATTGCATCTAAAGTGAAAGCGATTATCGTCGATAAGTTGGGCGTTGAAGAATCTGAAGTAAAGAACGAAGCCAGCTTCACAAACGACCTGGGAGCCGATTCTCTGGACACTGTAGAGCTCATCATGGAATTTGAAAAGGAATTCGGCATCTCTATCCCCGACGACCAGGCTGAAAAGATTGGCACAGTGGGCGATGCCATCAACTACATCGAAGAGCACTCTAAGTAATTTCATCCATCCGTTTCATCACATGGAATTAAAAAGAGTTGTTGTAACAGGTCTCGGTGCCGTTACTCCCATTGGCAATACTGTCACAGAATTCTGGGACAATCTTGTGAACGGGACCAGCGGAGCGGGACCTATTACTCATTTCGATGCGTCCCTTTTCAAAACGCAGTTTGCATGCGAGGTAAAGAACTTCGACGCCTCCCAATACATTGACCGTAAGGAAGCGCGCAAGATGGACCTTTACACGCAGTATGCCATCGCTGTGGCCAAGCAAGCTGTAAGTGATTCGGAACTTGACATCGAAAAAGAAGATTTGAACCGCATCGGCGTCATTTTCGGTGCCGGTATCGGAGGTATCCGTACATTCGAGGAAGAGGCAGGCAACTATGCCTTGACCGGCAAGGAAAAGGGTCCGCGCTTCAATCCGTTCTTCATCCCCAAGATGATTTCGGACATCGCAGCCGGACAGATTTCCATCCTCTACGGATTCCACGGTCCCAACTATGCGACCTGCTCGGCCTGCGCCACTTCAACCAACGCCATTGCCGACGCATTCAACCTTATCCGCTTAGGTAAGGCCAATGCCATCGTGACGGGCGGCTCCGAAGCTGCTATCGCCGCTTGCGGTGTGGGCGGCTTCAATGCCATGCACGCCCTGTCTACGCGCAATGACTCACCGGAAACAGCTTCCCGTCCCTTCAGTGCCAGCCGCGACGGCTTTGTCATGGGCGAGGGAGGCGGCTGTCTCGTATTGGAAGAACTGGAACACGCCAAGGCACGCGGTGCGAAGATTTATGCCGAAGTAGGAGGTGTGGGCATGTCGGCCGACGCTTACCACCTGACGGCTTCTCATCCCGATGGGTTGGGTGCCAAACTGGTCATGCAGAATGCGCTGGAAGACGCACAGATGAATCCCGATGAAATCGACTACATCAACGTGCACGGCACATCAACGCCTGTAGGCGACATTTCCGAGGCCAAGGCTATCAAGGAAGTGTTCGGCGACCATGCGTATAAGCTGAACATCAGCTCTACCAAGTCTATGACCGGACACCTGCTGGGTGCAGCAGGAGCCGTAGAAGCCATTGCCAGCATCCTGGCTATCAAGAATGGCATCGTACCCCCCACCATCAACCACGAAGAGGGTGACAACGACGAACAGATTGACTACGAACTGAACTTTACTTTCAATCAGGCTCAGCAGCGCGAAGTGCGTGCTGCCTTGTCCAACACATTCGGATTCGGTGGTCACAATGCTTGCGTCATCTTCAAGAAATACGCAGAATAAGGTCGTGTTACGCAATCAAATAGACAAAATAAGGCTCCTGTTCCACAAGGACAGAGAGTCTTATTTTTGTTTCTACCGGATATTGGGCTTTTTCCCCCGAAACATACATTATTACAAAGAAGCCGTACTGCACAAATCCATCCTGGTGCGCGGCGAAAGCGGGCGACCGCTCAACAACGAGCGGTTGGAGTTTCTGGGCGATGCCGTCCTCGATGCCGTCGTGGCAGACATACTCTACCAGCATTTCGACGGCAAACGCGAAGGTTTCCTCACCAGCACCCGCTCCAAAATCGTACAGCGCGAAACGCTGAATAAGCTGGCCGTAGACATCGGACTGGACAAACTCGTGAAATATACCACACGCAACACGGCACACAACAGCTATATGTATGGCAATGCCTTCGAGGCATTCATCGGTGCCATTTACCTCGACCAAGGCTACGACCGCTGCATGGAGTTCATGAAGGAAAAAATCCTGAAAGAGTATATCGACTTGGAAAAGATGTCGCGCAAAGAGACCAACTTCAAGTCGAAACTTATTGAATGGAGCCAGAAATACAAGTTCAGCGTATCGTTTGAACTGATAGAACAGCGGTTGGACAAAGACCGCAGCCCTGTGTTCCACACCGAGGTCAAGGTAGAAGGCTTGTCGGCAGGCAAGGGCATGGGATATTCCAAGAAAGAATCACAACAGAATGCGGCGCAGAAAGCACTGAACAAAATCAAGGGCAACAACGACTTCAGGCTGCAGATAGAAGAAGCCAAAGCACTCCGACTGACCCCGCCTGCAGATAATGCCATAGCGTTCGTGACCGTGAGCGAAGAACACATCACCCACGAAACAGATGGCAGCGAACTGCCCGCACAAGAGGAATAAGAAAAACTTTTCACAGCCGCTTCTCTGCCATACCCAGCACAGCGGATAAGAAATGGCAGAGTATCAGCCTCAGCCGAAGCACACTCCCATCCGGCGTCCCTGAACAACCAAGTCGTGGTCTTCTGTCACCACCTTGAGCTTTCCTCCCGTCTCGGCCAGAGGGATGGAGGTAATGTCGTTGCCCCGCAAGGCAACCATACGCCCGAATTGTCCGTTGGCAATCAGCTCTGTGGCATGCCCGCCCATGCGAGTGGCTAAGTTACGGTCGAAAGGCGTAGGCGAACCTCCGCGCTGAATATATCCCAACACCGTTTCGCGGGTCTCGATGCCCGTCTCATACTCTATCTCCTGCGCGATGTACTCTCCGGCCCGCTTGCGCCCGTCGGTAGGAATGCCTTCGGCCACGGTCACGATAGAATAGGGCTTACCCTGCTTCAGCCGTTCGAGAATGGCCGAACCGATGCGGTGGATGCTGTAGGAAATCTCAGGCAGCAAGATGACATCGCTCCCGCCCGCCATACCGGCATAAAGAGCTATCCACCCCGCCTTGTGACCCATAACCTCGATGACCATCACACGCTTGTGTGCGCTGGCCGTGCAGTGCAGGCGGTCGATGGCATCGGTAGCGATGCTCACGGCAGAGTCGAAGCCGAAAGAAAAGTCTGTGCCCCAGATGTCATTGTCGATGGTCTTGGGAACAGACACAATGTTCAGCCCCCTCTCCGCCAGACGGGCAGCTGTCTGCGTAGTTCCGTTTCCGCCTATGCACACGATGCAGTCCAATCCCAGTTCCTTCACATTGCGCTCGATGAGGGCTGGTTTATTGACGCCGGACACCACACCGTTTCTTTTAAAGGGATTCTCTCGCGAAGTGCCCAACATTGTGCCTCCAAGATTGAGCAACCCCGAAAGCGAATGGCGGGTTATCTCCTCCGTGTCTTTGGTAAGCAGGCCCTGAAAGCCGCTGTGTATACCTATCACCTCAAAACCATAGTGATGAATGGCTGTTTTGCACACGCCGCGAATGGTGGCGTTGATGCCTGGGCAGTCGCCCCCTGAAGTAAGTATGCCGATTCTCATAATGCTCCCTACAAAATAATAAGTGTCAGAAACAGCGGTAAAGGTAAGAAAAAAGCAGGAAAAAAGATAGAGAAACCAAGAATTAACCTTACTTTTGCGTTGCTAAACAGATTTCTAAAAGAATCATGAACATCACAAGCTTACTGAACAAGGCCTATTTTGCCCCGCGTTTGAAAGAAATCGGGCAATATGCCACCCGCTCGGAAGAACTTCAGAACGGAGTGTTGCAACGTCTCCTCCACTTGGCGGCTGGCACCGAATGGGGCAAGAAATATAACTATGCCGACATACACACGTACGATGAATTCCGCCGTCGGCTACCCATACAGACGTATGAGGAAGTGAAGCCTTACGTGTCGCGCCTCCGGCAGGGCGAACAGAACTTACTATGGCCCTCGGAGATAAAGTGGTTTGCCAAGTCATCGGGCACCACCAACGACAAGAGCAAGTTTATCCCCGTCAGTCGCGAGTCGCTGAAAGACACGCACTACCGTGGCGGGCAGGATGCCGTGGCCATCTACCTGGGGCAGAACCCGCAGAGCCGCTTCTTCTCCGGCAAAGGTCTCATCTTAGGCGGTAGCCACGCACCCAACCTCAGTTCCAACCACAGCCTGGTGGGCGACCTCTCGGCCATTCTCATCGAAAACATCCCTTCCATAGTCAATCTTATCCGCGTGCCCAGCAAGCAGACAGCCCTGATGAGCGACTTTGAGGAAAAGATGGAAGCCATTGCACGGGAAACCATCGGGGCGAATGTCACCAACCTGTCGGGCGTGCCTTCGTGGATGTTGGTACTCATCAAGCACATCCTGGACAAAACAGGCAAACGGACCTTAGAAGAAGTATGGCCCAATCTGGAAGTGTTCTTCCACGGTGGAGTGGCCTTTACACCTTACCGCGAGCAATACAAGCAAATTATCCGCAGCCCGAAGATGCACTACGTAGAAACGTACAACGCTTCGGAAGGTTATTTCGGCACACAAAACGACCCTGCCGACCCGTCAATGCTGCTGATGATTGACTACGGCATCTTCTACGAATTCATCCCTTTGGAAGAAGTAGGCAAGGAGAACCCGCATGCTTGTTGTCTGGAAGAAGTAGAGTTGGGCAAGAACTACGCAGTAGTCATCTCGACTTCGGCAGGTTTGTGGCGTTATCAGATAGGCGACACCGTGCGCTTCACTTCCAAACACCCGTACAAGTTTGTCATCACCGGACGTACCAAGCATTTCATCAATGCGTTTGGCGAAGAACTTATCGTGGATAATGCCGAAAAAGGACTGGCCAGAGCCTGCGCTGAAACAGGCGCGCAGGTCACAGAATACTCTGCCGCACCGGTCTTCATGGATGCCAATGCCAAATGCCGGCACCAGTGGCTCATTGAATTCGCGAAAATGCCGGACGACTTACAGAAGTTTGCTCGCATCCTGGACGACACGCTGAAGGAAATCAACTCCGACTACGAAGCGAAGCGGCAAAACAACCTGGCCCTGCAGCCGCTGGAAGTCATCGTGGCCCGCCCGAGCCTGTTCCATGACTGGCTGGCAAAGAAGGGCAAGCTGGGGGGACAACACAAGATTCCGCGGCTGAGTAACACGCGCCAGTATATCGAGGAGATGCTGGAATTGAATAAATGACCGCTACTTGACAATGAAAAACTTTCATTTTAAAGGGCATGCCGCCATGCTGACGGCCAACATGACGTGGGGGCTGATGTCGCCGCTGGCAAAGATTGTCATGGCTGGAGGCATTGTTACTCCCCTGGTACTGACAGACCTGCGCATCTTCGGAGCCATGGTGCTGTTTTGGCTTATCTCGTTTTTCCAAAAACCCGAACACGTACATCACAAGGACATGGCCCTGCTGTTGGCAGCCTCGCTGCTGGCCATCGTGTTCAACCAAGGCTGTTTCATCTTCGGTGTGGGACTGACCTCTCCCGCCGATGCCAGCATCATCACCACAAGTATGCCGCTATGGGCCATGGTGCTGGCGGCATTCTTCCTGAAAGAACCGATAACGGGCAAAAAGGTGCTGGGCATCGCCCTCGGAGCCGGAGGCGCGTTGCTGCTTATCATGGGTAGCCAGGACAACAGCCACCCGGCATCCGGCGGTGACAATCCTATCTTGGGAGACATCCTGGTACTGGGCGCACAGTTGAGTTATGCGTTTTACATCGTACTGTTCAAGAACTTCGTGCAGCGTTATTCGCTGGTCACCATCATGAAGTGGATGTTCACCTACGCTTTCATCTTTGCCCTGCCCTTCTCCTACAACAATCTGATAGCCACCGACTGGAGCGCGCTGGATTTGCCTGCCATCGGTAGCATTGCCTTCATTGTGGTGTGCGCTACATTTTTGAGCTACATGCTCATTCTGGTGGGGCAGAAGAACTTGCGACCCACCGTGGCGGGCATGTACAACTACGTGCAGCCTGTGGTGGCCAGCATTGTCAGTATCTGTCTGGGACTGGATTCGTTCAACCTGACTAAAGGCGTGGCTGTGGTGTTCATCTTTGGCGGTGTCTATTTAGTGACTGTCAGCAAGAGCCGCAAGGAGATAGAGGCACACGAGGCAGCTGCCAGGGAATGACTTTCCCTACCCCATCGGCCTCTCACGAACACCCGAAGGAGCCCCGGACCTGCCTGAGCAAAACTCCCGACTTATCGACCACACCAGGCATCGTAAACGGCGTGTTTCATATCGACATACGCATCGTTCAGCAAGATTGTCAGGAAGAAACCTATTGTTACGATAACGGCACCTTTGATAAGGAATCCCGCAGTGCGGAACAGAATGGATGAAATGGTAGTCTTCATTTTTCCTATGTTTTTAAACGATTTACAATTTATAGAATATCCGGAAGGCACCTCCCTTCCGACACGGCAAAGATAGGCTAAGGACAAGAATAAGAAGGTTAAGACAACGTTATCGTCAGGTTAATCTTCTGCCCGGGCAGGGAAACATGCCACTTTTTCCTAATGCCTTAGCAGGAAAATTCATCTACCTTTGAAAGAGACCGCCAATCGCTTGGAAGCAGACTTCAGCTATATAGGCAGCAATCGGCAGGATACATGCCGACTGCAAATTAGCGGTCAAATTACTTTTTGTTCAGCTCTATGAAGGAAATTCAATTTGTAAATCTTATCTTTGCAGAAAGAAAAAAGAGAATCCGCCATGCCTAAATTCATCAACCCATTCACCGATGTTGGCTTCAAACGCATCTTTGGACAAGAAATCAACAAAGACCTGCTGATAGATTTCCTCAACAGTCTCTTTGCAGGCGAAAAGCACATCTGCGACATCCGTTTCCTGGACAAAGAGATTCAGGGCGAAGCCATCGAAGACCGCAGCTGCATCTACGATATTTACTGCACCGATGAAAACGGGGAGCAGTTCATCGTAGAGATGCAAAACCGACGCCAGGCTTTCTTTCGCGAACGGGCCATCTACTATCTCGCTCGCGCCATTTCCCGCCAGGGCGAACGAGGGGTTGACTGGCAATTCAACCTGAAAGCCGTGTACGGCATCTTCTTCATGAACTTCAAGGAGGAAGGCATAGAACAAAAGCTTCGCACCGATGTCTGGCTGGACGACCGAGACACACATAAACCATTCTCGGACAAACTTCGTTTCATTTTCCTGCAGCTGCCTTTCTTCGACAAAGAAGAAAACGAATGCAATAACGATTTCGAACGTTGGATATATGTACTGAAGAATATGGAAACACTACAACGACTCCCTTTCAAGGCCCGCAACGCCGTCTTCCAGAAACTGGAAGAAATTGTGGACATTGCTTCTCTAAGCAAGGAAGACCGCATGAAATATGACGAAAGCATCAAGGTGTATCGCGATAACTTGGTGACGGAACTTTATGCCGTACAGAAAGGCATCGAACAAGGTATACAGCAAGGTATACAACGAGGTATACAGCAAGGTATACAGCAAGGTATACAGCAAGGTATACAGCAAGGTATACAACAAGGAAAACAACAAAGTCAGGTAGACATTGCCCGGCGCATGAAAGCCAAAGGTTATGCCATGACCGATATAGCCGACATGACAGGACTTTCACCTGAAATAATTGACACACTTTGAGCGGAAACCATTGTTTTCGCTCCACAAAAAAGCAATATAGGAGATTAAATATGGAACAACCCTTACTCATTTACAACACCCTGCACCGGCAGAAGGAAGTATTCAAGCCGTTGCACGCCCCCCACGTGGGGATGTATGTCTGCGGTCCCACCGTCTACGGTGATCCGCACTTGGGACATGCACGTCCGGCCATTACGTTCGACTTGCTATTCCGCTATCTTAAACATTTGGGCTATCAGGTGCGCTACGTACGCAACATCACCGATGTAGGCCATCTGGAACACGATGCCGACGAAGGCGAAGACAAGATTGCCAAGAAAGCCCGTCTGGAACAACTGGAGCCGATGGAGGTGGCACAATACTATGCCAACCGCTACCACGACGCCATGCGTGCCCTCAATGTCCTGCCACCCAGCATCGAGCCGCAGGCATCGGGGCACATCATCGAACAAATCGAATTGGTAAAAGAGATTCTGAAAAACGGCTATGCCTACGAAAGCCAAGGCTCCGTCTACTTCGATGTAAACAAGTATAATAAAGACCATCATTACGGCATGCTATCGGGCCGCAACCTGGATGATGTGCTGAATACCACCCGCGAACTGGACGGCCAGGAGGAGAAACACAACCCCGCCGACTTCGCCTTGTGGAAGAAAGCACAGCCCGAACACATCATGCGATGGCCCTCACCTTGGAGTGACGGGTTCCCAGGCTGGCACTGCGAATGTACAGCCATGGGGCGCAAGTATCTGGGCGCGCACTTCGACATACACGGGGGAGGCATGGATCTGGTCTTCCCGCATCACGAATGCGAGATTGCGCAGGCCGTGGCTTCGCAGGGTGATGACATGGTGCACTACTGGATGCACAACAACATGATTACAATCAACGGACAGAAAATGGGCAAATCGCTGGGTAACTTCATCACACTGGAGCAATTCTTCACCGGACAGCACGAGAAACTGACACAGGCCTACACACCGATGACCATCCGCTTCTTCATCCTCCAGGCGCACTACCGCAGTACGGTGGACTTCAGCAACGAGGCCTTGCAGGCTGCTGAGAAAGGATTGGCCCGTCTGATGGATGCTATCCACGAGCTGGACAACCTGAAGCCGTCGACTGCCTCGTCGGTGAATGTACATGCGCTGGCCGCCAAGTGCTATGAGGCTATGAACGACGACCTGAACTCGCCCATTGTCATCGCACACTTGTTCGACGGAGCAAAGATGGTGAACAACATCGCTGCTGGCAACGATACCATCAGCGCCGAAGACCTGCAGGAATTGAAGGACATCTTCCAACTTTTTGCCTTCGATATCCTGGGACTGAAGGCTGAGAATACATCCGATGCTGCCCGTGAGGAAGCTTTCGGCCACGTAGTGGACATGCTGCTGGAAGAGCGTGCCAAAGCGAAAGCCAACAAAGACTGGGCCACCAGCGACAAGATACGCAATGAACTGACAGCCTTAGGCTTTGAAATAAAAGACGGAAAGGAACGCACAGAATGGAAACTGAACAAATAAAAGCGTTCTTCCAGAACGACCGCTTTGCCGCCAATGCAGGTGTCAAGCTACTGGAAGTGAGGGAGGGTTATGCAAAAGCATCCCTCACCATCACTCCCGAACACCTGAATGCCGGTGGACGTACACAAGGTGGGGCACTCTTCACCCTGGCGGATTTGGCATTGGCTGCTGCGGCCAATGCGCACGGTACCCTGGCTTTCTCGCTCTCATCGCACATCACCTTTCTCAGGGGGAGCCAGCAGGGAGACACGCTCATTGCCGAAGCCCGCGAACGATATATCGGGCGCACTACGGGCTGCTACCAGATAGACATCACCAACCAGGAAGGCAAACTCTTGGCGACGTTCGAGTCGAGCGTGTTCCGCATGAACGACAAACTGCCGTTTGCCACTGCACCTACTGACTAATGCCCGCACGCAATCATGAAGAAGAGCGTCTTAGGTTGCCTCTGCCTGACTGCATTAGTGACAGCCTGCGCACCGCAGGTGGCCGACAACGAATATCTGATAGCTGGTACGGTAACTGACGTACCGGACAGTACTGTCGTCCACCTGCAGAAACTAAACGACCAGTTCTTCACCGCAGTAGCCTGCGACACGGTAATGCAAGGACGATTTGAACTGCGCGACACGGTATCTTCCTCACAGCGACTGTGCCTGACAATAAACGGGAAAGGTTACCCGAACTATTTACTGAACTTATGGGTAGCTCCCGGACAATACATCGAACTGAAAGGAAACGGCAAACTGTTTCCCCTATGGGACGTAAAGAGTGACATCGCAGAGCAACAAGAGGAAAATCGCTTTGCCAACTATACCCGCGAGCCTCAGAAGCAAATACTGGAATATAACATCCAGGAAAGCGACATCCTGACAGAATTATCCGACAAGAAGCACCAAGGCAACAAAGAGTACCAAGAAGCCGCATGGAACAAAATCGACTCTATCCAAAGGCTATCGGTCCCCTTCATGCTGGAACGTACGCGAATGGAAGTGGAGTGTATGAAGACGGCACCTGTTTCACAAATATGGTTGGAGAAACTGGAAACGAATGCTACCCTGACAAGGTTTGCTGCCGCTGACACTGCGTTCCAAGACTACGCTGCCTTTATCGCACCACTGAAGGAGTTGTACATGACCTTACCGGATTCCATCAAACAGACTGCTACGGCGCAAAAAGCTTATCATGCCTTATTCCCGAAGATAAAAGCAGGTGATGTTATGACCGATGGAACCTTATATGACCCCGACGGAAACGAGCATCATCTGGCTGAATTCAAAGGTCAATACATCTTGCTGGACTTCTGGAGCCAGACGTGCGGCCCGTGTCGGCGAGCCATTCCCGAACTGGAGGAAGTAGCCCGGACGTATGCCGGCCGTCTGACTGTGGTCTGCATCAGCACCGACCCCCAGGAGGTATGGAAGCAATGCCTTCAGATAAAAGGAATGAAAGGCATCCAATGGAACGAACTGCGCAACGACGGCGGCGGACTGCAAGCTGATTATGGCGTACAGGGGCTTCCGCATTACGTGCTTATCGCGCCAGACGGGAAAGTGAAACATGTCTGGGCCGGCTACTGGAAAGGAGTGATCCGGACGATTCTGGAAACACATATAAACTAAGAGGGAACAACAAGAGCCAGTTCCATTCCACACAGAATCAGCCCCCTGCCGGATAGTCTGACAGCTTTCCGGCAGGGGGCTGAGTCTACCCGTCATTATGTTTTCGGTCTTACTTCACCAACGACTTCAGCGGATAGCGGTTGCCCTCTACGCCTGTAAAAAACGCCTTAGCCGAACCAAAACTAAGGTACATATCCAGACGGATAGGCAAATGGTTATCGTCATCAGAA
Source organism: Mediterranea sp. An20 (assembly GCF_002160055.1). GTDB lineage: Bacteria > Bacteroidota > Bacteroidia > Bacteroidales > Bacteroidaceae > Bacteroides > Bacteroides avicola. The sequence continues at coordinate 125,294 of NZ_NFJV01000004.1, forward strand.
ACAAAGAAGGTAATGACTTCTTTCTCGGCGCCTTCCTTATCATATTCTACAAAAGAGAACACCAGACAGCGATAGGTATGCCCATCCTTGGCTTCCACATTGTCTGTCCCTCTGTATATCAGAGTCTGCTGCTCTACTTTCCGACCGGTGGCCATTGGGAAGTGTACCTTATCGCCCACCTTGAAATCTGCAGGATTCCATGAGCGGGCCTGCCCCAGAATACTGAGCATATCAAAGATGCAGCCACTTTCGGCCGTATATTCCATTTCCTGCGGGGCCCGTACCTCACTATACCACGTGCGCCGCTGCTTGACGTGTGACACCCCGTTGCTGTACGAGAACCAGGCTTCGTCCCGCGTGTGGCGCTTTCCTTCTTCGGCAGCTTTGCAGAAATAAAGCGGCTCCAGGCGGTCGGTGACATAGCAAGTCAGCGTATCGCGCATTTTGAAAAAGAAATCGGCACGCTTGCTGGTATGTGACTTCAGACGGAAGCAGTAGCCAGGCTTGCCTTCATATTCCGTCTTATCCGTGGTCAGTTCGGCTGTGCCCACCTTTATCCAGATAAACTTCCAGTTGAACATCAGATTGTAAGAGATGCGCTCACCCGGCAAGAACGCCGTGTTCTTAGCCCCGCACTGAGCGGAGACTTCGGTGGCAAACATCACGAGCCAGCACACCAGCAAAGCGCATATCCACTTGCCAGCACAAGGCAAAGCCTTTTTAGTAACTGTAGCCCCGGCCGCTATTGCCCGAGCTGCTTCGGTTGTTCCGGTTTTTGTTTTTCTTGTCTTCATCCGGTTTTTGTTTTTTCAATTCGTCAGGTTTTTGTTTATCGCGTGGCCGGTCTTTGATGTTCCAGCTTTGGCGCAGTTCAAAATTTGCTTTCAGGTCCAATACCTGCCAGTAGTAGTACACAGCTTCGGGCTGGCGTTTCGCAGCATAATCCCCCGTGTCCCACTTCCCGTTTCCGTTGGTGTCATTGATGAGCCGGGCCCCATACTTGCCGGGGTTCAGGAAATAGAAGTCGGCACGTCCCTCGACAACGGGCACCGTGCGCAGCACCTTGTCTTGTCCGTCCAGCAATTCGACGAAAGCCACAGAATCGGCACCGGTAATATCAAAGAATATCTGCCCGTATTCTTCCAACGCCTTGGCCTTGAAGTCCTTTTTCACCTTATCGGTAAACAGGCCGTAAATGCCGTGTATGGCCGTAGAGTCAATCTCGAAGGTATAGCTTTCTCCCGGTTCCCAATCGGCAAAGATGTTATACTTCTTGATGTCTGCCGTATCTTGCTGGAAATCGAAAGGAATATCGTTCCACAGCGTATCCACTTTCTGCCTGAGGTGGAAAGCAGAAGTATCAATGCGGGCAATAGGTTCGGTGAAAGAGACCGTCAGATAGTCGTAAATATCCATAGCCGAAGGAGCATACACGTCGACCGGCAGGAATTCTGTCTCCGGCTTATCCTCTTCCTCTTCCCCTTTCTTGCGGCGTTTTTTCCGTTCCTTTTCCTTCTTCTCCCGTTCCTTGGCCTTTTCCTCCTCGGTTTTAGGTTTTACCTTCGACACGAGCGCCAACGTATCGGTACGTGGTACCAGCTGATTCAGCGTATCGGTATACAGATAAGTCAGCTCCATTTTCAGCGTATCCAGCTTGTAGATAAGCGAGTCTTTAATCCAATAGTCCAGTGTATCGATGCGTCCCGTAGGCTTTTCGATGATAAAGGCATCGGTCGCATCGAAATTCATGCCTTTCAGAAGCGGCAAGGTATCGGCAGGAGCCGTGAAACAAAGGCTGAAACGCTGCATCACGGGGCGCTCGCTTTTGGCCAGGCGCTGGGCCCGGGTAATTTTTTCCTTAAAGGACATCAGGATAAGGTCGTCGGGCATGAAACGTGTATAGCCCCGCTGCACGATGGTATCAATGGTCAGCGTGTCTATCCAGAAGGTATCGGGACGCACGGCAGGCTCACACATAGGTATGACCAGCGAATCGGCATAAGCGATGTTCTCCGTAGGCTGTGAAAAATAATAGTTCTGGTCGCCATCCATCAGTCCGTAGATGCGATAGCGTCCGGGCGCGATGCCCCGGATGGAGAAACGCCCCCGGCTGTCCGTGCGCCCCACGCGGTCGAAGGGCAGGCTCGTGAAGGCCGAGTCTTCGAGGTTAGCGTGCAGGCCCACCAGCATATTCTTCACCGGCTCCAGGTCGGCAGCGTTGAGCAAGATGCCACTCACCTGCAGGGAGTCGATGTGATCGCCGGTAGAGAAAGTGAAGGCAAAGTCGTAAAGCGGATTGCCTTCGTTGTTGTCTTGTATGGCATCGGAGAAGTCGATGGTGTAGGTCATATTGGGTTTCAACGTATCTTCCAGGTCGATAAGCACCCGCTTGCCCGAAGCACGCACGTTGGGCTGCTGCACCTGCGGAGGCGAGATAACCACTTTTTCGCCCGGATTATCCAGTTTGATGTATTCATCGAACTCAATGCGGACACGCGGGCGGTTATAATTCAGCGCACCTGGAGTGGGAGTGCTGCGTAGGAACAGAGGGGGGGTCTCATCCAAAGGACCTCCTTCGATGCGCCCCACACTGGCACATGAATACAAGATGGCCACACCGGCCAACGTCCCCACCAGACGGCGAATGAATAGCTTCTTCTTGATCATCATTGGTTATTAAGCGTTCTATGCGTTGCAAAAATACGTCTTCTCTTTCAATCTGAGGTATAGCGTTACATTATTTTAACCCTACAAAGGGAGGTATAAGGCAACAAAGACATCAAACGGGCACCTCCACCGTCTCCAGACACGGCTCAAAACGCCTATGCCCAAGAGGCAGACTGCTTGTCTATAAGAAGCGCAGTGCTTGTATGTGGGAAGCACGGTGCTTGTATAGAAGAAGCAGACCGCCCAGCATACAGGCTCTGGCACCGCCTTCTCCTTGCTTATAATCAACAAAGAACCTTTTCTCTTTAAAAACATAGTTAAAAAGATAGCTTTTACCTATATAATACAGAAAGAAAAGAATAACTTTGCGCCCGAAAACTGTAAAAGCGCATTCAGTTTTCACCCTATGGGTTCGGGGACCAGCCTTCGCTGAGGCCGCAGAGGCGATGGGAGGGTTCTGTCATAAGAAACAATATACAATATATATGAGAACAAAAATGAATATGAAGAGTAGATTAGTATTACTGGCCTGTTGCCTGGCACTGCTCAGCAGCTGCAAGAACGGCAACGGCGGTGAAGCGAAAGCCCCCGAGTATGCAGTGATTACCGCACAGACCACCACTGCCAAACTGACGAACAGCTACCCGGCCACCATCAAGGGTAAGCAAGACGTGGAAATCCGTCCGATGGTAAGCGGATTCATCACGAAACTGCACGTAGACGAAGGTTCGGTCGTAAAGAAAGGACAAGTGCTGTTCACCATCGACCAGGTGCAGTACAAAGCTGCCGTAGAAACAGCACAAGCTGCTGTGGCAACAGCCGAAGCAGCCTTGCAGACCCAAGAGCTGACCACGAAGAATAACCGCGAGCTGAACAAACGCGGCATCGTGAGCGACTACCAGTTGAGCACATCTGAAAATCAGCTGGCGCAGGCAAAGGCTTCGCTGGCACAGGCAAAAGCTTCGCTGACCAATGCCGTGCGCAACCTGCAATATACTGAGGTGACCAGCCCCAGCGACGGCATCGTGGGACAGATTCCCTACCGTGTAGGAAGCCTGGTAAGCGCTTCGATGTCGACCCCCATGACCACCGTGGCCGACAACTCGGAGATGTTCGCCTACTTCTCCATGACCGAACGCCAGCTGCTGGACATGATACGCGAAGGAGGCAGCATGACGGAGATTCTGAACAAGATGCCTGACATCAACCTGCAACTCATCGATGGCTCCATCTATCCGGACAGCGGTCGCGTGGAAACTATCAGCGGCGTCATCGACCCGACTACCGGTTCGGTAAGCATGCGTGCCATGTTCCCCAACAAACACAACGTGCTGCGCAGCAACTCGACAGGTAACGTCATCTTCCCCAACATTCTGACGGATGTCATCCTCATCCCGCAGTCGGCTACTACAGAAATTCAGGACAAGAAGTTCGTCTTTGTCCTCCAGGCCGATAATACGGTAAAGAACACCGAGATACAGGTCTACACCCTGAATGACGGCCAGAACTACTACGTGACCGGTGGTTTGAAGCCCGGCGACAAGGTGGTCATCGAAGGCGTACAGACTTTGGACGACGGACAGGCTATCACACCCATCACGCCTGCTGAGAAGGAGGCTGCCTACAAGCAGGCTCTGGAAGACCAGAAAAACGGGAACATTCAGACTGCATTCCAATAATCCATTAAATGATGAATGAAGAATCGCCGCTCCGCGGCAACATGAAGAATCTTGTTCGAAACACGGGACGCCCTTCATTCTCAAAGCTTCATTCTTAATTCCTCATTAAATATAATAGTATGAATTTATCAAGATTTATAAACCGTCCGGTACTGTCCACAGTAATCTCCATCCTGCTGGTCATCCTGGGTTTCATCGGACTGGCCACGCTGCCCGTTACCCAGTACCCGGACATCGCGCCCCCCACCATCAGCGTGAGCGCAACCTATACGGGCGCCAACGCCCAGACCGTACTGAATGCGGTCGTCTCGCCGTTGGAAGACCAGATCAACGGTGTGGAAAACATGATGTACATGACCTCCGATGCCTCCAACAACGGTTCGGCCTCCATCACCGTCTACTTCAACCAGGGCACCGACCCGGACATGGCGCAGGTGAACGTGCAGAACCGCGTAACTGCCGCCGAGGGCCTGCTGCCGCAGGAAGTGACGCAAATCGGTGTGACCACCCGTAAGCGTCAGTCGTCCATGCTGATGATTTTCACCATCTACGACATGGAGGACAAGTATAACATTGAGTTCATTGAGAACTACGCCAGCATCAACATCATCCCGGAAATCAAGCGTGTATCCGGCGTGGGCGATGCCTTCGTGATGGGTGCCGACTACTCCATGCGTATCTGGCTGAAGCCGGACGTCATGTCGCAGTACAAGCTCATCCCCGCCGACATCAGCTCTGCCCTGGCCGAACAGAACATTGAGGCCGCCCCCGGCCAGTTCGGCGAACGTAGTAACCAGACGTTCCAATACACCATCCGCTACCGCGGACGCCTGCAAAGTACCGAGGAATTCGAGAACATCGTCATCAAGTCCCTGCCGGACGGCGAACTGCTGCGCCTAAAGGACGTGGCCGACATCGAGTTGGGACGTAACAGCTACGGCTTCGATGCCACCGTGGACGGCCACAAGGGTGTCAGCTGTATCGTGTTCCAGATGGCCGGCACCAACGCCACGCAAACCATTCAGGACTTGGAAAAAGTACTGGACGACATGCAGAAGAACATGCCTGCCGGTATTGGCGTCAACATCGCCCAAAGCGCCAATGACTTCCTCTTCGCCTCCATCCACGAGGTGGTGAAGACCCTTATTGAGGCGTTCATACTGGTGTTCATCGTGGTGTACATCTTCCTGCAGGATATGCGCTCCACGCTGATTCCCGCCATCGCCATCCCTGTGGCCTTGATTGCCACGTTCTTCGCCCTGAAAATAATCGGCTTTAGTATCAACCTGCTGACCCTGTCGGCCATGGTGCTGGCCATCGCCATCGTGGTCGACGACGCCATAGTCGTCGTCGAGGGCGTCCATGCCAAGCTGGACCAGGGCTACAAGTCGGCCCGTCTGGCTGCCATCGACGCCATGCACGAACTGGGAGGTGCCTTGGTCAGCATCACGTTGGTCATGATGTCCGTGTTCATCCCCGTGAGCTTCATGGGCGGTACGGCCGGTACATTCTATCAGCAGTTCGGTCTGACCATGGCCATTGCCATCTTCTTCTCGGCAGTCAACGCCCTGACACTGAGTCCTGCCCTGTGTGCCATTTTCCTGAAACCGCATAACACGGAAGGACACGATGAAACAACGTTGAAGGAACGTATCGGCACTGCCACCAAGGAGGCACGCAAGATATGGATTCAGCGCTATGCCCAAAGCCTGGGCAAATTCATGAAGCCGAAACTGACCATCATCTTCACTTGTGTGGCCATCATCGGCATGATATTCGGCATGTTCAGCTTTGAAGAACATCCGCTGCTCTGCCCCATCTTCATTGTCATCAGTGTCCTGGCTGTTGCCGGTATGACAACCGACAAGTTCAAGCAGACGTTCAACGCAGACTACGACAACCTCTTGGGTAAATATAAAAAGCAGGTGCTGAAGTTCATCCAAAGACGCTGGCTGAGCGCCAGCCTGGTAGTGGGCTCCATCGTGCTCCTGATGGTCTTCATGCAGGTGACACCTACCGGCATGGTGCCTAACGAAGACACAGGTACCATCATGGGTGCCGTGACACTGCCTCCCGGCACATCGCAAGAACGTGCCCAGCAGATTCTGGCCCGCGTAGACAGTCTGGTAGCAGCCGAACCCGCAGTGCAGTCGCGTACCATTATCTCGGGTTACAGCTTCATCGGCGGTCAAGGCCCCGGCTACGGTTCGGTCATCATCAAGCTGAAACCTTGGGAGGAGCGCTCGACAATGCAAAACTCTACCATTGTCTATGCTACGTTGTTCATGCGTGCGCAGAAGATTATCAAGGAAGCACAGGTATTGTTCTTCGCTCCGCCTATGATTCCGGGTTACTCCGTATCTACGGACATTGAGCTGAACATGCAGGATAAGACGGGTGGCGACTTGAACCGCTTCTACAGTGTGGTACAGGACTACATGGCTGCTTTGGAGAAACGCCCTGAAATCACATCGGCAGCCACGAACTTCAACCCCAGCTTCCCGCAATATCAACTGGACATTGATGCGGCTGCATGTAAACGTGCAGGCATTAGTCCCAACGATATCCTAAGTGTGATGCAGGGATACTATGGAGGCTTGTATGCATCCAACTTCAACAGTTTCGGTAAGATGTACCGTGTCATGATACAAGGTGAGCGTGATGCGACCAAGAATCTGGAATCGCTGGAAAGCATCATGGTACGCAACTCTAACGGTGATATGGCTCCTATCAGCCAATTCGTAAAGCTGACCAAGGTCTACGGTCCGGATGTCATCAGCCGATTCAACTTGTACACGTCCATGAAAGTGATGGTAGCACCGGCCACAGGTTATACCTCCGGTCAGGCTCTGCAAGCCATCGCCGAAGTGGCCGACCAGAACTTGCCTGCCGGCTTCGGATACGAACTGGGTGGTATGGCACGTGAGGAGGCCGAGACAAGCGGCAGCACAACCGGACTTATCTTCGTGCTCTGCTTCGTATTCGTTTATCTGCTGTTGAGTGCCCAGTACGAGAGCTACATTCTGCCGCTGGCCGTATTGCTCTCCGTACCGTTCGGTCTGATGGGTAGCTTCATCTTCGTCAACTGTGCCAGCCTCATCGGTGGCATCCCTGCCTTGCAGATGATTATAGGAACCATGTCCAATAACATCTACATGCAGATTGCCCTCATCATGCTGATGGGTCTGTTGGCCAAGAACGCCATCCTGATTGTAGAGTTCGCCCTCGACCGCCGCAAGATGGGTATGAGTATCACATGGGCTGCCGTGCTTGGTGCCGGTGCCCGTCTGCGTCCTATCTTGATGACGTCACTGGCCATGATTATCGGTCTGCTCCCGCTGATGTTTGCCAGCGGTGCCGGTGCCAACGGCTACCGTACACTGGGAACTTCGGCCATCGGAGGTATGTTAATCGGTATGATTCTGCAGATCTTCATTGTTCCTGCCTTGTTCGTTGCCTTCCAGTACTTGCAAGAGAAGATCAAACCAATGGAATGGGACGATGTAGACAACTCTGACGCAGAAGCTGAAATTGAGCAATACAGCAAATAACCATGCAATGAAGAATGAAGAATTAAGAATGAGGAACAGATTTCAACTTACTTCTCCTTCTTTCTACAGATTCTTCATTCTTCATTCTTAAATTCTATGTAAGACAATATGAAAGGAAAGATAATCACCCTGATGTGTGCCACTGCCCTGCTGAGCAGTTGCCACATCTACAAAGCATACGACAGACCGGAGGATATCAGTGCCGAAGGCCTGTACCGCGATACGGCCATAGTGAACAACACGCTGGCCTCAGACACAGCCAACTTCGGCAATGTGCCCTGGCGCGAAGTATTCACCGACCCGCAACTGCAAGCCTATATCGAACAGGCTCTGACCAACAACGCTGATTTGCGCACGGCCATGCTCAACGTGGAATCGGCTCAGGCGGCTCTGATGTCGGCGCGTCTGTCTTACCTGCCACAGTTGTCACTGACCCCGCAGGGTACACTGACCAACTGGAACAAAGGAGAGATAACCACAAAGACTTATAACATCCCCGTCAGTGCAAGCTGGCAGATTGATCTCTTCGGACAAATCCTGAACCCGAAACGAGCCGCACAAGTCTCGCTGAAGCAAGCCCAATATAACGAACAGGCAGTACAGACGCAGCTTATCGCCAACGTAGCCAACATTTACTATACACTGCTGATGCTGGACCGTCAACTGGAGATTACCGAGAACACAGCCGAAGTACTGAAAGACTACGTGGAAACCATGCAGGCCATGTACGACTACGGCAACGTCAACAGTGCCGCCATCGAACAGAGCCGCACCAGCTATGCACAAGTAGTGGCTTCGCTGTCCGACCTGCGCCAAAGCATCAGCGAGACGGAGAACAGCTTCTGCCTCATCCTCAACGAACCGGCCCATGCTATCGAGCGCGGCGTACTGGAAGAACAGGCACTGCCCTCCGACTTCTCGGTAGGCATACCCTTGCAATTGCTTTCCAACCGCCCGGACGTACAGGCTGCAGAAATGGCACTGGCCGCCTGCTATTACAACACCAACAGTGCCCGCGCAGCATTCTATCCGCAAATCACACTGAGCGGCACGGCCGGATGGACCAACAGCAGCGGCGCCGGCATCGTGAACCCCGGCAAGTTGCTGGCCAACCTGATTGGCTCGCTGACACAGCCTCTGTTCTACCGCGGAGCCAACATTGCCCGTCTGCGCCAGGCCCGCGCCCAAGAAGAACAAGCTAAGATTGCGTTCCAGACTACCCTGCTGAATGCCGGTAACGAAGTAAGCAATGCTCTCTCTTTGTATCAAAACACGATGGAAAAAGTTAATTCTCGCACCATACAGGTAAATTCTGCCCGAAAAGCTGCGGAAGATACAAAAGAATTGTTTAACTTAGGCACGTCAACCTACCTTGAAGTACTGACGGCCCAACAGAGCTACCTCAGCGCACAGTTGTCTGAAGTAAGCGACACGTTCGACCAGATGCAGGCTGTCATCAACCTGTACCAGGCTTTGGGTGGAGGAAGAGAATAACATTTTAAATCGTAGTATCATGATTAGTCCATTAGCTTACGTAGACCCTGCCGCCAAACTCGGCAAGAACGTTACAGTGCAACCTTTCGCCTATATTGAGGGCGATGTAGAAATCGGCGACGACTGTGTCATCATGGCCGGCGCACACATTTTGAACGGCACCCGCATGGGACGCAAGAACACCGTTCACCACGGTGCCGTTTTGGCCAGCATTCCGCAGGATTTCCACTACACCGGCGAAGAAAGCCTCTTGGTTATCGGTGACAACAACGACATACGTGAAAACGTAGTCATTGCCCGTGCCACGCATAAGGAAGGTGGTACGAGCATCGGTAACGGTAACTTCCTGATGGACGGGACACACTTGTGCCACGATGTGCACATCGGCAACAAATGTGTGCTGGGCATTCGCAGCATGGTGGCAGGAGAGAGTCAGGTAGACGACTGCACCATCCTGAGCAGCAACGTCATCGTGCAGCAGAAATGCCACATCGGCAGTTGGGTACTCATCCAGTCAGGTTGCCGCATCTCCAAGGATGTGCCGCCCTATATCATCATGGCGGGCAACCCGGTGCAATACCACGGCATCAATGCCGTCGTGCTGCAGAATGCACAAAACGAGAGCCACATCACCGACCGTATTCTGCGTCATATCATGAATGCCTACCGCCTTGTCTACCAAGGCAACTTCAGCCTGCAAGATGCCGTGCTGAAGATAGAAGACCAGATTCCGATGAGTGACGAGATTCACAACATCGTTAACTTCATCAAGAACTCAAAAGGCATCGTCAGATAAGCCATACGCAGAGAAATCACTAGAAAAACAAAGACCGCCCCGTAGCAAAACGGTAGCGGTCTTTGTTTTTTGTGTCCTAACTTGCAGAAGCTTCCGGCAGGTTTCTTACTCAAAGTGCAACAAGCCGAAAAACTCCGGGCAATGAAAATTAGGCTGCTCCAACTTTATAGGATTCCACGAAAGGAAATGGGGTGTCTGCAGCAAATCGCCGCACTTATAGAAATTGGCACGTATCTGACAGCCCGAAAGCGTATCCAGCCGATGGAGGAAGAAGGTAGAGACCGGCACGACAAGCGCCACCTCCCAATGGCACTCCCCTATTCTCTCGTCAAACGGTTGGCGACCCAGCGAAGCCCAGCGTTGCACACGGTCGAGCACTTCCTGAGAGGCCCGCTGACGGTCTTTACGGTCGGCACCACCGCCCACCAACAGCGTCCCGGCACAGTTGCATTCCAAGTTGTAATACACCCCATCGCCGGCAGGCACGGAAAAGAACTCCACGCAGGAATCCTCCCACACTCTGCCGTTATCGGCTGTAGCCACGGCACGCACCGATGCCTCGCGCACCTTGAAGTGCAACAGCAAGGCATCGCCCGTATGAGCCACACGAAATTGCACGGAAGGCTGATAAGGATACTCGGGCCAGTTGACCGTTTCTATCGGCTGGAAGGCAATCTTCTCCTGATCCAACAAAGTCGGTATGGCTTCTACCGGCACATTGGCAGCACTTATTTTCTTTACATTCAGTTCTTTCATACGGTTATCATTTAAGTAGACAGAAGTCTATCCCACACATTGGCTTATAAACGCCTTCATTTCCTCCTGATGTTCTTTTACGCTCTGCCACAGCTTGAACTGGGCAGCGGTGCGCACCAGGTTGTGTTCGGGATAAGCAATCTTGTAATAGGTATCTCCATTAAGATAGTCGGTCAGGAAGCGGACGCACTGCATATAGGGGAAGAGCGCGGCAGCATAAGGCAGATTCTCTATCTCGACAGGCAGAAGGAAGGAACGGGCCGACTCCAAGTAGCCACGGGTAAAGGCGCGGAAAATATCCATGTTGAAACGGACGTTATCCAGGTTGCGGTCGTCCTCAGCACCGGTATTGGCAGCCGATCGTAAGAAGTCGCCGTAGTCCGAGAACACATAAGAAGGCATTACGGTATCAAGGTCGATGACGCAGAGCACACTACCGTCTTCGTCGAACATCATGTTGTTCACCTTCGTATCGCAGTGGCAGACGCGCTTGGGCAGTTTGCCTTCGCGGTGCAGCTGTTCGGCCCGGCACATATCGTCGGCGCAGCGTTCCAGTTCGTCCAGATATTGCTTCACTTCCTTGACCCGGCCGACGGCATCGGCAGCCACCGCCTCGCGCAACTGACGCAACCGAAGTTCCATGTTGTGGAAATCGGGAATGGTCTCTACCAGCGGTTCGGTCACATCGGCCAGCATGGCTTCGAACTCACCGAAAGCCTTACCTGCGCAATAAGAATATTCGGGGTTGACCGTCTCGTAGGTCTTGGCACGGGGAATAAAGACCATCATACGCCAATAGCTGGCACCGTCGTACCAATACGTCTTTCCGTTATCGGCAGGCAGGAAATGCAGCACCTTACGCTCCACATCCTTCTCGCCCCGCTCCTCCAGCTTGCGGCGGATATGCGCCGTGACAGCTTCGATGTTGTGTTGCAGTCCGTCTACATCCTGGAAGATGGCATGATTGATACGCTGCAGCACATAGTCGGGCTCATCCGGCTCTGCCGTCGTTACTTTGTAGGTGTCGTTAATCAGACCAGAGCCCAGCGGGCGGATGTCGTTCACCGTTCCCTGAGTCTGGAAGTGGGAAACAATGTTTGAAAGTTGTTCATTCATAATGTCACTTGTTTTTATGGTTGTTATCTGTTTTCAGTACTCTTCAGGTATTCGTAGCCGAAGCGGCAGCGCAGGCAGTCGCGGCGGTCACAGTAAGCATTCTTCAGTTGCAACAGGGCCTGCGAATCGGCAGCCGTACGCACAGGCAATCCCGCAACAGCCCATTGCCGGATGATGCTGTTGTCTTCGGCTTTCAGTTCGTCCATAAAGCGGGCGGCACGCTCACACAGATGATCCTCCGAACGATGCCTGCCATAGGCATAGAGGAAAGGGATGACCGTGTTCAGCACCACCAAGTCGACAGCCTTCGCCCCCAGTTGCTTGACACGTTTTGCGGTGGCGGAACCGAAATGATAGTGCACATCCCAATAAGGGGAAGTGCCTGCCAGAAAGAGGCGGCGCACCTCATCGAGCGTATCGGGTTCCATCGCCCGCGAGAAAAGCCCTTCCTGGTGCTGGTAAATCCATGCCAGCTGTGCCAGACGCACATGCGGAAAGCCCGACGGGCGCAAGCGCAGAAAACGCCAGCGGTCGCGGGGCAGCGGTTCGGGCAGGGAGAACTTATGCCGCAGGTAAGCGAACTCGCGTTGCAGGGAAGCAGCATAGTCGTCGGCATCACAGGCGGGGTCGTTGTCGAGCAGTCCTGCCAGACCGAAGAACAGCGCTTCTATCTGGAATAGGCTGTCGCGGTGCTTGTCCACGGCACGCAGGGGAATCCTCAAAGCCCAGGCTTCGAAAGCATCGGCATTGAGTCCGAAGCCGAAGTTACGTGCCAGGGTTACGAAGAAGGCATCTTCCCAGTGATTGCCATTCTGCTGCAAGCGCAGACCAATGGCATCGGCTTTCCGGCTCAGCCGTTCGGCCTGCAAGGCAGAAAGCCACCCATGCACCTTGAGAGGGGAAAGGGCGGACAGCACAGCACGGCAGGGTGGGAAGACATCGGCCCGGCGCAATTCTTCGTAGCGGCAGCGCACATCGTCGGGACAGGCCAGTTGCAGTTGGTTAACGAGATGCCCGTCGGAACGGCAGACCTTGCAATCGGCCTCGCCCACCACGTGCAGCACCACATTGTCGTAGGCCCTGTCGCGGTCGTGTCCGTGGCGCACCCAGTCGGATGAGTGTTCATGCACTTCCACGTTGCCCACCCACAAGGTCCCGTCAACCCGCACTTTGGCGTTGAAAAAGTCAGGACCGGCATCCGTATTGGGCAAACCGGGGTCTACCACCTCCAGAGGAAGACCGTCTGTGGTGCTCAAGGGGCGCAGGGGGAAAAGGCGGTGACGCCAGACGTAATGCAGCAACTGTTCCATGCTTTCCAGGTATTCCGTATTCTTTGTTATTACTCGTGCCAAAGATAGGGCAAATATGGCGGACTGCCAACTTTTATCCCAACATTCTTCACTCGACACCAAGACTTACCGCAGGTGGCGGAAACAAGGCTGATTTACAGCGTTTCTTTCCAATGCCTTCGCAGCAAGCTCCATCGGGCTTCGCAGCAGGCTTCTTCGGGCTTCGCAGCAGTCCTCGTCTATATAAGCCACTTTTTCCGGCACGATGCAGATAAAAGTTTCTAAAGCTCCAGTTCCTCATCCACCTCAGGAATGGGCAACGAAAGGGTGAACTCGCTGAATTTGCCTTCGACGCTTTCCACCGTCACGTAGCCGCCATGTTCGCGCACCACATTCATCACATAGTTCAGCCCCAAGCCGAAACCTGCAATCTTCTCCCCCTGCCCTTTGCCGGTGGGAAGCACCCGCTCAAACTTGTCGAAGATGGTAGCCTGTGCTGCAAGTGGAATGCCGATGCCGTTGTCGCGCACGGCAATGCGGGTATATCCCTCTTCCTCCCACGAAGTGATACGAATCTCCACGCTGTCGCGCGAATACTTCAGGGCATTGTCCAGCAGATTGGCCAGTGCCTCTTTCAGAAATTCGCCGTCGGCAAACACACCGTCGGCTTTCATTTCCGTGCGGAAAGTGACAGGTTTCTGTGCTTTGGACGTGAATGTCTGCACCAGGTCGTCTACAATCGGGCACAAAGAAATCCAGTCCGGCTGCAGCAGCAGTTGCTCATGTTCCAACTTGGAGAGGGTCAGCACTTTATTGGTCAGAGTCAGCAGGTGGTTGGCCTCTCCCTCCAGAATATCGAAGTTTTTCTGCTTCTTCTCCGGCAGTGCATCCAACTTGCCGCTGCGCAACACTTTCAGGCCTAAGATGATGGTGCTGAGCGGTGTCTTCATGTCGTGAATCATGGCGTATGAGAAGTCCTCGCGCATCTGCGCCAGTCTGTCCTGCCCCTGGATAATCTCACGCTGCTTGCCTACGCCCCATAGCATCAGGCAGATGAACACCACCGAGCCAATGGAGTAATACAACAATCGGCCGACAGACTCTGCCCGCAGGTTGATGATGTATGCCCGCACGCCCCGCTCCCCGTCCAGCGGGATGACAAAGGTATCGCCCTCCCCCAACCGGTCGGCATAGTCGTCATAATAGCGCAAGGTGGCGCGGCGCACCACACTGCTGTCTGTCAGTGCCACGGTGTCGAGGCGGAAACGCAGACGGCGGAACTTGGCTTCGCGCAACTCCGCACGGAACACGCTGTCCAGACAGCATGACGGGTCCTGCACACGCCGGTCGTCCGTGCGGCACCACGCTTCGTGGACGCGACGCACCACGTCGGCCCGGTTCAGGCTGAAGCCCCAGCCCATCCAATAACCCAGGAAAAACAGGGCGGCAAAGGCAGAGACAATGGTAAGGAGCATATAAGCAGATTTCTTCATACGGCAGTCTGTTTTTTACTTGTCAACGCCGCAAAGATAGGGATTTATCGCCAACAGATGACCGATTAACGTAAAGATAACATACACTTAACGTAAGAAATAGACTTACAGACGCTATCTTTGCAGCGGGAAACTAAAAGAAACATCAAACAAAAGCATCATAATGGAAACACAACAACAAACATCGCGCACCGCCATCAACAACAAGGCGGAAATCAAGCTGACACTGAAAAGCATCACTGTCCGCATCCTTACCTTCTACCTGCTGGTCATCTATGCAGGCACGCTGCTCTTCACCTTCATCTGGGACGAATTTTCCGCCTACGGCATGGGCTACAACTTCGGTCTGCTCTGGATGAAAGGAACCTTATGGAAAGTGCTGGCTGCTTATGGCGGCTCGCTCCTGATAGAGTTTCTCACCCTCTATTTCATCAATGGACGCCGCCTGCGGGGCATGGGCTGGCACTGGGATTTCAAAGGAATAGGGCCTTACCTGCACCAACCCATCCCCCTCAGACTCTGCCGCCTCCGGCTGCTGCTGCCCGGCCTGCTGATGGGTGTACTTCCTTTCGTCCACGGTTTCTGCACCGGCAATGCCAATGTCTACGTCGTCGGGCTGCTGTCTCTGATTTGCGCATCGGCCGATTTCCGCGTCTGGCTCAAGCTCCGCCCCTACGACGATGAAGACTTGTTCCGCGAAGGGAAGAAGAGTTACGAAGGCACGGTCATACGGCGCAATTACGGGAAAAGACGATAAGGACGTTTTCAAGCATATTTTGCTGCGGGAAAATGAGGCTATATTTTGTTTTTTACCTATCTTTGCCGAACACGGCGCACAGAGGGAATTCCCATCTGGAAGGAAGGATGCCCGCTCACACAAACAGAAAAGGAACTACTCCATCCGTACGCCGCATTATAAATCTTGATACCACCTGAAGAAACAGGAATAATTTAAAACCACTTCTATACAAGGACTGTTATGAGAAAAAGTTTGTTGTTTGCCATGATTGCTTGCGCAGGACTATGCAGCTGTAATAAGGAAAAGCTGTCGGAACGGATATACAACCAAGGCATAAACGTGATTCCTGCCCCGGAGCAAATAGCACAAGGAAGCGGTACGTTTGTATTAGACAAAGATGCGTCCATCGGTATATCTCATGATTCGCTACAGCCGGTGGTTTCTTTCTATGCACAGAAAATGCGTGCATCGACCGGCTTCGGACTTCCGCAGAAAGAAGACGGGACCATCCGTCTGACCATCGATAAAACCGTGACGGGAAATGAGGCTTACCAGCTTCGCGTGACCGAAGACGGAGTGGAGGTACGTGCTTCCTCCCTGCGCGGCCTGTTTTACGGCATGGGCACGTTCCTGCAACTGCTGCCGGCCGAGATAGAGTCGCCGGAGTGCGTGGACGGTGTGGAGTGGACAGCTCCGGAAGTGGAGGTGACAGACAGTCCGCGCTTTCCCTATCGTGGTCTGATGCTCGACGTAACCCGCCACTTCATTTCCGTAGAAGGACTGAAGAAACACATAGACATGCTGGCCTCCATCAAAATCAATACACTGCATCTCCACCTCAGCGACTACCAAGGCTGGCGGGTGGAAATCAAGAAATATCCCTTGCTTACGGAAGTCGGCTCCCGGCGCATTGATGAATATGGCAAGGAATATTCCGGCTATTACACGCAGGACGACATCAGGGAAATAGTAGAATATGCACGCGAACGTTTCATCACCATCATCCCCGAAATAGACGTACCCGGACACAGCCTGGCAGCCATAGCCGCTTATCCGGAATTGTCGTGCACGGGCGAGAAATACGAGGTGATGAGCCGGTGGGGAAGATTTCCTGTGGTGTTCTGTCCGGGCAAGGAAGTGATGTTTGAAATGCTGGACGGCATCTTCGCCGAGATGTGCGCCCTGTTCCCCGGCCCGTATTTCCACATTGGTGGAGATGAATGCCCGAAAGAAGTATGGAAGACTTGCCCGCATTGCCAGAAGCGCATACAGGAAGAAGGACTGTGGACCGACAGCAAACATTCGTCAGTAGACAAGCTGCAGAGTTACGCCATAGCCCGGTGCGAACGTATCCTCAAGAAATATGGCAAGAGAATGATAGGCTGGGACGAGATACTGGAAGGCGGACTGGCTCCTGATGCCACTGTGATGTCGTGGCGGGGCGAAGCGGGCGGTATAGCTTCGGCACTGATGGACCATGACGTGATTATGACTCCTGCCAGTGGCGGCATGTATATAGACTATTACCAGGGAAACTCACAGGCGGAACCTTTTGCCTGGGGAGGATATGTTCCCATCAGCAAGACCTATTCGTACAATCCAGTACCGGACACACTGGTACAGATGGGTAAAGAGCAATACATACGGGGCGTGCAGGCCAATGCCTGGGCAGAGTGCATGTACACGGAGGATATAGTGGAATATCGGGTCTATCCGCGCATACTGGCGGTGGCTGAGGTAGGATGGACTCCGTTGAAGAATAAAGACTTTGCTGACTTCTCGCGCCGACTGAACAATGCTGCGGTCCGGATGGACTGCCGGGGGATAAACTACCACATCCCGGTGCCGGAACAGCCGGACTACTGCCGGAACCACGTTGCTTTTACGGACAGCACAGTGGTACAGTTCTCCACCTCGCGCCCCATGAAAATGGTCTACACTTTAGATGGCACGGAACCCGGACTACAATCGGCTGTCTATACAGAACCGCTTGTATTCAGGGAGAACGGGACCATAAAGATACGCAGCGTGTTGCCTTCGGGCAGGATGGGCATCGTACGGGAAGTGGAGGTAGAACGCCAGACCTTCCTGCCGGCATCGGCCGAAGAACCGGAGCATGAAGGATTACGCCTGCGCTTTTCGCCGACACGTTGCCTGTACGTCAGCGAGATGGCCGATGTGAAAGAGTGGAAAGACAGCATCCTCACTTCGATAGAACCCATAGTGAAGCTCCGGAAGAACAAGTATTCGGGCGTGGAGTTTTACGTGGCAGTGGCAGATGGATATTTTTATGTGCCGGAAGACGGCATCTATGAATTCTCGTCCAACAACACACGGATTACTGTCGGTGGCAGACTGGCGGTAGACAATGACGGGAAGCCGCAGATTAATTCCAAATATGGACGCTCGCTGGCCTTGTGCAAAGGCTGGCACAGCATCAAGGTGGAACAGATTTCCAACTTCATCGGCGGGTGGAACTCACAGCAGCGCAACGATGGGGCGGTTCGCTTCCGGAAGTATGGGGAGCAGGCATGGAAGCGGATTACAGCGGACCAACTGAAGTATAATTGAAGCTAAACAGTAATATATGAAACGTTGTATGTATATGAAAACGAGCATGCCGTATGCGGTAATGGGCGCCATGCTGCTGGGCGTGGCGGCTACGGCGACTGCACAGAACCCTACCAATATCGTGCTCATCAACCTGGACGATGTGGGCTACGGCGATTTTTCCTGCAACGGAGCCTTCGGCTACACCACGCCGAATATCGACCGGCTGGCATCGCAAGGCATGCGCTTCACGCATTTCCTGGCCTGCCAACCCATCAGCGGTGCATCACGTGCCGGACTTCTTACCGGTTGCTACCCCAACCGCATTGGCTTTGCCGGTGCTCCCGGACCCGACTCCGACTATGGCATCCACGCCGATGAGATGACAATGGGCGAACTGCTGAAACAGAAAGGTTATCGTACGGCCATATTCGGCAAGTGGCACTTGGGCGATGCCCGCCAGTTCCTACCGCTTCAGAATGGCTTCGACGAATATTATGGACTTCCTTACTCCAATGACATGTGGCCGAACCATCCGCAGCAGGGTGAGGTGTTCAACTTCCCGGACCTGCCTACATTCGACGGCAACGAGGTCGTAGGATACAATACGGACCAGAGCAGGTTCACTACTGACTACACAGCCCGTGCGGTTGCTTTCATCCGAAAGAACCGCGAGAAACCTTTCTTTGTCTACCTGGCACACTCCATGCCCCACGTTCCGCTTGCCGTGTCAGACAAATTCAAGGGGAAAAGCGAACAGGGTATGTTCGGCGACGTGATGATGGAAATAGACTGGAGCATCGGTGAAGTAGTGAAAACCTTGCAGGAAGAAGGAGTGTTGGAGAATACGCTGATTGTTGTGACCTCCGACAACGGCCCGTGGGCCAACTACGGGAACCATGCAGGTTCTGCCGGAGGATTGCGCGAGGCCAAGGCTACGACCTTCGAGGGTGGTAACCGCGTTCCTTGCATTGTGTACTGGCAAGGGCATACTCCTCCCGGAAGCATCTGCAACAAACTGGCTTCCAACATCGACCTTTTCCCGACTTTTGCCGAGGTGGCCGGTGCACCGCTTCCCGCGAAGAAAATAGACGGAGTCAGCCTCCTGTCACTCCTGCAGGGCGATGAAAAAGCCAATCCGCGCAGTTCGTTTGCCTACTATTACAACAAGAATGACTTGGAAGCCGTGACCGACGGCGAATTCAAGCTGGTCTTTCCCCACAAATACGTCACTTACGAAGCTTATGAACCGGGCAATGACGGACAGCCGGGCACGCTGACAACCCGTGTGCTGGAGAAGCCCGCACTTTACGACCTGCGTAGGGATCCGGGCGAACGTTATGACGTAATCACCCTCTATCCGGAGCGGGTCATCAAACTGCGGAAAATAGCAGAAGAAATGCGGACGGAATTGGGCGATGACCTCACCCGCAGGAAAGGCACGGGACGCCGCAGTCCGGGTAGGGTGGACGGTTCAGGAAACTGACTGCCTCAAATGCCATTTGAGCAACGTAACCCTGCATTTGAGCAGCGTAAAATGGCATTTGAGTGGCGTAACGCTGCGTTGTGTGAAGGCAATATTGCTGCCGTAATAAAGCAGTTTTCCCATGAACTGCCTTCACGGCTTCACGGAGGTTCAATTACCTGCTGCACAGTGTGTTGTTGTGAAAGATACATCCTTCACGTATCTTTCACTTCTTTCATTTTGCCAAATGCCATTTGAGGAGCGTAAAGTGGCATTTGAGCGGCGTAACCCTGCATTTGAGCGACGTAACCCTGCATTATATTATATAAAGGTTTCTAAAGGCTTGGAAGGCGACTTCAAAGCGATAAGACATTTGCTTCCAAAGTATAAGAAAAAAACTGTAAGCATCTGCCCGATTTGTGGCATCTGTGGCACAACAAGATGCGTGAAAGGTGTGTGAGAACACGATGTTTCACAGCATCTCTCACACACACAACGGTTTGCAGGACGGTGAAGGCGTGAAGGCATTGTTCTCAAAAAAAGACTGAAAAGACGGCATACCCCTGCTGACAGGCCCCACAACATGATGTCACACCCCTTGTTCTACAAGGTTTACACCGCCTGAAGATACGCCTTTTCGTGCAGAAGATGCCCGGCCTGCGGTTAAAATATCCGAAATCTTGCCCCAGATGGCAAGAAAAACATTATCTTTGCGACATATAGTATGTATAAAACCACAAGAAACAATGAAAATAGCATTGATAGGCTACGGCAAGATGGGCAGGGAAATAGAGCGCATCGCCCGCAGTCGCGGACATGAGATTGTCTGCATCATCGACTTGGATAACCAGAACGACTTTACTTCGGAGGCTTTCCGCAGTGCCGACGTCGCCATTGAGTTCACCAACCCGCAGGCCGCTTACGGCAACTACCTGCGCGCCTTTGAGGCCGGTGTCAAAGTGGTGTCGGGCAGTACGGGCTGGCTGAAAGGCCACGGCGACGATGTACGCCGCCTCTGTACCGACGAAGGCAAAACCCTGTTCTGGGCGTCCAACTTCAGCTTGGGGGTAGCCATCTTCTCCGCTGTCAACAAATACTTGGCACGCATCATGAACCAGTTCCCCGAATACGATGTGGCGATGGAAGAAACCCACCACATCCACAAGTTGGATGCACCGAGCGGTACCGCCATCACCTTGGCCGAAGGCATCATTGAAAACCTGGACCGCAAGACACGCTGGGTGAAAGGCACGCTGCAGGCTCCCGACGGCACCGTGACGGGTACCACCCAATGTGCCCCCGATGAACTGCCCGTCAGTGCCATCCGCCGCGATGAAGTGCCCGGCATACACAGCATCCGCTACGATTCGGCTGCCGACAGCATCACCATCACCCACGATGCCAAGAACCGCAGCGGCTTCGCCTTAGGTGCCGTGCTGGCAGCCGAATATACCGCTCAGCACACGGGGCTGCTGACGATGGAAGATCTTTTCCCATTCTTGAAAGCATAAGCACCATGGAATTTACCAACAACCCGAAACTGGACCGTCCGCAACAAACCAAAGGCAAAGGCCGTTGGATCAAGTTTATCATTGTCACCGTGCTCTACCTGCTGTTCCTCTGGTGGATAGAGAGTTGGTGGGGACTCATCGTAGTGCCCTTTATCTTCGATGTCTACATCAGCAAGATTATCCCTTGGGGATGGTGGCGCAAATCCAGGAATACGGCCGTGCGCGGTGTCATGAGCTGGGTCGATGCCATCGTATTTGCCTTAGTGGCGGTGTACTTTGTCAACATCTATCTGTTCCAGAACTACCAGATACCGTCGTCATCGCTGGAGAAATCGTTGCTGGTGGGCGACTTCCTCTATGTCAGCAAGGTAAGCTACGGACCGCGCGTGCCCAACACCCCGCTCTCCATGCCGCTGACACAACACACGCTGCCCATTTTCAATTGCAAGTCGTATCTGGAATGGCCGCATTGGGACTACAAGCGCGTGAAAGGTTTCGGCAACGTGAAGCAGGGTGACATTGTTGTATTCAACTTTCCCGCCGGCGACACGGTGGCCCTGAATCACCAGATGGAAGACTTCTATACGCTGGCCTACCGCGAAGGTCATCGCCTCTACCCCAACCCGGTAGAGATGGACAGCCTGACGCGCCAGCAGCAGCGTGCCGTCTACGACCTCTACTACGAAGGCGGACGCAAACTCATCCTCAGCAACCCGCAGGTATATGGCAAGGTCATTACCCGCCCCGTAGACCGCCGCGAGAACTACGTGAAGCGCTGTACGGGCCTGCCGGGCGATACACTG
Source organism: Mediterranea sp. An20 (assembly GCF_002160055.1). Classification (GTDB taxonomy): domain Bacteria; phylum Bacteroidota; class Bacteroidia; order Bacteroidales; family Bacteroidaceae; genus Bacteroides; species Bacteroides avicola. Next base: position 147,203 of record NZ_NFJV01000004.1, read on the forward strand.
CAACTGGTGGACGGGCAGCTTTACATCAACGGAAAGATGATTCCCAACCCCGAAAACCTGCAGTTCAATTACTTCGTGCAGACTACCGGTCCGCTTATCACCGAAGACATGTTCCGCGAACTGGGCATCAGCAAGGACGACCAATGGCTCCTGCCCGACGATGCAGACAACCTCGCGATACTGGCCTCGATGGGACTGGATGCGTTGGATGCTCAAGGAAAACCTGCACCGGTCTACCACTTGCCGCTTACCCAAAAGATGTATGACACCTTGTCGGGCAACAAACGCCTGGTGGCCCGCATCGTGCGTGAACCGGCAGCCTACGGAGGCGATGTCTATCCGCTGAACCTGTATACCAAGTGGACGCGCGACGATTACGGTCCCGTATGGATTCCTGCCAAAGGAGCCACCATCACACTGACCGAAGACAACCTGCCCATCTACAGCCGCTGCATCGAGGCTTACGAAGGCAATAAGCTGGAACAGCGCGAAGACGGCATCTACATCAACGGGGAGAAAACAGACCACTATACGTTCCGGATGGATTATTACTGGATGATGGGAGACAACCGGCATAACTCGCTCGACTCACGCTACTGGGGATTCGTGCCCGAAGACCACGTTGTGGGTAAACCGCTGTTGGTGTGGCTTTCGCTGGATAAGGACCGCGGCTGGTTCGACGGAAAAATCCGTTGGGACCGCCTCTTCAAGTGGGTGGACAATAACTGACCACCGGAAAGCTAACCATTCCGACCGGGAACTTGCAATATGAAGAACAAAAAGATATGGAAAACAATGGTAGCCATTGGCGCAGCAGTGCTTGTGGGAGCAGTGCTGCGCACGTGTGTGACCGGTTCATATCTTATTCCGTCGCCGGGCATGGAGAACTCCCTCTACCAGGGCGAACGCATCCTGGTAAACAAATGGAGCTACGGACTGCGCCTGCCACTGATGGCGTGGTGGGGGTATCACCGCTGGGGAGCACGACCCGTACAACGGGAAGACATCATCCTCTTCAATAACCCTGCCAACCTGACGCAACCGATCATCAGCCGCCGCGAGACATTCATAGGCCGCTGTACGGGCACGCCGGGCGACACGTTACTGGTGGATTCGCTCTTTGCCGTAGTGCCGTCGGAAATGATGGCACCCGACCAGAAATTCCTTTTTTCATACCCCCGCACTTGCGAGGCACGTATTGACTCCTTGCTGGAACGGCTCTCCATACACTCGCCCCTGTTGGGCAAAGACTCCCTGAGAAGTATCCGCAGCTTCAGCCGCTATGAGTATTACCTGCTGGAGCAAGCCATCGGCGGACCGTGCTGGATTACACCGGCCGAGCCACGCGACTCCGTACAGAAGCTGCATCCGCTCATCATACCCGGACGGGGGATAAGCATACGCGTACGGCCGTGGAACCGGGCTCTGCTGTGCAACACACTGCTGCTGCACGAACACCGCGATGCTTTTATCCAAAACGACACACTCTATGTAGACGGTCAACCTACCCAAACGTGTTCGTTCACCAAAGACTACTATTGGATAACGGTCAACAATCCTTCCAACCTTTCCGACTCCCGTCTCTTCGGCTTCGTACCCGAGGACCACATCATCGGCAAAGCAACCCGCATCTGGCTGTCGAAACAAGAAGGCACCGGACTCTTCAGCGGATACAGGTGGGAGCGGACCGGCATGGAGGTGAAGTAAAATAAACGAAAGAACAGAACGAAAGATATGCCGACCCAGACAACCGTACTCCTTTCTACCGCCTATCTGGCCCCCGTAGAATACTACACCAAACTGCTGGCCTACGACCGGATAAGGATAGAGCAATACGACCATTACCAGAAACAGACTTACCGCAACCGGTGCACCATAGCCTCGCCCAGCGGACCACTGGCCCTCACCGTGCCCACCGTCAAACCCAGCACGTTGAAGTGCTTCACACGAGACATCCGCATTTCCGACCACGGAAACTGGCGGCACCTGCACTGGAATGCCTTGGAGTCGGCCTACAACCATACGCCTTTCTTCGAATATTATAAAGACGACTTCCGACCCTTCTACGAACAAAGATATGAATTTCTTACCGACTTTAACGAAGCGCTGTGCCGGCTGGTATGTTCGCTGATAGACTTCAGTCCCTGCCTGGAGCGCACCGCGGATTATATGGTGCAGCCTCCTCCGGACACCGAAGACTTCCGCGAACGCATCCATCCCAAAAAAGACTTCCGAACGGAAGACCCCGCTTTCCAGCCTTGCCCCTACTACCAGGTATTCCAGGAAAAGCTGGGATTCCTGCCCAACCTCAGCATCATCGACCTGTTGTTTAACATGGGACCGGAAAGCCTGCTGGTGCTACGCAATAGTTGCCGGACATAATTCTTTCTATATTTCACTAACAATCAACAGCTTGCTGCTTATATACAACGAGCCTGCCTCTTATAGCCAAGGAGCCGGCTTCCCATCGCTTGGAAGTTTGCTCCCCATCGCTTAAAAAGCGGCCTCCCCTCATTCATAGATTCAACCCGTATATTTCTTATGTTGAAACTGCAAATACCAGACAATGCAACGCGCGTCCTGCTGCATTCATGTTGCGCCCCCTGCTCGTCGGCCATCATCGAATGCATGCTTGCCAACGGCATACGCCCGACCGTGTTTTATTGTAATCCCAACATCTATCCGGCCGAAGAATACGAAATCCGCAAACGCGAAGCCATCCGCTTCGTCACCTCCCAAGGGCTGGATTTTGTAGATGCCGACTACGACCACACCCGCTGGCTGTGTGACGTGGCAGGACTGGAAAACGAACCGGAACGCGGGCGCCGGTGCCTGCGCTGCTTCACCCTACGCCTGGAAGCTACGGCCGCCTACGCCGCCAGACACGGTTTCCGGCTATTTACCACCACCTTGGCTTCCTCACGCTGGAAAAGCCTGGACCAGATAAACGAAGCTGGAAAGATAGCCGCCTCACACCATCCCGGTACTGTCTTCTGGGAGCAGAACTGGAGGAAAGGTGGCTTGCAGGAACGCCGGAACCAACTGCTCAAAGAGTACGGTTTCTACAACCAGCTATATTGCGGTTGCGAATTCAGCATGCAGCGGCTGAGAAAAGAAGAAAAAGATGAAAATGACAACTGCCAGGAAAAGGAGAGATGACACCGGACTTCTCCCACCTTCTCAGTCGTACAGCAACGTCGAGAGATGGGAAGTTGCCAGCACATCACCTGCCACGTCCAGAAGCTGGTCGGACGTCAGTGCCTCGATGCGGCGAAACAGGTCGGCCATCGTTTCATAACGGTCATAGTGCAGATATGTTTTGGCCATGCTCAAGGCATTGTTCTCGGCATTGTCCGAAGCCACTATCAGCTGGCCGATGAGCTGCTTTTTGGCGGCAGCCAACTGAGAAGGAGTCAGACGCCGGTCGCGCAAGCGTTGCAGTTCCTTGTACACCAACCGAATGCAAGTATCCGTATCAGCAGGGTCGCATCCGAAGTAAATGCAGAAAGCTCCCGTATCAGTATAAGCCAAAAGATTAGCCTCCACGCTGTACACCAGTCCGCGGCGTTCGCGCAAAGCCACATTCAGACGACTGTTCATGCCGGGACCTCCCAGCAGATTGGTCAGCAGATAGAGCGAAGTCCGGCGCGGGTCGTAAGCATCATAAGCACGGGCTCCTATCATCACATGGGCCTGGTGAGTATCGCGGTGAAACACCCGCATGGCAGGTTCGTAAGGTGGAGGGGGTAGCCGATGTCCTTGCCCGGCAGACACGTCATGCCTCAACAAAGCCCCGTCGCCTGCAGCAGAAAGCCCTCCCGCCGGAGGAATGTCAGCAAGGAAGCGTTCGGCCAGCCTCAACACCCGCCGGAAATCCACCTCACCGCGCACGAAGAACACCATCCGCTCCGGACGGTAATGCCTGGCAGTAAAAGAAGCGGCATCTTCGCCACGAAAAGTTTTCAACCGTTCGGGCGTCCCCAATATATTGTGTCCCAACGGATGCCCGCGGAAGATAAGATTCTCGAAATCGTCGAAAATCAACTCCGAAGGACTGTCCTCATACGATTGTATCTCGTCGATGATAACCTCCGTTTCCTTCTCTACTTCGCTTTGCGGAAAGGTAGAGTGAAACACGATGTCGGCCAGCAGCTCGAAAGCACGGGCAAAATGCTCGACAGGAAAAGCACAGTACACCACCGTCTCTTCCTTGTTGGTATAGGCATTGAGGTCGCCGCCCACGTTCTCCATGCGGTTCAGGATGTGCCAAGCCTTACGGCGGCGGGTACCTTTAAAAAGAAGATGCTCCACGAAATGTGCCATGCCATGCTCGCACTCATCCTCATCGCGCGTACCGGCATCGACGGCAAAGCCGCAATAAGCCACCCGCGAAGACACGGGTTCGTGGATGATACGCAGACCGTTGGGCAAGGTAAAGCGGTGACATACAGACGGAAATTCCTCAGGATTCTTCATTGCAATGCAGACTTCTGTTAAACAATTCGTTTTCTACGGGCGCAAAAATACAACAAAACTTATTGCCGTTTATGGAAAATTGCAGATATTTGCAAAGACCATTCCCAACGCCACCACGGTGGAGCGGAAGGGAAACATGAATTTATAAATACTATGCGAAAAGTAATCGGTATCGGAGAAACCCTTCTGGACATTATCTTCCGCGACGGACAACCCACGGCAGCCGTCCCCGGAGGTTCGGTATTCAACGGCATTGTTTCGCTGGCACGCACGGGAGTGCCGGTATGCTTCGTCAGCGAAACGGGCAACGACCGCGTGGGTGACATCATCCTGCGCTTCATGCGCGACAACGGCATCGACACCAGCCATATTTACGTCTTTCCCAACGGCAAGTCGCCCGTGTCGCTCGCCTTCCTTGACGAGAAAAGCAATGCCGAATATCTCTTTTACAAGAACTATCCCACCCAACGGATCGATGTGGAGTTCCCGCCTATCACCGAAGAAGACATCGTAGTGCTGGGCTCATACTACGCCCTGAGTCCCGTGCTGCGCGAGAAAGTCACCGAATTGCTTGACAAGGCAAGGCAAGCCAACGCCATCGTTTACTACGACCCGAACTTCCGTGCCTCACACAAGGAAGAAGCCATCAAGCTGGCACCTACCATCATTGAAAACCTGGAATATGCCACCATTGTACGCGGCTCGCTGGAAGACTTCTTCTACATGTATGGGCTGAAAGATGCCGACCGCATCTACCGGGAGAAAATCAAATTCTATTGCCCCACATTCCTCTGCACGGACGGTGCCGGCACGGTGTCTTTGCGCACATCTGCCCTCGCCAAAGACTATAACGTGGCACCCTTGCAGACGTTGAGCACCATCGGCGCGGGCGACAACTTCAATGCAGGCATCATCTACGGACTGCTGAAACACGGCGTACACCGCGACACACTGGGTCAGACAAACGAATCTACTTGGAATGCTATCGTGCAATGCGGCATGGATTTTGCCGCCGACGTATGCCGCAGCTTCAATAACTCGGTATCGCCCGAATTTGCAGAAAGTCACCGGATATGAATATGACTCCCGCAGATTGCCCGGACGATTATCCCTTCCGAATCGTCCGGGCAACTGCACACCTGCCCTCACCACCTCATGCTTCAGGCATACGCTCGCCCCACTTCCCCTTTCTACGTTTATTATTTATTCCAAAGAAAGCTAAAAACTGCCACATTCTTCAACCGTCTGCCAGCAAAAAAGTTTTATATTTGCTTTCAAAGATTAGGTGAAATGACTATGTACAAGAATCTATTAAACGGACTAACGCTGACCTTGTTGCTTTCTGCCTGCGGAGGAGCTACCCCGCACATCACCGTTGTATGCGAGGAAAACAACGTGGGCAATAGCATTGTACAGTGGAAAACACAACCTGCGCTGCAGGGACAAGTAAAGGTCTTTGCCTCCACCGACCCCGAAAACATTCCAGAAACAACCCCCGTGGCTTCGGCCAATATCGCTGACCAGTGGACTGTCGTGGTGAACAACGACCCCTCAAAGCGCTATTATTACACCTTGCTGTTTGATAACCGATACCGCGCACATGTGGCCTCACGGAACATCAACATGCCCGGAACGCAAAACTTCCGCGACCTTGGCGGTTATCCTGTCTACCCGCGCCATAAACGCATACGATGGGGAATGCTTTACCGCTCAGCACAAATGGATTTAAGCAACCCGGCTACCGTGCAGAAACTGCAGAACTTAGGCATACGCACCATCATCGACCTGCGCGACTCGACCGAACGCACTCCCGACTCTCTTCCCCCGGACACCGGATTACGCGAAGTGAACATCCCCATACAGGCGGGCAGTCTGAAGCACATTCTGGAAGGCATCAACAGCCACAGCATCTGCAGCGATACGGTCTACCGCATCGTAGAGCGCATCAACCGACATATTGTAAGCCAACATGCCTCCGACTTCCGCCGCATGTTCGATATTCTGTCCGAACGTCAGAACTATCCTGTTGTCATCCACTGCACCACTGGCAAGGGACGTACGGGCATCGCCTCAGCACTGATACTCGCTGCCTTGGGAGTAAACGATGAAATCATCATGGACGATTATTGCCTGAGCAAAGATTTCTTCAACATCACGACTGCTGCCAGCTATGCCTACCACTTGCCGGCATCTTCACAAGAAGCCATCACCACCGTCTATTCTGCACGCGAAAACTTCCTCAATGCCGCCAAAGATGAAATAGAACGACGGTACGGAAGCGTAGATAATTACCTGCAGTATGCCGTAGGTCTACAGAAAAAAGATCTTAAACAACTGCGGGACATCTTACTGGTGAAAGATGAAGAGCGGGTGCACATAGGAACAACAAGAACACCACTTTTACTCTCCTCTCCCGCCCTGCCCTTCCTAAGGAACTAAGCCATCCTGCCAACCTATACAGTCACAGAATCAGAGAGAAACGGACTTTCATTCCTACCGGAAGCAGATGCCCCGGAGAGAAGCCTGCCCCCTCAGCGACCATCGTGCAGACATGCCCCAGCCGTATGCACTTCCTGCCCGGGAAGGGGAAGAAGCATGCCCTTACCTGCCACATCTTTAAAGCCTTATACCAGCATTAATTAATCTTGTACACTTACTTATCAAAGAAAAGTATTACCTTTGTGCCCTGAAAAGTAAGATATACAAAGAATTAAGACTGAATGAAGACATTTGAAGAGCTCGGTGTGTCGCCGGAGATACGTCGAGCCATTGAAGAAATGGGCTACGAACAGCCCATGCCGGTACAAGAAGAAGTGATTCCTTATCTGCTGGGAGAAAACAACGATGTCGTGGCGCTGGCACAGACGGGCACAGGCAAAACCGCAGCCTATGGCCTGCCCCTGATCCAGAAAACAGACGTAGGCCGGTGCGAACCGCAAGCCCTTATCCTCAGCCCCACACGTGAACTGTGTCTGCAAATTGCAGGTGACTTGAACGACTACTCCAAATACATCGACGGCCTGCACGTGTTGCCCGTCTACGGAGGCTCGTCTATCGAAAGCCAGATACGCGCCTTAAAACGGGGCGTACACATCATCGTTGCAACACCCGGACGCCTGCTCGACCTGATGCAGCGCAAAACCGTTTCGCTGGCTACCGTACGCAACGTAGTGCTGGACGAAGCCGATGAGATGCTCAACATGGGATTCAGCGAAAGCCTCAACGCCATATTGGCCGATGTGCCCCAAGACCGCAACACGCTACTCTTCTCGGCTACCATGAGTGCTGAAATATCACGCATCGCCCAGAACTACCTGCACAATGCCAAAGAAATCACCATCGGCCGGAAAAATGAAGGCACTGCCAACGTCAAGCACATTGCCTACATCGTACACGCCAAAGACAAATACGAGACTCTGAAACGCATTGTCGACTACAATCCGAATATCTACGGAATCATATTCTGCCGTACCCGCAAAGAAACGCAGGAGATTGCCGACAAACTGATGCAGGAAGGGTACAACGCCGACTCGCTGCACGGTGACCTGAGCCAGGCACAGCGCGATGCCGTGATGCAGAAATTCCGCATACGCAACCTGCAACTGCTGGTGGCTACCGATGTAGCTGCACGCGGACTGGATGTGGACGACCTGACACACGTCATCAACTATGGACTGCCCGAAGACACTGAAAGCTACACACACCGCAGCGGACGCACAGGACGAGCCGGGAAAACCGGTATCTCCGTAGCCATCATTAACCTGCGCGAGAAGGGACGTATGCGTGAAATAGAACGAATCATCGGCAAGAAATTCGAGATGGGGCAAATGCCTACCGCACGAGACATCTGCCAACGACAATTGCTGAAGGTCATCGACGACCTGGAGAAGGTGAAAGTGAACGAAGAAGAAATAGCCGACTTCATGCCCGATATATACCGCAAATTGGACTGGCTCTCCAAGGAAGACCTCATCAAGCGCATGGTAAGCCATGAGTTCAACCGGTTCTCGGACTACTACCGCAACCGTCCGGACATTGAGACTGCCAGGGAGGGAAAAGATGCCGACAGGAAAGACAAGAAAAGCCGGAAAGAAAAGAAAGGAGAAAGCGGCAACTCACAACGGCAGGCAGAGCCTGGCTATACGCGCTTCTTCATTAATGTGGGAAAGAACGACGGTCTTCTCCCCAACGAACTTATCGGCATTATCAACACCCATGTACGCGGACGGGTAGAAATCGGACGCATTGACCTCATGCGCAGTTTCTCATTCTTTGAGGTGGCCGAGGAGTCGACTTCAAGCATACTCAAGGGCCTGGCACACGTTAATTGGAAAGGACACAAGATTGTGGTTGAAGTGGCAGGAGAGCCCAACAATTCTACTCCCAAGCCATCCCGCAAGAAAGAAACCAAGACGCAGAAAGCCGCCAAGTCCGAACGGAATACCCCCACTGCTGCTACAACCGGAAAAACGAAAAAGAAAGAGAAACCCAGCCGGGAAGAGCGCGGTTATACCAAAGCCCGCGGACGTAAGGACGACTGGCAACAGTTCTTCCAGCACAACGATGATGACCCGCGCTGGAAGGAGCCGGACTTCAGCGAGGATGGCTGGGCAAAGAAAAGCAAGAAAAAACGCTGACCGTCTTCACAGACAGACAGGGCAAGGGTTGACCTTGCCCTGTCTCATTTAGAAAAAGATTCCGGATTAACTCCGGAAGATAATATCCCCACATACAGACCCGCCTCACGGCCTGGTTTATAATCATCTGCCCTACAGACATTTGTTTCTTACAGATAAGAAGTACGCTCCTTATCTGTAAGCAGTCTGCTGCTAATTAATAAGGCATCGGCTTCCCATAGCTAAGCCGTCTGCCGCTTAATTGACAGCCGTTCCGACTTCTTCGGCAGTCAGCTGTTCGCCGTTCCATTCCACCCAATAAGACTTACCCGCCTCGGTTGGGAATGAAAGTTCCTTGCCTTTATAGCGCACGACACAAGAGACACCCGAACCGGAATGCACCTTCGCCCGTGTCAGGTTATTGTCTTCCCAATATAGGTCCAGCACAAAATTGCCTCTTGCCCGTACTCCGGTCAGACACCCCTCGTGCCAGACATCCGGCAGCGCAGGCAACAGCTGGATAAACCCCGCATGGCTCTGTAGCAGCATCTCCGTCACACCAGCCGTCCCGCCAAAATTGCCGTCTATCTGAAAAGGCGGATGCGAATCCCAAAGGTTTTCGTTGGTACCGTTCTTCAGCAAGTTGCCGAACAACGTATAAGCCCGGTTGCCATCCTGCAGGCGTGCCCACTGGTTCAGTTTCCAGCCCATGCCCCAGCCGGTGGCACCATCACCCCTGTGTTCCAATACCACGCGGGCAGCCTTGGCCAAGTCGGGAGTAGTGACAGGTGAAATGGTATGGCCCGGATGCAGGCCGAAGAGATGATTGACATGCCGGTGCTCGTCTGTAGGATTGTCGATGTCTTCCGACCATTCCATCAGCTGACCGTATCGTCCGATGCGATAAGGAGCCAGATGGGCCAGCACATTTTCCCACTGCGCACGTTCTTCTGCATCCACGCCCAGTGTCCGGCTGGCCTCGACTGCATCCAGCAGGAGTTCACGAATCACGGCATGGGCATACGTAGTGCCCTCGTCGATGGGTCCATGTTCGGGGGAAGTCGAAGGTGCAGCCGTGTACGTGCCGTCGGGCTTACGCCACAGGTAATCGACGCTGAACTGCGCAGCCCCCTTCAGCAGGTCGTAAGAATCCCGCAGGAAATCCAGGTCGCGCGTAAAGTCATAATAGTTCCAGATATGCGTAGCCAGCCACGGGCCTGCCACAGGATTGAAATTCCACGACATATCCTTATCACGCAAAGGAGTAGTGAAGCCAAAGGGATTGGACGAGATAGATGCCGTCCAGCCGCGGGCTCCGAAATAGGCCTTGGCCGTGCGCATACCGGGCACTGCCAGCGAACGGATGTATTCAAACAAGGGAGTTTCACACTCCGGCAGGTTGGTCACACAAGCAGGCCAGTAATTCATCTGCAGGTTGATGTTGTTGTGATAGTCCATGTGCCAGGGACCATCTATGTTGTTGTGCCACATTCCCTGCAAGTTGGCAGGGAGATTGCCGGGACGGGAAGAAGCTATCAGCAGATAGCGCCCGTATTGGAAATAGAGTGCTTCCAACCCATAATCGGGCGCACCGGTGCGGTAACGCTTCAGCCGCTGCGGAGTAGGAAGCGCATCGCCCTGGGTAAGATAGCCGGGATTCAGCTGCAGACTGCAACGGTGGAACAAAGGCATATAGTCTGCCAAGTGTCGGGACCGAAGCATATCATAGCCTTTGCCTGATGCCGCATCCATCCACTCGCGGGTGGTGCGTTCCGGATTCACACCGACATACGTGCGCGGGTCTGCAAAATCGGGATGAAAACTAATCTTGTAATCCGTGTCGGCCGTAACCAGAAAGACCACCTCGTCTGCCTGCTCCACGCGGATACGACCCGCCCGTCTGTCGACCTTCACCTTTCCACCGGTGGCCAAGGCACGGATGCGCACCACATATTTCATGCCGTTATTGTCCAACGAAGCCACATAGCTCAACTCGCCCCCGCGACCAGCCCGGAACTGTCCTTCCGACACCGGATTGGGCAAATAGGAAAACGTCAGATTCTGCATGCCTTTCCGGCTGGCAGTGAACCGCATCGCCAGCACATTGTCGGGAAAGGATGTAAAAAACTCCCGGCGATAATCCACGTCTCCGCAAGCAAATCTCACTGTCACCAAGGCCGAATCGAGCGACAAGGTCCTGGCATAGTCGCTGACGGGAAGCCCGTCTAATCCGGTGGCGATGCGGAATTCACCCGCCGTGGTGAAACAGCCAAAGCGGTAAGGTTCTTCATCGGCTGCTTCGTAAGACACCTCACTGTTGAAATGGTCCTGCGTCAGTTGTGCCGCCTTTTCCTTATCTCCGTCCAGAAAAGCCTGGCGGATTTCTTTCAAGACAGGAGCTGATTCTTTATTGACATTCCAATAATAAGCCGCTCCTTTGCGGGTATTCGGGCCGCCCAGCCACAAGCTCTTTTCATTAAAAGTCAGACGCTCCTCAGCCACCGAACCGAACACGTTGGCACCGATACTTCCGTTGCCGACGGGAAGAGAAGCATGTTCCCATTCCCAATCCGGATTGACGGCTGGCCCTGATGAGGCATTTCCTGCCTCCCATGCCGGAACCGGCGACGACTGACAAGGTTTATCAAACCAAATAACCTGCCCACTCTCTTGGGCAGCAACAAACTCCGGCAACAGCGTCAACTGTACCAGTAGCACCGATAAGACACTTTTGAGTTTCATCACAATCTTGTTTTAAATGTTTGTATGATGAACAAATTTGGCATTTATTCTCCATAAACGGCGGGAAAGGAGCGTAGATTTAACAGAAATACAAGATTTTAAACAAGATGCCACACCCCCACACGCCTTCACGGCCTACAGACTATGCCTTTTCCGCCCGACTCAGGAGACGTATTTTACAACAAAGCCACCGTTTTCTCCGATGCTGCTCTTCGAAAACGGTAGCGGTTTATCTGCTCAGTTTATATTTCCATCAATCGCCTTCAGGCAAGGTGCCGTCTTCCTTGCTCCAGCCCGGATTCTGATAAATGGAAGAGGTGTCATAATCATTAGAGCCCTCTACCTCCGTGGTCATACGGAACTCATAGTTGCTGATAGGATACAGATACTTGGCCGGATTCCAGTTCAAGCCGTCAAAGCCGATGTTGCTGGCACTTTTGCGATAAGGTAGATAGTATTTACCTTCGGCATACTCATCCGTTTCCGAAGAAATATTCGGAGCACTGGTATCACTTCCATAAGGCTGCAACGTAATGACATCCAAAGCCGTCATGGCATCTTCCGGAGTAGGATTCGTGTACAACTGATACATGCTCTCCCAGAAGTTGAATCCCTGGAGGTGTACGTTCTGCACTTGGTCCAATGCACGCCAACGCTTCAAGTCGTTAAAACGGAAACCTTCGGAAACCAACTCTATACGACGCTCACGACGGATGTTATACAGAGTAGCGTCTACCTGTTTTCCAATCGAATAGCTGCCCCAGTCCAACGTTTCCTTCGACATATCCGTATTATTGATGGTCAACTGATAGTCTGTAGACACACC
>NZ_NFJV01000040.1 GCF_002160055.1 Mediterranea sp. An20
GGCTTCTTTCAGATTCCAACTCGCGATGGACACCCTTGCCATGGGCTGTATGATTCCCGCTATTAGGGCTCATTCGGGACTTGCACCCGTTAGCTAATACTCATGCCGAGCATACAGAAGCCGGGGGAAAGGGGAATTTCCTTCCCTCAATAAATGAATGAACGGACTAACTTTTTCCAGCATTAAAAAATGATATTGGTTAAAGGTTCATTATCTTTGTAGCGTATTAATGCGAATGTTTGCATTCGACACAAAATTAATATAATAGAATTATGGATATGAACTATACAGACAATGAAACATACAGACGTATTCATTTCGCTGTAATGGCGATAGAAAGCGGAGCACGCAAGTTGGGTATTTCCGGCAAGGAGATGCACGACAGATTGCAGAAACAGGGATTGATACACCGCCGCCTTATCAAGCGGTATGAAGACCTTCATACCCAAAGTCTTGACTGGGTCGCTGATGATATCAGTGAAACGCTATTAAATTGGGAGGCAGAAGTATGATTACTCTATTTCATGGGTCATACGTACCCGTACAAGTACCATTGGTAAAACTGGGTAGGAGGAAAGTAGATTTCGGACAAGGATTTTACCTTACCAACCTACGCACGCAGGCAGAGTCATGGGCAAAAACGATAGCGGAAAGGAAAGGTCGCAATGCCCAACCAACCGTCTCTACATTTTCGTTCGACTACGATGCGGTAAAGTCTGGTGGATATAGGATAAAGACATTCGAGAGTTACAACCTTGAATGGCTGGAATATGTAGTGGATTGCCGTAAAGGCGGTATAGAGCAACAACAGTATGATGTAGTCGAAGGCGGTGTAGCCAATGACAATGTCATCGACACGGTTGAAGACTATGAAAACGGCATTATTACAGCAGAACAAGCGTTGGGACAGTTGAGATACAAAGAGGTGAATCATCAGATTTGCATCCTGAACCAAGACATCGTGGATAAGTATCTTTCATTTACTTCGTTTGAAATACTAAAAATGGAGGATTGATCATGAGAGACACCGTACTTTGGCGCAAACAGAGCCGCATCATCATGAAGTTGGCCGATGCTCTGCAGATTGACGCAGAACGGGCGCTCGACCTGTTTTATTCCACCAAGATCTATCAGCAGTTGGCAGACCCGAAATATGGTTTGCAACTGATGAGCGACGACTATATCTTGGAGGAATTGATTGAAGAACTAAGAGAACCGCATTGAAGCAAGAAAACATAAATCCAGTTAGAAAAAGCAATGACCGAACCGACACCTGCAAACGGATTGAGAGACATCCTGCAACTGCCTCCCGGCGAGCCTTTCATGGTGGAGATGGACACCTCCATGCTTACACCTGCGTCCGAGTTGAGGAAGTTGGAGCATTTCACCCTCGTGTTCGTCAACCGGGGCACGGCGCAGGTGGAAATCGACTTCCGCTCCTTCAGTCTGAAGCCCGGCGACATGCTGGTGCTGGCCACCGCCCAGTTCTTCCAATGCATAGAGGCCGCGCCGGATTTAAACCTCTCCTACGTGACCCTGACGCGCGACATCTATCGCGAGGTGACGTTGATGTTCGACACGTCTTTCTTCGCTTTCCTGAAAGAATATCCCTGTCTCCCCAATCCGGGTGGCGAGCACGTGTTACGGGTCAACCACCTGCTGCACGCCCTGACCGACATCTACCAAGAACGCGGACACACTTTCCGTCTGCCGATATTCAAGAACCTCCTGCAATGTTTCCTGATGAGCCTTTACGACAAGGTGAAAGAGCGGCTCCTTAACCATGACACCGCTCACACCTCTCAGCAGGAAGAACTGTTGGGCAAGTTCATCGCCTTGGTCTTCCAGCACAGCGGTACCCGGCGCGAAGTGCAGTTCTATGCCGACAGCCTTTCCGTCACCACGCGCTACCTCTCGTCCGTAGTGAAAAGCCTGACGGGGAATACGCCCAAGGAAATCATCGACAGCCGCTGCATCCAGGAAATCAAGATGCTGCTCCGCACCACGCGCGACAGCATGCAGGAGATTGCTTTCCGCCTCGACTTCCCCGACCAATCGTTCTTCAACCGCTACTTCAAGAAGCACACGGGTGTCACGCCTCTGGACTACCGTAAGTCCAGAGGCAGTATGCCCGTGGCTTTCTAAGACTGTTGCAGAGCAAGAGTGTTGTGCAGAGGGGACACGCTGAAGACTGTGAAAGATGCGTGAAGGCACTATGTTTCACATCAATACACTGACAAGCAATCGATTAGAAAGCGTGAAAGCGTGAAAGGAAGAAACCGGGGAATTTATAGGGGGAGTGTGAAACATCGGATACGAAGGCATAAGCGCAGCATCATACACAGCAAATGAGTATCTGAAACATGAGAGAAAAACAGAAAGTGACACTGTCTTATCGTCAGGACCGGAATCAGGTCATCGGAGGAATGCAGATGCACCATGAAGATTCTAACATGCAGGGTTACGTTGCTAAAATGGCACTTTACGCCGCTAAAATGGCACTTTAGCAACGTAACCCTGCCTTTGGTGAAGCCCGTTTGAAGAGAGCCTTCCGGAGTTTACGCCCCAAAAGTAACGGCGCACCCCCGAAATATACCTATTCCGGAAATGCGCCGTCATGTTCTTTAAGGAAATCCCTTACTCACGCCGTCCCATAAATATCATAATATAATAGATAAGTGTAGCCAGCGAACCGAGAGCTGCCACCACGTATGTATAGGCTGCCGAGCGAAGAGCA
Source organism: Mediterranea sp. An20 (assembly GCF_002160055.1). Lineage (GTDB taxonomy): Bacteria > Bacteroidota > Bacteroidia > Bacteroidales > Bacteroidaceae > Bacteroides > Bacteroides avicola. The sequence goes on from NZ_NFJV01000040.1 coordinate 2,738, forward strand.
TCTTCAGCCTTGTCGTGGTTGTAGGAATTCGTTATGCCGGATGCACTGAGCCACACTAAGGCACGCTTGCTGGCATTGATTTCCACCGGCAGGGTCACGAAGCTGAACAACGTGGTCAAGGCAAAGAGGATGATACCTGCCAGCAGGATGCTGGGAAAGGTGTTTATCAGCAGGATACCTGCCAGAATAACCCACGTCACCCACTGCGAAGCAAACGACACGACCGGCACCAAAGCACTGCGCATCTGCAAGGGGCCGTAGGCGCAGGCATGCTGCACGGCGTGCCCGCACTCATGGGCAGCCACGGCGGCAGCCATGATACTGTTGCTGTTGTACACGCTTTCGCTGAGGTTCACCGTCTTGTTGGCAGGATTGTAGTGGTCGGTCAGATGACCGGGCGTGCAGGTGACCTGCACATCATAAATGCCGTTGTCATACAACATCTTCTGAGCCACCTCACGGCCGGTCATGCCGTTGTTGGTGGGAATCTTGGAGTATTTCTTGAACTTATTCTGCAAGTTCAACTGCACCAGCCAGCTCACTACAGCCACGCCGATAAAGATAATCCATTGTAGTCCTATTTCCATTCTATTCTTGTTTAAGGGTTAATATATTTCTTCATAAACAAATTGTTTGCCAAAAATAAGGGGAAACCACGGACTAAGCCGCCGTTTCCCCTTTCTTTTAGGAAGAATTAGCTAAAAATCAATCCAATTCCAGTTCTATAACGGTATCGACATCTGTCGGCACGGCATTCAGCAGGAGTGTATAGCCTTCATTATTTTTCTGGAACTTCACGGGCGTACCGTCCACGAAGTAGCGGGCTTTCTTCACTTTCCGGTCTGCCAACGGCAGGAACAATGCCTTGTCCTGGAGGTTGAGTATATGCACATAGAGCTTATCGCCTTTCTGCGTTGTACCTCCCCACGGATGCGGACCCACACAACCGCCGCGCGTACCATAAATGGTTTCACCGTATGTCTTCATCCATTCTCCCATCTCGGCCAGCCGCTGCACAGCCACTTCGGGCAGTTCACCGTCGGGTTGCGGGCCGATGTTCATCAGCAGGTTGGCATCCTTCACGGCTGCACTCACAAGGTACTGAATCAGTTCTCTGGTCGATTTGTAGTTCTGGTCTGTGATTTTGTAGCCCCACATGCCGTTCATGGTCTGGCAGGTTTCCAACGGCAGCGAACTTACATCCTGTCCCGACAGTCCGGCTGTGTTTTCGCCGGGCAGGTCGCGTTCGAAAATCTGAATATCTTCACCGGGGAACGGGGTGATGTGGTGGTTGTTGGCCACCAGACACGAAGGCTGCAACTTGTGTATCAGGGCATACTGCTCGTCCAACTCCCAGTCGAAGTCCGGATTCTCGTCCTGATCCCACACACCGTCGAACCAGATGGCACCGATAAGCCCATAATTAGTCAGCAATTCAGTAAGCTGGTTATTCATAAAGGCATAGTAGCTGTCCCAGTTGCCTTTGGGATTGGGACGGCCGGTGCCGCGCCCTGTACGTCCCCACACGGCATCTTCGCGATACCAGTCGATGTGCGAATAATACAAGTGCAGGCCAATGCCCTGTTTGTGGCACTCATCGGCCAGTTCTTTCAACACGTCACGCTTGAAAGGAGTGGCATCCACAATGTTATAGTCGGAATACTTGGTGTCGAACATCGAGAAACCTTCGTGATGACGGGTGGTAAAGCAGATATACTTGGCACCCGAAGCCTTGATGGCAGCCACCCACTTGGCCGCATCGAATTTCGACGGATAGAAGCCGCCTGCCAATTTGGCATATTCCTTATAGTTCAGATTGTTGTTGGTCATGGTCCATTCGCCCGTGGCCAACATGGCATACAGTCCCCAATGGAGGAAGATACCAAACTTCTTGTCGCGGAATTCCTGACGGGCTTTCAGATTCTCTTCGGTAGGTTGATAACTCTGTGCCCGCACGGGAAATGCCAGGCAACACAACAGCAGAAAGGATAACAGTCTTGTCTTCATGTGATAAAAGATATTAGATATAAAACTAAACCGGAACTTGAAAAGCCCTTCCCCATCCGATGCAGACAGGAAAGGCTTTTCAATCCGAATAATTATGCTTCGTCGATATAACGTTCGATAGTTTGCTCACGGTCGGGACCGATGGAAACGAATTTGATGGGTACACCGAGCTGGTCTTCCAGGAACGACAGATAAGCATTGAACTCTTCGGGGAATTCATCCTCACTCTGCATTCCGGTCATATCCGTCTTCCAGCCGGGCAGTTCGGCGTAGACAGGTTCCACTCCTTCGCTGATATCGAAGGGGAAATAATCCACCTCTTCACCGTCTATCTTATAGGCCACGCAAGCTTTGATGGTCTCGAAGGTATCGAGCACATCGCTCTTCATCATAATCAGTTTGGTGACACCATCGACCATAACGGCATATTTCAATGCAACGAGGTCTATCCAGCCACAGCGGCGCTTACGTCCTGTCACCGCACCGTATTCATGTCCCAGCGCACACATCTTCTCGCCCGTCTCGTCAAACAATTCCGTGGGGAACGGACCTGCCCCTACGCGGGTACAATAGGCCTTGAAGATGCCATACACCTCGCCAATCTTATTGGGAGCCACTCCCAAGCCCGTGCAGGCTCCGGCGCAGATGGTGTTGGAAGACGTCACAAAAGGATAAGAGCCGAAATCGACATCAAGCATCGTGCCCTGCGCTCCTTCGCACAACACCGACTTGCCCTCGTCCAACAGGCGGTTTACCTCGTGCTCGCTGTCCACCAGGTGGAACTGCTTGAGATATTCGATGCCCTCCAACCAGGCCTTCTCCATGCCTTCCAGGTCGTAAGGGCCATAGTCCAGACTTTTCAGGATGTCAATGTGGCGTTTTTTGGCAGCCTCGTACTTGGCCTCAAAATTATGCAGGATATCCCCCACGCGCAGGCCGTTGCGGCTTACCTTGTCGGTATACGTCGGGCCGATACCCTTGCCCGTAGTGCCCACCTTGGCATCTCCCTTGGCCATTTCGTAGGCTGCATCCAGCAGGCGGTGCGTAGGCAGGATGAGATGCGCCTTCTTGGAGATGTGCAGGCGTTCCTTCAGCGGATGGCCCGATGCTTCCAGCGCTTCTGCCTCTGCCTTGAAGAGGGCGGGATCCAGCACTACACCGTTGCCGATGAGGTTGACCTTGTCGCCCTGGAATATGCCCGAAGGGATGGAACGCAACACGTATTTCTGACCGGCGAATTCAAGCGTATGTCCGGCATTGGGACCGCCCTGGAAGCGGGCTACCACGTCATACCGGGGGGTCAGGACGTCGACTACTTTGCCTTTGCCTTCGTCGCCCCATTGTAATCCTAATAGAACATCTACTTTCATTTGTCTTTTTTATGTTGTTGATTATTACTCGTTTTTTTCCGGTTGGCACGCTCGCATTTGCTGCACAGCCCGTAGAGGTAAAGCGAATAGTGCGTCAGCGAGAAGCGGCTCAGCTTCGTATTGGCAATGGCACGTTGCAGTTCTTCGTTCTGAAACTCCACCACCTTGCCGCACTGGGTACAAATCTGGTGATGGTGCGTGTCGCGGTTGTAGCACTTCTCGTATTGCGAGGAGTTGCCAAACTGATGCTTGATGACCAGACGTGCGTTGATGAGCAGAATGATGGTGTTGTAGAGCGTGGCGCGGCTGACGCGGAAATTCTCCTGGTCGGCCATGAGTGAATAAAGCGTGTCAATGTCGAAATGCCCGTCGATGGAATAGATGGTATCGAGTATGGCATAGCGTTCGGGCGTCTTGCGATGTCCGTGCACATTGAGATACTCGGTGAATATCTGCCGTACTGTCTCTTTCACATTTTTGTCTTCCATATATCGGCGAACGAAATTTTACAGCGAACAAAGTTAGTTCTTTTTCCCGGAAAGCCAACGACAAACTGCTGTTTTTTTTTATCTTTGCTGCATCATCAAATACTAAACTACAACCGATTATGTGCAAGAAAATTTTACTTATCATCCTATTGCTGGCGGGGACTCATATTGGCCTCTATGCCGAAAGGCAAGAGCAAAAAGTGGTAAACATCAACTTGGCAGAAGCTATTCAAAAAGATGCTAAGGATATTAATCTGAGTGAAATAGCATCAGACATTGACTACATTGGACTGGAAACGACAGATGACGCTTTATGCGGAAACAGCTATGATATACGTTTCTTTGAAGAGGGTATCATTATGGGAACAAACCGACAATTCTTTCATTTTGACCCACATGGAAAATTTCTAAATGCCATCGGAAGTAAAGGGGAAGGCCCTGAAGAATACAACATAGGATTGCTTTATTTCTTAAACAGTCCCAAGAAACGGCTCTACGCACAAGACTTTCAAGAAGTCATTTGTTACAGCTTCGACGGAGAGTTCATAAAAAGGATTCCCACTCCCAACCTAAATATGGGAGATGCCGCCATTTTCGGAAATGGACTGATTATCTACAGCAACGACACCTATTTTTCCAACAAGAATGCCCCTTACCAGTTGTTTATCATCAACGAAGCAGGGAAACAGAAAAAGGCTATCAAAGGTCATATTGAAAAAGGAAAGCGTTATGGAGTCATCTTATCATCCAGAGATTATATTTATACATTTGATGATGAAACTTATTTCAAGCCTGCCTTGGAAAATGTAATTTATAAGATTGACTCCTCTTCCATGAAAAAAGAATTAGTATACAAATTTGAATGCGGGACAAAAGGCATTGATGTATCAAGCAATGAAACAGAGCTAAGAAACAGAAACAAGAGCATATCCATCTACCAGATACATGAAACGCCTATGCATTTATTCATTCTATATGGTTTAGAGAAACGAATCTGTTTAGGGATGTATGACAAACAGAAGAAATCATTCAGCAATGTACGGATAGTGGATGACTTATCTGGCGGCATTGATTTTGTTCCCGCTGGAAAATGCTGTTCGGGATACCTTCAGATGGTCTATTTCCCATCTGAATTCAAAAAGCGGAAAGCATCCAACCGCTTTTCTTTACCCGAAAAAAGGAAACAGTTTGAACATGTCCTGCAATTGGATGAAGAAGACAATCCTGTGGTCGTTGTTGTGAAATTGAAAGGATTCTAAAATTAAGGGACTCAAGTTTCGGATTTAGATTTTAATCCAGCCTCTTGTCGTTCTTGATAAGCTGACGCTTCAGAGTGTCCTCATCGGATCCAGTAAGTTCTGCAACTATGCCCACCACTTCAACAATTATTAGCCACATTTTCTCTACAGCAGTCTGTTCGTACGCTCCTGTATACACATCCTTGAAAAGTCATCCTATGGTTCCGTAATCCAGACTCATTTTCAGTAAGGCCAACAAATCATTATTGGTGCCCGATAAAACAAAATGAAGAATCTGGCAACCGGTACTGACTGCAATATACTGGTTCAACAAAACAATAGCGACTGCAACTACTAGATTTATAGTGACAGTCGCTATTCTTGTATAAGTAATCAATCAGAATTAGTTTATATCAAACACAGAGACACAAAGTTCTGTAACTGTCTGTCGGTAAAAATGACGGGAGGGCACAGAGTCCGCGGCTTCGCCGCATACGAGAGAAGGGAAATTAACTCTGTGAGCTATGGACAAGAAAACAAAAACTCTGTGTCTCCGTGCCTCTGTGTTTAGTATCATTTAACTTTGCACATTTACTTATCAATCATGGTTTTCTACGTTTAAAGCTTTATCTTTTTCATTTTTCTCTTTCAAAATCGATTTTCTCTTTTTCTTATTTTCAATTTTGGAAACGACCATTCATTTAATTATCAAAACATTACAACTTGTCATTTCCATTTATCATTTCCAAATCGATTTTTATCACTTCTTCTATTCCCGATTTTGGAAATGAGAACCATCATTTCTTCAGCTTATATTTTATCCATCTGTTTTTACCTTCCGACTCTATTGTTCCATCAGTAAGCATTGCCTTAATCTGTTCCAAAACTTTCTTATAAGGAATCTCAATTCCGATTCTCTGATGTATATCCCTCACTCCGGAACATTCATATATCTTCAAATCTTCTATAATCAGTTCACGAAGTCTATAAGGTTCAATTCTCTTCAGTGAAGTAGTACCCTTATAACCACACACAAAGCCGTGAAAGCAGCATGAAACCATTATCTTTCACAACAACGCACTAAATTACAACGGATTATCTGTGCGTGAAACCGTGAAGGCAGATTGAGGCTTCTTTTTCTGGTGTGGGGAAACCGGGCTGGACGTCTCCATCTGCTTTCACACTCTCTTTCTTGTATATATTAAGCCAATCGCTGTGAAAGCAGTAGTTTTTCACTTTCACATCCCTTGGGCGACAGATGGCTCATTTACGTCCTTTTTTCCGGTCAATGTCATAGTGAGTGTTCTAAAAGTCACAGTTAGCACTCTGAAATTTGATATTGCATGCAATCTATTTTTATCGTAGTTCACTTTAACCTTACCTTATATGCCACAGGTTTCTTCCATTATATATGGCGTGTAATTCTACCCTAGACTTAACTCCTAAATTCTCATCCATGGTATAACCTAAATATGAACTGCTAATTCCAACCAGGTCTTCGGACTGGCCCGATAAAAAGTAGAAAGGAACTCCTAAGCGCAAACAAGCCTGCCCCTAAGCGTTTAGAAGCAGGCTTGTTGTATATAAGAAGTAAATCTTTATTTATCAGCCAATTTCCCCAGCCTCTTCTTTCACCAGGCTGTAGAGCAGTTGCTCATCGGCCGAAGCAGAATCTTTCATTTGCTCCACACGGCGGCACATGCGGAAGGCATGTTCTTCGCTGTGCTGCATGAAACGGCGGATGACTGCAGCAGCGGCATTGCGCACATGGTAGGAACCGGAGAGGAAAGCCGCGACAGACTGGTCCAGCAGCTCATTTTCAGCCCGTTCGTCCAGGTCGCCTTTCTGCATGAGCAAACGGGCCGCCGTAAGGAAGCCGCACACCTGGAAATATTCGCGCTCATCGGCCATCCACTGCAGGGACTTGGCAGGAGCGTAGGGCAAGTGGCAGAAAAGGTTCATGCTGGTCAGCTCGGCTATCTCGATGTTGCGGATGCTTTCTACCCAGATGTCTGCGATTTCGGGATAGAAGGTTTCGACGGGCTGCAACAAAGCAGCCAGAATTTTGCACTCACGGATGTCTTCCTTCCACAGAGCTTGGGCCAGGTCATGGTTTTTCTCGTAGCGGGCGGCTATCTGCTTGATGCGGGGCAGTTCTACACCAAAGTTCAGTTTGTAGACCAGCCCTTTCTCGCGCATGCTTTGCGAAACAGCACCGTTCATGGCCAGGCGGAATTGAGTCTTGATGTCTTTCAGTTGTTCGTGTAAATCCATACTTTCTTTCTTTTTTCAATCAAACAAAGGAGAATACGGCCTGTCAAGAAAAGAGGGTGTGTCAAAATAGATATTACCTATCATTCTATCACCCCGAACTTAGTCGAGGGTTCTCACTATGCTTAATGTGAGATGTTTCGACTTCGCTTCGCTCCGCTACCAATGACAGACTATACCTTCATGAAATAGTCAAAAAAGGTTTTGAGCGAAGCTAATGATAGTGATTTTGAATTTTGACACACCCTCCCAAACAGTTTCCTTCTCACTTAATTACGCACGGGCAACGTGGCATAATCGCGGCTGTAGCGCAACATCTGTTCCACGTAGTCCTCGTCGTAGCTCACGGTGACGTCGGTGATGTGTCCGTCGGCATCGGTCACAGCTGTATAAACGGGATTGACAAAGCCCTTGTAGGGAGCCAGGTTCAGCTTTTTGTAGCGTTCCAATACTTCCTGGTGCAGAACAGGGTCTACCTTGACGCCGTAGTTCTCTACCAGATTGCGGGCAGCAGCAAAGTCGCCGGTTGACTTCACGCGCTGAATCTCGGCCAGCAACTGCCCGAAGAGTCCACGCAACTTGCCATAGTCGTTCACCTGCACGTAGGTTTTGCCATCGCGCTTCACCAGTTCCACCACCTTGTCGGCGGCACCTTTCTCGTAAACCCAGCGGGCAATGAGCTGGCGGTTGCGCATGTGTGCTTCCTCCACCTGGTTGCCCGGTTCAATGCGCACCAGCTGCGTCATCAGGCCGTTCATCAGGTAGGTGTAATATTGGGCATGGTAAGCGGTGGTGTCGGGCAGCAATCCCAGTTCCACCAACTTGGGGTCTGCCACGTAGTACAGGCCGAAGAGGTCGGCGCGTGCTTCCTCAATGGTAGAGCCGTAAGCCTTCAGTCCGTCGGGGTCTGCTCCCGGCGCCATCTTGCCCGAACCGTGGCCCAGACATTCGTGCAGGTCGGTATGCAATTCGTCTGTCAAGTCGGCATATTGGTCAATGAGTTTCAGTTCTTCGGGGCTGATAACAAACTCTTCGTTGAATCCATTGCCATGAGCAGCCTTGTTGTAGGCATCGGTGATGTTGCCGATGGTAACTGACTTCGAACCGTACTGGGCACGTATCCAGTTGGAATTAGGCAGATTGATGCCTATCGCCGTAGCGGGATAGAGGTCGCCGGCCAGAATAGCGGCGGTGATGACCTTGGCGGACACGCCCTTCACCTGCTCCTTCTTGAACTGCTTGTCTACGGGTGAATGGTCTTCAAACCACTGGGCATTGCTGCTGATAATCTCCGTGCGGTGCGTGGCCTCCAAGTCTTTGAAGTTGACCAACGATTCCCAGCTGGCTTTCAGTCCTAACGGGTCACCATAGTTCTCAGTAAAACCATTCACAAAGTCCACACGCGAATTCAGGTCTTTCACCCACAAAATGGCATATTCATCGAACTTCTTCAAGTCGCCAGTTTCGTAGTATTCCACCAGTTTGGCAATGACAGCTTTCTGCTCCGGAGTCTCGGCCACGGTCTCTGCCTGCTTCAGCCAGTAGACAATCTTTTCGATGGCCTGCCCATACAGTCCGCCCACCTTCCAGACTTTCTCCACCAGCTTGCCGTTCTCTTTCACCAGACGACTGTTCAGGCCGTAAGATACGGGTGTTTCATCATCGGGGTCCTTCATGGCGGCATAGAAAGCCTCGGCCTCCTCTTGCGTAACGCCATCGTAGTAATTGCAGGCAGAGGTCTGAATCAGGTCCTCGCCATCGGCCTGGTTCACCCGCTTAGGCATCACCTGGGGGGCGAAGATGACGGGAAACACTTCATCGCACAACTGCTCAACGGTCTGTCCGTCTGCCAACGGCAAGGCAGAAGGCTCTACACTAAGCAACGCCTGCTTGAAGAACTCCGGACTGAAACCGGGCACAAACTTCTCACATCCGTAATGATGATGAATGCCGTTGGAGAACCAGACGCGCTTCAGATAAACCTCCATCGCCTTGAAATCGGCCGATGTCTTATCGCCCTTATAGCCGGTGTAGACAGCCTCCAACATCTTGCGGATAACAAGATTGTACTTGCCATTTTGGTCGAAAAGGATGTCTCGGCCCTGCAAGGCAGCTTCGGTGAGGTAATACACTAATTTCTTCTGATCGAGACTCAAAGTCTCAAAACCGGGTACGCGATAGCGTAGAATTTGTAAATCTGCAAACTGTTCCACTGTATAATCAAATTTTTCGGTTACAGCAGGCTCCTTCGAAGCACTGCCACAAGCACTGAATAAAGAAGAGACGGCAACCGCCGCCAAAAGAATCTGTTTCTTCATGATGATATAATAAAATAAAAGAACTTATTCAAGTCATGGAGCTTGCCTGAATTTTCCCTCTGAAAGAGTTTTATCCAGCCGCTTTTGAGTTTCTTTCCGTCAAAATCAGACTGAACAAAATTTAAACAGGCTCTTAGAAAAGAGAAAAGGAGTATTCCGGAAGGTACAAGCATTTCCCGAAATATTCCTTTTCTACGCATATTATAGTAACCGCACCTTACGGCAACAGGTTATTTCTTACGTTCAGCATGCCTCTTACGGTATCCGTTAGGCGTTTCCCCCACATTCTTGTAGAAAGCGGCATAGAAAGACTGGCGGTTGGCAAAACCAACCATTGTACTGATTTCCTCCACATTCTTGTCGGCATAACGCTTGTCTGTCAGCAGATGCATAGCCTCCTTGACGCGGTATTCATTCAGCAGGCACGAATAATTCATACCGAAACGAGAATTAACCACCGCCGACAAATAGCGGGTGTTGGTCTGCAGTTCTTTGGCCAGGTCTTTGGCTGAAAAATCCGAATCTCTGTACTTTTTCTGTACGACGATGATGTTAAGTATTTTGTCGTACAATTCATCTGCCAGTTCCGGACGTATCAGCGACCGGTAGGCAGCATCCTTGGTTTTCTTTTCACGCAGGTTGTAAGGACGCCTTTTGAATTCCTGTTCCTGCGCCTTGTTCTCTAATTCACTCATTCATTTTACTGGTTAGGGTTATTGGTACTACAAGCCTTAGCTTTACAAATTACTAAGGTTTTACAAAAGTCTGACATTTTTTTTATATACGCAACTTTTGCAGGGTTTATTTTGGGTAGGAAAATAGGCATATTGCCCGCTGCTACGCTATAAATGGGAAAGTGAAAGAAACTTTAACAATTAGTACATTTCAGGGAAAGGCAAGAGCCTCATTTACACTGCTCCAGCAGATCCGACAGTTCCTCCTTAGAAAAGCCCAGTTTGACGGCTTCTTCAAGATTTTCCTTCGCCTGCGATTTCTTTCCTTGTGCCAGATAAATCTGCCCCCGCATCAGGTAAGCTTCAGAACGCGACTTGTCCAGACGAATGGCTTCGTCCAAATCCATCAGAGCCATCGGGAAATTTCCCAAATCCTGCTGCACACCGGCACGCGCCACATAGACCACGGCATGCTGGTGGGCAGTCTGCAAGGAGGTTCCCTCGCCTTTTTCGTTCACCATGCCGTCCAGGATAGCAAGCGCCTCTTTCAGCCGCCCTTCTTTCTGCTCCAGCATGGCCAGCCCCAAGCGTCCGTTGAAATGACGCGGAGACAGTTCCAGCAGATGATTGTAGTCTGCCCGTGCTGCCCTGAAATCTTTCTGCTCCATATAGATATAGGCCCGCATTTCCAACGCTTCCAGATTGTCCGGCTGAACATCAAGCACCAGCGAATAATCAATGCGTGCCTTATCCGCCTGTTCCAGTTCCAGATACAAACTGGCCCGGTTCAGGAGGATGAGCGGATTGCGCGGCGCCATATTGAGAGCGTATGTGTACGACTCCAAAGCTTCGTCATACTGACGGCGCATCCGCTGCACCGTGCCCAGATTGGCAAACAGCAGCGCGTTGCGCATATTGGCAGGATCCAGCCGAAGAGCCTGGCGGATATAATGCTCAGCCTGGACCAGACTGTCGCGGCTGATGGCTGTAGAAGCACGCTCGCACAGTTCTTCATACGTCTGTGCTCCGGCAGACCAGACCGTTCCGCATAGCAGAACGGCAAGAAACAATCTCTTATACATATAATCTCTCAATCTAATGGATACGAATCGAAAGCAAACAAGTCGGTAGACAGATAGCGTTCACCCGTATCGGGCAACAGAACAACAATAAGACGGCCAGCCATTTCGGGGCGAAGAGCCAGACGTCCAGCCGCACAGAGTGCCGCTCCTGAAGATATGCCGGCCAGTAACCCCTCGGTACGAGCCAGAAGACGGGCAGCACGGATGGCATCGTCATCGGACACAGAAACCACCTCATCCACTACCGATGCATCGTAGTTGTCCGGCACAAAATTGGGACCAATCCCCTGGATGCGGTGAGGACCCGGCTGTCCTCCCTCCAATACGGGAGAAGCCGATGGCTCTACTGCCACCACACGTATATCCTGCCGATGGCACTTCAGCGAGCGGGCCACCCCCGTCACTGTACCGCCAGTACCCACACAAGCCACAAAAGCCGCCACCTTGCCGTCGGTATCGTGCCAGATTTCCTCACCGGTAGTAAGCTGGTGAATATGCGGATTGGCAGGATTACCGAACTGACCGGGGATGAATGAACCGGAAATAGAGGCATGCAACTCTTCTGCCTTGCGCACAGAGCCAGCCATTCCTTCGGCACCGGGCGTCAGCACGATTTCTGCCCCCAAGGCCCGAAGCAGGTTACGCCGCTCCAGGCTCATCGTTTCGGGCATGGTCAGCACAAGACGATAGCCGCGGATAGCTGCCACCATCGCCAATCCCACGCCCGTATTGCCGCTGGTAGGTTCGATGATAGTAGCCCCGGGACAGAGCACACCTCGCCGCTCGGCATCATCAATAAGGGCAAAAGCCGTGCGGGCTTTCACACTCCCACCGGGATTGAATGCTTCGACTTTGGCCACAAGCGGACGGGGCAACGACAAGCGGGCACTATATCCGACCAACTCCATCAACGGAGTACGACCGATGAGACTGACAAGGTTTTTCGCTATCTTCATGCTTTTTCACTGTGGATATAGTTAACCAGCCACTGCCCCACTTCCTTCGTTCCATAGCGGGAGCCTCCTTCCACCTGAATCTCCGGTGTGCGGACACAGGCATCGAGCGAGGCATCGACAGCACGGCGGATGAGGGCACCTTCGTCCGACAGATTGAAATGTTCGAAAAGCATAGCCACGGAGAGCACCTGAGCCAGCGGATTGGCAATGTTCTGCCCTTTGGCTTGGGGCCACGAACCGTGAATTGGCTCGAAGACTGGCGTACTATCGCCTGTAGAAGCAGAAGGCAGAAGACCCATAGAGCCACTGATGACAGACCCTTCGTCCGTAAGTATATCGCCAAAGGTATTCTCTGTCACCATTACATCGAAGAAGCACGGCTCCTGAATCATCTTCATGGCAGCATTGTCGACAAACATGTAATCGGTAGTCACGTCGGGGTATTGCGGTGCCATCTCCTGCGCAATCTGACGCCAAAGACGCGACGAGGCAAGCACATTGGCCTTATCGACCACCGTAACGTGATGACGGCGGCGACGGGCATAGTCGAAAGCCACACGCAGAATGCGCTCCACTTCGGGACGGGTGTAGAAGTTCGTATCCCAGGCCTTGTCGTTGTCCTGATATTTTTCACCGAAATACATGCCTCCCGTCAGTTCGCGGATGCATAGGAAGTCGGCACCTTCTACCAATTCGGCACGCAGGGGCGACTTGTGCAGCAGGCACTTAAAAGTCTGCACCGGACGGATATTGGCATAAAGGCCCAGTTTCTTCCGCATGGCCAACAGACCTTGCTCCGGACGCACTTTAGCCGTAGGGTCGTTGTCATACTTGGGGTCACCCACCGCTGAGAAGAGAACGGCATCACTGTCCTTGCAGATCTGGAAAGTTTCTTCCGGGAAAGGGTCGCCCACTTTGTCGATGGCATCGGCACCGCAGAGGGCATAACGGTAAGTCACCTGATGGCCAAACTTCGTGCAAACGGCATTCATCACGTCCACACCTACGGCAGAAATTTCGGGCCCGATTCCGTCACCGGGCAATACAGCTATTTTCAAATTCATAAATCTATGTCTTTTAATCTTCGTTCTATTTCTTCTTTGGATTTGCGATTGCGGAGCATGTAACGGTGACCGGCAGCAAAGCCGGCTGTCATAAGAGCAGCACAAACAACATTGACCAGCAAGTTACCCTCCGCATCAGCATCGTCACGCGGGTCTAAGCGGCCTAATACCACGCGGATGCCAAGCAGCAAAATAAACACGAATGCGTATAGCATCCAAGACTGCAGCCGGATTTTCTTCTTCATATTCCGTTTTTTTAAGACTACTCCTTAAATATTATATCCTTCTTCAACAAGAAGGGCTTCTCATATCCGTTCCCTGGCTTCAGCCACTCACACGGACGTGTCGAACTCGCCCTCAATAAGGTTCAGCATCTTCATCGTGGCCTTGATGGCAGCCTCCGTCTGGTCGGCATCGAGTCCGCGGGTACGGAAGACACGCCCATCAAACTGCCATGTGATGACAGTCTGCACAAAAGCATCGGTGCGTCCGCCAGGAGGGATGGTAACGGCGTAGTTGGTCAGCATCGGGAAACGGCGGCCCAGCGTACCCTTGTAGACCTTGCGCAAAGCGCGGACAAAGGCATCGTACTGACCGTCGCCGCTCGAACTTTCCTCATACGGTGTGCCGTTGATTTCGACACGGAGTGTAGCCATAGGCTTAAGTCCGTGCGCCAGATTCACGATATAGCTCACAAGGCGAACGCGCTCGCCCTGCACATCGTGCTTGAGCACATCGCTGACGATATACGGCAAGTCTTCCTGCGTCACCAGTTCTTTCTTGTCGCCCAACTCGATGATGCGCTCAGTCACCTTACGCATGGAATCCTCATCCAACTGAAGCCCCAGGTCTTCGAGGTTCTTGCGGATGTTGGCCTTGCCCGAGGTCTTGCCCAAGGCATATTCGCGCTTACGGCCGAAGCGCTCGGGCAGGAGGTCGTTGCAGTAGAGGTTCTTTTTGTTGTCGCCATCGGCATGCACGCCCGCCACCTGGGTGAATACGTTGTCGCCGACTATCGGTTTGTTGGGCGGGATGACAACGCCCGAATACGACTCGACGACACGGCTGACATCATAGAGCCGGCTCTCGTCGATGCGTGTACGGGCCTGGAAGTGGTCCTTCAGGATAGCCTGTACGGAGGCAAGCGGGGCGTTCCCTGCGCGTTCGCCCAACCCGTTTATCGTCGTATGCAACCCTCTGCACCCGCTCAGCACGGCAGCCAACACGTTACTGACAGCCAGGTCGTAGTCGTTGTGCGCGTGAAAGTCGAAGTGCTTCTGCGGGTATCGCTTCTTCATCTTGCGCATGTACTCGATGACCTGCAGCGGGTTGAGTATGCCCAGCGTGTCGGGCAGCATGTAGCGTCTGATGGGACTGTCGACCAAAGCATCCATCAGCTGGAATACGTAGTCGGGAGAATCCTTCATCCCCCCGCTCCAATCTTCCAAATAAACATTCACCTCCATGTCCTGCTCCTGAGCATAATCCACCACACGGTGGATGTCGGCGATGTGTTCGTCCGGCGTCTTGCCAAGCTGGTAACGGCAATGTTTCTCCGAGCCCTTGCACAGCAGGTTGAT
The DNA here is from genome assembly GCF_002160055.1 of Mediterranea sp. An20. Classification (GTDB taxonomy): domain Bacteria; phylum Bacteroidota; class Bacteroidia; order Bacteroidales; family Bacteroidaceae; genus Bacteroides; species Bacteroides avicola. The sequence goes on from NZ_NFJV01000040.1 coordinate 17,786, forward strand.
GACACGGCAACCGGTGGAGCGAATCCAGTCGACAGATGCGTGCCCGTCTACAAATCCCAACACCTCGACACGTGGCAAGAGGTCGCGCCGCGCAGCCCAGTCGCAAATCATCTGCACGGCATTGCGCTCGCCTTCAGACACCCGGGCCGATGCCACCTCCACGCGGTCCACCTTAAGCTCCTCGAGCAGCAGGCGGGCAATCATGAGTTTCTCGTGGGGCACAAACGACACTCCGCTGGTTTGCTCGCCGTCGCGGAGGGTAGTGTCCATGATTTCTATTTCAGGATGGGTCATAGGCATTTTGCTCGTAAGCTACTATCTTGTCTACATTCTCCAGCAGGAAGTCGATGTCGTCCAGACCGTTCATCAGGCAATGTTTCTTGTAGGCGTTGATGTCGAAATGCTCACTCTTGCCCGTAGCCTTGTTCGTGATGGTCTGGGCAGGCAGATTGATTTCCACCTGCATCTTCGGATCTGCCTGAATGCTGTCGAACAACTCTTGCAGGAAGGCAGGGCTGACTACAACCGGCAGCACAAAATTGTTCAGTTCGTTGTTCTTGTGAATGTCGGCAAAGAAACTGCTGACCACCGCCCGAAAGCCATAGCCAGCTATGGCCCAAGCGGCATGCTCACGGCTGCTGCCCGAACCGAAGTTCTTGCCTGCCACGAGGATTTGTCCACCGTAGGTGGGGTTATTCAGCACAAAATCCGGGTTCAGGGTTCCGTCCGGACGGTAGCGCCAGTCGCGGAAAAGGTTGTCGCCAAAGAACTTCTCATCGCGGGTGGTTGCTTTCAGGAAGCGGGCCGGGATGATCTGGTCGGTATCTACGTTCTCCAAAGGCAAGGGGACACAAGTAGATGTCAGTATGTCGAATTTCTGTTTCATAATCCTATTCTATAATGTGATTGAAGATAATTTACGCAAAGAATATCTGTCATTGGTAGCCCGCAGGATGCAGTCGGAACATCTCCCGACAAACATCCTACAAAGAGCATAGTGAACACCTTCGGCTTCACTTCGTTTCGTTTAGGATGACAGATACCATCTACGCGACGTATGATTATAATAGCGTGCGCGGGTCGGTAATCACCCCGGTGACAGCCGCAGCAGCAGCCGTCAGGGGCGAAGCCAGGAGCGTGCGTGAACCGGGTCCCTGCCGACCTTCGAAATTGCGGTTGCTGGTCGATACGGCATACTTACCTGCGGGCACCTTGTCGTCATTCATGGCCAGACAGGCCGAGCAGCCCGGCTGACGGATTTCGAAGCCAGCCTCTGCCAACACCTTGTCCAACCCCTCCTCGCGAATTTGCTTGTCTACCATCCACGAGCCGGGGACGAGCCATGCCACCACGCCGTCGGCCTTCTTCCGCCCCCGGGCGATGGAGGCAAAGGCACGGAAGTCTTCGATGCGACCGTTGGTACAGGCACCGAGAAAGACGTAGTCTATCGGCTTGCCCAGCAACTGTTCGCCGGGACGGAAACCCATATAATCGAGCGACTTCAGGAAAGAAGCCTGTGCTGCCTCGCCCATGCCTTCGGTTGTCGGGACAGACTGCGTGATGCCCATGCCCATGCCCGGATTGGTGCCGTAGGTTATCATCGGCTCGATGTCGGCAGCATCAAAACGAACTTCCTTGTCGAACTGAGCATCATCATCGCTGCGGAGGGTGCGCCAATAAGCCACGGCACGTTCCCAATCATCGCCCTTCGGCGCATATTCCCTACCCTTTATGTACTCGAAAGTCACGTTGTCTGGTGCCACCATACCACCGCGGGCCCCCATCTCGATGCTGAGGTTACACAGCGTGAGCCTGCCTTCCATGGTGAGGGAACGCACGGCCTCGCCGGCATATTCCACAAAGTAACCTGTAGCACCGCTGGTGGTCATGCGCGACATCATATAAAGCGCCAGGTCCTTGGCCGTCACTCCCTTGCCCAAGCGTCCGTCCACGGTGATGCGCATGGTCTTGGGCCGTGTCTGGAGGATGCATTGCGAGGCGAGCACCATCTCTACCTCACTGGTACCAATACCGAAAGCCACGGCGCCCATCGCCCCGTGCGTCGAAGTGTGCGAATCGCCGCAGACGATGGTCATGCCCGGCAAGGTCAGTCCACGCTCCGGTCCGACAACGTGAATGATGCCGTTGCGCGGGTCCATCATTCCGAAGTGGGTCAGGCCGAATTCTTTAGCATTCCGGGCCAGCGTATCGACTTGGGCGCGGGAAACGGGGTCTTCTATCGGCTTGTCCTGGTCGTGCGTGGGCGTATTATGATCGGGCATACAATAGATATGGTCGGGCCTGAGGCACCGGATGCCACGCTCCCGCAATCCCTCGAAGGCTTGCGGACTGGTTACTTCGTGGCAATAGAGGCGGTCTATGTAAAGTTGCGTGGGACCGTCTTCCACCTGCTGCACGATGTGGGCGTCCCAGATTTTGTCGAATAAGGTATTCATATCTTTGTCGTTATTAGGATACTATCCAATTAGTAATTTTTCTGAACATTATCACCTCCACTCCCCCTAAGTGATACGGGGAAGAGGGTGAAGCATGATGGTAGAGGTTCAAACGTGCTGTCCTCAGAATTGCTTAGTTCATTTCACACTGACAGTCAACGCGTTGCTTCTTATATATAAGGAGCCTACTGCTTATCGCCCGGAAGTTGGCTGCTTATCGCCCGCCTGTTTCCTGGCAAGGGGTTAGCAGAGAAGCCGCTCTATACAACGCACGATGCACCCGTGTTGCACGTGAAAGTTTAAACCACTTCGTTATCTGCCGTCAGTTGTGAACCAACCCTTGGAGAGCAAGAGTTTCTACAACCATTTTCTTCACAAACTAATCCAATTTGAACTTATTGATACAGTCGATATATGCCTCTACCGAAGCAGCAATGATATCCGTATTGGCACCAAAGCCGTAGTAGATGTGGTTGTCATACTCCACCTGCATGTGCACCTTGCCCATGTCGTCGCTGCCCTTGCTGATGGCCTGAATGGTAAATTCCTTGAGCGTCATCTGGCGGTTGATAATCTTTTTCAGCGCCTTGATGGCAGCGTCTACGGGACCATTGCCCGAAGCACAATCTTCGAATTTCTCGCCGGCGATGTTCAATCCCAAGCTGGCCACAGAGTGTACACCCACGCCACTGGTCACCTGCAGGTAATCCACCTTGATGCGATGGTTCTGGCTGCGGTCGGCACCAGCCAACAGCAGGATGTCGTCGTCGTTGATGTCTTTCTTCTTGTCGGCCAACTTGAGGAAATCTTCATACACCTTGTCCAGCTTCTCCTGCGGCAGATCGATGCCGAGCACATGCAAGCGGTTCTTCAGGGCAGCACGGCCCGAACGGGCGGTAAGAACAATGCTGTTGTCGTCGATGCCCACATCGTGCGGGTCGATTATCTCATACGTCTGCACATTTTTCAACACACCGTCCTGGTGAATGCCGCTGGAATGTGCGAAGGCATTACGGCCCACGATGGCCTTGTTGGGCTGCACGGGCATGTTCATCAGGCTGGACACCATGCGGCTCGTGGGGTAAATCTTCTGTGTGTTGATGTTCGTATCAATACCGATATGCTTGTGGCATTTCAAAATCATCGCCACCTCTTCGAGCGATGTATTGCCTGCCCGCTCGCCAATACCGTTGATAGTGACCTCCACCTGACGCGCACCGTTCAACACACCCGCCATGGTGTTGGCCGTAGCCATGCCCAAGTCGTTGTGGCAGTGCGTGGAGAGGACGGCGTTGTGTATACCATCTACATGTTCCATCAGATATTTAATCTTCTCGCCATACTCCGAAGGCAGACAGTAGCCCGTCGTGTCGGGGATGTTCACCACCGTGGCACCCGCCTTGATGACGGCTTCCACTACGCGAGCCAGATACTCGTTGTCCGTGCGTCCGGCATCTTCGGCATAGAACTCCACGTCGTCTACATATTTCTTGGCATACTTCACGGCCGCTACTGCCCGTTCGATAATTTCCTCCCGGTTCGAATTGAACTTATATTTGATATGTTCGTCACTCGTTCCTATACCGGTATGGATACGCTTGTGCTTGGCATACTTCAGGGCATCTGCTGCCACATCAATATCCTTCTGCACGGCACGGGTCAAGGCACAAATCGTGGGCCACGTCACCGCCTTTGATATTTCAATCACCGAATGGAAGTCGCCGGGGCTGGAAATAGGAAATCCCGCCTCAATTACATCCACACCTAACAATTCAAGCTGTTTAGCCACTTGAATCTTTTCTACCGTATTCAACTGACATCCGGGAACTTGTTCACCGTCGCGGAGCGTCGTGTCAAAAATGAATAATCTGTCACTCATTGTATCTTCCTTTAAATTGATGAATCAGAATAAAAAAAGCCTCTCGCACCAGGAAGTGAGAAAGGCTTTCGAATATAACTGCCATTGATTCTTTACATATTGTCATGCGCAATGCTCACCTCCACTAACCTTTGCCAGTAGAATAATATTGCCACATAGGAGAATGTATGTAAAGTTTTGAATCATCTTGCCATTTTGTTATTACGCCCGCAAAGGTAGGGATTATTTCATAGCCTGCAAACAAATCAATAAGTTTTTTATCCAAATAAACATCATTTTATAAGAATACAAACAGGAAAGCTAAAAATATGACAGAAAGCATTCAGGCAAACCAACTGACAGAAACGAGAACAAGATTCCTACCGATATACTAACATTGAATCATTTCATAGAGAGCATTATAGAACTTCTCTTTCGCTTTTACCTCCAAAAACGGGGAATGTCCACACTGCGACAGGGTACGCAACATATAATTGACAGAAGCCTTCTCTAAAGGTGCTGTAACGCCAACCAACGGATGCGGGTCTTCCTCGCCGTGGATGATACGAATCGGCACAACAACATTTGACAATAATTCATCGAAACCATTAGACGAACGAAAAGCTGCCGCTTCCTTCCACACCTGCTCATAAGCGTCCTGGTCCGGTACAAAATCATTCGTGACCTTCGCCACATGATAGTTGTCTGTCCGGGCCAGCCCCATTGGGGACTTGCACCCGTTAGCCAATACTAATACTAATACTCATACTGAGCATACAAAAAATCCCCTCCCCGTTCATCACGGGGAAGGGACCTGTAAAGACGGCGGCTACCTACTCTCCCACTGTTACGCAGTACCATCGGCGCGGTCGGGCTTAACTTCTCTGTTCG
>NZ_NFJV01000041.1 GCF_002160055.1 Mediterranea sp. An20
GAACAAACCAAAGAGTCCATTATCCGATTTATAGAAGGTAAGCTTCATCTGAGAGTAAACAGAGAAAAGACAACAGTCTCCTATGTCAAAGGTGTAAAATACTTAGGTTATTCCTTTTAAAGATTGTAAATAACACAATGACACTATTTTATCAGGAAAATGTTTGTCAATTGATTTTTTATGTTTACCTTTGCCGCCGAAAACGAACGGTTAACCAGCCATTAGTTCTTCTTTCTGTTTTTCCTCCTCTTTTCTTTTGCGTTCAATGCCTTCTGCACTTCGGGATGCTCTTTCCTGAATTTGGCAAAGGTGTCTCTTGAAACCTGAAAATGACAGCAGATGTCTGCCACCGATTTATCTTGCCTGAGCATTCTGACAATTTGTGCGGCATTGTCTACCAGTATGTTCCGCTTGGTGTAGCTGCCCGCTTTCCGTCCCAATGCGACGCCCTCGGCTTTCCGTAGGGCAAGTGCTTCACGGGTACGCAGCGAAATGAGGTTGCGTTCTATCTCTGCCACCAGTCCGAAGGCGAAACAAAGTACTTTACTGTTGATGGAGTTATCGAACGAATACCCTTCTTTGGTGGTGTACAAGTTGATGCCTTTCTCCAGGCAAAGCCCCATGATGCCCATGATGTCGGTGAGCGTGCGGCTTAGGCGCGATACTTCTGTGACGATGAGCGTGTCGCCCCGCTTCATCTGTTTCAACAATGTACCCAGCTTGCGGTCGTTTCCTTTTCGGCTTCCGCTGGCTACTTCCGTTACCCACCGGTCTATTACTAAATTCTTGTTTTCGGCATACCGCCGTATTTCCTCCTGCTGATTGGACAAGAACTGCTTGCCCGTACTGACTCTTAAATACGCTATTATCATATTGCATTGCTTTTGGGGTAATATATGATAATAAAGGAATAAGCAAGTACAGCCAACTATGACCGTATTCGGCAGGAAGTCCGGCAGATTGTCAAGAATGAGCTAACCCGGATTAAGACCGGCCCGGCACTATGCCACCTGATAAAAGACGAGGAAGAATATCCCTATTTAGTCGCTACTTTTGGAGGGGATTATTAAAGGTTTCAATTGGATGAACACCATCGCCGGCAGGATGTAGTCTTCCGCTCCGCCTGCCAGCACTTTGAGCGGACTGAGCCACGAGATGTAGTGAAACATCAAGTAGACGCCCATCCCGGCAAACATGCCGAGCGGCAATGTCCACATCTTAAAGAAACGCATGATTTTTTCTTTCATATCAAGCATCGTAATTTTGACAAAACAAAATTAAGGCAGGTAGCGGAGTATGTCGATACACGGATTACGGATTGGTATACCCATATCAACGGAAGGCCATCGCCCGGCTTATTCTATTTGCGTGCAGGGCAGTTCCATTTCCCCGAAATGAAGCATGGCATTGAACAGGCATATTTTCTGATATTGCTTTATTTCTTCTACGGGAATGTCCCGCTCGGTCAGGATTCCTTCGTCCAGCAATCGGGCTCTGTGGGTTCCCTTCAGCAACGGATGGGCAGGAGTGTACCAGTGCAGGCCGTCCCAAAGGGCGATGTTGGCAATGGAGGTGTCTGTCAAAAGACCGTTCCGGACAATCAGTATATCATCTGCTTTCCCTCGCTGCGCAAACAGGGAATCCAAAGTCGAACGGTCGGCATACTTGTACCGATAGTCGGCCGTGCTGCCCTCTATCAGTTTCAGGGTATGGACGGGACGTATCCGGTAGGGGAAATATTCGATGTCCAGAATGTCCTGTGCATAGGTTACGCGGCAACGGATGCGCCCTCCGTCTGTTTGCGGCGGGACGATGTAATCCTTCAGTTGCACGTCCGGCACGTTGCCGAAGAACTCCTTACGGGTGGCGTTCATCCGGAAGTCGTGGCGGGAGAGATGACGTGCTTCCCCCGCTTCCAGGCAAATGGTTTCAATAAATCGGCACATAAACTTTCTGTTTCATTTCTTCATATTCACTGCGTGCATCGCTTTGGAAGGTAATGCCCCCTCCGCTCTTGAAAGCCAGCGTCCCGTCTGTTCCCTGTTCGATGAAGCGAATCATCACGGCACTGTCCAAGTTTGTCCCGTCGAAATACCCCATCACGCCGGTATAGAATCCCCGCCGGTAGTTTTCCGCTTCCCGGATTATCTCGACCGTCTTCTTCTTGGGGGCACCGGAAATGGAGCCTGCGGGAAGCATGCCGAACAGCAGGGTTCCCAATAGTTCCCTGTAATTGCCCGGAAGCCGTCCGCGTATTTCCGAACTCATTTGCCACAAGGCTCCCCGGTGCGTACGGAGTTTGTCCAGATACCGGAAGCGTGTCACCGTCACTTCTTGCGAAAAGCGGCTCAGGTCATTGCGTATCAGGTCGGTTATTGTGGCGTGCTCAGCCGTTTCCTTCGGGTCATTCAGCAGTTGTTTGTCGGCATCGGGCAGGCTGGCGTCGATGGTCCCTTTCATGGGATAAGCGTAGATGTAGCCGTTGTGGATGCGCACAAACGTTTCGGGAGATGCCACGACAAACTTGTCTTTTATCCATAACTTATATCGTGCCCTTGCGTGTTCGAAAATCTGCAAGAGGGAAAGATTCGTCTCTATGGGAGTCAGGCAGGTCAGGTTGGTCAGGAATGAATTTCCGGCAAGGATGTTTCGCCGCACGATGTCGAACGACCGGCGGTAGGTTTCGAACGATTCCGGGTGCATGACCCAGCGTATCTCTTCAGGCATTTCCGTCTGCTTCTGTTTTTCCCTGTGACTGATGTCCGGAAATTCGAATTGCAGTTCCCTTACCGGCAAACTGTCCGTCGTTTCCACGAGACACTGTCCGGCTTCGAAGTCGGTCAGAAAGAAAAAGGCTTTCCGTGCCTGTGCCCATTCGTTCATCCGGCTGGCGGCCTGGGTGGAGTTGATGAATAATTGGTCGATGGTTCTCATATCGGTTGATGGCTTGTTCTATTTTCGGGGGGACAAAAGTAATCGTTTTTGTGTTTGGCGCAAATAAAAGAAACCGATAAGATGTGGGAGGAGTGGGCGAAATGAAAGTATTCATCATCACCCGTGACCCCAAGGGCTTTAAAGACTTCGACCTGCTTGTGATGTCGCCTTCCCAATTCATTGACCGCTGTACTGTGGGGGAAGTAAAGTAAGGCTGTAGTATAAAGAAAAGCATCCCCATGCCTCCACAGAGATGCTATATCATTCACGTATGTCAAGCCATTACAGCCTTGCTCCACCAACCATCTTCTCTACATCTTCCAGCGTGGCGTTGAAGAAGCGCTGCTCCTTGTTGAGCGAGCGCATCTGCTGCATTTCCTCGTCGGTCAGGGCGAAGTCGAAGATTTGGATGTTCTCTTTGATGTAATCAGGATTCGAAGCTCCGGGGATAACGGAGAAGCCCTCTTGGATGTGCCAGCGCAAGATGACCTGTGCCGGGGTCTTGCCGTGGGCTTCGGCGATTTTCTTTATCACAGGGCCTTTGAACAGGGCACCGTTGCTCATGGCACCTCCCAACGGAAACCAGCATTCCACCTGGATGCCTTCTGCTGCGGCTTTCTTGCGCATATCCACACGCTGGGCGTAGGGGTGGCATTCCATCTGGAGCACTTGGGGCTTGATGGTTGCTTCCTTCATGATGGTGTTCCACACCTCGTCGTTGGCATCGAAATTGCTGATGCCGAGGGCGCGCACTTTGCCCATTTTCACTGCCTTTTCCATGTCTTTCCATGCCCCGACAAAGTCACCCACAGGCTGGTGAACATAGAGCAGGTCAATGTAATCCAGTTGCATCCGTTTCAGCATCTCGTCGATGGCTTTCAATGTCTTGCCTTCGCCGTATTCCGTGGGCCAGAGCTTGCTGGTAATCCATATCTCTTCACGAGGTATGCCGCTTTCTTTGACGGCACGCCCTACGCCAGCCTCATCCTGATAGGCATGGGCGGTGTCGATGTGCCGGTAACCGGCTTTCAGTGCGGTGAGGCACGACTGTTCGCACACTTCATCGCTGGGCTGTAGGAAAGTGCCGAGACCAAAGCGGGGCATCTCCACGCCGTTGTTCAACTTGACTACGGGCACGCCGGCTGTAGTTGTTTTCTCTTGTGCACCGAGGGTACATGTGCTGCCGACCAACAAAGCGGCGGCAAGCAGGATTTGTTTGAATGTCTTCATACTGACTGTCATTTTATTAATGCTTCATAATTGTCTGTAAGAAACGGTCGAACCACGTCGTCCATTCTCCCCGCACGCCGAAGCCGTGGGGCCAGCCGTCGAGTACGTGCGATTCTACCTGTACGCCTGCCAGGCGAATTCATTATTTATTTGCTCTTACCATAACCACAAAGCCACTTCACCGTCTGCGGGTCGTAGTGCGAGAAGAACAGACTGTGTCCCAGGTCTAACTGGCGGATGCGCTGCATATCCTCGTCGCTCAGCGTGAAATCGAACACGTCGATGTTCTGTTCCATGCGCTCCTTGCGGACGGATTTCGGGATGACGATGACACCGCGCTGGAGGAGGTAGCGCAGGGCGGTCTGTGCCGCACTCTTGTTATACTTGGCACCGACGGCAATCAGTGTCTCGTTGCTGAAGAAGTTGTTGCGTCCCTCGGCAAACGGTCCCCACGCCATGATGTGCGTGCCATATTGCTGCATAATCTGCTGAGCCTCTATCTGCTGGTTGAACACGTGCGTTTCCACCTGGTTCACCATTGGAGGAATCTCGCTGAACTCCGCCAAGTCGATAAAACGGTCGGGATAGAAGTTCGACACGCCTATGGCGCGCAGTTTGCCTGCCTTGTAGGCTTCCTCCATGGCCCGCCATGTGCCGTAATAATCACTGAAAGGCTGGTGGATGAGCAGCAAGTCGATATAATCCGTCTGAAGTTTGCGGAGCGACTCGTCGATGCTGGCCTTCGCCCGCTCGTATCCGGCATTGGAAATCCATACTTTGGTGACGATGAACAGTTCATTGCGGGGCACTCCGCAGCTACGGATAGCATTGCCCACATTCTGCTCGTTGAAGTAGGCCTGCGCCGTATCTATCATCCGATAACCTACGCTGATGGCATCCCTTACGCACCGCTCGCATTCCGACGGTGACACCTGATATACTCCGTAACCCAACTGTGGCATTTCTACGCCGTTTCTTAATTTTACAGTTTCCATATATGCTTCTATTTTAATTGGTTTTCTGATATCGCAAAGATAGGGCGAACCGTGTCGCCCGTCCATACACAGATTACGGATTGTAGCACCAATTTCGACGAAAGTGAACGGCCGAACGGAGGCAGACGCCTTGTCGGGCCTTTTGCAGGAAACTGCCGAGCGATAAGCAGTAAATTGCCAGGCGATAAGCACTGAGCTTGTTATATATAAGAAGCAAACGCTTGTCTATCAGGCAGGAAATGACATCTTCGTCCTGACTTCTATTCGTTGTACGAAAGGTTACGCTGCGGCTATGGAGGTCAGCGCCGCTGTGTCCGTCTGTCTTTTAACGCCTGTTTTTGTACGTTTGGGTGGAAAGAGTGGTCATCGTATAGAAAAAAAGACTATCTTTAGGGCATCAAAGTGTTTGTATGGCAACAGTTCACTGTCACGGGCAGCCGACCGGACCAGAAACGCTTGGATGACGCATGGCAGAATCTTCCGGCTGTGCCAAGTTTGTCTGCATCTTTATAGCATGGAATATGATGGAAATAAGAACCGTTGTTGGAATATTAATAATAATGATTATGCATACACATCTATCTTTTTCTCAGGAGCATACGGAAAGACGTATGCCTGCTGTGGCCGGGCGTTTTTATCCGTCTGAACCGGATACACTGAGGGCAGAGGTGGCCAAATTACTGGCAGAAGCTTCCAAGGATGAAAAATCGTCCCGTGTGCAGGCGGTGATTGTCCCTCATGCCGGTTATGTCTTTTCCGGCCGTGTCGCAGCCCGGGCATTTGCCCGCATTGCACCTGAAACTTCCTACCGCCATGTTTTTCTGCTTGGTCCCAGCCATCATGCCGCTTTCGATGGAGCTTCCGTAGACGGGGCATGCGGCAGTTATGTCACTCCTTTGGGAGAGATACGTGTGGCCGGAGACATTTGTACGCAGTTATTGAAATCGGATGAGGTGTTCTGTTATCTGCCGAAGGCGCATGAGAAAGAACATTGTCTGGAGGTGGAATTGCCATTCTTGCAGGAGCGTCTTCACGATATGCCGTCTATAGTACCGGTGGTTGTGGGGACGCAGGACATCGAAAAACTTCGTCGTGTGGCCGAAGCGTTGCAGCCTTATTTTACGGCAGAGAATCTGTTTGTCATCAGTAGTGATTTTTCTCATTATCCTGATTATGACGATGCCTTGTCTGTAGACAAGGCCACGGAGGATGCCATCTTGTCTGCTTCTTTACACCAGTTTCTGAAAACGCTTGAAACAAATGCCGGCCGGCAGATTCCCCACTTGCTGACCAGTGCTTGCGGGCAGGCACCTATAGCGGTTTTGCTAATGCTGATTCAGCATTCTTCTGGTTTGCACATGGAACATCTGGCATATAGCAATTCCGGCGATTCGCCTTATGGGGGGCGCGACCAGGTGGTGGGGTATCATGCTTTTGCGGCGGTCAGGGAGGCAGAGGCCGAACCTTCATACCGTTCGGATACGCCGTTTGTGCTGACTCCGGAAGAAAAGCGGACGTTGCTTCAGATAGCCCGCCGGAGCATCAGCCGTAGTTTTACAGGCAGAGGGCAGTCTGTGCCGGATTCTTCTTTATTAACAGACAGTTTGCGTAAGGACTGTGGCGCGTTTGTCACCCTGCATCTGCACGGAAAGTTGCGTGGTTGCATCGGTAGTCTTACGGGGCGGCAACCGTTGCATGTCACAGTGGCCGGGATGGCACGGGCGGCAGCCTTTGAAGACCCCCGCTTCTGCCCTTTGACGGAAGAGGAGTTGGAGGAGGTGCAAATAGAAATCTCTGTGCTTTCGCCATTGAGGAGGATTTATTCTATCCGCGAGTTTGAATTGGGACGGCATGGCATTCTGATTGTGAAAGGCACCCGGAGAGGGACTTTCCTTCCTCAGGTGGCCGAGGAAACCCATTGGACGAAAGAAGAATTCCTGGGGCATTGTGCGCGAGACAAGGCCGGCTTGGGCTGGGAGGGCTGGAAAGATGCCGAACTGTATGTCTACGAAGCGGAGGTCTTCCATGAATGAAACGGAATATCGGTCTGATGCTGCGGGCGGGCATGAAGCCGGCTATTATGAGGCGATGACTCAGAAAGCGGTAGCCTGCCATCTCTGTCCGCACGAGTGCAGAATATGGGAAGGGAAAACCGGCCGTTGCCGGAGTCGTCGCAACCGGGACGGCTATTTATGGTCGGAGGCATACGGAAGAGTGTGTGCCTGTCAGGTAGATCCGATAGAGAAAAAGCCGTTGTTCCATTTCTATCCTGGCACAGACTGCTTCTCGCTGGCAGCTGCCGGATGTAACCTTTCCTGTCTGCATTGTCAGAATTGGGCGGTATCTCAGGCAGAACCGGCTGACGTGGAATCGCGTTTCCTGCTTCCCGACGATGTGGCAGGATGGGCTTCCCGGTGTGCTTGTCCAGTGGTGGCATATACGTACACGGAGCCGCTTACTTACCTGGAATATACGCGGGATTGCGCCAGGGCCTGTCGGGAAAGAGGACTGAAAAACGTTTTGGTTACTGCTGGCTATGTGAATGAAAAGCCTTTGGACGATTTGCTGCCGTATATCGATGCCGCCAATGTAGACCTTAAGTCTTTTTCTGATGACATTTACCGCTCTGTCAGCCATGCACATTTGGCTCCTGTACTGAGAACCTTGCAGCAGATGCGTGCGGCAGGTGTGTGGGTAGAGATAACCAATTTGCTGATTCCTGGAGTGAATGACGATGAGGAGATGATTCGTAACATGTGTGTTTGGCTCGTCGAACAGGGATTTGCCGATAATCCTCTTCATTTCAGCCGCTTCTTTCCGCAATATCGGATGCAGGACAGACCGCCTACCCCTGTCGTGACATTGCAAAATGCCCGGAAGGTGGCTCAAGAGTGCGGTTTGAAGTATGTGTATTTGGGTAATGTCGATTTTCCGGGAAGCGGAGATACGGTTTGTCCTCAGTGTGGTGCCCTGCTGGTGCGTCGTATCGGCTACCAGGTAGACACCGAAGGGTTTGATGGGCGCTGCTTCCGGTGTGGGGAAAGAATCTCAGGACGTTTCACGGACCTATAAAGACAAACGGCAGATAAGCTGATAGCAGGTGAGGTGTCGCCACTTTCAGCGGTCATATTGTTAATAGATTGAAAATTCGCAGGTTGGTTGAACAAAGCAGAAATACTTGGTGTTAGTAAGGCCCATTCCCGAGAAGAGTTCCGGCGAATGGCTTACAACTGATTGACTATTTATTTAATCAACCAAGTATAAGATGAAAAAGAGTTTTTTGATAGTTTTTTTGTGTGGTTTGATTCTCACAGCTTGCCAGCAAGAATGGGTGGATCCTTCCGAGATGGAAGAAAGCCGGATTGTTTTCAGGTTGCATGACGCAGCCTATGAGGGAGAGACGCTGAATCGGCAGGCAAGTGTGAAGAATACGGGTAAGATGTACGACCGCGTTGAATTTTATGTGGTAGATGAGGCTGGTCGTGTGGTTTCCAATTTAAAAGGATTTTATGATGCTTCCTCTTCGGCTATACAAGTCGAAGGATTACAGGAAGGAGAGTACACCTTGTTGGTGTTGGGCATCAAGGGTGATGAACGACAGGATGAGGTCTCTATCCGGAAGCTGCAAAGTTTGTCAGACCTTTGGCTGATCTTTCCCGAACATTTGTCGCGGCCTTTGCAAGCAGATTATTTTTATTCGAATACCCCTTTTTCTGTACATAAGGAACTGGGGGCAGACGGTTGGGAAACGGTGGTGTCGGCTCCTTCACTGGTTCGGCAGAAGCGCTTAGCGGGGCGGGTGGATTTCTCTTTCGCTTTTCGGAATCCGTATGTCCGTACTGCTGTGGTGCATAAGTCGGTGGATTGGAGCGAAGCTTCTTTCTTCACGGCTTTGTCGGGTGATGGTGGACTTTCGGGGGAAGCGAGGCTGAAGGTGTCTCCCTTGTCTCTTGATTCTGATACATCTTTCTGTCTGCTTCCCGTTTCGGATGGAGTCCCGTTGCAAGGTGAAGTTACAGTGCTGACACGCGATTACCGAGGCAATGAGGTGGAGCGGACGTTCGACTTCGAAATGGAACCGGTAGTTGGCAACCACATCCATCAGGTTCATACGCCGGTAGTCCATCCGGACGATGAGTCGGGGTTGATGTTTGTCACTACGCAGGCTTATGATGAAGGGAAACATGCACAGATCTTGCACGATGCAGAGCCGAAGGCGGTGTACACGGATGCCGGTCAGCGGTCGTTCAATACGTCCCGTCCCTTACAAGTCGAAGCTGTTGCTGATGGTCGTCTGCATGTACGCTTTTATTCTCCCCGTGCTTTGAAAGGGGTACTGATTCGCGCTCGTTTTCCATCGGTGAGCGACGAATATCTTGACCTGGCTTATTTTGATTCGATTCCTGCTTTTGCCGATTTCTATGCGCCAATTCCCCTCTTTTCTACCGGAGGTATGTATCGCACGGTTTCAGGGAAGTGGCTGAATTTGCCCTGTCTGGAAGCCGACCTGGCAAGTGAAGCAACCTTTGAAATCTCATCAGCTGATGCTTATTGGGAAAAGCTGCAGGCCATCCGTCATGGTTGGAACATTTCTTTCAACCTTTATGGCGGCGACCCTGACAAGCCCGATGGCGGGCCGGCCGGTAACTGGATGGGGATACGTCCGGTGCATTGTAGGGAGGTGGTGGCATTCTTTCTCAATTTTACGTATATGATAGATATGCCGCAGCATGAAGAGATACTGCGTGCCAACGAAGATCGTCTTTATGGCAATGGAGGAGTGACGGACAAAGTTACGGCAGAGACCGTGCTCAGGCAAATGCGTCAGGCACGTTCTATCCGTGTGGGATTGGTTTATACGGGTAACGGTGTACTTGGCTTGGGAGGAGGCGATGTGTTCGGTGCTTATCAGGGTGCCTGGCTGAATCATTATGCTGATGCGTATGCTTGTGAAATCATGTTTCACGAGTTGGGACACGTGATGGGATATAGTCATGATAGTTCTTTTACTTACGGCCCCTGGGCGCAAGAACTTATGAACCGTTTTTATGTGGACCATCTGCAAGAGATGCCCATCGATTCGTCCGATTATCTGAATAGTAAGAAAAATCCTTGTTTGTATCTATGAGAAAGAATCTTGTTTATCCGGTAATGGCTGCCGTATTGGTTGCTTGGGCGCTGTTTGTTGGGGGGTGTACAGTGGATGAATCGTCCCATTTTGCAGATGCGGCCGGGACTGTTGTTACTCGGCTGGAAGTGGAAAACCAACAGGAAAGCGACGGCTCGCATCCCGACGCTTATATCGGTTCCCTGCAAGGATTCCGTTTTGAGAACGGTGTACTGCAGGAGGTTATCACCGTGTTTCAGTCTGATGGTAACGGAGCCTATGTCTTTCATCCGCAACGTATAGAAGGTGAACTCTGTTTCCTGGCCAATGCAGGGGAAGTGGAAGCTTTGCAACACCTTTCGCCTTTGCGTTCGACGAAGGCAGAATTCTTATCGGTGCGAGCGGACCGCAGTGCTTTGGTCTCTCCAGAAGGACATGTGGCTCTGAGTGGATGGATGGATTTGGAAACTGCTTCGTCTGATGATGCTTCGGTTATGTTGAAGCGGAGTGTGGCGCGGATAGACTTGGCATCGTTTGAGCAAGGCGTGGAAGTGCTCTACGTGAAAGTGGCTGGTTTTTATCGCGAAGGATACCTGAATGTGCAGTCTGTCGTGACCACGCCTACCGATGCTCCAACCGAAGCGTTTGAGCAAGAATATGCCGACTTCAGTCTTCGGCGTGAGACATTGCTTTATTTACCCGAACAGGCGAATCAGCATATTCAGGTAGAGATGGTCGTGGCTTTTGACGGAGCGCAGCATCGCCTCTCGGCTACCTTGCCAGCGGTGATCCGCCGCAACACGGTTTATACCTTGTCGGTACATGGGCGGGGAGGGGCGCTGTCGGTGGATTTGGAGGAAGACGGATGGGAGTCTGGCGGGCAGGTGGAATCTGTTCCTTTGCTGAAAGGACTGGTAGATGTGGAAGCCTCCGATTTGTCTGAAGGTGTCCGTGTCAATACGTCTGGCGATAGCGTCTTTATCCCTTATGTGCGTACCGAGTCGCGTCTGGTTATCCGGGGTGAAGCCGGCACCCAAGTCAGTGTGGACGGACAGGTTGAAGGAGTCGTTGTGCAGCCTGTGTCTGGCAGGGGAATGCAGCAGATAGCACAGGTGGCTGTATCGACAGAAACCCGAATGCCTGGTACACGCGAAGCCTTTGTCTATCTTGACGTTTATCGGCAACAGGTATGTACGGGGCGAGTCGTTCTGGTGTTCGAACCAAGTCCTGTCCGGTTGGAAGGGCTGATACGTTTGGATACACAAGGCGTATGCGATTTTGACCGATACGTGGAGGGTGAGTTGGGGCGTCTGACACTGCCTCCGGGGAAGGTTGCCCGGTTGGAGTTTGATGAAGACGTTTCGAAGTGGATGAAGCTGGTACCCGATGACGGTGTCTATCGAATAGTGGGTGGCTGGAAACCAAATGACCCGCAGGCAGACGGACGTGTGCAGGAGGGACATCTGGTTATCATGGACGAAGACGGACGCAACAGGGAGGTTTATCCGATACGTCGCCGTAATTGGGGGCTTCCTGTGGTCTATATCAATGGAACCTGGTGGTGTAAGTATAACCTGCGTGGCAATGTAAAGAACTTCAGCGACCAGGTGCCTATCGGGGCGGACCCTGCGCCGGATGCCGATTTGGCTGCTTACTTGAACCAATGTTCGGAAGAGGAATTGTTGGCGTTGTTGGGATATCAGTACCAGGCTGGTTATCCAGACGGTTATCCGCTGAAACACAACGGAACGGCGTTTTATTATGAAGGCATACGTGCATCGGCCGGCAATTTTGGTACGATGGTTCCCGAAGACATGGCTCCCGACGGCTATCGTGTGCCTGCTTATGAAGATTATGCCTTCTTTGCAGGAAGCAATGATTTCAATCTTGGCGGACAAGGTACGCATACGTATCGTAATGCCGAGGGAGAGGAATTGAGCGTGACCATTACCGAGCGCAATGTTTCGTTGGAAGGTCATCCGTATGGTATCATTGCATTCTACGACTTCCAGTATAAGGGCGCGCATTGGGTGCTTTGCGGTCTGGGGCATCAGTGGAATACCGAGCCGGGAAGCATTGCGCGTATGTCGCTGTTGCTGGCCACGCAGGGCGATGCTGCCCGCACCTGGATGATGGAAGGATATGCCCACACGGAGAAACCCGGCGAGAATTGGCTGAAGTTCGTGGCGCACAACAACCAGAAAACGCGTGTCATACGCTGTGTGAAGAAACCGGTGGAATATATATATGAGTAAAGTAAAAAGATTGTTGAATGGAAAAACAAAGACTATGAAGAAGTTTAGAAGTATACCTGTCGCATGGATAGGAAGTGTATGGTGTGGAATGTTGGCAATAGTTGCCTGTACCGATGTGGACCACCCAGGTGTTAACGAACCGGCTGCTCATCCGGTAGTCCGGGCCAATATTGCAGCTTACGAGCAGCAGGGTGAAGCCATGGAAGGAGAGAATAAGGTGAATAATGTTCAAGCGTGCCAGTTCATAGACGGGACAATGGCAGAAGTTTACGGCAATTTGTCCTTCGACGGCTCGTCATGTGACGTGCCCCTGACACGCTATGAAGGCTCGCTTTACGTGTTGGCCAATACGGAAGGAGTGATTGACCTGAAGGCTTTGCAGGAGCAGAACATGACGGAAGAAGAGTGGAAAAAGACGGTGGTGGGCTTGAAGGAAGGCAAGGAAGTGGCTTTCTTCAGCGGTAGCCTGGATTTGGAGGGACAGGACAAGGCGCAAGTAGTGCTTCCTCTTTCGCTGAAAAGGGGAGTGGCCCGCTTCGACATGCAGATGCAAGTGGCTGGTACTATAGAGGTCAAGAGTTTGACAATGAAGAATGTGGCCAGAGAGACTCATCTGTTTGCACGTCCAGACGTCCATTCGCCCGACGGAGTGACGCGGCGTGATACCACCGTGACGTTTGCTCAACCACTTACGACGGACACCCCCGGCGTGTTCTATGCCTACGGACAGGCCAACGACGGGGTGGAGGTGAGTGTGACGGCAGTTATAGATGGAGAAGAAAAAACGTTGACGAAGCGATTGTCCGAACCTGTCTTGCGCAATACGGTAAATAAAATTATTGTTCGCAAAGACTACATTAGCGTCAGCTTGGATGTGACTTTTGATGAATGGGAGCCGGGGCATGATACGGAACTGGATGCCCAACATCAGACTGGCCGTCTTTGACCGACCTTGTGCATTATCGTACTGGGTACATGCCCGTAATATTGGGAATCTGAATGTTAAATGTTTAGGGGACGGCAAGTAGAAACTGTCCGTTCCTATGGAAAATATAACAGATTTAAGATGAAAACCTATATATATTCTATCGGCTTATTCTTTATGCTATGTTTTTGCACGGCTTGTTCCGAATCTTGGGAGCAGGTGGAAACACCGGCGGCAGATATATCGGAAGTACGTATTGGCTGGTCGCCTTACCATGCTTCCGGAGGAGGGACTGCCTCTCTTCCCGCTGAAGAGGAGATTACGTCGATGAAGGCTTATCTCTTTGAAGGCGGTGTTTTGAAGAAAGTCTACGATCCGTCGGCGGTACCGGGGCACTCAGCCTATCGACTCTTACTCGACCGCCGGCCGGCAGGAACCCTTTATGTTGTGGCCAACGAAACTCCGTCTGTCGCAGAAAACCAGACGCAGGAAGACGACTGGCTGCAGACGTTGCTGACTGCCGATACTCCGCAGGCACCTCTCTTCTTTACCGGAAAGCTGGATAAAGAAGACTTTGCCTCGGGGCAATCTTCGCTGCCTTTGACGCTGACCCGAGGTATGGCCCGTTTTGACTTCCGGATAAAAGTGGCAGAAGAAACAGTCGAAGTCAGGCATTTTGCCATACGCAAGGTAGCGCAGCAGGGTTTCCTGTTTCCTGGTTCCACGGTACGCTCTCCGGAACAGGTGTCCAAAGCCGACCGGATAATCTGCACTGCTCAGAATCCGCTGACGCGCGACTCCTTAGGCGTGTGCTACGCTTATGAGCAAGTCAATCCAGACTTGGCAGTCAGCTTGCAGGCTGTAATCGGCGGACAGGATTACCGTTTTGATGTCTCTCTTCCCGATACGGTGCGCAGAAACACGGTCTATGCCATCATTTTGCGCAAAGACGTGCTGGACGTAGAGGCAGAATTGACTGTCGAAGACTGGGGGCAGGGAATGGATACACCGCTTTATCCCGACCTGACGGAGCGTCCGCGTGTTGATGTCTCGGCCTCCGAATTGCCAGACGGAGTAGAAGTCGCGGCATCGGCCGATACTGTCTTCCTGCCTTACGGACCTACGGAAATGGTGCTTGCCGTGGCGTGCAACGACGAACTGGAATTGCTCTCTTCTTCCGCTTTGCTTGCCATCGAGCCTTTGCCGCGTGAAGGCATTTTCAACGGGCTTCAGCGTTTCCGCATCCGTAAATCCCTTTATCCGCCCAATTATCCTGCTTCCGAAGTGCTTCTGCACTTCCGGCGTAAAGGAATGCAGCATGCATATCCGGACGATGTCCTTGCGTTGTGCCTGGCTGCCAATCCCAGCCGGATTTCGGGCAAGATAGATTTTACTGTCGGTGATTATGATTTTGACTTCGACCGTTACATCGACAATGAACTGGCCGTATTTACCTTGCCTCCCGATAAGGAACTGGTGGCAGAATACGAAGCTGACGAAGACCCCTGGATAAAACTCGCTCCCGTTGACGGTCAGACGGATGCATACCGGGTCTTGGCAGGCTGGAAGCCCAATGACCCTACCGCCAACGGACGCAGGCAGAGTGTCAGGCTGGTCATACGCAACCGCGACGGCTCCGGCCGGGAGGAATATACGGTGTCGCGCCGCAACTATGGACTGCCAGTTATTTGGTTTCATGGCATCTGGTGGTGCAAATACAATGCACGTGGCCGTTCCCGTTCGTTCGACGACCAGATTCTTTCTTCGGACGACCCGGCACGCCAGGCGGGACAAACTCTCTTCCAATATCTTGAATCGTGCACTGCCAACGAGTTCTTCGATCTCTGGAAATGGGAGTATCAGGGCGATAGCGGCGAGGGCTTGCAGGTGGTAGACCGCGATGGAAAAGCTGTGCTCGACCGTTACAACCACCAGGTCTCGGTACATATCAACCGCTTGCCTGCCGATGCCTTGTCGCCCGAGGGGTATGAACTTCCTTCGATGGATGATTATAACCGGCTGTTTGACGCAACGGATTATGTCTGGGTAATGTGGAACGGCACCCATACCCTGCGTACACCTTGGGAAGGACACAGCCTGGTGAAGCGTGTGCAGAAAAGGCGGAATGATGTGCAGGTAGGCAGCGTACCGGTAAGCAACCTGATATATATCGCCATGTCAAGCCCCGATTTTCCGGAGCAGGAGCCTATTGTGTGGTATGGACCGGCTTCGCAATGGAACGATAGCGAAGGCGTCTTTCACAACGGCCATTACAACAACCTGCTTTTGGGGGTACATTCGCCCGAAGGTTCCGGTTGGTTCATAGCCGGGGGAATGGATAATCTGTATCTGCATAAGAATGCCGGCAGTGCCAAAGATACGCGGGTCTTGCGTTTCCGTAAGTCTCCCGTGGAGTATGTGTATGGAGTGGAGTGATTGTGCCTGATGTCATCACGGCTTGTATGCCTCTGCGTATCGTATTGATAGGCAGACAGTTGTCTCTAATATATAAAAAGCCTGCTTCTTGTAGCTTAGAAGCAGGCTTTTTATTGCTTGAAATCTTGTTCCTTATCGTTTGGAAGTTTGCGGAGGACAATGGATTACTGTTGTTCTCTGCTATATGGGCCCGTTTTTACAAGTAGAAGGTCGCTACCAACGCATACCCCAATGCCACGGATACCCCCGTAGCGATTAGTCCGGGCATCATGAACGAGTGGTTCAGTATGTACTTGCCGATGTGTGTGCTACCGGTACGGTCGAAGTTGATGGCGGCCACTACGGTAGGATAATTGGGAATGAAAAAATATCCGTTGACAGCCGGAAACAAGGCTATCAGCAGCCACGGCGATATGCCTAAGCTGATGCCTAAGGGCAAGAGAGCGCGGATAGTGGCTGCCTGGCTGAACAGCAGGATGGACATAACGAACAAGGCAATGCCGAAGAGCCAGGGCATTTGGGTAACTATTTGCTCGATGGAGCCTTTCAGTTCTGCCATGTTTCCGTTGATGAATGTGTCGCCCATCCATGCAATGCCGAAGATGGCCACAACGGCTTGCATGCCTGCCAGAAACACTGAACCTTGGGCAGCTTTCAGGCCATCAGTGCGGGTAACAAGCAGAATCAGGGTAGCAGCGGTCAGCATCAGAATTTCTATGATGTGAGACATCTGCATGGGCGTTTCTCCTGTGGAGGTCGTGAAAACGGGACGCAGACTTTCCACCGAACCGAAGAGGACAATGCCTGCCGTGGCTGCCAGGAAGAGAATGACTGCCCATAGGGCTTTCCGCTGATTGGATACCTGGCGGGTTGTGCCGGATGCTGCCTTAAATTCTCCTCGTTCTACCCGGCGCAGAAATTCCGGGTCTTTCTCCAGTTCTTTTCCTACGCGCAGCGAATACAATGCTCCTGCCAGGACACCTGCCAAGGTGCAGGGCACGGCTATAATCAGAATATCCATCAGTGAGATTCCGAAGCCTGCCAGCATACTGAGCAGAGCTACGGTTGCCGCAGAGATAGGACTGGCTGTAATGGCTTGTTGGGAGGCAATGACTGCAATGGCCAGTGGACGTTCCGGGCGGATTTTGGTTTCTGTGGCCACTTCGGCTATGACAGGCAGTACGGAATAGGCCACATGGCCTGTGCCAGCTACGAACGTAAAGAGATAAGTGACCAGAGGGCTGAGCAGGGTGATGTGTTGCGGATGTTTCCGCAAAAGT
The DNA here is from genome assembly GCF_002160055.1 of Mediterranea sp. An20. Lineage (GTDB taxonomy): Bacteria > Bacteroidota > Bacteroidia > Bacteroidales > Bacteroidaceae > Bacteroides > Bacteroides avicola. The sequence continues at coordinate 17,163 of NZ_NFJV01000041.1, forward strand.
CTTTCAGCCCATTTTACCATCAAGTCCAGTCCGCCTGCCGCCTGCATGCAGCTGGCGGCGGCAATGACGGAAACGATCATGAGCATTACATCAATAGGGGGGGCGGTAGGGGCCAGTCCGAAACCAAAAGTCAGCACGGCCAGTCCGGCTCCGCCCAAGACGCCCAGTCCGATGCCTCCTAAACGGGCACCGATGACAATGGCTGTGAGGACAAAAAGCAACTGTATAAGCATCTCGTAAATGTTTTCAATTTTGTTTCGCGGACAAAGGTAATAAAACAAGACGAGATTCCTGAAATTTTCAGCCGATGAGGCTTGCTATTTTTTTCTTATCAGCTTGCGGCAGTTGCTGTTCTAAGTGTTTTTCTATCATCGTGCGCGATTCTTCGGGAGTACATCCGACAGTTTGTAGTTGTCCGTAAAGAGTTTCTGGGGTCGTGTAGCGGGCTACTCCCCATCCGTAGGGGTGTCCGTGCCGGTCTGTATAGTATTCGAAGTCGGCAATCACAATGTGCAACCCCATCATGAGCCGGGTGAGGATAGAATCCAATGATATTTTCTGATGGATAGGGCATACATCTGCGAGGTCTGTAGCTTCCCGTTGTCGTTTTCCTCGCGTAAAACCCAGCATCCGGCGTAATTCTTTTACCGTTGCGCTTCCTTCGCTGATGAGTGTTTGCAGCACAATATCGTCCAACGCCGCCGTATCTTCGTCTTTGGCATAATGACGTGAGCGGCGATAGTTGGCCAGGTGTGGCAGCCAGTCTAAGCTGACATAGCCGGCTTTTTTATTGAACAGTTTGCCATAGGCGCAATGTCCTTCGCGGATGACCGGTCCTTTCCACTCCCACGGTCCTTCTTCTTCGTTTGAAAACCAATATTCCCCAGCGGTGCGCTCTTCGATGGAGAATCCCGGAATGCCGCAGCGGAAGAACGGCAGGAATCCCCATTGCAAGATTTGCTGCTCCATGTCTTCCGCGCAGCGTATTTTGTCTTCAAAAAGAGTCATTTCTTTAGCTCCAGTCCGTCTTTAAAGGCATTTCCCACTTTTTCACCCACAGCCAGATAGGCATTGTGTACAGGGTCGAAAGTGATGGCGTGAAGTTTGCCTGGGTCTATTTTCCCTTTATCGTCCAGAATGCTCTCATCGGCCGAGACATTGATTATTTTTCCTACCAGGTGGCACGTTTCCGGGTCGTAAGATAATAGTTCACACTCCACGGCCATCGGCAGTTCTGCAATGAGGGGAGCATTGACGAATTCCGATGCGATGGCATGAAAGCCTGCATGAGCAAACTTGTCCGGTTCTTTGTTGCCAGATACGATGCCTACATAATCGCAGGCTTTGAGTTGTTCAACAGTACCCATGCTTACCGTGAAGGCGCGGGTGGCCAACAGATTCTTTACACTTTTGTGGCCTGCGCTGAGGCATAGGTTGATTTGGTCGTCGTAGTCAATGCCGCCCCAGGCTGCATTCATGGCATCCGGGTGTCCTTTCTCGTCGTAAGTAGCGATGATGAACACAGGTTGTGGATAGGTCCATGGTTTGGCTCCAAAATTTTTTCTCATGATATAATTCTCCTATTGAAAATAAACAAGCTGTTGCAAAGTTACGCTTTTGTGTGAAAAAAAAGCACCCTTAACGGATGCTTTTCTTCGTATTTCATTATTTTTGCCAGGTCAGATAGATAACTCTCTCAGGACGTTGACCAGTTCTTTTTTGATGGGTTTGTCTTTCTTGATGGCTTTGATAAACGGTACATAAACCACTTCATCGTGGTCAATGCCAATCATTACGTTACGTTGGCCTTCCATGATGGCGTCAATGGCGGCTGCTCCCAATCGGCTGGCCAGAATGCGGTCGTGTGCCGTGGGACTTCCACCTCGTTGCAAGTGTCCCAGAATGGTTACACGTACATCATATTGCGGATATTCATTCTTTACACGTTCGGCGTAGTGCATGGCTCCTCCTGTCAGTTCACTCTCGGCTACCAATACGATACTACTGTTCTTTGATTTGCGGAAACCGTTCTTGATGAATTCCTCCAACTGGTCGACTTCGGTGCTGAATTCAGGGATGATGGCAGCTTCGGCACCTGAGGCAATGGCACCGTTCAATGCCAGGAAACCGGCATCTCGCCCCATGACTTCCACGAAAAACAGACGTTCGTGTGAGGTGGCCGTATCGCGAATCTTGTCCACTGCATCCAGAATGGTGTTAAGGGCTGTGTCGTAGCCGATGGTGGTATCTGTTCCGTATAAGTCGTTGTCAATGGTGCCGGGCAATCCTATGCAGGGCACGTCAAATTCTTCGGCAAAAATGCGGGCACCTGTCAGCGAACCATCTCCACCAATGATAACCAAGGCATCAATGCCTTCTTTCTTCATGTTGTCATAAGCCAGCTGCCGGCCTTCGGGGGTAGTGAATTCCTTGCAGCGGGCTGTTTTCAGGATTGTACCTCCTAATTGGATGATATTACTTACGTTCTGACTTTTGAATTCTTTAATTTCTCCTGTTACCAGTCCTTTGTAACCTCTGTAGATCCCTTTTACTTGCAGGCCGTTGTAGATAGCGGCGCGTGTTACGGCGCGGATGGCGGCGTTCATGCCGGGAGCGTCACCTCCCGACGTTAAAATACCAATGCATTTTACTGCTCCCATGATGTATTTTATTTTAGAATTAGTGATTATCCTTGCGTCTTTTTTTGTCTTTCCGACTTTGCAAAGATACGAAAAAGCTGAAGCCTTCGGCAAGATTTTGCATTAATTTGCTGTTTTATTATTCGTCATGTCGTATCACGTAGTCTGTACACTCCTCATAATGGCAGGAGAATATCCATGCGCTCAACCTTCCCCATAGGCTTGGGCAGGATATAACAGACTCTGGCTTGATATAGTCAAGCCTTTGAGCAACCTAAAGTGGCACTTTAGCGGCGTAACATGGCATTTTAGCAGCGTAACATGGCATTTTAGCAATGTAACCTGGTGTTGGGTGAAGGATGAATCTCTTCTACAGAAAAGTTGGCATACACATCCTTCACACCTTCACGAGCTTGTAAACAATTGTATGCAAATGAGTTGTTGTGAAAGCAAATCCTTCACACTCTGCTTCGTGCATGTACGTTGCATGTCAAGTGCGAAGATGCTGCTTTCACAGCATTCTATTGGTATGCAGGATATTAGGAGGTGTGAAAGCATGAGAATCTAAATCTGGAAAATCCGTGTAATCCGTCCCTGATGGAAAGATTCATCCGATTTTCGTTTCAATGGCTTGCATGATTTCTTCCATCAGCCATTTGGGGGTTGAGGTGGCTCCGCATACTCCGATGGAACGTGTTCCGGCTATCAGAGTTGGGTCTATCTCTTCCACATTGTCTATGAGGTGAGAGTTCGGGTTTACTTTCAGGCATTCGCTGAACAGCATTTTGCCATTGGAACTTTTTTTCCCACTGACAAAGAATATCAGGTCGTGCGAAGCCGCAAATTCTCGTATGTTGGGGATGCGGTTGGCCACTTGCCGGCAGATGGTGTCGTAATATTGGAACGTCAGATGGGGGGCGATATGGGCTTGGATATATTCCACTATTTCACGGAATTCATGGAGTGACTTAGTGGTTTGCGAGTACAGGCGTATGCTTTTGTTGAAGTCAAGTTGCTTGGCTTCTTCCAGACTTTCTATGACAATGGCTTTTCCTGCTGTCTGTCCTACCAGTCCTAATACTTCGGCATGTCCGCTTTTGCCATAAATGACAATTTGCTTTTCCGGGTCGTCAGTACGGTTGTACTCTTGTTTGATGCGTTTTTGCAATTGCAGTACCACGGGGCAGGTGGCATCGATGATTTCGATTTGGTTCTTCCGTGCTGTTTCATAGGTCTCAGGCGGCTCACCGTGGGCACGCAGCAACACCTTAGCATGATGCAGGCGGCTGAATTCTTCGTGGTTGATTGTGATGAGTCCCATGGCTTTCAGGCGTTCTACCTCGCGGCTGTTGTGTACGATGTCGCCCAGGCAGTAAAGGGTTCCTCCTTTAGCCAGTTCCTCTTCTGCCTTGTGTATGGCTGTCACCACGCCAAAGCAGAAGCCCGAGCTTTTGTCAATTTCTACGTTTGCCATATTGTTATGTTTTCTATTCGTTCAGGCTTTCTCACATATCCGGTAATATGCTTGCAGCAACCATTCTTTTTGTTGGGCAATGCTTAGGTGGCTGTTGTCTAACAGCAAAGCATCATCGGCACGGCGCAGAGGGCTGACTTCGCGGTGCTGGTCTATGTAGTCACGTTGTTTCACATTCTCCAGGATGTTTTCATAATCAGCCTCCTGTCCTTTGTTCTTTAATTCATCATAACGGCGTTGGGCACGTATTTCGGGCGATGCGGTGACGAATATTTTCAGTTCGGCGTCGGGAAACACGGTTGTTCCGATGTCACGTCCGTCCATTACGATGCCTTTCTCGCGGCCCATTTCCTGTTGTTGGGCCACAAGTGCCTGGCGTACAAATGGCAAAGCGGCAATAGGACTGACGTGAGCGGATACCTCCATGTTGCGGATTCTGTTTTCTACGTTGACGCCGTTCAGATAGGTGTCCGGTCGTCCGGTTGCCGGATTTATGCGGAAAGTAATGTGGATGTGTGGCATCTCTTTTTCCAAGCGGTCTGCATTCGGTTCATTCCCTTCAAACAGTCCGTTCTCAAGGGCATAAAGGGTAACGGCGCGGTACATGGCGCCACTATCTATATATATGTAGCCTATTTCTTTGGCCAGGTCTTTAGCCATGGTACTTTTCCCGCAGGAGGAAAAGCCGTCGATTGCAATGGTTATTTTCTTCATAAACTGAATTTTTGCACAAAGATAGGGGTTTATCTGCTATTTGCAGGCTTAGAGGATTATTTTTCTTCGGATTACTGTGTGGCGGGATTTTCTTGCCGGTAGGCATGTACGGTTGAAGGTGGTTGCGGGTTGTGTAAGTTAACAAACTTTGCATGTTGGGATAGAGGCTTTTGTTAGGAAAAGCGTATCTTTGCAAAAAAAAGGAATATGAGTGCTAAACGGTTGATTACTTGCTTTGTTTGTGGAATTTGCTGCTCTCTGGTATGGGCACAGCAGAGGAAAGCTCAATCGGTAGGTAGACGTGCCGATTCTGTAAGGGTGGAGTGTGGAATGGATTCTTGCCGGATAGAGGTGATTCCAGATTCTGTCGGTCGGAATGACTTATGCCGATGGGATAGTTTGCACTATTCTTTAAGGCAGCAGAAGTCTTTCGAAAAGGTTTTTCACTTCCAATATGATGCCTTTCGGGAGCAGATGAAAGAGCCTTGGTTAGGAGACCTTTTGCGGTGTATCTTGTTTTAGGATGTTTTCTATCTTGCTTATAAACATTGTGTGGCTGGGAGAGGGGCTTCTGAGCGATACCTTGGAAGTAAATTCGTAAGCTATACGAAGCCGATTGCTAAGCTATACGAAGCCGATTGCTTATATATAAGAAAGAATTTGCTGCTCTCTTACAGAATCTGCTTCTTCACTTTTTCTCCCTTATATATTATATAATAATGTGTCCATCTTTCCCCCTTCCCGTTCTCCCGCCAGTTGCCTTGTTCTTGTAACTAACTTGTTATCAGTGTATTTACAAAATATTTTTATAATTTTCGGAAAAAACCTTTGTGAGTATTTGGTGTTTGTGGGAATAAGGTGTACTTTTGCACCCGCTTTCAGCAAGGGAGCGTCGCTGTTTGAAAGGTTTGTTTCG
>NZ_NFJV01000042.1 GCF_002160055.1 Mediterranea sp. An20
AAAAGAGGTTCCGCTCTTGTACTACTTGTTCTGTTTATGTAAACCTTTCAAGGATCTCTCTTTTACGCATCCGTCAGGAAGCGAAAGCGGCTGCAAAGTTAAGGACTTTTTCGCATATCCTCCAAATTTTTCCCGAAGTTTTTTTTCTGAAAAAACAACCGCGGAAAACGGAAAACCGAAACTGACCTTTCAAACAGCGACGCTCCCTTGCCGAAAGCGGGTGCAAAAGTACACCTTATTCCCACAAACACCAAATATACACAAAGGTTTTTTCCGGGAATTATAAAAATATTTTGTAAATACACTGATAACAAGTTAGTTACAAAGACAAGGAAACCGGCGGGGAAACGGGAAGGGGAAAGATGGACACATTATTACATAATATATAAGGGAGCGGGATATACAGACACATCAGTAAAAGCTCACAAACCACCCCAAGCATACAGCGCCCAAACGAGAACTTTGCTACAAACCTGCTTAAAATGCTATTTACGTCATACGCGAACAAAGTAAAATCGAAACCTACAACAATTCAGCTACACTAAGAAATGATTTAATCTTTCTGACCGCTATACGACTAAAACATCATTTGATTGATAATCAATACATTATCTACAACATATAATAAGCTTACTGCTTAGCGCTTGAAAGCGGGTTGCTTAGCGCTTGGCTGTTTTCTGTGAAGAGCTTACCAGAAATGCCGTCTTTATGCACACCAGGTCTTCAAGGGCGCAAAAAAGTTAGAACGACTTCTAAATTAAGTTCCAATAAATGTTCAAAAAACAGCAGATAAAACCGTACTTCACTATTTTCGACTGAAAATGTTGCTGGATTTCAAATTTTATCTTTAAATTTGGCAGAAAATACAGAAACAATAAAAACAAAATCTGAGAACTCATTATGGAAACATTGAATCTGATTAAAAATGATCCGTGGTTAGAACCTTTTTCAGACGCCATTAACGGACGCCACCAACATGCCATAGACAAAGAGGCAGAGCTCACGAATAATGGTAAGAAAACCTTATCGGATTTTGCAACCGGATATTTGTATTTCGGTCTTCATCAGACAGTTGACGGATGGATATTCCGCGAATGGGCCCCTCACGCTACTCAAATTTTCTTAATCGGAACATTTAACGATTGGAAAGAGCAGAAGAAATATAGTTTGAAACGAAAGCCTAACGGCAACTGGGAAATCAAACTTCCAGCAGATGCCATGGCTCATGGCGATTTATACAAATTGAAGATCTATTGGGACGGAGGTTGCGGAGAACGCATCCCTGCATGGGCAACACGGGTAGTTCAAGACGAGCAGACGAAAATTTTCAGTGCGCAAGTTTGGGCTCCCAAGAAACCTTATAAAATGAAAAAGCGGGTATTCAAACCTTCGATCGACCCCTTGTTGATTTACGAATGCCATATAGGAATGGCACAAGATGCTGAAAAAGTTGGGACTTACCGAGAATTTCAGGAAAATATTCTACCACGCATTGCCAATGATGGATATAACTGTATCCAGATTATGGCCATTCAGGAACACCCTTACTATGGAAGTTTCGGCTATCATGTATCCAGTTTCTTTGCTCCCTCATCCCGGTTTGGTACCCCTGATGAGTTAAAAGAACTGATTGATACAGCCCATAAGATGGGAATTGCCGTAATAATGGATATTGTACATTCACATGCCGTTAAAAATGAAGTAGAAGGTCTTGGAAACTTTGCAGGCGATCCCAACCAATATTTTTATCCTGGTGACCGCCACGAACATCCGGCTTGGGACTCCCTGTGTTTTGACTATGGCAAGAACGAAGTAATACACTTTTTGCTGTCCAACTGCAAATATTGGCTGGACGAATACCATTTCGACGGTTTCCGCTTTGACGGTGTCACCTCAATGTTATATTACAGCCACGGCCTTGGTGAGGCATTCTGCAACTACAATGATTACTTCAACGGTCATCAAGACGACAATGCAATCTGTTACCTTACGCTGGCCAACCGTCTTATCCACCAAGTCAATCCCAATGCCATAACCATAGCCGAAGAAGTATCGGGTATGCCAGGCCTGGCTGCGAAATTTGAAGACGGAGGGTATGGATTTGACTACCGAATGGCCATGAATATTCCTGACTATTGGATAAAAACTATCAAAGAAAAGATTGATGAAGACTGGAAACCATCCAGTATGTTCTGGGAAGTGACCAACCGCCGGAAAGATGAAAAGACCATCTCTTATGCAGAAAGTCATGACCAAGCATTGGTAGGTGACAAAACCATTATTTTCAGACTAATAGATGCCGATATGTACTGGCACATGCAGAAGGGTGACGAAAACTATATGGTAAACCGCGGCATCGCTTTGCATAAAATGATTCGCCTGCTGACAGCCAGCACCATCAATGGTGGATACCTGAATTTTATGGGTAACGAATTTGGGCATCCGGAATGGATTGACTTTCCACGCGAAGGTAATGGCTGGTCGTATAAATATGCCCGCCGCCAATGGGATTTGGTCGATAATAAAAATTTGGATTATCACTATTTGGGAGATTTCGACAAAGCCATGCTGGAAGTCATCAAGAGCATACGCAAGTTTCAGAATACCCCGGTACAGGAAATCTGGCATAATGATGGCGACCAAGTATTGGCCTATATGCGCAAAGACCTGATTTTCGTATTCAACTTCAATCCCAAACAATCGTTTACCGATTATGGTTTCCTCGTTCCCGAAGGTGCCTACGAGGTAATCCTGAATACAGACAGTCCGGCTTACGGTGGAAATGGATTGACAGATGACACTATAACCCATTTTACCATGCCTGATCCTTTATATAAGAAAGATAAGAAAGGCTGGATGAAACTCTACATCCCCGCCCGTACAGCAATGGTATTGCGAAAAAAGAAAAAGTAACTCTTACAAAGGTTCAGACATCCTATTATCACACCTGCAGATTATAATGCGGATGAGCAGAAGCATCGGAATAAATTTCCTCCCCCTGCTATCCGCATTTTTTCAATACTCCTTTTCTGGATATAAAAGACCAGCTTTCTTTCCTGTCCTTAAAATGGAACCATATCACTACCTGCCGGAGCATCAAACGGATTACCCTGCACGGGCATATCAGCAGGCGACAGAGGAGGAGGTACCGGAGGCGTTCCTACCTGCCTATTCATACTTGAACCGCGCATCACCCCTTCCCCATCCGTAGGAGGCGGGATCATATTCTCATCAGGATTCTCAAAACGGGTATATTGACCAATGAAGCGCAAACGCACATCACCTACCGCACCATTACGATGCTTGGCAATGATAATTTCTGCCAAACCGCGTAAATCTGTACCATCTGCTGAAGTATAAATTTTATAGTATTCCGGACGATGAATGAAACAAACCATATCGGCATCCTGCTCAATGGCACCCGACTCACGCAAGTCGCTCAACTGCGGGCGCTTACCTTCTTCACCTTCACGATTCTCTACGCCACGGTTTAACTGAGACAAAGCAATGATAGGAATATTCAGTTCCTTTGCCAAACCTTTCAATGAGCGTGAAATAGTACTAACTTCCTCTTGGCGATTACCATATGACATACCACTGGCATTCATCAATTGCAAATAGTCGATAATGATAATCTTCACTCCATGCTCACGCACCAGACGACGAGCCTTGGTACGAAGTTCAAACACTGAAAGCGAGGGTGTGTCGTCGACATACAAAGGGGCATCCAACAAATCGCGCAATTTATAATCCAACTGCTGCCATTCATAATCGGCCAGCTGACCGCTTTTGATTTTCTCGCTCGGAATCTCACAAACATTAGAAATCAAACGGTTCACCAACTGTACATTACTCATTTCAAGCGAAAACAAGGCAACAGGATTATGATAGTCCACAGCTATGTTTTTAGCCATAGAAAGCACAAATGCAGTCTTACCCATAGCCGGACGTGCAGCAATGATAATAAGGTCCGAATTTTGCCAGCCAGAAGTCATTTTATCGAGTTTAGTAAAACCGCTTTCCAATCCGCTCAAACCATCAGTACGGGCTGCCGCCTTTTGAATTTGCTCTATAGCTTGTGCGATAACCGGATTAATCTGCGTATAATCCTTTTTCAAGTTTTGCTGAGAAATCTCAAAAAGTTTCCCCTCCGCTTCCTGCATAAGGTCATCCACATCCAAAGTTTCATCAAAAGCTTTTGTCTGGATATTGCTTGTAAAGGTAATCAGTTCACGAGCCAAAGCTTTTTGGGCTATAATACGGGCATGATATTCAATATGAGCCGACGAAGCCACTTTGCTGCTCAACTGAGCGAGATAAAAAGGTCCCCCTACCTCATCCAGTTCACCTCGTTTACTCAACTGCTCTTTCACAGTCAGAATATCTACAGGTTTCTGATTGATAGCCAAGTCCGTAATAGCTGAATAAATCAATTGATGCCGATGTTCATAAAAAGACTCCGGCCTCAAAATTTCACTCACCAACGAATAGGCATCTTTCTCTATCATCAATGCCCCAAGCACAGCCTGCTCCAATTCTGGAGCCTGAGGCTGAACACGCCCATAATCAGTCACCGGCTGCGGTGTCTTGCTTTTAGATGTACGGGGTCTTTTACTGTTACTATTTTCTGCCACAGACAATGTTGTTTTTAATCATTCTCAAAAGGGTGACAAAGATACACTTTTATTCCTTGTCTTCACTCACAAACAGGCTGAATAATCTCCTTATGCCAAAGAAAGTAATACTTGTTCCGACCAAAATCCAATTATTCCTCCAGCTTTTACCTTATAAAGGTACAAAATACATTTGAAAAAGCCTCCTGTTAAGAGCAAAGAATTAATTTGAAAGTTTTTAAGACATAGATACGAAGAAACGAATAAAAAAATATCCGGAGATGCTTTCGCTTCCCCGGATGGTAATAGGAGTGCAGCCGTGTGGCTCCCGACCGAATCCACACCGGACAGAGCCCTCTTCTTCTATTCATTATAAGCTATTCAATTTTACCCGAAACTTCTTTAACAAATAACTGGGTATAAACACGAAACAGAAAAACAGATATGCCTTGACTGTTGGATATTTCAGGATGGTACGATAGACGTTAATATTGTGCTTCACCAAAGCCAGTTTCTTGTTGGAAATAGAGCCCGGGCGCACACGGTAGTAAGCCAAAGGCTCTTTCACGCCATACGCCACTTTGCATTTGGCCAATATCTCCAGCCACAATCCCCAGTCCTGCCGCTTGCGGATGGATGACATATACATCTTACCCACCTTGGCAGTATCATACATCGCCGTCAGACAACCAATACCATCGTCCCGCTTCATCGAAGCGTAGTCAATCCGGTTCATGCAAACCACTACGCCGGTCACTGTCTTTTGCTCATCCATGGTCATATACGAACTATACACCAGGGCACTGTCTTTCTGGGCATCGCTACCCGGTTATACTCCTATAAACCGCAATCACATTCTTTACATCAAACTCCCGTTCGGCTTTTTTTCTACCATAATCCCCCATCGCCCTTCTTTCTTCCTGAGACAGATTCAGGAACTTGCGTATGGCTTTTACCAAGGCATCCACATTGCGCGGAGGGACAAGATAACCGTTACGCCCATCTTCTACGGTTTCCTTACAACCCGGAATATCCGTAGTGATAATTGGCTTTCTCATAGCCATGGCCTCCATAAGCACACGGGACATTCCTTCGTTATAAAATGTGGGATGGACAATGCAGTCTGCTTCAACTTCTATCGGTTTAACATCCGATGTAAAGCCTTTGTAGTAAATTATACCTGTTCGATGGTCAGCATCCACCACACTCCCGGGCACGTGATTGGGATACTCCTCATCAATCTTACCCAACAGCCAGAATTCCACATCCGGATGCTCCTGCCGGATAATCCGGGCAGCATCCACATACTCCTGATAACCCTTGTCGTAAAGAACACGGGCTATCATCAAAAAAACGGTTTTCATATTTAATTGTTGAAATGTACCAGGTTGATACCTTCGCCTCCGGGTAAAAGAATGACCTGTCCTGAAGTGGCAATCCGCTCTTTCAGGATCACCTCCTTATTGTAACTGTTCAGCACAAGAATATGCTGAGGGAAGCGCATGGCAAAGCGGTAAAGCGAACGGGCTATCCGGCTTCCTAACCCGTTGTTATTGAACACATACCCCAAACCCGCAATCATGGCTGTAGAAGGAATGTGACAAAGCCTTGCCGCAATGGTACCGTAAATGTTCGGCTTGATAGTATAGTGGAAAATATAATCAGGCCGCTCATTCCGATAGATACCATACAGCGTTTTCAGGTATTTCAACTCCGAGAAAGGATTCATGCCGGAACGGGTCATTTCAATCGGAATGTAACGAATGTTGGAACGCTTGGGAATATAGTCGCAGGTCTTTGGGGCAACCAAGATAACTTCAAAGCCGTCCTGGGCGTAACTGTCGATGATGTCGCCGCGGAAATTGATGAGGTCGCGGAGGCTGTTGTCGGAGAAAAGGATTTTCTTCATAACTTTTCCATTAAAAATATCAAGCCTTAAGGTAGTTAGAAGGAGCTATCCCTAACTTAACTCCCCAATATATTAAAAGACGAAAAATCAATAAGAAGCTAAATAATAGGCATATTTTTAAATAATCCTCCCCCAGAAAATATGACAGAAAAGCATATAAAAGTGTGAAGAATGAATAATATTTGATCCTGAATGTCGTTAAATTCCCAACAATTCTTTGCAAAGAATACAGATTAAATCGTTTAGATGAAGCCCTCTCTATAAAATTTAATAATGGATAAATAAATACAGAGGCAAATAAAATTATATAGTTCTCGGTACCAACACACATAAATAGAGGGGATAGATAACGAATTAAAACTAAACACGAATTAATCAATAGATTCCAACGATTTCTTATAGAATTGTAAATAAGATAGCATATTAATATAAGGAACAAGAAGAAAATGAATTCCATAGAAATATACTCTTTAAATAAGAATAAAAATACTATACCAATACATAGTCTTGATATATATATATATATCTTATGTCTTTCATAATAACTATATTCATCTTTTTTTAAACGTAAAGTTGGTATATTCTCTTTCTTAATTGTTTCTGTATCATTCTGTATATAACCTATTTCATAATAATTATAGATCAAAAAGACAGTTAAAACAAAAACACATATATTCAGCATGGAGAACCCTGAGTTCCAAATAAACAACAAAAAAACAGGTATTAAATATACAACTAACCATGACAAAAATTTGTAAATTGTATACAACCTGCTTTTTACCAAGTACCATAAAGGAAAATAAAAGAAAATATATTTCATCATTTAACAATAAATTCTAAATTATAGATATTTTTCAAATAAGCTTTCCAACGATGCATATTCACTACGTTTGTAACAATATAGACCATCTGAGCTTGCTTAATCAACTCTAAATCTGAAAAATCATCAGTTATAACCAACATACTTTCAATATCATAATCATTTTTGCATAAACATTCCCATTTTCTCCCAAATAAATCAATCTTTATTTTCCCTGTACAAACATCTTTAGAATCATAGTACAAAGAAGAAGATAATACAACATCTGCATTCAATCCTTTTCCTACACTCTCTGCAATAACATCTAAAGTAGCAGAAACTAAATACAAGTAATATCCTCTATTTCTATATTCGTTTACTAAAGAAAAAGATTCTGCAATTCTATGAGAGCTGAGATAATTTGCATAAAATTCTTTTGCTTTAACTGATAATTCATTTTTTGATAATCCCTTCAAAAATCTAATAGATAAACGTTTTAACAAATCCACGCCAAACAAATGATAGAATAAGGCGTTTATTTTACGAAAACAATAATTAAGAAATATCTTTTTAAAAAACAAATATTTCCGAGAATTCACAACATAATCGATGAAATCAAAAGTTGTGTTACTATAAAAAAGAGTTCCGCAGATATCGCAAAATATAACTTTCATAAAATTTACTATTTAAATATACCTGCTAATATTCCTTTAACCATATATTGCAAACAACTAAAAGGAGAAACTGATACAAATGGAATATAGAATATTCCTATTATATTACGAATGAAAGTCTTAACTTTCCAGGTAAAAGGAACATACTTTCTTTTCTGTAGCCATATTGAATTTCTATATTGATAGAAATATCTAAAAGGTGAAGCTAATAAATACGGAAATCCAAAACAATATGCTGTTTTATAACCTACTTTATGTTCCATTTTTAGCCTTAGATCCATACAACAAATATACCCTTTTGAATTGGCTCTCCAACACCACTCATGATCAACGTAATCGATAAACAATTTTTCATCCATCATACCAATCTTTTGGAAAGCCCATATCGGCGATATAGTGCCAGAACTAATCAAAGTTGGAGATAGAATAATATTTTCATCAAATTGTTTAGTAGAATAATACTTATAAGGTTTATGGGTCTCTTTATCTAAAATCATCGGTCCTAAAGCAACAATCCTAGAATCTTTTAATTCCATTTTTTTTAAGTTCAGAAAAATAGTCACAGGATAAGTAAAATCCACATCAGTATCCTGATCTAAGAACAATATATATTTTTTCCCCTTACTCATTACTAACTCTATAGCTGTATTTTGAGCAAAAGCTATGCCTTTGTTTTCGTTTAAGGCAATATACTCTCCATTTTTTATACTTATCTGAAATTCACTTTTCAATGCAATGGGAGTATTATCCACGACAATTAGATCATAATAGGACGATAAAAATTCAATCCTATGTAATTGTTCTAATGTAGGCTTAAACAAAACTATTACTATAACTAATTCTTTATTCAATATTATATTCATGATAAGTAATCAATAGGATTTAGTTTATATCAAACGCAGAGGCACAAAATTCCGTAATTGTCTGTCGGAAAAATGACGGGGAAACCACGGAATCCGCGGCTTCGCCACATACGAGAGGGGCAATAAACCCTGTGACCTCTAGACATAGCTTTCACAGAAAACAAGAACTCTGGACTCTGTGTCTCTGTGTTTAGTATCATTCAATTTTGCACATTTACTTAAAAGAATTATTTTAAATTTGTGAGATTTTTTTCACAACAGCCAATAAACACGCTAAGCCCCCAAATAATAATAAAGATAATTACTATTGATATACAAGTGACTATAAAAGAATCTATACTTGCGATGAACATGGTAAAATCTGTTTCAACAGAACAAACGGAAAATAATATATAAATATAGAAGCCTACATGCATAACACTTGCTCTATAATTTTTTTTATAAAATTTCGTTCGTACAAATGAGCAACATCTACCCAAAAAATAAGAAAATAATATTGAACCAAAAGTTCCAAAACAAAGAAGACCTAAATAATTATGTCTAGCGTTAGGTCCCATAGGAAGTTCAGTATTATAAACTATTGCATAAATTTGCATACCTATAGGTTTAGGTAAATCTTCCCATGAAACAATTCTAAATGTTCCGAGCATATCATTTAATATCATCCAAGGAGTAACTTTAATGGATTCAATGATTTCTTGAAAATATCCTTGATAAAATATATCCCCAGATCCTACTAGTCTATCTATAAATAGCAATAAAGAAGATTCCGCAGAATTATGTAATGCTAAAACATATAAAGCAACTCCAAATGTTATACCAAAAGCCCAATATTCCAACTTCCTCACTTTTTTGATCCTATAAGGTTCATACATCATTAAGAAATAAAGATAAACTGAAAATAGAGTCAATATTTGACCTTTACTCCCCGAAAGTAAGTAGGTACTTGCAACAAACAAAATAAAGAAACTAGCAACTATACACAACAGTGAATATTTAATAGCTATTTTTTTTATATATAGACATCCTACTAAAACCAATGGCGCCAGAACAGAAAGAATTCTTCCCCACATACCACCTCCACCAGATTCTTCATACATTGATAATCTAGATTGCATGAATAATGGAACTCCATACCTATAGTAGACAAATAATTGTATAAAGACAAACAGGATAGACAAACATAAGATTACATATACTTCTCTTCTATTTAATAAGGATGAATAATCAAAGTTTGTATTTTCTGACGCATTAATCTTACTTTTTACATAGGAAAAATCATAACAATGTAATCCTATCCAAAATGCTATTTGAGTGAGAAGGAACTGTAAACCATATTGCCATTTTATAGTACCTGTAACCCATAAGAATATCGCAACTGTAAATGCAAAAAAAGAAAATATCTGAGTTAAAAAGAAAGGATCAATAAGTGAAATAAATATTTTTTTGAGAACAATATAGTACAATAGAATTGACAATATAAATATCAACAAATAAGTACCAAAATTTTCAACAATCAGTTCAGAAAATTCAAATCTACTCATTTAAATATTTTTTTAAATTTGAAAGCCGGTATCTTACTCGGAAGTACCAATAATAACCTCTTCCCAATTTATCTTTTATCAACGAAGGAAATATATTCATAAAATTGTGATCTACAGATACTGCAGAAAAACCACCTTCTTGATAATTTGCTATAATTTCATGCAAATATTCAAATGAATATCGTTTGTCAAAGAAACATTGCAAATTCAGATAATAATCAGCCAGTGCAATAAAACTCAAATCATAACAATAATTCTGAAACACCAATTTGGGATAGAAAATAGCTTGATGAGGAATATTCTTTAAGCAAAGATTCTTCTTAGAAATCTTAAAACCATATCTCATCTGGGAAGGAACAAAACAAACATCTCCATAATAAATAGTGTTAGTAGAACGAAAATGCCGACATACTTTTAGAAAGATATCATTCGATATTAACAAATCATCAGCTCCTAGAAAATACAAAAAATCCCCTGTCGCCACCTTTATCCCCTTATTCATCGCATCATAAATCCCCTTATCCGGCTCGCTCACCCAATATGCCAATCTATCCGCATATTTCTTGATGATGTCAACGGTTCCATCCGTACTGCCACCGTCAATAATGATATACTCTACATCCGGATAAGTCTGGCTCAACACAGACAACATCGTTTTTTCAAGGGTCTGAACAGCATTGTAACAGACCGTAACAACTGATATTTTCATAACAGCAATCAATATAGTTATCTTTCGGCACGCAATGGGTTGTACAGGAAATCTTCGTATGCCATCCTTATGCCATCTTTCAATTCTGTTTTAGCCGTCCAGCCCAATGACTTGGCCTTGTTGACATCCAACAGCTTACGGGGGGTACCATTCGGACGGGTCGTATCCCATAAGATATGACCCGTATAGCCGACCACTTCAGCAACCAGTTCTGCCAGTTCTTTTATGGACAATTCATGCCCCGTACCTGCATTTACCGTCTCATTGCCGCTGTAATGATTCATCAGAAACACACACAGGTTGGCCAAATCATCCACATACAGAAACTCCCTCAACGGACTGCCATCTCCCCAACAGGTTACACTTTCTGCACCATTCATCTTAGCTTCATGGAAACGACGGATAAACGCCGGAAGCACATGGCTGTGGTCCGGATGATAATTATCATTCGGACCATATAGATTAGTCGGCATCACCGAAATATAATCCGTACCATATTGCCTGTTCAGGTACTCACAATATTTCAGACCGCTTATCTTAGCCAACGCGTATGCCTCGTTGGTCTTTTCCAACGCCGATGTCAGCAGACAACTTTCCGGCATAGGTTGGGGAGCCATTCGAGGATAAATGCAGGACGAACCCAGGAATTCAAGTTTCTTGCAGCCATTCTTCCAAGCCGCATGAATAACATTCATTTCAAGCACCATGTTCTCGTACATGAAATCTGCCGGCGCGGACTGGTTGGCCATGATGCCTCCGACTTTGGCTGCAGCCAGAAAGACATATTCAGGCTTCTCTTCCGAAAAGAAATCATCTACCTCTTTCTGACGGGTCAAATCCAACTCTTTGTGTGTACGCATAAGGATATTGTTATATCCTTGCCTTTGCAGCTCGCGCACGATGGCAGACCCCACCATCCCCCGGTGTCCTGCCACATATATTTTTGAATTCTTCTCCATCCCAAAATTATTTTACAATACCTTTTTCCAGATATTCCTCCAGATTCATTCTAACTTTTTCGCTGTGACGTTCCACAGCCACTTTGGCCATATCCGAATCAACCATGATATTAACCAGTTCTTGAAAACTTGTCTTGGTAGGATTCCAGCCCAATTTTGCCTTAGCCTTGGTCGGATCTCCCCACAAATTCACCACATCGGTGGGACGGTAAAAGTCCTCACTGACTTCTACCAGGCACTTGCCCGTTGCCATGTCATACCCCTTTTCATCCAAGCCTTCACCACGGAATTCCAACTTGATACCGGCACGCTTGAAAGCATAGTAACAAAACTCGCGGACACTGTGCTGCTCTCCTGTAGCGATTACAAAATCTTCCGGCTGGTCATTCTGCAAAATAAGCCACATACACTCCACATAGTCCTTGGCATATCCCCAATCACGCAAGGAAGAAAGATTACCCAGCAGCAATTTTTCCTGTTTGCCTTGGGCGATACGGGCGGCAGCCAAAGTTATTTTGCGGGTAACGAAAGTTTCCCCACGCCGCTCCGATTCATGGTTAAACAATATGCCGGAGCAACAAAACATATTATATGCTTCCCTATACTCTTTTACAATCCAATACCCATAAAGTTTGGCTACTGCATAAGGACTGTAAGGATGAAAAGGAGTATTCTCATTCTGAGGAACTTCTTCCACCTTGCCGTACAATTCAGAAGTAGAAGCCTGGTATATGCGGCACGTATCCGCCAAACCGCACTGCCGCACAGCTTCCAACACGCGGAGCACTCCCGTGGCATCCACATCTGCCGTAAACTCCGGAGAATCAAAAGATACCTGCACATGACTTTGTGCCGCCAAATTATACACCTCGGTTGGCTTCACCTTCCTGACAACTTGAAGGATACTCATGGAATCTCCCAAATCTGCATAATGCAGATGAAAATGCGGGCGACCTTCCAGATGGGCAATCCGTTCACGGTAATCCACGGACGAACGACGGATTGTCCCATGCACCTCATAACCTTTCTCTAATAAAAACTCTGCCAAATAAGAACCATCCTGGCCCGTAATGCCGGTGATTAATGCGATATTGTCCATAAAAAAGAATTACTAGTTATAAGAATCAGGAGTTGGTTTTCTAAAGTAAATATATGGTGCTTTAGCGAAACTAACTAAAATATGTTAGATACCTATTCCTGATTGCATTAGTTACTTATCAGTCTATAAATTCAGTCATTATATCTTCTTATCTTGATGGGTATCGCACCTTCAGGTACTGAAGCTACCACTAAAGCCAGATAACCACCACCTCCGGCACCTGTCATCTTCCAAGCCAAGGCATGATGACGCCAAGTGTCAATGTAATCTTGAACGCCTTCTGCCATCATGGCTGGAAACATGGCAATCTGTGCTTCAAATGACGCACGGTATGCTTCGGCGAAAGCCATAAGGTCTTTGGTTAGTATGGCATTCCAACAACTATCTGCCGCTTCGGTCAATACCTTTACCTTTTCCGTTGTAATATCTTTCCCTTCCACGACAGATGTGCCCGGACGGCGCGGGAACATAGGAACTAAACACAAATGGCTTTCCAGCCAAGACAGGATTTCTTCATCATGGCAAGTTTCTATGCGCGACGGCCAATAGCGGTTGTCATAATAATGCCGACACAACCCGGACATGCAGATGCCGATGGCATCCTGTGCTCCTGAAATATGCCCTTCACGTTCCGGATCATTCTCAAAACAAAACAGTAACTTGGCCAACATTTCTTCATTGTAGGCAGGCAGTTCGTAGGGCCATATCTTACGTGCCGCATTGCGGGTAGAGGTTGACATACCGGCACGTTCCATAAAATCAATCGTAGGCTCTATGGATATGGTTATTGCCCACCCGGCACCATAGCAGGAAACGTAGGGCTGGTCAATCCAAGTTCCGGCGAGGTCTATACGATAAGGAAGATGCGAATCAATCTTACGCAAATCAGTAGTGGAACGGGCTTGCAAACCAGCTTCCGGCACACGCTCCAGTTCAATGTATTCAATGCCGTGTTGCCGGCAGAAAATCCTTTTTTCCTCCGAACCTCCATCGCCGTTAACCACGAAAATATCCGGTTTTACCCGCTCAACGGTTTCAACGAAATCCATCAGTCCGGAACCTGGATTTATAAAGGCATCCGTCACATACCGAATGGCTTTTACCATATACAATCGTTCGCGCTCAGAATAAACTGTTTTACGTTTCTTCAATTGCTCAATGGTAGCATCCGATCCGATGCCAACATATAAGTCACCGTATTGCGAAGCTTCTTTGAAAAAGGCTACATGACCGCTATGAAGCATGTCGTAGCAGCCGGAAACAAACACCCGTTTATGAGCTGATAGAGTTTTTTTGATCATCGTATCTTGAGCACTATTTAAAATTATATTTTGATTTTTCACCTATCATGAGATTCAACATTTTGGAACAGTAAGCTTTGTCCCAAGTATAGGCATGCCAAAAATTTTTGGAAGTATTAGAAAGCTTGCTGTATGCTTGCTCATCCTGCATCAATACACAAATCTTATCAACAATTTCAGCGCTATCAAAAGGATCCACAAAGATGGAATTAACTCCGTCTGTTAATATCTCGGTAGCTCCCACACTTTTACTTACAATCACAGGCAGTCCACAGCTCATTGCCTCAAATACTGCCAGCCCCCAGCTCTGATCCACATTTATAAACAAGAACATATCAGAGGAGGCATGCAACTTATTAAATTCATTTTCATCAACTTGTCCACAAATGGTTACATTCGGTTGTAAATTCTTTTGTTGAATCAAATTCTGGATTTTAGCGGCATAGTTCTTATCCAATTCGGTAGAACCGATAATCTTTAGATGGACATCCAAATGCAGAGACAGTAATCTTTGTACTACTTCCAATTGAGTTTCATAATTCCGGTAGGGAAAAAACACACCGGATGACAGCAAATTGATCTTACCATTCCGAAAACGTTCTAAGGAATCTTCCATATTTCTATGTATAGACAAAGGCTCTATACCGCAATAGAAAACTCTTGCTTCCCTTCCAAAACATTTTTTTACACGTTCAGCATTCTTACTTACATTTACTGTAAACTCTGTTACCACATGCGCCCAAGACAATAAATATTTCCGATGGAGCTTTTCCTTAATATTAAGTTTCTTACCAGAAGCAACCCCCACATGGAAAAAGGAGGGTAAATCATTTATCTGCCAATATACTTTTTTACCGGAGAAAGCCGGGAAATAATTCTCAAACCCACAATCATGTATATTCACAATATCTACGCCATGCAACAGATTTTTCATTTTTTTTATGCCCCGCCAAAGACGAAGAAATTTTCCCCATAAAGATGAAGAAGGTTCGCAAGGAAATAAACGGATCCTATCTTTAAATGCTACAAAACCTGGATAAGTCTTGGACAAATCTAATTCACGTGTTATGATACAAAACTCAACTTCTTCCTGCTGGGCATATTCCAGCAATTTCAAGAATTGTTTATGGGTACCACCACGAACATTCAATTCATTAATTAAAAATGCAATCATATTCTTTTTAGATTTTCATAAAGATTCAGACACTGTTTCATGCAAACATCCATATTAAAGTATTCCCATTGTCCGAAACGACCTATTGAATAAAGTCCTATAGACTCCAAATATTTCTGGATATGACTAACGGAACTTTCTCTATTTTCATCAAATACGACATAAGCATGGTCTGATATATGATAATCTAACGGACGTACTAAGAACGGATCCTTCCTTCCACATGCCACCATTTCCTCAAAACTCTTTTCTCCAATACATTCCGTAATGGTATAATTCTTTTGCGGAAGAAAGAAATTACCGATATGAATATATCGATGGAATATAGAATCAGGTAGAGGCTGGTAGGTCCAGGTCTTTTCTGTCGGAATGCTCTCCCACAATACATTGGATACTTTATTGTATTTTAACTTCCGAGTAGAGTGCAACACGGTTTCGGGCACATCTTTTATGTAGTTGGGCAATTCATTCAAAGGTAATGTGCTTATAAGCACATCTGCCATATATGTATTATTTACCACCCATTGATTGTTTTCTTTCTTTATGGAAGAAACTTTTTCATTACAAACAATATTCAACCCATCTGCCAATGCTTCAAACAAAGATGACTGGTCATTAGTATTGGGATAATAGAATCTGGAATGTGGCATCGTATCAGAACGATAATCCATCAGGCTTTGGAAAAAAGACACCTTATCGGGAATTGGCAATTTGTCTTGTACCCACTTGTAATCCATCTCACAAGGTTTGCGCCCCCATATCTTAGTGTTATAAGGAATAAAATACAAATCACATAGCGCATTACCGAATTTTTTCCGGAACCACTGCTCCAAATCAGAGTAGTTACCATCATCACTCACCGAAAGGAATTCTTTAGTAACAGCAAACGCTAAATCCGCATCATTCTGATATATTTGACGGACAGAGTATTCTATGGGATAAGACACCTCATATTTTCCTAAATTGATAGCAGATGTCCTTTTGACCAAATGCCACTTCTCTTTAGGGAGCAAACCGAATACGAAAGACATAACATCTTCATATTTTGAATTAAAACAATGTCCACCTGTCAAGTGATAAGTGATTCCATTCACTTGCTTAGTTCTTGCCAAGCCACCAATAAAAGACTCTTTCTCCAGAATTGTTACATCATGTGTTCTATGCAACAAATGTCCCATTGTCAAACCTGTGACACCTGCACCTAATACCAGTATTTTCATCTGAGGTAGAATTTCAATTATTAAAAATTTTTGAATGTATATTCTTGATTATGTAAACAAACTGTACCGGCAAAAGCACGGTACTAAACAACAAACACACGCACATCGCCCCCACTACCCCGGGAATCCCCCATGTCCTACCTAAAATCAAAGCCAAAGGGATAAACAATAAGCTGGCGATTACTGAAGAATACAATTGAAGCCGGATTTTCCCGATACCGTTAATAATATAAGAAAACACGTTATTCCAATTGGAAATGCAGACATAGATTCCACATATCAATGAGAGCGTGAAAGGAATCTCAATCTCCTCTCCCACCCACCATGTATAAATAGGAGACGCACACAAAAGCATGATAAGTGTGATACCGACAGATGCCAACCATATCCACAATAATTTCTTTGTAATATTACGTATCCAGGCCATATCGCCCAAGGTATAGGCTTCAGTAATGGCAGACCAGATAGGAGTAACGATAATGGTAAAGCCTATGGTCACCAAAGAGAAATATTTGAAGGCTATATTATAAGGAGTGACTTCCTCCGGACCGAACAACCTGGAAATAATCAAATTGGAAGTCATAAACAAGATAATGCAAGCAATCTGTATGATAAAAAATTGCCCACCCAATGACATCAGTTCTTTTAGGTATTTAAGTCGGACAAAAGAAAAGGAAGGGGCTATTTCCTTATACCTTAAGAATGTGACAGGAAAGGCTATCAGAAGCACTACAACCGGAGCACCGGAAAAGATGTAAGCGACTTTAGCCAAAGATCCTGATGTCCAAATAGTACACAAATAAATCAGAACAATAGACAATAAATTCCCCAACAAGGTAAACAGGTCATTGATGGCAGACAGTTGATAAGCCATGTAAATATTGCCGACAATCTTAAAAACAAAGTTACAGCAAAAGAAAGCGAACACTATGTTTACAATAGAATTCAGATCACTGACTTTTGAAGGATCAACATTCAGGATAGCACTCCAGTCCAACCAATGTTGCAAAATAGCAAATAACAGATAAATACCGATGATAATGAACAACAAAGCAAAGAATGTAGTACTGACATAGGTTTTTGCTAAAGCTTTATCATCCAGCGCCAAAGCCTCCGACAATTTATTCCGCAAACCATTACCTAAGCCAATGTCCAAAACATAAACCCAAGTCAAGACAGAACTTAGCGTCAACCATATCCCATATTCATACTGATTCAAATAAGAAAGTGTCAAGGGTACCAGCAATAAAGATATAAGGATTGAGCCTCCTCTAAAAAACATAGAAGCAAACACATTCTTTACCGCTCTACTGCTTCTTTGAGTAGTAATCATTGTAATATAGAAACTTAAATAACAGGTATCCAACCTTCAATTCAGCTTCTTAAGAGCCGAAATCACATGGTCGGTATTTACACTAACGCCCGATTTATTCAGATGATACAAAGTGTTATATATGTAAGTGGAATCATAACCGAAGAGGTTACAAGGCGCAGAAAAAGGAATGTTCTTTAAAGAAAACATGGCAGTTAATTCTTCCAATTTATTTTGATTCATTTTTACATTAGCAGCAGATGTGGCTGGAGGAAGTAGCACTATATTCACTCCCCGCTTTCTAAGTTCCGCTATTTGCGTGGCAAAATAATCAATATATGCAGTGTTCAACTCAGGCAAGGGGGACTCAACTGCCGGTTCTATGTCTCTCTTTTTATACCAATGTGAAATTTCATCACCCCATTCATTAAATCCCGATTTGGAATAAACAAATTTATCCTCGGTGACAGATTTACCTTTGCAAGCATCCAAAATATTCCGGAGTGTCATTTGAACAAAACCTTTGCTGACGACAGCAAACTGACAGTAATTCAAATTACGGAAATCGGACAAGGTTCCAATATAGGGAAGATAACCTAACGTGATTTCTTCCCCATAGGCCCCCTTCCCAAAGAAATGTTCATATTCTGGCATGATTACTAACACATCATCTTTTCTATACAAGGAAAAAGAACTGTCCATAATATATTTCAATCCCAAACCAGCATGTAGTCCGGAATTGACGACAGGCAGATGAAGACTATCCGAAATTGTCTTGGAATCTATGCCAAACGCTACATTGCTTCCACCCTGAAAGATAATCCGAGGAGATTCTTTCTGCTCTAACATTTTTCTTTTTACAGGAAATTCCATCAGATAATTATCCGCTAGCAGCCAATATTTGTTGATGACAAACAATATACTCAAAACTGCAGTGACCAACACGATGATCACCGCTATATGCTTTACAAATTTCTTCATTGGTCAAAAATTTTGATAGATAAACGTACCCGCCGTCGTCCTGTAGCAGAAAATCAGTAGGATAAGCGAAAGGTAAACCGTCCATCTTATCCATTGAGGTTTGTCAGCCAACCCAGCAAGTGGAAACTCCCGTAAACGTGAACGCCACTCCACTACCATACATATACCTACCAACAGGAAAAAAAGAGGTGTGAAATAGCTTTCCGTCAGAGGAGCAAGAGTAAAAGGAGTGAGCCAATTACTAAACAGACAATGAATATAGCCTACGGCTTCGGACATAGACGGGGCTCTAAAGAATATCCAGCAAAACGTCACACACAGAAAAGTAACAAGAACGGCCATAATATTTGACATATCCCATTGCAAAGGTTTATTTTTCCATTGGGTCTTTAAGTGGCTGAATACCAACAAAGGTATAAACAGCAAACCGTTTACTAATCCCCAAAAGACAAAAGTCCAGTTGGCTCCATGCCAAAAACCACATAAAGTAAAAACAATGAGCGTGTTTAAGATTGTACGAAGTTTCCCTTTTCTGTTTCCTCCCAGCGGAATATACAAATATTCTGTAAACCAAGATGTCAACGACTGATGCCATCCACGCCAAAACTCAGAGATATTTCTTGAAAAATAAGGATAAGAGAAATTTTGTCTTAAACGTATGCCGAAAAGTTTTCCGACACCAATTGCCATATCAGAGTATCCTGAGAAATCAGCATAAATCTGAATAGAATAGAATATAGCTGTAACTGCCAGGACTATTGAATGATGCTGACTATATGTACCCCATACCGCATCTACCGATAGGCCAATATTATCTGCAATTACCAACTTCTTGAACAGGCCACACAATATCTGTCGCATTCCGTCCGCTGCCATGTCATACGAAAACGAACGGCCCTTTTGAAGTTGTGGAATTATCTCTCTACCTCTGTCTATCGGTCCAGCTAGTAAATGAGGAAAGAAACTGATATAGGCAAAAAAATCAACGAACGTATGCCGCACAGTGACAGCTCCCCTATACATATCAATTGTATAACTAATAGCCATAAACACATAAAAGCTGAGACCGACTGGCAACAATAAGGTCTTAAATAAATGTGACTCGCTTCCTAAAAGACCTGCAAATTGTTCTGCAAAAAAATTCAGATATTTGAATATACACAAAACAAGTAAGCAGAACGTAATATTAAATATCAGAATCCAACGAGACCTCTTTTTACCCCCCCCTATTTTGTAAATATATTTTCCTGAAAAATAAGTAACAGCACTGATTCCAAAAAGAAGTAAACAAAAACGCCAGTCGGCAAAGCCATAGAACAAGTAACTGACAATGATCAGGTACAAATTCTTCACGCTCACATATTTTTTCGGAATAGCCCAATAAAGAAAAAATACTAAGGGCAAGAAAAGCAAGAACTCAAAAGAATCTAAACTCATACACAAATATGATTGTTACGCAATTAAGTAATCTGTTAGATTTAGTTTATATCAAACACAGAGACACAAAGTTCCGTAACTGTCTGTCGGAAAAATAACGAGGGGGAGACCACAGAGTCCGCGGCTTCGCCGCACACGGAAAGACAATTAACTCTGTGAGTTGTGGACAAGAAAGCAAAAACACTGTGTTTCCGTACCTTTGTGTGTTGGTATCATTTAATTTACGCCACTTACTTAAGTAAACACTCAATTCAGGGCATACCCTTTGTAAGGACGCTAACAATAGTACCCCTAAACTGAGTTAGATAAAAATTACTTTTGAAAAGTGCCCTTATTTCACCCCCGTCATTCTGTTGAGCAACTGCATGAATTCAGCTTTCTGTGCCCGCACCAGTTCCCGGCGGATACAATCGGGCATATAGAGGCGACAACGGTTGCCGTCTTCGTAGGAAATAACCAAGTGGAGGGTCTGCATCACCAATTCCTCGTCTTCCTTCAGGGACCAGGTGAGGTACTCATCGGCTTTCATGCCCATCAGGGTCATAACGGCTTTCCGTTCCCGGGCAGGCAACGCATGATACAGCCTCATGGGTTCCGTGGTAAACCCGACATGGATTACCAGAACGTAGTCCGCTTTGCGGTAGCCGGAGGGGACCCAACTGTGGAGCGCAGCCAGATGTTTCTTCAGGTTTGCCAGAGTGTCCAACTCTGCCAACTCCTGCATGGAAGCCAGGGTATCGACAAAAGGCAGTTTCTTCAGGATTATCATGGGGATGCTTTGCGTCTCTGCGTTCCGAATCTTACTGTCATTTCTAATTTATAACCCAAGTCTGTTTATCTCATCCAGACTTAATTTCGTAAACAAGGCTATGTCCTCCGGAGAAATACCTTGCGACTTCATCATCCGGGCGATACTCAAACGTTCCTCTTCACGCCCCTTTTCAAGACCTTCTTCAAGACCTTCCGCATGGCCTTCTGCCACCCCCTTTGCATGCCCCTTGTCTTCCGCTGTCTTCATCACACTGTACCAGTCGCGGTATGCTTTCAGGCTATCCTCATACGCCACCAGGTCCGGACGGCTGAAACGAGCTATCTCTGCCGCTTCAAACAAACGGGTGAACACGCGTTCCTGCAAGGCGACGGGACGTTCCATCAGGCGGGAAAGGTTGCGGAGCACAAACAGCCACTTGTCGAACATGGTTTCCAACTC
>NZ_NFJV01000043.1 GCF_002160055.1 Mediterranea sp. An20
CGAACAGAGAAGTTAAGCCCGACCGCGCCGATGGTACTGCGTAACAGTGGGAGAGTAGGTAGCCGCCGTCTTTACAGGTCCCTTCCCCGTGATGAACGGGGAGGGGATTTTTTGTATGCCCGGCATGGTTACGGAAGTCTGTTTGCCTGCTGTCTTAGTGGGACATTCATGGGGAGCGTGGTTGGTCTTGTTTTATAACCCTACGACAGCGATAGAATTTTTAGATGTGTCCCTAAGGTTGTTCCCTTTTTTATTTGTATTTTTGCCGCCGTTATGAGCAGAATCGTAGCCATAGATTACGGACGCAAGCGTTCAGGTATTGCGGTGACCGACACTTTGCAGCTGATTGCCAATGGGCTGACAACGGTGCCGACCCATGAATTGTTGTCGTTTCTTGTGGACTACGTGGCCAAAGAACCGGTTGAGCGTATTCTGGTGGGGCTTCCTAAACAGATGAACAATGAGTACTCTGAAAATATGAAATATATCGAACCTTTTGTTCGCTCGTTGAAAAAACATTTGCCACATGTTCCAGTAGAGTATGCGGATGAGCGTTTTACTTCTATGTTGGCACATCAGACGATGCTTGACGGCGGGTTGAAGAAAAAGGCAAGACGGAACAAGGCACTGGTGGACGAGATTAGTGCGACTATCATTCTGCAGACTTACCTGGAAAGTAAGCGCTTGTCTTTCTGATTTTTTTTAACTTTAAATTTCAAAGAGTATGGTTTTACCTATTTATGTGTATGGGCAACCTGTGTTGCGTAAAGTGGCCGAAGACATTGACCCGGCCTATCCGAACTTGAAGGAATTGATTGAAAATATGTTTGAGACGATGGACAAGGCCGATGGCGTGGGACTGGCTGCTCCTCAGATAGGTTTGCCTATCCGTGTCGTTGTCGTCAACTTGGACGTACTTTCGGAGGATTTTCCAGAATATAAGGGCTTTCGCAAGGCTTACATTAACGCTCATATCCTAGAAGTGGGGGGCGAAGAAGTCCCGATGGAAGAAGGCTGTCTGAGCTTGCCGGGCATTCACGAAACGGTGAAACGTGGCAGTAAAATCCGGGTGAAGTATTTGGATGAAGAGCTGAATCCCCACGAAGAAGTGGTTGAGGGGTATCTGGCCCGCGTGATGCAGCATGAATTTGACCATCTGGAGGGTAAAATGTTTATTGACCATCTTTCTCCTCTTCGCAAACAGATGATTAAAGGTAAACTGAGCGCCTTGCTGAAGGGGAAAGCACACTGCACCTACAAGGTGAAGACTGTGCACCATAAGTAAATGCAGGTGTCTGTCGGTTGACAATATCGGCAGACCGGCATTCACAATCAGTAAAAAGGCACAAAAAATACAAAAACTACTCCATTTATCCTGCTCGATGGCAGGAAAAACGCTATTTTTGTTCCGTTTCAAGCGTTTATGATAACAATGATCAAGAAAATACTGACGGCTTTTTTGCTGTTGCCTACCTTGCTGTATGCACAAATCAATACGGAACGCATGATGACTATTGCCCGGAATGCACTCTATTTTGAAGACTATGTGCTTTCTATCCAATATTTTAACCAGGTCATCAATGCAAAGCCTTATCTGTTTGAACCCTATTTTTTCCGTGGACTGGCCAAAATCAGCCTGGATGATTACCAGGGTGCCGAGGCTGATTGCTCGGAAGCTCTGACGCGCAATCCCTTTGTGGTGGGGGCTTATCAGGTGAGGGGCTTGGCACGTATCCGTCAGAGTAATTTTGACGGAGCTATAGACGATTACAAAACGGCTTTGAAGTATGATCCGGAAAACCTGGTTCTGTGGCATAACCTGTCTTTATGTCACATCCAGAAGAAAGATTATGCCTCGGCCAAGGAAGATTTGAGTAAGCTGTTGAAAATCTCTCCTCGCTATATGCCTGCTTATCTGATGTTTGGAGAAGTTGAGTTGAACCAGAAGGATACTGTGCAGGCGTTGCAGTATTTTGATAAGGCCATTGAATTGGAAAAGTATGACGCAAGCGGTTGGGGAGCCCGTGCCATAGTGAGGTTGGCGCAGGGGAAATATAAAGAAGCAGAATCGGACTTGGACCAGGCTATTCATCTAAGTGCGCGGAATGCGGGCTATTATATCAACCGGGCCTTGGCACGTTTCCACCAGAATAATTTGAGAGGAGCTATGCGCGATTATGACCTGGCGCTTGACATTGATCCTAATAACTTTTTAGGTCATTATAACCGTGGACTGTTGCGGGCTCAGGTGGGGGATGACAACCGTGCCATTGAGGATTTTGACTTTGTGCTCGAAATGGAGCCGGACAATATGATGGCGGCTTTCAACCGTGGTTTGTTGAGGGCACAGACAGGTGACTACCAGGGGGCCATCAGCGATTATTCAAAGGTGATTGCCGAATATCCCAATTTCACTACCGGTTATTATTATCGGGCCGAGGCACGTAGGAGAACAGGTGACTTGAAAGGAGCTGAACAGGATGAGTTCAAACTGATGCAAATGCAGATAGACCGTCGTAACAATCAGGGTAATAAGGCTGCATCTCAAGGTAGCGATAAGGATTTGGCTGACAATGACGGAGCCTCTGGCGACAATGAGGAAAACGAAGGGAAAACCCGTAAGAAGTCTGATCGGAATATCCATAATTACCGTAAGATTGTGATAGCAGACGATTCGGAGATGGACCAGCACTATACAAGTGACTATCGAGGTAGGGTGCAGAATCGTAATGTAGTTATCAAACTGGAACCCATGTATGCACTGACATATTATGAGAAGGTCAGCGATGTGAAACATACAGTGAATTATTACCGCTATATTGACGAACTGAACAATACGAAGGGCTTCCCGAAACCGCTGCGTATCACTAATATGGAAGCGCCGCTGACGGAAGAGCAGGTGCGTCTTCATTTCGCTTTGATTGATTCTCATACGGCAGCTATTGTGCAAGATCCGACCAATGCACAGAAACGTTTTATGCGCGGACTGGATTTCTATCTGGTGCAGGATTTTGACAGCTCTATTGATGATTTTACCCAGAGTATTCTGTTGGATGGCAATTTCTTCCCGGCTTACTTTATGCGGGCTTTGGTTCGTTATAAGGAACTGGATTATAGGAAGGCAGAAGGGGCGATGCGGGAAGGCGCCGGTCAGCATGTTGCAGAGAATGACGCGCCTGCAGTAACAGCTATGGATTATGAGATTGTGAAGAAAGACTTGGACAATGTCATCCGTCTGGCTCCCGATTTCGTATATGCCTATTATAATCGGGGCAATGTCCTTTCCATGCTGAAAGATTACCGGGCTGCTTTGGCCGATTACGACAAGGCCATCGAACTGAATCCGGGATTTGCCGAGGCTTATTTCAACCGCGGATTGACCCGTATCTTTTTGGGTAACAACAAGGACGGTATAGCCGATTTAAGTAAGGCTGGCGAATTGGGCATCGTCAATGCTTATAACATCATCAAACGTTTTACTGAACTTCCGGAGTAAACCGGGCAGTATTCTTTTGTACATGAAGTGCTAAAATGACAAAATCGGACGGAAAGGTGTGTTAAAAATAGAATATCCGCAAATAATTAATTATTTTTGCGTGCTGTAAGAGAAACATCTATAATAATTATGATAAAAATTACATTTCCTGACGGCTCCGTTCGTGAGTATAACGAAGGAGTGACGGGGTTGCAGATTGCAGAAAGCATCAGCCCCCGGTTGGCACAAGAAGTATTGTCTTGTGGCGTGAATGGAGAAACTTATGATTTAGGACGTCCCATTATGAGCGATGCCAATGTGGTGCTCTATAAATGGGAAGACGAGCAGGGCAAGCACACTTTCTGGCATACCAGTGCCCACTTGCTGGCTGAAGCTTTGCAGGAACTGTATCCCGGTATCCAGTTCGGTATCGGTCCTGCCATCGAAAACGGTTTCTATTATGATGTAGATCCGGGAGAGACACCGATTAAAGAAAGTGACTTGCCGGCCATTGAAAAGAAAATGATGGAATTGGCTGCCAGGAAAGAACCGGTGGTCAGGACAGACATCTCCAAAGCCGATGCCCTGAAAATGTTCGGCGAACGTGGGGAAACTTATAAATGTGAATTGATTTCCGAACTGGAAGACGGACATATCACTACTTATACCCAGGGAGCCTTTACAGACCTCTGCCGTGGACCGCACCTCATGACTACGGCTCCTATTAAGGCCATTAAACTGACTTCGGTGGCCGGTGCCTACTGGCGCGGACAGGAAGACCGCAAGATGATGACCCGTATCTATGGCATCACCTTCCCTAAGAAAAAAATGCTTGATGAATACCTCGTTTTGCTGGAAGAAGCCAAGAAACGTGACCATCGCAAGATAGGCAAGGAGATGGACCTCTTCATGTTCTCTGATACGGTGGGCAAGGGACTGCCCATGTGGTTGCCGAAAGGCGCTGCCGTGCGTCTCCGTTTGCAGGAGTTCCTGCGTCGCATTCAGGCCCGCTATGACTACCAGGAGGTGATTTGTCCGCCTATCGGCAACAAACTGCTGTATATCACTTCAGGGCATTATGCTAAATATGGTAAAGATTCTTTCCAGCCTATTCATACACCGGAAGAAGGAGAAGAGTATTTCCTGAAACCGATGAACTGCCCGCACCATTGTATGATCTACAAGAACTCTCCCCGTTCTTACAAAGATCTGCCTTTGCGTATAGCAGAATTCGGTACGGTCTGCCGTTATGAACAGAGCGGTGAGTTGCATGGATTGACCCGTGTGCGCAGCTTTACGCAAGACGATGCCCATATCTTCTGCCGTCCTGACCAGGTGAAGGAAGAATTCCTGCGTGTGATGGATATTATCTCAATTGTCTTCCGCTCTATGAATTTCGAGAACTTTGAGGCTCAGATTTCTTTGCGCGACAAGGAGAACCGTGAGAAGTATATCGGTAGTGATGAGAATTGGGAAAAGGCAGAGCAGGCTATTGTAGAGGCTTGTGCCGAAAAAGGATTGAAAGCCAAGATAGAATATGGCGAGGCGGCTTTCTATGGTCCTAAACTGGACTTCATGGTGAAAGACGCTATTGGCCGCCGTTGGCAATTGGGTACCATTCAGGTGGATTATAACCTGCCAGAACGCTTCGAACTGGAATATACGGGTGCCGACAACCAGAAGCACCGTCCGGTGATGATTCACCGTGCTCCCTTCGGATCTATGGAGCGTTTTGTGGCCGTGCTCATAGAGCATACTGCCGGCAAGTTCCCTCTGTGGCTTACTCCCGATCAGGTAGCTATCCTGCCCATTAGTGAGAAGTTTAACGGCTATGCCAATGAGGTGAAGCAGATTCTGAAGCAGTATGATATTCGCGCTGTGGTGGATGAACGTAACGAGAAGATAGGACGCAAAATTCGTGACAACGAGATGAAACGCATCCCCTATATGCTGGTGGTAGGTGAAAAAGAAGCTGAAAATGGTGAAATAGCCGTGCGCAAGCAAGGAGAAGGCGACCAGGGAACGATGAAAGTGGAGGATTTTGCGAAAAAAATTCACGAAGAAGTTCAGAATATGATAAATAAGTGGTAACTTTGCGCCCAATTGTAAAGGTATCCTCCTCGGAAAGGCACGTTCTTGTCGAGGAAATGCCTTTACATGGGTTAAAATTAGAGTAAAGAGCAATTTTAAGAGTAATAAAAAATAAGGAAAGCGGAAGCGAACGTATTTAATGAAGAATGACAAATTAAAAGGGCAACACCGGATTAATGAACAAATCCGTGCCAAAGAAGTCCGCATTGTGGGCGATGAAGTGGAATCGAAAGTGTATCCGATTGCACAAGCTTTGAAATTGGCTGAAGAACATGAAGCGGATCTTGTAGAGATTTCTCCTAATGCACAACCTCCTGTGTGTCGTATTATTGATTACTCTAAATTTCTTTACCAGCTGAAGAAGCGCCAGAAAGAGCAAAAAGCGAAACAGGTGAAGGTGAACGTCAAGGAGATTCGTTTCGGACCTCAGACGGATGATCACGATTACAACTTCAAGCTGAAGCATGCCAAAGGTTTCCTTGAAGATGGGGATAAAGTAAGAGCCTACGTTTTTTTCAAAGGTCGGTCTATCTTGTTCAAGGAACAGGGTGAAGTCTTGCTCCTGCGTTTTGCCAACGATCTGGAAGATTATGCTAAGGTTGACCAAATGCCGCTCTTGGAAGGGAAACGGATGACCATCCAATTGTCTCCCAAAAAGGGGGTGGCTAAAAAAACAAATGCCGGTAAAACGTCTGCTCCCGATAAAGCCGAAGCTATCGCTGATGATGATTTGGAAGCAGAAGAATAAGTAAGGACAAGAAAGTGTGTAACGCGGGTATAGTGCGTTGCCATATAGTTTAATAATTAAAAAACAAGTAAGATGCCAAAGATCAAGACTAACTCCGGTGCCAAAAAGAGATTTACTCTTACCGGAACGGGTAAAATCAAGAGAAAGCACGCTTTTCACAGTCACATTCTGACTAAGAAGACGAAGAAGCAGAAAAGAAATCTGTGTCATTCCACTCTGGTAGATACGGCAAATATCCGTCAGGTGAAGGAGCTCTTAGTAATGAGATAAAAGCGTATTTCAAAAGTATTTAAGTTATTAACCGAATGCATTAGCCGTAAGACCGCTGCGCGAGCAACGGCGCTAACATTCAAAAACAAGTAAAACTATGCCAAGATCAGTAAATCATGTTGCTTCAAGAGCAAGAAGAAAGAAAATCCTGAAATTAACCAGAGGTTATTTCGGTGCAAGAAAGAATGTGTGGACCGTAGCCAAGAATACATGGGAAAAGGGTCTGACTTATGCTTTCCGTGACCGCAAGAATAAGAAAAGAAACTTCCGCGCTTTGTGGATTCAGCGTATTAACGCTGCTGCCCGTTTGGAAGGTATGTCTTATTCCAAGTTGATGGGTGCTCTGCACAAGGCCGGCATTGAAATCAACCGCAAGGTTCTGGCCGATTTGGCTATGAACCATCCCGAAGCTTTCAAGGCTATTGTAGCTAAGGTTAAAGCTGCGTGATAGAGAAACAACGTTGTACAAGTTTTGAGGAGGGAGCAATTAAAGGCTTCCTCCTTCTTTTTTTATGGAGAATGGGACAGCCAGAAGTCTTGAAAGCCAAAATGAGGTATAAAATATGAAATATTACAAAGATATTTCTGTTTTTCTTGTTTCTTTCAAAGAAACTCTGTACATTTGCTGTAGAAAAAATAGCCGCATTGATTGGATCGGGAAACTCATCAATTTTTATGAAATACCGAGACAAGCTTCGCTTCTCAATGGCGGGCCACGCCCTTCGGGGTAACCTTTGAGTCGGTGGATTACAAAGAGGACGAGCACTCAAACCATGTCATTCGGAGTTTCATCACATCATCGGTGCGGCTTTCTATAAAGAAAGGACGGTTTTTCGTAAAGAAAGGCCGTCCTTTTTGTTGGTTGTGTGCCCGGCATGAGCGGAGTGAAGCGAAGTCGAAACATCTCACTTAACCAATCTTGAGACCACTCGGTTATGTTCGGGATGACAAATGATATAATCTCTATTCTTGTACACCTCTGTAAGGAGCGGAAAATAGAAGTAGGAAGAAAGCCATCTTGTTTTCCTCCTACTCCATTTATTACCGGTTGTGGCGCAAATCCCGTACTCGTACAGCTTTGCCTTCGCTTTGCGGAAGGGTACCTTTGTTGACGAATTGCAGCTTGGGCGTAAGCAGAATTTCGTCTTTGAGCTGGCGGGTGATTTCTTTGCGGATTCTTTCCAGTTCCAGATAGTTGTCTGATACAAGGTCGCTTAATTCTACTTGTACAATCATCTCGTCTTGGTTGTGGATGGTATCGAGTGTGATGAGATAATTGCTGCCCAGTTGAGGGAACTGTACCAGAATCTTTTCCACCTGCATGGGGAAGATGTTGACCCCTTTGATAATGAACATATCATCACTACGCCCTTTGATGCGGTCAATGCGCAAGTGGGTACGTCCGCAGGGGCATGTACCGGGTAGGATACGGGTCAGGTCGCGGGTGCGGTATCGGATAAGGGGCATCATTTCGCGGTCGAGTGTGGTGAGTACCAGTTCGCCGATTTCACCGTCGGGTACCGGCTCTCCCGTATCGGGGTCGATGATTTCTACCAGGTAACAATCTTCCCAAAAGTGCATGCCATTCTGTTCAAGGCATTCAAAAGCCACCCCCGGGCCGTTCATTTCTGTCATACCGAAGCTATTGTAAGCCTTGACCCCCAGCAAGCGTTCAATCTTGCGCCGTTGTTCGTCAGTGTGAGGTTCCGCACCGATGACCAGCGTACGCAAGGTTGTGGAAGCCGGGTCAATGCCTTCTTCTTGAAATACCTCTGCCAGACGGATGGCGTAGCTGGGAATGGCGTGCAAGGCAGTTGTGCCAAAATCCATGATGAATTTTATCTGGCGTTTGCTGTTGCCGGCAGCGGCAGGAACAGTCAGGGCACCCAGCCTTTCGGCACCATATTGGAAACCCAGTCCGCCGGTGAACATACCATATCCTGAACTGTTTTGAAATACGTCAGTCTTGCGGATGCCTACCATATAAAGGCAGCGTGCCACCAGGTTGGCCCAAGAGTCGAGGTCATGCTGAGAGTGTACGATGACAGTCGGAGTACCTGTAGTGCCGCTTGATGAATGAATACGCACCCCGTCTTCGCGCATATTACCCGCTACCAGTCCGAAAGGATAGTTGGCTCGCATGTCGGCTTTGGTGGTGAAGGGCAACTTGCGTATGTCTGCCAGCGAATGAATGTCATCGGCAGTGATGCCGATTTCGCGGAAAACTTTGCCGTAATAAGGAGAATGCGAGGCGATGCTGATCGTCTTTTTCAGGCGTTGCAGTTGTAATGCCTGCAACGCCTCACGAGGCATAGTCTCGATTTCTTCCTGCCAGTATTTGTCGTTCATGGTTATGAAGAATTGTTGTATTTTTATATCATTTTCTCAGCCATTTCTTTGCCCGCTTCCAATGCTCGCAGATTCATCTCCACAATGGCATCTCCTTTGCGTCGGAAAATGTCGCAGATACTTTCCTGCATTTTTTCGTAACTGATGCCAAGAAAGGGAACGGTAGCCCCCAGCAATATGATATTGGCTACGCGCGGACTCCCTATTTGGCGGGCAGCTTGGTTTACGTCCAATATGATGTGGTGGGGTACTTGTTCGATTTCCCTCCGGATAGCTTCTTCCGGCGGATAATTGGGTATGTTGATGAGTGGTACGGCATTGGTTACCAGCCATCCGTCTGCATTTAAATAAGGCAGGTAGCGCAGGGCTTCCATGGGTTCCAGCGAGATAATAAGGTCGCATTTGCCTATGGGGATAAGGTCGGAGGCTATGGGGCGGTCGCTGATACGCAAGTTCGACTGTACGTCGCCACCGCGCTGGCTCATGCCGTGCACTTCCGCCTGTTTCATATACAAACCGCCTTTCAGGGCTGCTTGACCGATGACGGCGGCAATAGAGAGGATACCTTGTCCTCCCACACCGGAGAGTATGATGTCTTTCTTCATGGCTGTTGTTTACTTATTACGTTTTTTACGGGCTAATGTCTGAATGCACTCGCGGCGGGGTATAATAACCGATACGCCGTGGTAAGCCAATTCTTCTCGAAGAATCTGTTCCATTTCCTCGTAGTTCTTTTTCAGCGGAACAACTACGCGGATGTGTTCCGGTTCCACGCCGATGCCGGCACAGATGCTTTCCAGGCGTCCGGTGCCTGCCGAATCTTGTCCGCCCGTCATGGCAGTTGTCTCGTTGTCGGAAATGATGATGGTCACGTCGGCTTGTTCGTTCACGCAGTCCAGTAGCCCGGTCATGCCAGAGTGTGTGAAGGTAGAGTCGCCGATGACTGCCACGGCCGGATAGATGCCTGCATCGGCGGCTCCTTTGGCCATGGTGATGGACGCGCCCATGTCTACGGTAGAGTGCAGGGCGTGGAAAGGAGCACCTGCCCCCAGTGTGTAGCAGCCGATGTCGCCAAATACGCGGTGGCTGGGGAAGTCAGTACGGAGCACCTTGTTCAGGATGGTATACATATCACGGTGTCCGCAACCTTCACACATGGCTGGTGGGCGCATTTCTACCAGAGAAGGAACGTGGTACAGAGGCTCATTGTGCAGCCCCAATGCGCGGGCAACGTTGTCGGGCGTCAGTTCGCCGTCGGGAGGCAGGGTGCCGTCCGTACGTCCTTTAACGCGGAGTGCATTTCCCAGATAACCCTTTAGCTGCTTTTCAACAAAAGGCTGTCCGTCTTCTACCACCAGCAGTGTATCACAATCGGTGGCTATTTTCATCAGTTGTTTGCGCGGCAGGGGATATTGTCCGATTTTCAGTATGGGATGCGGGCAACCGTCGGGATAATTTTCCATTACGTAGTTATAGCCAATGCCACAAGCAACAATACCCACGCTTTTGTCATTGCCATCCACATAACTGTTGTAAGGCGATTCTTCCGAAGCTTTGAGCAGGTCTGCCTGTTTTTCAAGCAATGCGTGGTAGCGTCGGCGGGCAATGCCGGGGAGCAATACGAACTGTCTGGCATCTTCTACGGCGGCAAGCGTAGGAGGAGCTTGTGGCTCAAGACGTTCAACACCTGCCCGTGAGTGAGCCAGGCGAGTAACCAGGCGCATCAGTACCGGTTCGCCAGTCTGTTCGGAGAAGTCGAACCCGTGGTAGGCCATGTCGTAGGCTTCTTGCTGGTTGCTGGGCTCAAAGATGGGGACGAGGGCAAAGTCGCCATAAAAGCGGCTGTCTTGTTCGTTTTGTGAAGAGTGCATGCCAGGGTCATCGGCTGCTACAACTATCAGA
The DNA here is from genome assembly GCF_002160055.1 of Mediterranea sp. An20. Classification (GTDB taxonomy): domain Bacteria; phylum Bacteroidota; class Bacteroidia; order Bacteroidales; family Bacteroidaceae; genus Bacteroides; species Bacteroides avicola. The sequence goes on from NZ_NFJV01000043.1 coordinate 10,836, forward strand.
CCGCCGCGTACACCGGTGATGCCGGCATTGACAAAACAGTCGGCCGCTACATTCATGCCCACGTGTTTCATGCACACCAACGCACGTTTGCCGGCAAACGACATACCTAAAGCTGCTTCCATGGCAGTCTTTTCATTGGCCGACCAACGGCTGTGTATGGCACGCTCCTTCTGTTCGGGAGCAGCCTGAATGTATTCTGTAATTTCAGTAGAGGGAGTACCTGGATAGGCATATACTCCGGAAAGGCCTGCATCGAGCGCACCTTGAGCCAGAGCTTCATCTCCCAGTAAGAGTTGTTTGTTCATACAATTGAAGGGTTTATCATGGTTGTTGAAACAATGTTTCGGCAAATATACGTCTTTTGCCGATATTTTGCAGACATTTTCAGCGGAAAATCTTTCTTTTGTTCAGTTCTTGTTGGTAGCGGCGTGCGTTCCGGAGATGCTCGCCATAGTTGGATGCAAAGTTATGTCGACCGGAGAAGTCTTCTTTAGCGCACATATACAGATAGTTATGACGAGTGTAGTTCAGTACTGCATCCAAGCCTTCGGGAGTGGCGATGCGGATAGGGCCGGGAGGAAGTCCGGTATGCAGATAGGTATTATAAGGTGATTCGATGGACAAATCGGCATAAGTGATGCGCTGTTTGCCAAAGTCGCCTACAGCAAAACGCACAGTCGGATCGGCCTGCAGTGGCATGCCTTGGTGCAGGCGGTTGATGTACAAGCCGGCTACAATGGGTTTTTCAGCCTTGTCGTTTGTCTCTTCTTCAACGATGGAGGCCAGCGTGGCTATCTCTGTCGGTGTCATGCCTAATGCTTGCGCCTTGTCGCGCCGTTCCTTGTTCCAGAACCGCTCGTGTTCTTTGACCATGCGTTGCAGGAAATCCTTGGCACTCATGTCCCAGTAAACTTCGTATGTATTAGGAATGAACAAAGCCGGCAATGTCTGGCGGTTGTATCCCCACGCTGCCATGCGGGCACTGTCGGCCCATAGTGTGGCGATGTCGGCTGAATCAGTCATGAGTTGTCTCCCTATATGTTGTGCCAGCCTGTCCAGTTGGCGTACACTGCCTACCACTAAGTTCATAGGTTCCTGGTAGCCTCGGAGAAGGCGGCTCAATACGTGGTAAATGCTTTCGCCCGGTCGGATGGCGTAACGTCCTGTGTGCACGTGCTGCTCATAATGGCGGTAGTGTACCATCCAGCGGAAACCGGTGCGGGCAAAGGTGTTGAGGGGTGCCTGGGTTTCTATCTTATTGTATATGGAGTCTACAGTATCGTCTGTATCTATATAAATATAAACGGTACGGTCCGGGTGAAATTGGGGCCCAAACCATAGATAGGCTAACGTGCCTGCACCGATGGCTGCCAAGAGCAGTATTCCTGTAGCCAGAACGAGAAGATTCCTTTTCTTTTTCTTTTCCATGTGGCAAAGATAAGGAGAATCGGCGGATAATCAGACTTTGGACAGAAAGAAAAAAAAGAGGCTTGGAGGGTTTGTACCCGATAACGGGGGCTGCGTGACGGCGGGGAATGAAAAAAGGAGGTGTTGTTGCACCTCCTTCTTTTGGGTGAGCCGTTAGCCAGACTTGAACTGGCGACCTACGCGTTACGAATGCGTTGCTCTACCAACTGAGCTATAACGGCAATCAGCAGTGTTTCGCTTACGGGGTGCAAAGGTACAGCTTTATTTTGAACCGCCAAACTTTTCTGTTGTTTTTTTAGGGTCTGTCGAAAAAACGGCTTCTCTGCCTGGGCAAGCGCTTTCTGTCCAATTGCCAAGCGATAAGAAGCCTGCTTCCGGGCGATAAGAAGTCTGCTTCTTATATATATGAAGTATTGTGCTGGTTTTCATGATGATGCGAACCTGTTCATGTGCTGCCCGAATGGCATAGAGTTCTGCTGTATGGCGGGCATGGGAGATAAAACCGGGACCAGGCAGAAACCCGGTATCCCGACGGTCATCCGGTTGGGTGTCGTTAAAAAATGTCCGGGAATTCTGTTAGATTGATGTCCTTTTTTGAAATCTTAGAAGTTGAAAACATCTGTGTTATTAAATAAAGTATTAACTTTGCGCCCGATTCTTGTAATGCAATTAGCTAATATATTATATGCGTAGAATAATCCTTTTATTTTCGCTGATGTTTGTCGTAGCAGGCGCAGTGATGGCCCAGCAGATGACAGACGATCAGATTGTCCAGTATGTAAAAAGTGCCAACCAGGCCGGAAAGAGTCAGCAGCAGATTGCATCCGAATTGATGCGTCGGGGCGTTACACGGCAACAGTTGGAGAAGTTGTATGCCAAGTATCAGAACGGTGAAACAACCGGTCAGTCAGAAAAAACGTCTGCCGAAACCAGCCGCATGCGCTCACTTTCCACGGATAGAAACAAGGCAGAGTCTGTTTCTGGCAAGGCTATGTCTGTTTCTGGTGAGGAGATAGCCATGGAAGATTCAACCAGACTTGCGCAACCGTCAGTCGAACAGAAAGAGGACCCTACACAGCAGATATTCGGACATAATATTTTTACGAATGAGAATCTGACTTTCGAACCCAATGTCAATGTGGCTACTCCGGTCGATTATCGGCTGGGACCTGGTGATGAGGTGATTATCGACGTGTGGGGAGCTTCCGAGACCACCATCCGTGAAACCATCTCTCCCGAGGGAAGTATACACGTGAGCAATCTGGGACCGGTTTACCTGAGCGGGAAAACGGTGAAGGAGGCCAATGCCTACCTGAAAGAAGAATTTGCCAAGATTTATTCAGGCGTATCCGGCAATATGCCTAACACACAGGTCAAACTGACGTTGGGGCAGATTCGCTCCATCCAGGTCAATGTGATGGGCGAGGTCGCTGTACCCGGTACTTACACCCTTTCGGCGTTCGCTTCCGTCTTCCATGCTCTTTATCGGGCAGGAGGTGTCAATGAGATAGGTAGCTTGCGCAGCATCCGCGTCGTGCGGGGAGGCTCTGTGGTGGCCGATCTGGATGTGTATGATTTCATCATGAAAGGTAAATTGAAGGATGATATTCGCCTGGAAGACGGTGATGTGATTCTGGTGCAGCCTTATCAGTCGCTCGTGCAGATTTCCGGTAAAGTAAAACGCCCTATGTTCTATGAAATGAAAGAGGGGGAAACTGCTGCTTTGTTGATAGACTTTGCCGGCGGCTTTACCGGCGATGCCTACAAGAAGGCTGTTCGTGTCATCCGCAAGAGTGGCCGCGAATTGCAGGTCTACAATGTCGACGAACAGGAGTTTGCCGCTTTCCCGATGGACGATGGCGACCAGGTGAGTGTGGATTCTGTGTTGCAGCGTTTTGAAAACCGCGTGGAAATCCGGGGAGCCGTCTACCGGGCAGGACTTTATCAGTTGGATGGCGGAATGAATACGGTAAAGCAGCTTATTCAGAAGTCCGAAGGAGTACGTGGTGATGCGTTCCTCAATCGGGCAATCCTGGACCGGGAGCGTGAGGACCTGGAACATGAAATCATTCAGGTAGATGTAAAAGGCATTCTGAATGGAACCGTTGCTGATATTCCTTTGCAGAAGAATGACGTGCTTTACATTCCCAGCATCCATGATTTGAAAGAAGAAGCGACACTGACCATTCACGGCGAAGTGGCCAATCCTGGCACCTATCTTTATTCGGACAATATGACCGTAGAAGATCTTGTGCTTCAGGCAGGCGGATTGTTGGAATCGGCTTCCACCACCAAGGTAGAGGTGGCGCGCCGGGTCAAGAACCCTAAAAGTTCGCAATTCAGCCAGGTTGTGGGTGAAAGTTTTGCATTCGACCTGAAAGACGGCTTCCTGACGGGTGAAGGGAGTGAGAACTTCCATTTGCAGCCTTTTGATGAGGTGTACATCCGCAAAAGTCCGGCTTATCACAAGCAGCAGAATGTCGTGGTTGGCGGCGAGGTGCTTTTCAGCGGAAGCTATGCCCTGTCTAAGAAGAATGAGCGTTTGAGCAACCTGATAGAAAAAGCCGGTGGAGTTACTCCCGATGCCTATGTGCGGGGTGCCCGACTTATCCGTCAGATGACGGAAGACGAAAAGAACCGCCGCGAGGCTACGTTGCGTATGGCACGGTCGGGTAGCGGGAAAGACTCTATTTCTGTGGATATGCTCGATTTGAGTGACTTCTATTCAGTAGGTATCAATCTGGAGAAGGCTTTGGCTCGTCCTGGAGGAGATGATGATTTGGTATTGCGGGAAGGCGATATGCTGTATGTGCCTGAATATGTCAGCACGGTGAAAATCAACGGTGCTGTCATGTATCCCAATACGGTTACTTATAAAGAAGGTGAAGATCTGAAGTATTACATCAACCAAGCGGGCGGCTTTGCCAATAATGCTAAAAAGAAGAAGGCGTTTGTTGTTTATATGAATGGTACCGTATCGCGCTTGAAGACGCGAAACTCCAAGGCCATTGAGCCCGGTTGCGAGATTATTGTGCCAAGCAAGGACAAACGCAACCGGATGTCACCGGCCGAGATACTCAGCATCGGTACTTCTACGGCTTCTTTGGCTACTATGATAGCTACTTTGGTTAACCTTTTTAAGTAAATCTGCAATGAGCGAAGAAAAAATACAGCAGCATAACATGGCTCCTGCGCAACCTGAGGAGCAGGAAATAGACCTGATAGAACTGGCCCAGAAGGTGTGGGCTGAACGTAAACTGATATTCAAGGCTTGCGGCATAGCTGTCATAGTGGCTTTGGTGGTGGCTTTCAGCATTCCTAAAGAGTATGCGACAAGTGTAACCCTGGCACCGGAAACCGGTGGAAAAAGCACGTCGGGCAGCATGGGTGCCTTGGCAGCCATGGCGGGCATCAGCTTGGGCTCTTCTTCCGGTGAAGATGCTCTTTCGCCCGAACTTTATCCGGATATTGTGAGTTCTACGCCTTTCTTGACCAGCCTTTTTGATGTGCGGGTCAAGAATGAAGAGGCAGAAATAGATACTACGCTGTATGCTTATCTGAAAGATTATCAGCGGGCACCCTGGTGGAGCATGGTTGTTTCTGCTCCTTTTAAGGCTATCGGCTGGTTTGCATCCTTGTTCAGGGATGAAGAAGAAGGTGGGGAAACTCGTCTGGATCCTTTTCATCTTACCCAGGATGAGGCTGCTATTGCTGATGCGTTGAGCAGCAAGCTGGCCGTATCGGTCGATAAGAAAACGGGTGTCACAACTTTGACGGTAACCATGCAGGATCCGCTTATTTCGGCTTCCCTTACCGATACCGTCATGCGTAGTTTGCAGAGTTACATCACAGACTATCGTACCAACAAGGCGCGCCACGATTTGGCCTTTACGGAGAAACTGTATGAAGAAGCCAAAGAAAACTACACGGAAGCTCAGGAAAAATATGCCAGCTATGTTGACGTGAATCAGGGGATTATCAAACAGAGCTATAAAGTGGAGCAGGAGCGTCTGCAAAATGAAATGAACTTGGCTTATCAGGTTTATACGCAAGTGTCCCAGCAGTTGCAGATGGCGCGGGCCAAGGTGCAGGAAATTACTCCGGTTTATACGGTTGTGCAACCTGCTACCGTTCCTTTGCGTGCCTCCAAACCCAACAAGGTTATGATTCTGGTAGGGTTTGTTTTCTTGGCTGCGGTAGGCTGTGTCGGCTGGATTCTTTTTGTAAAGGACTTTATCAAAAGCTGGAAGACCCCCAAAGCGGATTCGCCTGTAGGCGGGGAAGTCTAATCCGACGGCCGCTGATCAATAGGCGACTGAGCGAGAAATAGATGGGCAGTTTCTTGAGCTTGTGGAAGTAGGGACTGCTGTCTGTCTGATTAGCGGCATGTAAGCATCGTATTTTCTATCAACTAAGTGCCGGAGTTGAGTTTAATCAACCTTGGAGTCATAAAAGCACAGAGTAGTGGGTTTGCCTGCATTGCATGAGGTGTACGGAGTCATCCCACTGCTCTGTGCTTTTTATATGAGTATGGTTGGACCGACCGGAGTGTCGGGGGCTATCTTCACCGCAGTGTTTGATACGGACTAATTTTATACATATACTTATGTCGGGGGCATTGGAGGTGGAGGAAAAATTGTATTTTTGCATCAGAATCAGACAAAAAGATAGTTATGGTAGTATTTTCGGAAGACCACATACAAGAAACCCGACGCCGTGGACGGATTGAAGTAATCTGCGGTTCTATGTTCTCCGGCAAGACAGAAGAACTGATCCGTCGGCTCAAGCGTGCTCAGTTTGCCCGTTTGCGGGTGGAAATTTACAAACCTGCCATTGATACGCGCTATTCGGAAGCCGATGTGGTGTCGCACGACAGTCATGCTATATCGTCTACCCCGGTGGACTCTTCGGCCAGTATCCTGCTCTTTACCTCAGAAGTCGATGTCGTAGGCATTGACGAGGCACAGTTTTTTGACGATGGTCTGGTAGATGTGTGTAATCAGTTGGCGGATAGTGGCGTGCGCGTTATTGTGGCTGGGTTGGACATGGATTTCCGCGGGCGTCCTTTTGGTCCTATGCCTGCGCTTTGTGCCATTGCCGACGAAGTGTCGAAAGTACATGCCATTTGTGTGAAGTGCGGCGAACTGGCTGCTTTCTCGCACCGTAAGGTGAAGAACGACAGACAAGTCTTATTGGGTGAGACAGAAGAATACGAACCCCTGTGCCGCCAGTGTTACCGGAAGGCAATATGGGCAGAAGAGGAAAATGGTAGGTCTGACGGCTATAAGTAAATTTTAGCATATAATTAGTGATGGAGCGTAAGAAAATTACATTTGACAGTTTTATTCGCGGCATCTTGGTGGCAGTGATTATTATCGGTGTCCTGATGCTTTTCAAGCGGCTCAGTAGCGTGTTGCTGCCTTTCTTTGTGGCATGGGTGCTTGCTTATCTTATTTATCCGCTTGTTACGTTTTTCCAGTATCGGTTGAAGCTGAAAAATAGAGCCGTTTCTATTTTCTGCGCCTTATTTTCCCTCCTCTTGGTGGGAGGATTGGCTTTTTACCTGCTCGTTCCTCCTATGTTACAAGAGTTTGGCCGTCTGAAAGATTTACTGTTGGAGTACTTTTCCTACGGACATAGGTCGGGCAATATTCCGCAACTGCTCTCTGAATTTTTGCGTGAGCATGTGGATCGTGAGGCCCTTGCCGAATTTGTAAACAGCAGCGATATTCTGACTGCAGTCAAGGATGCGCTTCCCCGTGTGTGGGGGCTGTTGGCAGAGTCAGTCAATATTCTTTTTAGCTTCTTTACCGTATTCATGGTATTACTTTATGTCGTATTCATTTTGTGGGATTATGAAAGCATAGCCAACGGTTGGGTGCATTTGGTGCCTCGCAGCTATCGTCCTGTTGTGGTCGGCATTTTCAACGATGTGAAAGACGGCATGAACCGTTATTTCCGTGGTCAGGCACTGGTTGCTTTCTGTGTGGGTATCCTGCACGCAGTCGGTTTTCTCATCATCGACTTTCCTTTGGCCATTGGTTTAGGGTTGCTTATCGGTTTGCTCAACATGGTGCCCTATTTGCAAGTATTAGGTTATGTGCCAACAGTTATTCTGGCTATTTTGAAAGCGGCCGATACGGGAGGCAACTTCTGGTTTATTTTGTTGGGAGCTGTCATTGTGTTTGTGGTGGTTCAGCTTATCCAAGACATGGTACTTGTGCCTCGTATCATGGGTAAGATTACAGGACTGAATCCAGCCATAATTCTCCTTTCGCTTTCCGTATGGGGTTCGCTGATGGGTATGCTGGGGATGATTATAGCTCTGCCCCTTACCACTCTGATGCTCTCCTATTACCAGAGATATATCATAAACAAGGAAGATATTATGCGAACTCATATCTCTGACAATCAGTGATTTGTTGTTCTTGCACAAAAATAAATCCAAAAAAGTTTCTCAAAATATTTGCAGATTACAAAATAATGCCTACCTTTGCACTCGCTTAACAGCACTAAGGTTTGATTCGCTAGCTCAGCAGGTAGAGCACAACACTTTTAATGTTGGGGTCTTGGGTTCGAGCCCCAAGCGGATCACCAGAAAATCAAGCGATTATCTAAAACGGATAGTCGCTTTTTTCGTGTTTATATGTTGGTTTTGAACGTCTGATGTAAACCAAGATGTAAACCAGTAAACTGTATGAGTGAAACAATTAAAGTGCTGTGTTACAAGTCAAAAAAACTTAGCAATGGCGAACATCCATTAATGGTTTGCGTCTGCAAAGACGGGAAACGAAAGTACCAAAGTCTTGGCATTTCAGTCAAGGCAGAATGGTGGGACTTTAAAGCTAATCTACCTAAAGGCAAATGTCCCAATCGTGAGAGAATCATTCTTCTTATAAACGAGAAGATTAACGAGATTCAGAAAGCAGCCTTAGACAAACGAATAGCAGGCAAAGACTTTACAGCTGCAACCCTGATAGAATCTACCTCTTCTAAAGATAGTTCACACAAAACAGTAGGTGAATATTATCTGACCTACATTCAGAACTTGAAAAAAGAGAAAAGAATCAGATATGCAGGAATGCTTGAAGTTTCCTACAACTCTTTTATCAAGTTCAACAGGCATCTTGACATACCTTTTTCTGACATAGATGTGGCTTGGCTAAAGAAATATGAGTTGTGGATGAAAGGACAGAATCTTTCAGTAAGCACCATCAGCACAAGAATCAGGCATTTGCGAGCCGTCTTTAATTTGGCAATAACGGAACATTCCATTAAGAATGATTGCTATCCATTCCATACCTATAAAGTGTCAAAGCTAAACAGGCAGACACCAAAAAGAGCCATTACAAAGAAAGATGTGATGAAGATAATGCGCTATCAAGGCAAGTCTGATATGGAATGCTTGGCAATAAATGTGTTTGTTTTCTCTTATCTGAATGCAGGAATCAATTTCATAGACATAGCCAAACTGAAACATTCCAATATTGTAGAAAGTCACCTTATATATAATAGGGAGAAAACAAAGAAGCTGATAAATGTACCACTTCAAACAAAAGCATTGGAGATAATAGCTAAATATCAGAGTGATAAATCACCTTATTTGTTTCCTATCCTCTCGCCGTTTCACCAAACAGAAGTGCAAGTAGCAAACAGACTGCACAAGGTGTTGGCTAAAGTAAACAAGCATCTAAAAGAAATAGGTGAAAGACTGAATCTGCCTATTCCCCTCACGACCTATGTAGCCCGCCATTCCTATGCAACCGTGTTGAAGCGTGCAGGTGTTTCCACCTCTATAATAAGTGAATCATTGGGGCATAGTTCAGAAAGAGTGACACAAATCTATCTTGACAGCTTTGACAATGAACAGATAAACAGTGCAATGAAATACTTGCTCTAAATGCAGAAAAGTCCGCTTATCAAATGGTAGGTGGACTTTTTTCATTACCTTTATAGCCTAAAAATCAAAGAGCTATGCAACAACCAATAGATGACAACAACGAGAAACAGTTTCAGTACATTTCAAGCCTTTTAAGAGGAAAGGGCGAGCCGTTCTATCTGCCTGATGGTACACCTTTATATCCTAATATCTTGAATGTGAATATGCCATTTGAAACAATGCACATATTTGCAGAACGTTACAACAATGGTGAAATACTATGCCCCTATAAGTACGAGAACTATATCAATGACAAAGAATTGCAAGCCACTATAAATGGGCTACAAATGGATGCAGATGCTTTTTGGTTGCTTGCCATATTCTGTTTTGACTTTGCCCGTAGTGTGTGCATAAACGGATTCACCATAAAGGACAGTGCAAAAAGGACTATTGAAAAGTTTATCAATCTCACCCCTGATGATGAAGATTCTGCAATGAAACTTACCATTAAAACAGACAAGGGCAAAATGGAGATTGAGGACAGTCACGCCATTACCTATATTCTAAAATGGGTGAAACAAGCCTATGAACAAAACGAGGATGCGATACGTGGCTGGACGGCAGAAGAAGCCAAAGACATCTTTAGTCCAAGACAAGAATCTTATTCCGTTTTTATATGGTACTTTGCTACTTTAATGAGGGAGTTTTTTGCACTCAATCCTCAATTTAAAGGTAAACGAAAGAAAGGTGAAAGCGGCAAATTTGACAAGAATCTCTTAATCTCAAAGCTAATATATTATATGGAACTATCTGCAAAAGATTCATTTACCGCTGACGCAGAAACCTTAAAAGGCTTCTTAAAACAATACAAGAACAAGCAAATCATAACGCATTCAGATATATATTACTAAGAAACACAGCATATTATCACTTATAAGAGAATCCTGTTGCTCCAATGTGAGTAGCAGGATTTTTCTGTATGCTCGGCATGAGTATTAGCTAACGGGTGCAAGTCCCGAATGAGCCCTAATAGCGGGAATCATACAGCCCATGGCAAGGGTGTCCATCGCGAGTTGGAATCTGAAAGAAGCC
>NZ_NFJV01000044.1 GCF_002160055.1 Mediterranea sp. An20
GAAAAAGAGGATGAGATAATCCGCAGGTGTTCCCCTTCGGGGAGCCACCAGCGGTTACCCATAGTTCAACCTCTTCAAGGTTGCCGATCGTGCGAGGCTGGAAAGAGGCAAACGTGCGAAGCCAGTAAGAGTCAGACGTGCGAAGCAAGAAAGAGTCAGACGTGCGAAGCAAGAAAGAGCCAGACGTGCGAAATGTCAATACATGCAGGGCAGGCAATGTGGAAATGCTCAATTATAACCCATGCAAAGTATAGTTTTATATTAAACACAGAGACACAAAGTCCCGTAACTGTCTGTAGAAAAATAACAAGGGGGACCACGGAGTCTGCGGCTTCGCCACAGACAAAAGGGCCATAAACTCTGTGAGCCGTGGACAAGAAAACAAAACTCTGTGTCTCCGTGACTCTGTGTTTTGTATCATTACGCCCCACGGGAAAAGACATTATGCTTCTACACCGCTGCGTTTCCAAAGATTTTCCGGGGTCGGATAAAAAAAAGGATGCTTCCTTTTTCGGAAAGCATCCCTTTTTAAATTATATGAAAAAATTTTTATGCTTCTTCTGCAACAACTTCGAAAGGAATTTCTACAGAAACTTCCTTGTGCAGACGAACAACAGCCTTGTAGTTGCCTACTTCCTTCACTGTTTCTTTCACAGTGATAAGCTTACGGTCGATGTTATGACCCAATTTAGCCAGTTCGTCAGCAATTTGGATATTACCTACAGAACCGAAGATAGTGCCCGTAGCACTTACCTTGGTAGCAATCTTCAAAGATACACCTTCCAATTTAGCAGCCAATTCTTCAGCATCCTTCTTGATTTTCTCCAACTTGTGTGCGCGTTGCTTCAACTCTTCGGCCAGCATTTTCTTGGCTGCCGGCGAAGCGATAACAGCCTTACCAGTAGGAATGAGGTAGTTACGTCCATAACCAGACTTCACGGTTACAATATCGTTCTTATAACCCAAGTTTACGATGTCTTCTTTCAAAATAATTTCCATAGTTACCTCCTCCTATTATTTCATCAAGTCAGTTACATAAGGCAACAAAGCCAAGTGACGAGCTCTCTTCACAGCCTGAGCCACACGACGCTGATACTTCAACGAAGTACCCGTGATGCGACGCGGCAGGATTTTACCCTGCTCATTCAGGAATTTCTTCAAGAATTCGGGATCCTTGTAGTCAATGTACTTGATGCCACTCTTTTTAAAACGGCAGTATTTCTTTTTCTTCACGTCTACAGAAGGCGGAGTCAAATATCTGATTTCTGATTGAACTTGTTGTGCCATAATTAATCCTCCTTTTTAGTTGATTTCAAACTTCTTCTTTTTGCAGCATACTCAGCAGCATATTTATCCAATTTGAATGTCAGGAAACGAATCACTCGTTCGTCACGACGGAAGTTGACTTCCAACTTGGCAATAACAGCAGGATCTGCATTAAACTCAATCAGCTGATAGAAGCCGGTAGACTTCTTCTGAATGGGGTAAGCCAGCTTTTTCAGTCCCCAGTTCTCCTCATTCACGATCTCAGCACCTTCGGAAATAAGGATGCCTTTGAATTTCTCGACCGCTTCCTTCATCTGAGCATCAGACAAAACGGGAGTCAAAATGAAAACGGTTTCGTATTGATTCATACTTGTTTAAATAAATAATAATATGTGTTTATAAAAAAGCGGTGCAAAGGTAGACATTTTATTTGGAATAGCCAATAATTTATGTGCCTTATTTTTTTGCCAGGCAAATATTAGGAAAAACCAGGGCAGTAAGCTAACTTTGCACAGTTGTTCAAACAATCATTTGCAATGGAACCACTCAACCTCGACATCCGCCTTGTATTTGCCATACTTAACGGCAAAGTATCTGCTGCCATCAACCGCAAGCTATCACGCCATTTCCGTCAAAACAGTCTGGACATAACTCCCGAACAATGGACCGTGCTCATCTACCTGTGGGAACAAGACGGAGTCACCCAACAAGAGTTATGCAACGCCACCTATAAGGACAAGCCCAGCATGACACGACTGCTCGACAACATGGAGCGCCGCCACCTTGTGGTACGCATTGCCGACAAAAAAGACCGCCGCAACAACCTCATCCACCTGACCAAAGACGGCCGACAACTGGAGGAGCTTGCCCGACAAGCCGCCAACCAGGCTCTGGTAGAGGCACTGAAGGGCGTCACACAGGAAGAGCTGAACATAGGACAAGACTTGCTAAGGAAGATTTTTGCCAACACCAAAGACTAAAAAACGATGAGAAATCTACTGAAAAACATCGGACTCCTTTTCATTATAGCAGGAGTAGCGATGCTGGTTATCGGCTACCTTACCGACCACATCAGCAACACACTGCTGGGCTGTGCGATGGGAGTCATTGTCATAGGGCTGGTGGGGTATATCATCATCAACAAAAGGCTCTAAGAGCCTCATGAAACTGAGCAAAATTTAAACAGGCTCTAAGCCCGCAAAGCACTCTTCAAAATGGGAAAAGAGGGTGTATCAAAATTCAAAATCACTATCATTAGCTTCGCTCAAAACCTCTTTTGACTATTTCATTAAGGTATAGTCTGTCATGTTGAGCGGAGCAAAGCGAAGTCGAAACATCTCACATTATGCATAGTGAGCCCCCTCGACTAAGCTCGGGGTGACAGAATAATAGGTAATTTCTATTTCGACATACCCTCTTTCGTCAGATTTGATGTTTATCCGGTATCAAATGCCCAACGACTTGCGCACGGCTTCTACCTTTTCGGCAGCTTCAGCGCATGCCTTTTCGTAACATCCGGCGCACTTCATCTGCCCCTTGACTTCGATGTAGAACTTAATCTTGGGTTCCGTACCCGAAGGACGGACAGAAATCTTCGTGCCGTCTTCTGTGAAGTACTGCAGTACATTGGAAGTCTCCGGCATTACTAAATCAGTCACATTACCCTGAGCATCTGTAGCTTTCAACGTCTTGTAGTCCTTGGTCAATACCACGGGCGATCCACCGATTTCCTTCGGCGGGTTGGCGCGGAATCCTGCCATCATAGCCTGGATTTCCTCCGCTCCGGTCTTACCCGGCTTCACGACATTGACAGTAGTTTCTTTTGAGAAGCCATATTCCAGATAGATTTCCATCAAGACATCATACAACGTCTTGCCCTGGTCCTTGGCCCAAGCACAGATTTCGGCCAGCAACGAGCAGGCAGAAACCGCATCTTTATCGCGCACGAAGTCTTCGGCCAGGAAACCATAGCTTTCTTCGCCGCCACCGATATACTGCTGCTTGCCTTCGCTCAAACGGATTTCGCGGGCAATCCATTTAAAGCCCGTGTAGCAATCGCGCATCTCGATATGATTCTTGTCGGCAACTGCCTTGATGAGTTCCGTCGTCACGATGGTCTTCACAATGAAGTCATTGGGTTGCATCTTGCCCGTGGCAATGCGGTTACGTATGATATAGTACAAGAAGATGAGACACGTCTGGTTACCGTTGATGAGTACCCATTCGCCCTTATCGTTCTTGCAGGCCATGCCTACGCGGTCGGCATCGGGGTCGCTGGCCATTACGATGTCGGCATCAATCTCCTTCGCCAGCTTGATGGCCAAAGTCAATGCCTCGGCATTTTCAGGATTCGGCGAAACCACCGTGGGGAAGTTGCCGTCCTTCACCATCTGTTCGGGCACGCAATGTACGTTCTCAAAGCCCCATACCTTCAGCGACCAGGGGATAAGCGTACGTCCGGCTCCATGCAAGGGCGTATAGACGATGCACAAGTCTTTCTGCCGCTTGATGACTTCGGGGTCGATGGAAATAGAATGTATCTTTTCCAAGTACACTTTGTCGACATCTTCACCAATGATTTGGATAAGGTCCTTGTTGCCCTGGAACTTGATATCGGCCACCTTCACCTTGTTCACCTCGTCGATGATGGCAGTATCGTGCGGTGCCAGCACCTGAGCGCCATCTTCCCAATAGGCCTTGTAGCCATTGTATTCGCGCGGGTTGTGGCTGGCGGTGATGTTGATACCGCTCTGGCATCCCAGGTGACGGATGGCAAAAGAGACTTCGGGAGTGGGACGCAGGTCGTCGAAGAGATAGACCTTGATGCCATTGGCCGAGAAAATGTCGGCAGATATTTCGGCAAACTTGCGGCTGTTGTTACGGCAGTCATGGCCTACTACGACAGAAATCTGCCCCTTGTCCTTGAAGCATTTGTTCAAGTAGTTGGCCAGTCCCTGTGTAGCGGCGCCCACCGTATAGATGTTCATGCGGTTGCTTCCGGCACCCATGATGCCGCGCAGTCCTCCCGTACCGAATTCCAAATCCTTGTAAAAACTGTCTATCAACTCGGTCTTGTCCGCGTTGTCCAGCATACGTCTTACTTCAGCCTGGGTTTCCGCATCGTATGCGGGGGTCAACCACTGTTCGGCTTTCTCGGTCACTTGCTTGATGAGTTCTTGATTCTCCATGATATGTATGTTAAATGATTGATGATTAATGGTAAATGGTTAATGATTAATGGTTGATGGTCAATGATTAATGGTTGATGGTCAATGATTAATGGTTAATGGTTAATGGTTGATGGCCAATAGTCAATGATTAACCATTTATCATTAACCATTAACCATTAACCATTAGCCATAGCCATTAATCATTGATGCACCGCACAAAGGTAACGAGATAAAATGAACTAACCAATATTATTCGGGCATTTTATATCGGTCGCCAGTCTGTTTCACATATTCTCGTTTGAAGTCTTCGGGGAATCCCGGGCGTATGACGCCGGCCGGCTGCCCGATAGCGTTGCGCTCGAAAGTACCATCGGGATTGGTGCGCCGGATGACTCCATCGGCATATTTCACCACTAAGTACTCACCCAACCGCTTCCAGGTATCGAAGGTGCTCTGGGCAGTCATGTTGGTATAGTCGGTCAGCAGGGCTTTGGCTTTGTCGGGGTCGGTCTGCCAAAGCTGGAGAGCGGCCGACTCGATGCCCGGCTGCGCTTCGTTGAAGGCTGTTTCCAGTTCGGTCTGCGTGGCCCGTACGTCACCTATCATGAGGTCGTAGCGAGGATAAACCATGTTGGAGACCCAGTTGAATATCCAGAAAGCGGAGTTCCAAGAGAAATTGACGTAATCGGCATTGTCCACACGGGTATAGCAGCGGGGGACGCGGTCGGCGCAGCAATAAACGGGTGTAAAGACAGTCATGTTGGCATCGTCTGTGCCAAACCACAGTACGCCGCCCACGGCATCAGGCAGGGTGGCACGCATCTGTGCCACGAAGACAAAGCCGGTCTGCTGTGTAGAGATAGGACGCTCGTTGAAATACTTCTGCCCGTCGACTTCAAAATCGAGTGGTGAGAGGCGGTAGGGTGTGTGGTAAGCCCCGGCTCCGAAATCCTGGCTGATGTCGAGCGGCGTGCCTTCGTAGTGGTCGCGCATGGCATTCTTGACATCCTGCACGGAGATCTTGCGGTTAGGCTTTACGAAGAGAGGCATGGGCGTAGGATCTTTGCCTTCTATGTAAGAGAGATATTCCTTGCCATGATCGGTAAACATGTTGTAGTAGCTCCACACGCGGGCTTCGCAATAACGCAGTTCGCCGAAGCCGGTAGGAGCATAGGCGCGGGAGAAACTGAAGTCTTTGTTGACACCGCTGAAATAACCTTTCTCGCGGGCAAAGGAAATCACGTCGGGCGAATAAATACAGTTTTCCTTGTCATCCAAGTCAAACTGGTGGATACGGCTGTGGTTGGCATGGGCCGAAATGCAGTCGTCGGGCACACGCACTGCCACCCACACGGCTCCGCGCACGCCGGGTCCCTTGCCAATCATCTCCATAATCCAGATTTCGTTGGGGTCGGCAATGGTAAACGACTCGCCGCTGCTGTAATAACCGTATTCCTGCACCAGGTCGGTCATCACGCGGATGGCCTCGCGGGCGTTGCGCGAACGTTGCAGAGCCAGGTAGATAAGGCTACCATAGTCGATAATACCGGTGGTGTCGACCAGCTCGGGGCGTCCGCCGAAAGTGGTTTCGCCGATGGTAAGCTGGAATTCGTTCATGTTTCCAATGACGTTATACGTCTGTCGGGCCTGTTCTATCTGCCCCAGATACTTGCCAGTATCCCACTCATAGACATTCACCATCGTCCCTTTGGGATAGACAGCTGCAGGGTAGTGATACAACTCGCCGAACAGCGCGTATGAGTCGGCCGAATAAGACACGATGGTGGAGCCGTCGGCCGAAGCGTTCTTGCCCACAATCAGGTTGGTGCAGGCGGGCAGGTAATTGGCCACGACCGTCACAAACAGAAGGAAAAGAGTCAGTCTTTTGATGTTCATACTATAATATAAGGTATTAATTAATAAAAATGTCAGGACTGCGTATCAGAAAGAGCCTACCAGGTAAAGCTGTACAGCTCCGTGGTACGGTTGCCGCATTGGTCTTCCACGGTCATCTCAAGCGTATGGGTGCCTCCTTTGTCTACGTGCCGCGGATCGAGCCTGCACACTAAATTGCCACTGATGGAGTTTGGCTTGCCGAAGAGGGCATAGCGTCCGTCGATGGTCCCACGGTAAGAGCGGATACCCGTTTCCTTGTCGCGTGCCTTGAAGACAATACGTCCTGTGCGTCCCCAAGACTTGGGGTTGACAGGAGTAAGCACCGGCGGCACGGTATCTACAGCCACGGTATAAGTAGCCAACTCGCGGACATCCACTTGCATGCGTCCGTTTTCGTACCGTCCACCCACGTAGTATTTCCGGCCGCGGCGGTTGATGCCCGCCACGTAGTATTTCGTTGTATCGGCCACCGGCCTGTTGCGCAGGGCGATGGACATCGGGCATTTGCCATGCAGGGGTATGGCGGTATCGTTCAGGCGGTAAGTCAGGGAAATGTCGCCGCTATCGGCCCGCATGGCATAATCCAGACGGGCATCCTCGTAGAGCATTCCGCGGGGAATCACCAACTGCAAGCCGGGTTCCTGAAAGACATTCACGCGGTTCCAGCGCAAGATATACTTGTCGCGGTGCTCCACCCGTGGGACAGGCATCTGCCGCCCCTGCACCGTGAAGCTGACATGCGACGTATTGCCCAGTGCATCGCTCAGTGTATATCTGAAATGATAGGGCCGTTCCTCGTCAATCAGCACCAAGCCACGCTGTCCGTTAGAGGCATGAAGCATGCGCAAGCGGTTGCCAGGGTCGATAAACGACTTCATGTATTGGCCGTAAGTCCACGAATTGATGTAGCGTGTCTCCTCATCGCTGAAGCGGTCTACTTCGCTGCGGAACACCTCCTGGCTATCCACCTCAAGCACCACGGTACGCACGCCATACTTGTTGGAAACGCCCTCCATGTAGTCGTATGCCCGTATGCCGATGCCCACCAGTCCCCAGGCCGTAACAGTTTTCTGCGGGCGCAGCGCGAAGGTCTGCGGCTCTGTGCTGCCGTTCACCACCCCCTCGCCCGGCTGCGGGAAGAGCATGATGCCCTGTGCGCGTGGCGCCGTATGGTCTTTCACATATTTCCTGAAGAAAGGCAAGGGGTCTACGCTGTCGCCGGTCTTGTCCTCTATGACATCCAGGTGCAGATGCGGTCCGAAGGAGTATCCGGTATTACCGCTCAGAGCAATGACCTGTCCGGCACGCACGGGATATTCATCGGGGCGGGGCGTGATGTCCACCTCCCAACTTTCACGGGCATACTGCAAGTCTTCCACCCGCTGCGCCATCTCGCCCACAAAGGCACTGAGGTGGCGGTTGATGGTGGTATAGCCGTTGTCGTAGGTCACATGGAGCACATAGCCCGAACCGTGGGTGACACGTATGCGCGACACATGCCCGTCGGCCAATGCCCGCACAGGCTTGCCGATACTGCCACCGGTCTTGAAATCGAGGCCACCGTGAAAATGGTTTGCCCGTATCTCTCCGAAATTACCGCTGAATGTAAGGGGAAAATCAAAGGGAGGCACAAAAGCACTTTCCTGCGCCTGCACGCCCGACACGGCGAACAGGGCACAGACTGGTAACACTCGCAGAAATCTATTCATCGTTTATGGTTGCTATTTTTGTGAGCAAAGATAGTGATAATCTGCTTTCGCCCTGCACGTATGCCAAGAAATTAAGTCCCCGGACCACTGCTTTCTGGCGGGAAACCCCTATATTTGCCCCCATGAAACAGAAAGTGGCACAATACATAGCACAGAAACAACTTCTCAAACCGGGCGACCGGGTGCTTGTCGCACTCAGCGGAGGAGCCGACTCCGTGGCCTTGCTGCGCATCCTGCTCGCGCTGGGATACGACTGCGAAGCGGCCCATTGCAACTTCCACCTGCGTGGAGAGGAATCGGACCGCGACGAGGACTTCGTATGCCGTCTCTGCAAGGAACAGCACGTAGCCCTGCACACCGCCCATTTCGACACTGCCCGTGAAGCGGCCCGACGACACATCTCCATCGAGATGGCTGCCCGTGAACTGCGCTACGCATGGTTCGAAGAACTTCGTCTCGCCCGTTGTGCCAATGCCATAGCCGTGGCTCACCACCGCGATGACAGTGCCGAAACCTTCCTGCTCAACCTCCTGCGAGGCACGGGCATCAACGGCCTGCAAGGCATACGCCCCCGCAACGGGTATCTTGTCCGGCCCCTGCTCTGCGCCGACAGGCAGGAGATTACAGCCTACCTGCAACGGATTGGACAAGACTATGTGACTGACAGCACCAACCTGCAAGACGAATACCTGCGCAACAAAATACGCCTGCACCTGCTCCCTCTGATGCAACAGATAAATCCTGCTGCCAAAGAAAACATACTGAAGACCGCCGCCCACCTGACCGACGCTTCCCTACTCTACCGGCAAGCGGTGGATGAAGGACGCCGACGCATCTTGCGCAACGGCGGACAGGCCATAGACATCTGTTCGTTGTTGCAGGAACCTGCCCCCTCTACCTTGTTATTCGAGATACTGCACCCGCTGGGCTTCAACGAAAGCCAGACGGATGCTATCTGCCGGAGTCTGACCGACGGACAACCGGGGAAACGCTTCGAGACCGGAGACTGGCAGGTGGTAAGAGACCGCGAATGCCTGCTGATAGAACGCCGGGAAGAAACAGCCCCCCCCTGTTTAGATATGCAGACAACAGACTACACACCCGGTTTCGACATCCCCCGCGACAGGCATACCGCCTGCCTCGACGCCGACAAGCTGGAGTACCCCCTTACGCTGCGGCTCTGGCAAAAGGGAGATACCTTTGTGCCCTTCGGCATGACGGGCAGGAAGAAAGTAAGCGATTACCTGACCGACCGGAAAGTTCCCCTCTCGCGCAAAGAGCGGCAATGGGTGCTGTGCAGCGGCAATGACATCGCATGGTTAGTGGGCGAACGCAGCGACAACCGCTTCCGCATAGACAGTTCGACCCGGAGAGTCATCATCGTCAGAGTAATATCTCCCGATTCCTAAGTTCCTATGGCAGGTTCTGCGGCTCTGCGTTTGCTTAAAGAAGCATCTCATTTTCTTTCCGGTACTTGAAATGACGGGAAAGCAACACCGCAAACGGCGTATCGAAGCTACGTGCCTGCTGTGGGCAACCTTTCACACAAGCACAGCAGCGTATGCACCGCTCGGCCGAGGTGTGGCATTCATCCCCCTTCGCAATGGCCCGGTTGGGACAAATAGCGGCACAACGCCCGCAATGCGTACACAACGCCTCATCCACCCGCGGCACGACAGGCATCGGCTGTCCGCTTTTACGCAAACGAATCACTTGCCAAATGAAACGAAGCTTGGCCCAGAAAGGCTGCTTGGGTCGACGGATGCGGGACACATCTACTTTCTGCAACGCATCCGCACTGCGGGCAGCCTGCACCTTTGCCATCACCCGGTGTCCCAGCAAGACTGCTTCTTCCCAGTCTTCCTTGTCCGGACGCCCCGCTGCAATGGGATGACGGACCGTACTGTAAGAATGCTCGCCCACAAACGTAGCGGCAGCAATGACCCGGAAACCTTTTCCCGTCAAAAACGTGTCCAATTCCTGCAACGCATTCTCATACGCCCGGTTGCCATACACAACCACTGCCACCGCCGGTGTGCCCGACGCCCGTAATCCTGCCATGCGCACTGCCGCCAGATGAGGAATATGCCCGACGTATACAGGCACCACCACAACCGCCAGCACATCGGCAGGCATCTCCGGCAGGTCGGCAGCTTCGTGAGTCACGTCGGTTACGGCAACCTCTTTCAGCCCCAAACCGTGCACAATACCTTCGCCTACCTTACGCGAAGTATGGGTAGGGGAGAAGAATATCAGATGAGCTTTTGTTATATTCATAATCACATTATTAATTAAGTAATCAATTAGATTTATGCTTTGCGCGGGTTAGAATTGTGCATTTCCACATTGCCTGCCCTGCATGCACTGACATTTCGCATGTCAGACTCTTTCCAGCCTCGTACGTCAGACTCTTTCCAGCCTGTCTGACAAGCCATTGGTTCTTATCTATAAGAAGTTTGCTTCCAAGCCCTTGGCCACTTCCTGCCAAGCGCCCGGCAATGGGACCGGAAGCGGCTGCGCCACCACACCCGCCAGGCTATTCAGGCAAATCTGTTCGCGGACCGCCGACAAACCGCGCAAAGTTAAACCTTTCTCACCAAAATAAGACAGAAAAATTGAATCTTTCAAAAAGATTTCTTATCTTTGCACCGTTGTAATCATCGGCAAGCCATTTGCTGAGGCAAATTTGCCAACGATTGCACAACCCAACTGATTATTTTTATCCCAAAATTTACAAGACAATCTCAAGAACACGGGGTATGAGCCCCCGAAGGCATACGCATGTACCAACAATTGTTGCCTATGTGTCGAGGCCTTCTCTGACAGAAATTATAAACCAATCACACATATTTTAATATGTACAACATTATTCAATTGAACGACAAGAGTTTGTCGGAGCTGCAAACCATTGCGCAAGAACTTGGCATCAAGAAGACAGATTCGCTGAAAAAAGAAGAACTCGTTTACAAAATCCTTGATGAACAAGCCATTGCCGGTGCTACCAAGAAAGTGGCTGCCGACAAACTGAAAGAAGAACGTAAAGTAGAAAAACAAAAGCGCCCGCGTGCTTCCAAGAAAGAAAACACCAACAATACGCCGGCCACACCCCCACATAACGAAACTACCAGTGCCAAGAAGGAAGAAACGGTTGCCAATGACCAACCCTCTCCTGCGGAAGCAACTACGGAAAATGCCACACAAAAAACTATGGAAGAAACAAACACCACTGCCAAACGCAAACCCGGACGCCCCCGCAAAGCCAAACAGCAGGAAGAGAAAAAGGCCGAAGCTACCCTTTTCGAGCAACCTGTGGAAGAGGCACAGGCACCTGCCGGAGAACCGGTTTCCGCTGCCCCTGACACAGAAGCTGCCAAAACACCGGAGAACACGCAGGAAACAACCGCTCCATTCGCCAACAACGCAGACGATTTTATCCCCATCGAAGACCTGCCCACAGAAAAGGCCGAGCTTCCTTCGGAACTGATCGGAAAGTTTGAGGCTACCAAAACGACGCTTCCTGCCATTCCCATCAAGAACCAACCGCAACAGCAGCGTCCGCGCATCGCCCGCCAACGGGATAACAACAATAATAACATTAACAATAACAATAACCGCAATAACAACAACCAGCCCCGTCCCGTGCAAGCCAACAACAACGAGATGATGCCCGAAAATGCACCGGAACGCAAACCCATAGAACGTGAAAAGAACTATGAGTTCGATGATATTCTGGGCGGTACCGGCGTGTTGGAAATCATGCAAGACGGCTACGGATTTCTCCGCTCGTCGGACTACAACTACTTGTCTTCGCCGGACGACATCTACGTGTCGCAATCGCAAATCAAGCTCTTCGGTCTGAAAACGGGCGATGTAGTAGAAGGCATTATCCGCCCGCCCAAGGAAGGCGAGAAATATTTCCCATTAGTGAAGGTTTCGAAAATCAACGGACGCGACCCGGCCTTTATCCGCGACCGCGTTTCCTTTGAGCACCTGACGCCCCTCTTCCCCGACGAAAAGTTCAAGCTTTGCCAAGGAGATTACCGCGACACGCTCTCGGCTCGCGTCGTCGACCTCTTTGCCCCTATCGGCAAGGGACAGCGCGCCCTCATCGTGGCACAGCCCAAGACGGGTAAGACCATCCTGATGAAGGACATCGCCAACGCCATCGCAGCCAACCACCCCGAGGTGTATATGATTATGCTGCTTATCGACGAGCGCCCGGAGGAAGTGACCGACATGGCACGCACGGTCAATGCCGAAGTCATTGCCTCGACCTTCGACGAACCTGCCGAACGCCATGTCAAAATTGCGGGTATCGTATTGGAAAAAGCCAAGCGCCTGGTGGAATGCGGACACGACGTCGTCATCTTCCTCGACTCCATCACCCGACTGGCACGTGCCTACAACACCGTGTCGCCCGCATCGGGCAAGGTACTGTCCGGAGGTGTGGACGCCAACGCCCTGCACAAGCCCAAACGCTTCTTCGGCGCGGCACGAAACATCGAAGGCGGTGGTTCGCTCACCATCCTGGCCACGGCGCTGATTGACACCGGCTCGAAGATGGATGAGGTCATCTTCGAAGAGTTCAAGGGCACGGGCAACATGGAATTGCAGCTCGACCGCAACCTCTCGAACAAGCGCATCTTCCCCGCCGTCAACATCACTGCTTCCAGCACCCGCCGCGACGACTTGCTGCAAGACAAACAGACGCTGGACCGTATGTGGATTCTGCGCAAGTATCTGGCCGACATGACACCCATAGAGGCTATGGACTTCGTGAAAGACAAACTGGAGAAGACTAAGGATAACGAGGAATTCCTGATGAGCATGAACAGCTAAATAATTGAAAATTGAGAATTGAGAATTAAAAAATAATGGAAGAGGAATTGTCTCTGTATTTTTCAATTCTCAATTCTCAATTCTCAATTTTGCAATTCTCAATTTTCAATTCTCAATTCTCAATTCTCAATTTACCAAGATTATGTTTGACAACCTGAGTGAACGCCTCGAACGGTCGTTCAAGATATTGAAAGGTGAAGGCAAAATCACCGAAATCAACGTAGCGGAAACGCTGAAAGACGTACGCAAGGCCCTGCTGGATGCGGACGTGAACTATAAAGTGGCCAAGACATTCACCGATACCGTGAAGGAGAAAGCCTTGGGACAGAACGTGCTGACAGCCGTGAAACCCAGCCAACTGATGGTGAAAATCGTACACGATGAACTGGCTACCCTGATGGGAGGCGAAACAGCCGAACTGAACCTGACTGGCCGCCCTGCCATCATCCTCATGTCGGGATTGCAAGGTTCCGGTAAAACCACGTTCAGCGGCAAACTGGCCCGTATGCTCAAGGCGAAGAAAAACCGCCGCCCGCTCTTGGTAGCCTGCGACGTCTATCGCCCCGCCGCCATCGAACAGCTGCGCGTGCTCTCCGAACAAATTGAGGTGCCCATGTACAGCGAGCCCGACTCGAAAGATCCTGTCGCCATTGCCCTCCACGCCATTCAGGAAGCCAAGGCTAAAGGACTGGACACTGTCATCGTCGATACTGCCGGACGCTTAGCCGTGGACGAAGAAATGATGCAGGAAATAGCTGCCATCAAACAAGCCATCAATCCGGACGAAATTCTCTTCGTGGTCGACTCCATGACCGGACAGGACGCCGTGAACACCGCCAAGGAATTCAACGACCGCCTGGACTTCACGGGCGTTGTGCTGACCAAGCTGGACGGCGACACCCGCGGCGGTGCGGCACTCTCTATCCGCTCGGTGGTGACCAAACCCATCAAATTTATCGGTACGGGCGAGAAGTTGGATGCCATCGACCAATTCCATCCCTCGCGCATGGCCGACCGCATCTTGGGTATGGGCGACATCGTATCGCTGGTGGAACGTGCACAGGAACAGTATGACGAAGAAGAGGCCAAGCGGCTGCAACGCAAAATCCAGAAGAACCAGTTCGACTTCAACGATTTCCTCAACCAAATCCAGCAAATCAAGAAGATGGGTAACCTGAAGGAACTGGCCAGCATGATTCCCGGTGTAGGCAAGGCCATCAAAGACATCGACATTGACGACAACGCTTTCAAGAGCATCGAGGCCATCATCTACTCCATGACTCCCGAAGAACGCACCAACCCCGCCATTCTCAACGGTTCGCGCCGCCAGCGCATCGCCAAGGGCAGCGGCACCAACCTGCAGGAGGTGAACAAGCTGCTGAAGCAGTTTGACCAGACACGCAAGATGATGAAAATGGTGACGGGCAGCAAGATGGGCAAGATGGGCCAGATGATGATGCCTAAACTGAAACGCTGAAAAGAACAATGAACTAATCCACTAAAAAAGAACATACTATGACACTGATTGACGGAAAAGCCATCTCCGCCCAAATCAAACAGGAGATAGCAGAAGAAGTGGCCCAAATCGTGGCCAACGGAGGGAAGCGCCCCCACCTGGCCGCCATCCTCGTAGGACACGACGGAGGCAGCGAAACCTACGTGGCCAACAAAGTAAAGGCGTGCGAAGTGTGTGGCTTCAAGTCGACCCTCATCCGCTACGAAGACGACGTGACTGAGGAAGAACTGCTGGCCAAGGTGCGTGAACTCAATGCCGACGACGATGTAGACGGATTCATCGTCCAGCTCCCCCTGCCCAAGCATATCTCCGAGCAGAAGGTCATCGAAACCATCGACTACCGCAAAGATGTCGACGGCTTCCACCCCATCAACGTGGGCCGCATGTCCATCGGATTGCCCTGCTACATCTCGGCCACGCCCAACGGTATTCTGGAATTGCTAAAGCGTTATAACATCGAAACGCAAGGCAAAAAATGTGTCATCCTGGGCCGCAGCAACATCGTAGGCAAACCCATGGCCATGCTGATGATGCAGAAAGCCTATCCCGGCGACGCCACCGTCACCGTATGCCACAGCCGCAGCCGCGACTTAGTAAAGGAATGCCAGGAAGCCGACATCATCATCGCTGCCATGGGACAGCCCAACTTCGTGAAGGCCGACATGGTAAAGGAAGGCGCCGTTATCATTGATGTCGGCACCACCCGCGTGCCCGATGCCACCAAGAAATCTGGCTTCAAACTGACAGGCGATGTGAAATTTGATGAAGTGGCTCCCAAATGTTCTTACATCACCCCCGTACCGGGAGGCGTAGGCCCGATGACCATCGTCTCGCTGATGAAGAACACGCTGCTGGCAGGCAAAAAGGCCATTTATCTATAAAATTCATGTAAGACTCCAATGAAAGCTCTGCTTTTCATCCTCAGTCTGCTGACAAGCAGCGTAACCCTTTCTGCCCAGCAAAGGATTACGCTGCTGTTTGTCGGCGACCTGATGCAACACCAGGCACAGATAGACGCGGCCCGCACTGCAAACGGTTCTTACGACTACGCTCCCTGTTTCTCGCAGGTATGCGGACAAATCTCACAAGCCGACATCGCCATCGGCAATCTTGAAGTAACGCTGGGAGGGACTCCCTATGCCGGCTATCCCGCTTTCAGTGCTCCCGATGAGTATCTGACTGCTATCCGTGATGCCGGTTTCGACGTTTTGCTGACAGCCAATAACCACTGCCTGGACCGGGGCGCTCAAGGACTGGAACGCACCATCCGGATGTTGGACTCTTTGCACATCCCCCATGCAGGCACATACCGTAACGACCTCGAACGCCGTCGCCATTACCCGCTGTTTATAGAAAAAAACGGCTTTCGCATCGCTCTGCTCAACTATACGTACGGTACCAACGGGATAACAGTCTCCTCTCCTTACCTTGTCAACTACATCGACCGCGAGCTTATCGCCCAGGACATATTGGCCGCACAGTCTCGCCGCCCCGATGCCATCATTGCCTGCATACACTGGGGGGAAGAGTACCAGTCACTCCCTAACCAAGAGCAACAGGAACTGGCTGAATGGCTACTGCAACAAGGCGTAACCCACATCATCGGCTCACATCCCCACGTCATACAACCGATGGAACTACGTGCTGACGGGCATAACCAACACATAGTAGCCTACTCATTAGGCAACTTCATCTCCAACATGAGCCTTTCCGGCACCGATGGCGGCCTGATGCTGACGTTACAATTAGAAAAATACCCTCTGCCCGCTCCTATCCCACCACGCTACCCCACGCAGCAGAGCTATTCCCCGCAAGTCACCCGCCATATTCCATTCCCATTCTGCCAGGTTTCCGCCTGCTATTATGACTTGGTATGGACCGCGCGCCCCCAGCTTACCGGTGCTTCCAATTTTGTCCTCTATCCCATCCATTCCCAGCAAACAGACTCGCTGCCAGAGAAAGCACGTATCCCCTTGCAACACTTCATAGAAAACAGCCGGGCATTGCTCCAACAACACAACAAAGGCATCTTTGAAAACAAAACAAACAAAAAATAAGGCTTCCTGCAAAAAAACAGTGCGAAATACTTGGTGGTTTCAAAAATAAGCTCTATCTTTGCACAGCATTTGAGAAATGCACTAACATGGTGGCTGTAGTTCAGTTGGTTAGAGCGTCAGATTGTGGTTCTGAATGTCGTGGGTTCGAGTCCCATCTGCCACCCCAAGGAAATGAATCGCTAAGTTCTTAAAATAAAGAATTTAGCGATTTTTCTTTTTAGGCAAGAATCCTATCTATGCACTTCTGCATACCTTCTAATCTAATGCGGGTCAGTAAAAAAACGGATAAGTAGAAGAAACTATCTCAAACACGACTTAATATAATCTTCTATTTCTTGGGCAGTGACAGCATACACAGGTGCAAGTTGTTCAAAGTGTGCATCTCTTGCGAAGCGGTTGCCATTGGTCAACATGGCAAGCAGATTCTTGGATTTAAGCCGATGTCCTGAATAAGTAAGTGCCAAAGATATTAGTTCATGAATAGAAACACCAGACTTTAGAATGGAGTAAATATCATAATAGTCACGAAAATTACTTCTGCGCAACATCACCTCCATCTTCATAGCTCCAATAGCTTTTACATCAGCTAATCGTACATGATTCAAGTAATCCACAGGCTTATCAACAGGAGAATACTTGGGACAGGCATAAAACGAGAATTTCACTCCAGCTACCACATACTCCACATGGTCTATATCCAAAATGTCTTTATGCTGGATTTCGCCAACAGTGGCAAGTTCTTTCTCTATCTGATACCATGCCACTTCCATCTTTTCAGTTTTGGAAGTCCGCCATTTCATAAAGTCCAAATCTTCACTCTGCCGTGTGCCTATCTGCAAGGACAAGGCTGTACCACCCACCAAAAGATAGGGCTTGATGCAGTCTAATTTAGAAACAGCTTCAAAGATTTGTCGGGTGTGTGGTGCTAAACCTTTCATACAAACATCTTATTAAAGTGACGAGTAGCCATAGACTTTATATAGGCATCCGGCTTCTTCGCCTTGAAATAGTACCAAGCAAAAAAGCGGTTCAACGTGTAGAGATATTCTTCCTGCGGAATAAGGTAGTCTAACCATACTTGCTTTATCTTCTTAAAAGGATAAATCAGGAAAAGCTGGTTGATTTCATCCAAGTCAAGATGCAACAAAGTCTTTTCAATCAGCATATCATCGGGAATATCCTTGATTGAATCCTCATTGTACGACCAAAAGCAATGCTCCTGCTTTAGCTTTGCCAACAGTTCTTGTTTGATTGCATCACTTGACATAACACATTCTATTAGAATACCACAAAATTAGTGATTATTCCTGTTGAGAACAAACAAAAAGGTGAGAATGTTGTGCATATCTTATCATCAGATTTATTCTATCTTGGTTTATAGGAAAAAGTAAGTGCATCCACCTAAACAATAAGTCATTATCATTGCATAAACCCATAAGATTTACTATAATGACTTTAATGAAAACTAAATATATGTTACAATCACAATCTGTTCAATTCATCAAAATTACTGCTATGCTTACTGTTCTTTTCACGTCCGAATCTGTAAGTTATATTCAGCTTAATCTGTCGGGACTCGCTTTTACCCCAATTCCATAACTGAAAACCGCTGAACGAACTGTAATTATCCCATCTGCTTGTCCAGAATATATCACTCATGGCAAGATTGACTGTCCATCTTTTATTTGCAAAACTCTTGCTGAAGCCTATATCGACATATCCTGAAGGATCTACATATTCATTTGAAGCTCCGAGCCTCTTTGTTATATACGAACCGTTCAACTCCATCTGTATTTGCCAAGGCAGTCTTACAGTGTTCTGTATGGAGAATATACCAGCAAAACCATCAAGATTGAACTTTCTGTACTGATCAAATGCTATGTCATTCTTTACATAATATCCTATCAGATTAAGGTTCATTTCCCACCAGCGTGCAATGCTTATACCTTGATACAAGGTAACGGAAGCCCGCTGCTGCTTTCCGATGTTTCTTGGTGTCATAATTACCTTATTTATCGAAAGTGTATCCGTTATCTGAGCCTTGTAATCCTTCATGTATGAATAAGATGCAGTGACTGCTGTACGGTTATATGAGTAAGTCAAAGCTACCTTGTGGGTTTTCTGAGGTGTTAAAAACGGATTACCTTTCCAGTAGGATAATTCGTCAAGCAGATACTCAAAGGGATTAAGGTCTTGATATGCAGGACGGTCTATGCGACTTGCATAGCTTAGAGTCAGTGCATGACTGTCGTTTATCTGATAGTTCAGATTGAATGTAGGGAATATGTCAAAATAGTTCCTTTTGTTGTTTTCATCGCCGTCTCCGTTAATAGTGTGCAGCATACCGTCAGAAAAAGTATATTCGCCACGCAACCCGGCTTCCATGCTTATTTTATCTCCCAGCGAATGAGAATACAAAATATATCCCGCGAGAATCAGCTCTTTGTATCTGAAATCGTTTGACTGTGATTTGTCGATTGTCTCTTGACCGTTATCTACATCATAGAACTGATAGCCGTTATCTGCATTGACAGATGAAAACTTCAGTCCTGATTTCAGTTCTCCTTCCCACAAGGGATGTTTCTGGTCGTATGATGCGGCATAGATGTTTATATCCCTGCTGTTTACAGACTTATACAAGTTATCCTGTAGCACAGCACCATTAGGCGATACATATTTATTGGGCTGCCAGTTACCCGAACCACCGTCAAACCAAGCATAGTTAAGATCCAAGGTATAGCTTACTCCTTCTTTGGGTGTTGCCAAATAGTAAAGGTTTCCGCCATGCCTGTTTCCTTTCTGAGTATAATAGTCATTGCTTGCATAAAGAGTCTGTTCCAGTTCTTTTGTGTCTGCATCCCTTATTTCAGTAACCGTGTTAGTCTGTCCGGGTCCGAACAGAGTATTTGCATCAATTCTCGCACCAATCAAATGCTTGTCATTCAAGGTGTATTCCATATTCAGATTGCCAGATATTGTCTTCCGCTTGTCTGTGTCTTGTGTGGGACTGTAATAATCTTTCCCTTCTTGAATGCGGTGCATACCATAGTCCATATTGTAATACCCAAAAGCATGGTTATAGTTTCCCGACAAGCTGAACTTGTTTTTTGTATAGTTGAAAGAAAGTTCCGTATTCTCTCTCAGATTTTTCCAATATGAAACACCGTTATTCAGAGAAAAGAAGAAGCCTTCGAATTTCTTTCTATTCATATTAATGTTTATGATCCCCCCTGAACCCTCCGCATCATATTGTGCCGATGGGTTATGCATCACTTCAATAGAAGAAACAGAAGATGATGGGGTAGCTTTCAGAAGTGTTACAAGTTCATCCTTCTGCATATATGTCTGTTTGCCGTTAAAGACTACCAGTACGCTGTTTTTGCCGCCGATACTGATGTTGTTCTCGCCATCTACGAATACTCCCGGAGTTTTTTTCAGGACTTCAAGAGCGGTACTTCCGGCTATGATGCTACTATTTTTCGGAGTAAATATCATCCTCCCTTTTTCTATTTTTACGGATGGCGATTGCTTTTCTCCTATAACCACTACTTCTTCCAATAAGAAATTTTCTGAATACAGTTTTATTGGTGGCAGCAGAGTATCCGATTTTACAACAAACGGAGTGCTTACATGTTGTCTGTATCCAAGACTGCTAACATAGACTTGCAGATTTCCGGCAGCATCCAGATTATAGCTTCCGTTTGCAGAAGTAATGCCTTGATGCACTATATTCCCATTCTCAGCAGCCATAAGAATCACTACTGCCGCATCCAAGGGGTTTCCAATAGAATCGGTAACACTCCCCTTAACCTGATATTGTGCGAACAAAGTAGCACTTTGTATAAGAGCTAATAACAATATTATTTTTTTCATTGCCTCAATCTATTATTCAAGCTTCGCAAGTAATAACACTTCGTTAAATTAATAGCTAATCCGTTGATAACAAATAAGTTAATTAATAAAGTTTAGTAGAATTAAATAAGTCAAGTAGCTGATTTTCATTATCTTTAATGGTATCCTACCACACATTAAAGCAATGAACAGAACAGCACTTGACCAATATGAGGAACTCGTGACCGATGCTTTGAAAAGTTTTTCGGTAAAGTTACGCAAAAGTTTTAAAACCACATTCATCCAATTCATGATTTTGTATATGGTACTGCCAAAAAAGATTAATTTCACCCAAATGGGCCGTTACTCGGACAGCTCGGAACAACGCTTCCGGCAGTTGTTCGAACGTGAGTTTGACTGGATGCTGTTCAATCTCTTCCTTATGCGGCAGCGATACTATCCCTCGCTTTCCATCGGACTGCTAAAGGCCTATCTGGATAATATTTATATGTATATGCTCAAAAGAATTCTTAGCAAGTCCGGTCTGAAACCGAACAGAACTTTTAATTCTAAACTTATCAAAGAACTATTTGGCATAGTGACAGAAGCCGCTTAGCCGATATGTTGAATTCTTAACGGACTATTATAATATTGGGAAGTATTAGAGCCTGTTTAAATTTTGCTCAGTAACATTCTTATCGCCGCCAGTTTCACCATTTCCTCAGCCGAATCGAACGTGAATTCGTAGTTCCGACAGAGCCTTCTATAATTATCGAACCA
>NZ_NFJV01000045.1 GCF_002160055.1 Mediterranea sp. An20
TTCTATACCCTGCATATTACAATCGTAAAAATAATCAGAACTTATATTTATAAAAAATGCTGAAATTCAATACATTTAGAATATCAAACAAAAAAATAAGAAAATTCTGATAATGCGATTCGTCCACAAAAATATGGTCTATGCCCATTGAATGGAAATCCACGGTATCATCTTTCCGCTCATTGATTTTCATCCGCAATTCGGCGAGTTTCGCTTTCAGATTCTCCTGCCGCTTCTCCAGTCCTTTCTGCATCTGCCTGCTGCGGTAGCGCATGGTGGAGTTCTCCAATACCTCAAGGCTGCGCTCCACATCGGCAAGTTCTTCGGAGAAAATCTCCATCATGGTTATTTCCGACTGCGGTATCTTTGCGAACTGGTCGTGTGTCAGGATGATGCAGTCCCAGTTATTGTTTTTGATTTTAGCAAACACCTCTTTCCGGTTGGCAGGCGTGAAGTCCTCCTTGCCCGGATAGAGTAGTTTGGCAGACGGATAAGCCTTGCGGAACGTGTCGGCTATCTCGTGCACGTTGGCTTTCAATCCGACAATAAGCGGCTTCCTAATTAGTCCGAGACGCTTCATTTCGTAAGCCGCCACGCACATTATCATCGTCTTGCCCGTGCCCACCCCGTGCCAGCAGATACCGCCGCCATTCTGCTTAATCATCCAGATAGCATCTTTCTGCGAGGGATAAAGCTCCTTGTAGGCGAAGTGCTCGAATGAAAGCCCCGGAAAGGTCTGCGCCGAACCATCATAGTGCGGCCTTACAAAACAGTTGAAACGCTCGTTATAGACCCTTACCAGTTCGTCCCGGACTTCCAACGGCTGCCTGTCGAGCCATTCGTTGAACCGCTCCCTAATCTCCTGTATCTTGGTGGCGGCTTCCTGTATGGCTTCCTCGTCCGGCACACGCACCTTGTCGCCGTTGCGTTCAATCTCTTTCGTTATCTCCGGCACGGTATCGTGCAAGGCATGGACGAACAGGTCTTCACCGTTGTAATTCCGCACGGAATAGGTGTTGTACGCCGCCGGAGAATAGCCTTTCAGCCTCACAAGGTAGGTGTCGTTCACATCGAAATACATCACCTCGGCTTCCACGCCGAACAGCTCCGCCGCAAAATCGGCGTATATCTTTGTGTCAATCCACCGCTCGCCCATGTTGATGTCAAGCTCCTCGTAAGGTATCGTTTCGGGTATGGCTTCCTCCAACGCCCTCACGGATGCCTCCGTCCATTCCTTTTCGGTGTTGCATAAAGAGGGAATATATGAAGCCATTTCCTTGTGCTTGGCTACGACATTCCCGGCAAGAAACTTTCCTTTATGCTCCCAACATCCGGCAACGGGATTGTAGAAAATCTCCCCTTTGAGAGCTTCCATGACTTCTTCCCAATCCGTGCCTGTGGACTGCATAATGTAGCCCATATCCACCCTGCCGTAGAAATTGAGGCTGCTTGCCAATGCCTCGAACGGTGCCAGTCTTACACCTGTGTCTATCTTTTTGAAAGCCACAGGCTCACGCATGATGTCTGACTTGAAGATGTTGTCGCCGACCTGCATTTCAATGGTATAGACCTCCATGCCCAGACTGTCCTGCATGATGAAATCCCTGTTGTCGTTCTCGTGGAAATATCCCCACTTGGTGACAAAGGCATCATACAGGGTGTTCAGCTTTTCACGCAAAGCCGCCTGTTCCTTTTCTTGCTCCCTCTCTTTCGTTGAAAGTTCGAAATACGCCTCACGGAGCGGCAAGTAGTCCGCCGCCCTCTCCACATTGACCTTGCCCTCGTCCAATGGCATGAAATCCACCGCCGTTTCCTCGTAGTGGCTTGACCTGCGGAACCGGAGCGTTCCTACCTGTCCCTCGAACAGCACTATCGCCCCCTCTTTCATCCATCCGGGCATATCCCCGGTGTATGCCCTCCTGCCTTTGTCCGGCACGGCGGCAACCGCCCCACCGAAAAGCGACATCTGTACAGGCGCATCGTCCTGTCCGATGAAAAGGCTCTTGTGGAAATATCTGTCAAAGTCATATTTAACCAAAGCGGAAAGGTATTGTGCCATTGCCGTATCAGAGCCGAGCCAGTGATGTTTGCGTACATATTTGCCGTATTGGTTCTTCACGATGCGGCTGTCTGTTGTCAGCACGGTTTTCGGCATGGAAAACAGTTTGTTGGCATATTCCGTCATCGCACCGTCCGCATTTACATTTTCCTTTGTGACTTGCAGGAAATATTTCTCCCGGAGCGAGAGGGATGCCTTGTGCGTGTGCTTCTGGAATATGAGCAGGTCGCTGCCCACCTCGATACCGCTCGTCTGCATGAAAAGCGTGTCGGGAAGCCTTACCGCACTGATAAGGTCGGCATGGCTGACAAGGTATTCTCTCACGAATTTGTTGCCCGGCGTGTCGGCTACGCCCCTTGAAGTGACGAAAGCCAGCAGTCCGCCCTCGTTAAGCAGTTCCATCGCCTTGACGAAAAAGTAGTTGTGTATGGTCTTGGTGGCCTGTTCGTAAATACCGCCTTTCTTCCAAAATTCCGTATCGAACACACGGAAATTGCCGAACGGAATGTTGGATGCAATGACATCGAATTTCCGATGCTCCAGCTCCTGCCTGTCTATTGCTTCAAACCCTCCTGTCACGGTGGTTGCTTCATCATGCAAAAGAGAAAGCACAAGCCCGGTAATTATGTCCTTTTCAATGGCGTAGCTGTGTGTGCCGCCCATAGCCACAGGCAGGAAACCTCCGATGCCTGCGCTCGGTTCGAGGAAGCTGCGCATCTGCAGTCCGTTCTCCCTGAATGTGGTGTGTATCTGACCTGCGACGGCTTCAATGAGGAAATCCGGCGTATAGAACGCAGTCAGCACGGAAGATTTAATGCTGTCCAGAAAGAGATTGTAATCCGCTTTGCTTCCCTGGACAAAGGTATTCAAAGCCTCCTGCAGACGGTTCATCAGTTCCGTCAGTTCCCCGGGCATGGGGATTTGCGTTCCGATAGTCAGCACTTCCTTGACACCTCCAAAGCCCGAATACTGCGCCAATACCTGTTTCTCTTCCTGTGTGGCTTTCCTGCGTTGTTTGTGGACAGTCACCGCTGTTTCTATGGCGGCCACATTTGCCGCCAGTGATTTCAATCTGTTGTAACTCATAGCTTAACCTTTTATTTTTCTTCCCTCTGTTCGGCCTGTTTGCGGCCGCCGGGAATTATTTTTCTGCTCCGAAAAGTCGGCAGGAACACCCGGCCAAGGCTGGACGGGAAAATACGCTCGACAGCGGAGAGGAAGATTTTCCCGGCTCACCCCTGCGGCGGCTTGCCGGCATTGGCAAAGGCTGGGACTGTCGGTTACTTTTGCAGCAAAATAGTTCCCCAGGAGGTCGCACGGCTGAATGGGGCGGAAACGCCGGAATAGAAAAGGGAGGATGCCCGGCAGGTAGAAAAGGGAATGGAAAAGTATAAAGGCCATTGCCGTCGGCAGACCGGAAAATCGAGTAGGAGGAAAACGAAGTAGTTTTCTTCCTACTTTCGTTTTCCGACCTCTCACACCACCGTACGTGCCGTTCGGCATACGGCGGTTCCTTAGTGCTGATGCAATTTGATGTATAAGTCCACAAGGCAAGGGTAGCCTTGAAGTTTCAGACGCTCATTATTCATGGCTCGGCATAATATCGGACTTCCTGCCGTGTTCCAATACCCTCCACGGGTATTAGCCCATTGCCAAGCCCGCCACTTGTCTATGCCACATTTCATGAGGTTCTTGAACTTTGTGCCAACCTTCTTCCAACTCTTCCATACATAACTCCGTATTCTACGGCGAAGCCACTCATCTGTCGTTTGGAGGATGCTCCGCATATCTGCCAATTTAAAGTAGTTCATCCAGCCTTTGATGAATTGGTTCAACTTGTCTTTCAGTCTTGCATACCCCCAACCGTTACTTCTTGATGTCAGCTCTTTCAGTTTCGCTTTCATCTTGGCAACCGATTTGGGATGCAGACGCAGACGACACTTCCCGTTCATCATATAGAAGGAGTAACCTAAATACTTCGCCCTGCCCACGTATGACACTTCTGTCTTGTCACGGTTCACTTTAAGGTGAAGACGTGATTCAATAAAAGTGGCGATACTCTCACGAACGCGTTCCGCCGCACGCTTGCTACGGCAGAGTATCATGCAGTCGTCAGCATAGCGGACGAACTTGTGCCTCCTGCGGGCAAGCTCCTTGTCGAGCTCGTTAAGCATGATGTTTGCCAACAAAGGACTTAAAGGACCGCCTTGGGGAACACCTTCCACACTTTCCTCATAGCCACGTTTAACCATGACTCCTGCCGTAAGGTACTTATGGATAAGCGATATCACACGTCCGTCACGTATGGTGAGGGACAATATCCTTATCAGTATACTGTGGTTTACCATGTCGAAGAAGCGTTCAAGGTCAAGGCACACGCAGTATTTATAACCTTGGGTGATATATTCCTGCGCCCGCCTCAAGGCCTTGTGGCAGCTCCGATGAGGGCGGAAGCCAAAGCTGTTGTCGCTGAACTGCCGTTCATAGATGGGGCTCAGTATTTGGCTGATGGCTTGTTGGATGACCCTGTCCACCACCGTCGGGATACCAAGCGGGCGGGTCTTGCCGTTATCCTTCGGGATTTCCACCCTACGGACGGGATTCGGGCGGTATCTGCCCGTTTTCAAGGATTCCACGAGTTCATCTTTGTGTTCTCTCAGATAGTCACCCAACTGCTCGGTTGACAATCCGTCCACTCCACCACTGCCATGGTTGCGCTTAACCTGCAGATAGGCACGGTTAAGGTTATACGGCGAGAGGATGTACTCTAATAGATTCCCACGTTCAAATTGCACTTCCTTGAGGTTGTTTTCAGTCATGTCCATGAAGGTCTGCACCCCCTCATAACTTTCGCATTCCGTGCTATCCTTTTGAGGGTGGCTATCGATTGACGTCGGTATTTTCTGCATTCTTTCCTTCATGGAGTGACATTCATTTACTGCTCAATTGACTAATGGTTCAGTCCTTCCCCAAGACGAGTGGATAAATCATCGGGTACTATGACCTCGGCTGACTTCTCATGGCAAGCTTTACTCCGTGATTCGGAAATTCATCCTCCGCACGTCCATGAGACCTCCCCAGTTAAGGACATCCTCTTTCCATCTTATACCTGCTTGATTTACTTAGGGCATTTCCGTATAGCTATCGGACTTTGATTTGTATAGTAATCTCATCCATGCCCACCAGCCTTATATCAAGTTTCTGTACGTCAGGCCAGATGTTTGCCGCCGGCTTCCTTCAGATTCCACTTCGCAATGGACACCCTTGCCCTTGGCTATACACTTCCCGCTATCGGGCGTGTTACGGACTTGCACCGATTAGAGAATGTTCGTGCTGGGCGAACGATAAAAAGCCGTACCGGGCCATTCTGCCCGACACGGCTTAGCTTTGTTCCGACGGATTAGTCGATGTCGTACCCAATCATGAACTTGTCATTGATAAGCAAATAGTAATAACCGTTTCCACAATCCCGGTATTCCTTGCTGAAGCCAGCCTTCATGCCTCCCTCACCATCCGGTTCGCACCAAAGCGTACCGTCATAACCGCAAAAATCAAAACGACTGGTAGAGAAAGTTTTGCCATCTTTCAATGCCTTTCTGAAAAGGGCCATGCTCGTGCTGCCGCAATACTTTTCAATTCTTGCCAGACTGATGCACATTCCGTCAATTACTGTTCCTGTCGTAATATGGTTCTCATACAGGGACTTTTCCGGGTCGGCTGCGGCAATTTTCCGGAGCCAGTTGTTGGTATGTGTGGCAAGGCGTGCGAGCCGCTGGTATTTAAGGAGTAGTTTCCTGTTCCTGTCCTTTTCATTATCCTGTGAGGGGGCGTAGATTTTTTCGATGTTGTCCCAGTCTGTAAAGATGTAGCCACGCTTGCGCTTTCCCTTGGCAATGATACCGATGGCATTTTCACCACCCCGGTTGATAAATAAATTCCTACGCTCCCCGTAAATCCTGATATACAAAAACGATGGGTTCTGTTCGTTACGGAGATAGGCTTCTGCCGGATGAATATTAGTCAATTCCATATTTATAAAGTTATTTGTTTATGATTTAATGGTCATTCGTTATTAAAAACATGGGTCAGAATTTGGGGATGTAGCCAGACTTCAATAGTTCTCCATCCCTGTAAAGTTCGATACGTCCGGGTTTGAAGCCCATCTCACCGAGTGCTATATACCGGATATAGTCCCGGTATTCCTTGCCCGAAAAGTTCTTCCCGCACAGATTGTTGAAAATCATAGGGATTGCGTGTTCGCTGCAACTTGCCAGCACCGTGCAGCCGTTCTGCCTGATTTCTTCCGTCATAATCTTTCAATTTTAATGTTCAACATCAGTTTGTTTCTTTCCCTCTGTTCGCCCTCTGTGCGACTTCGGGATTATTTTTCTGCCCCGGAGGGCGGCAAGGAGCAACCGGACAAGGCTGGACGGGAAAATACGCTCAACAACGGAGAGGAAGATTTTCCCGGAACACCTCCGGCGGTCTGCCGGCATTGGAGGGGTTGTGACGGACGGGTATCTTTGCAGCAAAATAACTCCCTGAAGGTCGCAGGGCTGAATGGCGGTAAGGTAACACGGGGTAAAAGAGTATGATTAGGCAAGAAGCTTTCACAAAAAAAAATATTCTAACCTAAAAAGTTGTCATTAATGACGCTTTTTCCGATTAGGATTTTGCCATACGATTGAAAACAGTTATTTTTGTAATCGAAAAATCCGTCATAAACTGACATAAAATTCGATAGGCATGGCACATATAGAAAGGAATAAATATTTGGATGAACTTGTTTCCCTGCGACATAACGGTATGATCAAGGTCATAACGGGTATGCGCAGATGCGGCAAGTCCTATCTTCTTTTTGAGATATTCGCTTCATGGCTTGAAAATGAGGGCATTGCTTCAGACCATATCATAAAAGTGGATCTGGAAGACTATAAGAATCGGGAAATGAGAAATCCCGATAATCTGTACGCATACATGGAAAGCCGCATTGCGGATGACGCCATGTATTATCTTCTGCTTGACGAGGTACAGATGCTTGATAAGTTTGAGGATGTCCTGAATGGCTTTTTAAGGATGCGGAATGTAGATGTGTATGTAACAGGCAGTAATGCAAAGTTTCTCTCCAAGGATATAGCCACAGAGTTCAGGGGGCGTGGTTTTGAAGTGAAAATGTACCCTTTGAGTTTCGGTGAATACATGTCTGTTTATCCGGGCAGTATCCAGGCCGGCTTCAATGAATATATGCTATATGGCGGTCTTCCGCAGATATTGTCATATAATACGGAAGAACAGAAAGCGAAATTCCTGAAATCCTTGTTCGACGAGACCTATATCAAAGACATCAAAGACCGCTATGAGATACGCAAGGACGATGACCTGGAGGAACTTATCAACATCATGGCTTCCGGTATCGGAGCGTTGACAAACCCGAACAAACTGGCGAACACTTTCCGGAGCGAGAAGAGGTCAAGCATCTCTTATGATACGGTCAAAGAATATATCGATTACCTGATCGATTCGTTTTTGGTTGAAAAGTCCACCCGCTATGACATCAAAGGAAAGCGATATATCAACTCCCCTTACAAATATTACTTCATGGATTTGGGATTGCGCAACGCCCGCATCAATTTCCGTCAATCAGAAAGGAGTCATCTGATGGAGAATATGGTTTACAATGAATTACGGATACGTGGGTTCAATGTGGATGTAGGTACCGTTCCGGTTGTTGTGACTGATGAAAACGGCAGGCAGCAGCGTTCCAGCCTTGAAGTCGATTTCGTCTGCAACTTGGGAAGCAGGCGGTACTACATACAGTCGGCTTACCGAATGGAGTCTGATGAGAAGATAAAACAGGAACGGGCATCCCTACTGAAAGTGGACGATTCGTTCAAGAAAATTATTGTCATCGGTGAAGAAAGTCCTGTAACAAGAGATGAAGTAGGTATTACAACCATCAGTATTTATGATTTCCTGCTGAAGGACAATTCACTTGAATTGTAATGGAACCGAGGCTGCTCTTCCTGATACTGGTCGGCATAGCGATAGGCTTGTCCTGTCTGGCCGGGTACTGGCGGAAGAAAGCCGGGGAAGCCGCTTTTGCCGCTGCCCTGCTCGCCGATAAAGCCGAGGACCGTGACCGCCACTGCCGTCTGGCTGTGATGGCCGGGCACAGGGATGCCTGCCGTATGTTCTGCTTCGCCCATCCCGATTTTTACGAGGACAGGCATCCGCTCAAGCCTTTCCGTTTCCGTGGCATAAGCGTGACGTTCTACGGCCATTATTATCCGTCACGCTACAAAAGGCTGCTTGACGAAGAACAGCGTGGGTTCTGCCGTACTCTCTATGCCTTCAAAGAGGGAGAGAACCACGGCATCGACTTCTTCAAGGCTTGTATGGCCGCCCTGCCGGTGGACACCGCTTCCTGTCATGTCATGTTCATGCCATGCAGCAACTGGATAAAATACGGCCAGCGGTTCAAGCGGCTCGACTGGTACATCACGACCCACCGGAAGGAACTCACCTCCGGACTGTATGATGTCGATGTACACAGTGAACGCGAGAGCCTGCACGAGTGCAAGGGCAGCGAACGCATCCTTGAAAGAAACTACAATATTACAGGCGACATCAAGGGAAAAAGAATCATCATCGTGGACGATGTGTTCACGAGCGGCCAGAGCCTTACCGACTACAAGGAAGAGATAGAGCGGTGCGGCGGCGAAGTGGTGGCCGCCATCTTCTACGGAAAGACCGTTACGGTTCCGCCGCTGTTCCTGATAAAGGCCCATGTATGGGGCGGACATATCGTCCGCGCCATCACGCACGAGCCATAGGTCTTATGACATTTCTGCCAATGCCGCCAGGCATTTCTCCCGTGTGGTTTTGATGTAATTGAAAATCTTAGCCGGATTCACACTCTTCCCGTTGCGCCTGCAAGTGATGTGCAGATGCTCGCCGGTGCTGCGTCCCGTGTTTCCCGTAATGCCGACCGCATCCCTCGGACGGACAACAGCCCCTTTGCCGACCAGTATCCGCGAGAGATGGCAGTAGCTGACGGTGAACTCACCGTGCCGCAACACCACATATTTTCCCGAAGCCCTGTCCTGTCCGACCTTGATCACCGTGCCCTCCATCATGGCCAGCACCTTGTCACCCCGCGCGTGCAGGTCTATGCCGTTGTGGAACTTCCTCTTTCCGGTAAATGGGTCCGGACGGGACTTTAACTTACACAATCAAGAAATCTCACAAAGCTGCAATATGTTGATAATAATCAAGTTATTACAAATCAACTATATTACTAAATATCATTAAATACCTTTTGCTGTTTCAATTATTGGGTGTATATTTGGGTGTTGATTTTAATACACCCAGCTATGAACATCAAGAGAAACATCATCTTTTCATTGGAAAGCCGCAAGAAGAACGGAGTGCCAATCGTGGAGAATGTCCCTATCCGTATGCGTGTTGTTTTTGACAGCCACCGCATCGAGTTCACGACAGGCTATCGCATTGATGTCGCTAAATGGGATGCCGACAAGCAGCGTGTGAAGAACGGATGCACCAACAAGCTGAAGCAAAGTGCATCGGAAATCAATGCGGACTTGCTGAAATACTACACCGAAATACAGAACATCTTCAAGGAGTTCGAGGTGCAGGGATTCATGCCGACTACCGAGCAGGTAAAGGACGCATTCAACAGATTGCACAATGAAAAAAAGGAAGATGGGGAACAGGCTCCGGTGGTATTTCTGCCTTTGGAGGTATTTGACGAATTCATCAAGGAGTGCGGCACGCAAAACGGCTGGTCTGATGCCACCTATGAGAAATTTGCCGCAGTCAGGAAACATCTTGAAAAGTTTGACAAGGGACTGACTTTTGAATCGTTGGACGAACCCAAGCTGACAAAGTATGTGAATTTCCTGAAAGACACCGAAGATATGCGGAACACATCCATCATGAAACAGGTCGCCTATCTGAAATGGTTCCTGCGCTGGTGTACCAAGAAAGGGTATTGCATGAACAATGCCTACGAAGATTTCAATCCAAAACTGCGGAGTACCCCGAAAAAAGTGATATTCCTCACATGGGAAGAACTGAACCAACTCAAGAACTATCAGATACCTGAAACCAAACAGTATCTTGAACGGGTGAGGGATGTCTTTCTGTTCTGCTGCTTCACCGGGCTTCGGTATTCTGATGTGCATAACCTGAAGAAAAGCGACATCAGGGACGGATATATAGAAATCACCACCGTAAAGACCGCCGAAAGGCTTATCATCGAGCTGAACAACCACAGCAAGGCGATACTGGATAAATATAAAAATGTGGAGTTTGAGGGGCATAAGGCTCTCCCGGTCATCAGCAACCAGAAGATGAACGATTATTTGAAGGAATTGGGCGAGCTTGCCGAAATCAACGAGCCTGTGAGTGAAACCTATTATAAAGGGAGCAGGCGTATAGATACCATTACACCCAAATACGCATTGCTGGGCACCCATGCCGGAAGAAGGACTTTTATCTGCAATGCCTTGGCTCTCGGCATTCCGGCTCAGGTGGTCATGAAATGGACGGGACACAGCGACTACAAGGCGATGAAACCCTACATTGACATCGCTGATGATGTGAAAGCCAATGCGATGAACAAATTCAACCAACTGTAAAAAACAATCATCAAGTTTCATGGAAAGCCTGTAATTTGGCTTACCTTTGTGACTTTCAAAGCATACAACAATGAGCAACAACGATAACAATATAGAGAAAAGAAGTTTCGAGGCTTTCGTCAATGCCATCGGTTCGGAAATAGAGCAGGCGCAAGTCCGGCTCATCAGTGCAGCCAATGCGCAGATGCTGTTCCATTACTGGAAGATGGGCAACTACATATTGTACCATCAAAACCTGCAAGGATGGGGCGGCAAGGTCATCAAGAAACTGGCGCAGGCGATACGGTTCAATTATCCCGAAAAAAAAGGATATTCGGTCAGGAACTTGGCTTATATGTGCCAGTTCGCACGTTCATATCCATTGGGTGCATTACGGAGTTTCATCGAAACCGATGCGAAATTGATTACTCCAAGTGTGCAAAGAATCACGGATGAAATCCAAAGCCTGAACAATGTTTCATTTACGCAAGAACCTCTTGCGCAAATACAATCCTCAGACAACAAGGGAGTTGCAATTGTGCAAGAACCTCTTGCACAAATTCAGGATGTAGCCCAGACAGTAGCCGCCGTTTACCGGATGCCGATAGAGGACATGGAAAAACTGTTCCTTGCATCACCTGTTGCAAGAATCAATTGGGCAAGCCATGTGATTCTGCTGAACAGTTCGCTTCCGTTGGGTGTGGAATACTGGTATATGAAGCAATCCGTGGAAATGGGCTGGAGCAGCAATGTCCTGAAAATGCAGATTGAAAGCAAATTGTACGAAAGGCAAATCAACAGCCAAAAAATCAATAATTTTACCGCCACGCTTCCCGCACCCCAAAGCGACCTTGCCAACTACCTGTTGAAAGACCCGTATATCTTTGACTTGGCTGGAGCTAAAGAACGTGCGGACGAAAGGGACATAGAGGAACAACTGGTGAAGCACGTTACCCGTTACCTGTTGGAGATGGGCAACGGATTCGCCTTTGTCGCAAGGCAGAAGCATTTCCAGATTGGCGACAGCGATTTCTATGCCGACTTAATCCTGTACAACATAAAGCTCCATGCATACGTAGTTGTGGAACTGAAAGCCACCCCGTTCAAACCGGAATACGCAGGACAGTTGAACTTCTACATTAATGTGGTGGACGACAAACTGAGGGGAGAGAATGACAACAAGACCATCGGGCTGCTGCTATGCAAGGGCAAGGATGAAATTGTAGCGCAGTATGCGCTGACAGGCTATGACCAGCCTATCGGCATCAGCGACTACCAACTCAGCAAGGCAGTACCCGAAAATCTGAAATCTGCGTTGCCGAGCATAGAACAGGTGGAAGAAGAACTGACAATGCTTCTTGACAATGAAAAGAACAAACAAAAGTAAGACACCTATGGCAGACAAGATACAAACGATAATCCCCCGATACGGAGAACTCAACAGAATATACAGGGACTATATAGACAATAGAGTTTTCTCTTTTGACAGGCAGAAATTCATTTCCGATTTCTATCAGGAATATAGTGACACAAAATCTTTTGAAGCCGCCATCCTTGAACTGGTGCTTGACAGGCAAAAAGAACAATACATCTTGATACTCAAAAGCCTGAAAACCGAAATAGAAAAGAGCATACAGGCCTATGAAACGCACCCCATAAGTGACAGTGCGATAGAACGTGCCTGTTATCAACATATGGAAAGGTATTCCCTTGAAATTAAAGCCCAACTGGATGTCACAAGAAGCCTGAGCAAGCCGCTGAATGAAGCCAACAACAGGTATGATTCCATTGGCTATAGGGAACATACTGCCGAAGAGGAAAAACAGGCTGAAAAAGAATATGAACGCTGCAAGGATGAATATGACAAGGAAAGAGCCAA
Organism: Mediterranea sp. An20; assembly: GCF_002160055.1. Taxonomy (GTDB): domain Bacteria; phylum Bacteroidota; class Bacteroidia; order Bacteroidales; family Bacteroidaceae; genus Bacteroides; species Bacteroides avicola. The sequence continues at coordinate 12,578 of NZ_NFJV01000045.1, forward strand.
ACTGAATGAACTCTATGACCAGCAAAAGGCAGCAAGGAAAGAGGCATTCCAATATATGAAGAACCGTTGTGAGGACATGTACCGTCAAAGTTGCCTTTTTCTGGATATATTGAAGAAATACATTCCTGACGGGAAACGACAGGACGAGCCGAGCAAGCCAATCAGTCAGCAGGAAACGGCGGATGAACAACAAGAGTATTTCAGCATGAAATTGCTTTCGCTCATTCATGAGGTATGTGTTGGAGAACAGTTCGAGGAAATTTCCGCACCGGACTTCTATGCCAATATGAACCTGCACCCCTGCAACTGCAAGTTGAGAATTAAACCGAGAGAGAAAATACGTGTATGCTATCTGATATTTCTGATGGGCGAGAAACTTTCCAAACAGGACAGGGACAAATGGAAAGCCGGAATACTGGAACTGCTGGATATTGACGATAGCTACTACAAGTCAAAGTACAAGGAGCCTGTTTCCGATTTTCCGAGTGACAGTAACCAGAAATTCGCCAAAGAAATGGAACATATATTCAGATAATCCTCTAATCATAATCAACTTATTTCGTAAACATATGAATGATATGAAAAAAATATTTATAGTAAAATATGTGCTTGCATTATTGTGTTCTATAATATCATCTTGGGGGATTGCACAAGATGACATATCAACCCCTATACCTGTATTAACATTAGGAACCTTTCATTTTGATTTCCCAAATTTGGATAAAGTACAATATGATACCAATGAAATAATTGACATATTTGAACCAAAGTATCAAACTGAAATTGATGCATTGGTTAATGCTTTATCGAAATTTTCTCCTACTATCATCGTAATAGAGCGTCCAGTAAAAATGCAGGCTGAAATAGATTCTTTATATAAATTATATCGAGAAAACCAATATGTCTTACAACGAGGAGAGTATGAGCAAATAGGTTTTCGTCTGGCTAAAAAATTAGGTATAAATCAAATTTATTGTGTTGATGAATGGGGCAAACATTATAATAATATTGAAGAGCTATTGAAGGATGAAAGTACCAAAGATTTTATACAATTTGAAAACAGTTTCTATAATCATCCTGACTCTTCTAAGATGTATTATCCCAAATCAGTATTTAAGGAACAAGGAATAATATCCGAACTGATTTTGCTTAATAATCCGGAAAATATTCGACGAAGTTTAGGAAACTATTTAATAGGACATTTCAAATACGAAGCCAATAATCATGACTTTATTGGAACTGATTTTGAAACTGGACGCTGGTTTAATCGGAATTTACGTATATTCAGAAACATACAGAGAATCAAAACGGGGACAAAAGATAGAATTCTTGTAATATTTGGCTCTGGTCATATGAATATATTAAATTACCTATTTGAATGTTCACCTGAATATCGGTTGTATGATGTGTGTAATTATTTGAATATAGATAACTGAGGTAACATGAAATGATATATCCTGATATTTTACGAAAGTTCCACTTTTACCACTCAAATTAATTTTTGAGTGGTATTTTTATTTTCTGATATTCAATAAGATACATCGATATTCGGATTATATCGTCCCCATCCTTACCACTCATAATCCTACCTAATTTTGCATCGTTCGAGAACAGAAATAACAGCCAGTGCGCAGGGCTGATTGTTTAACGACTAATTAGATTGGACGATGACAAATATCCAAGAATTATTATCCAAACCCGTCTGGCAGATGACAGGCGAAGAGTTCATAATGTTGAGCAGGCACGCATCCGTTCAGACAGAAGCGCAGCCGCAGCCCGTAACGGACACAAGCAGGAAATATGTGTACGGAATACCCGGCATAGCCAGACTGTTCGGATGCAGCCTGCCTACTGCCAACCGCATAAAGAAAAGCGGAAAGATAGACAAGGCTATCACCCAGATAGGGCGCAAGATTATCGTGGATGCGGAACTTGCCCTTGAACTGGCAGGGAAGAAAACAGGCGGACGCCAATAACGGGAGGAATCGCTATGGACTATATGAAAGACATCCGGGAAATATCGGACGAACAGGCGGTAATTCTTTGGCAAGCCTCACGGCTGAGCCTGTCAGGAAAATACGAAAAAGCACCCGAAATCCTCAGCGTGAAAGGTTCAGTTATCGGTACGTTGGGAAATTTCAGCGCATCCATCGGCAAAGCCAAAAGCAAGAAAACATTCAATGTGTCGGCTATCGTGGCTGCGGTATTGAAGAACGGCACGGTGCTCAGGTATGCGGCTGAACTTCCCGAAGCAAAGCGGAAAGTGCTTTACGTAGATACGGAGCAAAGCCCCCACCACTGCCTGAATGTAATGGAACGCATCATGCGCATGGCAGGGCTGCCCGATGACAGGGACAACGAGAACCTTGAGTTCCTTGCCCTGCGGAAATACACGCCGGAGCAGCGCATAAGGATTGTCGAACAGGCAATCTACCATACGCCGAACCTTGGTCTAGTGGTGATAGACGGTATCCGTGACATGGTGTATGACATCAACAGCCCCAGCGAATCGACACGCATCATATCGAAACTGATGCAGTGGACGGACGACAGGCAGATACATATCCACACGATACTCCACCAGAACAAGGGGGATGAGAACGCGAGGGGACATATCGGCACGGAACTGAACAACAAGGCAGAAACCGTGCTACTTGTTGAAAAGGACAAGAGCAACGGGGACATAAGCAAGGTTTCCACCATGCACATCCGTGCAATGGACTTCGAGCCATTTGCCTTCCGCATTAATGACAGGGCACTGCCCGAACTGATAGAGGATTATCAGACAGAAGCCAAAGCACCCGGCAGACCCCAAGGCGAAAGGTTCGATGCCTGCAAGGACATTTCCGAGCAACAGCACCGGATAGCACTGGAAGCAGCATTTTCGTTACAGGACGAATACGGATATAAGGAACTGAGCAAAGCATTGAAAGAGTCGTATGCCTTGGTGGGTGTTCCGTTAAGCGACAACAAGCTGGTTAAACTCATCACAGTGTTGAAGAACAAGCGGATGATAGTGCAGGAAAATGGCAGGAAGTACAGGTACGAACCGGATTTCCACTATTAGCCCAATCCTCGCAATCACTTCACTTTATTCTCAGGGTCTATATATTAGGATAAAGCGAAGTGATTGTAGGGGCACACTCAACCGCTTCACTTTAAGCCGTATCCTATATATACGACAATAAAGTGAAGTGATTATACAGCCAGTAACCTATATGAAAAGGTACTGGCGAAAAGAAAAACAAACAATAACCGATAAAAACAATCATTTATGGACATACAGACAGCAAAACAAATCAGACTGGAAGAATACCTACACAGCTTGGGATATAGCCCGGTGAAGCGGCAGGGCATCAATCTCTGGTACAAATCACCGTTCAGGGAAGAAACCGAAGCATCGTTCAAGGTGAACACCGAGCGGAACCAATGGTACGATTTTGCGCTCGGCAAGGGCGGCAACATCATCGCGCTGGCTTCGCACCTCTATGCAACGGACAGCGTGCCGTACCTTTTGAAACGCATAGAGGAACAGGCACCGCACGTGCGCCCCGTTTCTTTCTCTTTTCGCAAGCAGTCATTTACAGAGCCGAGTTTCCAACAGTTGGAAATCGTGCCGCTTTCTTCTCCTGCCTTGCTCGCTTACTTGCAGGAAAGGGGAATAAATCCGGTACTGGCGAAAAAAGAATGTAAGGAAGCGCGGTTTACGCACAACGGCAAACGGTACTTCGCCATTGCATTTCCCAACATGTCGGGCGGCTATGAAATCCGAAACCGATATTTCAAGGGCTGCATTGCACCGAAAGAAATATCCCATATCAGGCAATCGGGAGAGCCAAGAAACGCGTGTTTCGTTTTCGAGGGATTTATGGACTACCTCTCATTTCTGACCCTGCGGCTCGAAAGCTGTCCGCAATACCCTGAATTCGACAGGCAGGACTACATGATTCTGAACTCTGTTGCCAATGTTTCCAAAGCACTCTATCCGCTGGGAAGCTATGAGCGTATCCACTGTTTTTTTGACAATGACCGTGCAGGAATGGAAGCACTTCAGCAAATCCGCAAGGAATATGAAAGCACACGGCATATACAGGACGCTTCACAAATCTACTACGGATGCAAAGACCTGAACGAGTATTTGCAGAAGCGCATGGCGGATAGAAAAGAACAAATACAGTCCGTCAGAAAGAAGAATGATACGCTATCCAAGAAACCGAAAGGCTTCCGGTTATAGTCCATTATAACTACACGCTCCGCTTGCGTAGTTGTGGGCTCTCCCGAGAGGCTTAGGACGCTGCCCTAAGAACCCGGCAAGGGCTTTCAGCCCTGTGCAACCCGACCAAAGAGTGACCCTCTCTTTGGAAACTCCGCTCATGGGTTGCACCCCTAAGAACCCCTTGCGGATATGAGTGGAAAGCAACAAACAGATTTAGTAAACAACCCAATCAGAATTAAAAAATGGCAACAAAATCAAGCATACATATCAAGCCTTGCAACGTGGCATCAAGCGAGGCTCATAACCGGAGAACTGCCGAGTATATGCGCAACATCGGAAAGTCCAAGGTATATGTGGTATCCGAACTCTCTGCGAATAACGAGCAGTGGATAAATCTGAATTTCGGCAATCCCGAATTGCAGGCACACTATGAGGACATCAAACGGATGGTCAAGGAAAAGACTGGTCGTGCCATGCAGGAAAAGGAGCGTGAGCGCAAAGGGAAGAACGGCAAGATTATCAAAGTGGCAGGATGTTCACCCATACGTGAGGGAGTGTTGCTCGTCAGACCGGACACGACACTGGCAGATGTGCATAAGTTTGGCGAGGAGTGCCAAAGACGCTGGGGCATCACACCGCTCCAAATCTTCCTGCACAAAGATGAAGGACATTGGCTGAACGGACAGCCTGACCCGGAGGACAGGGAGAGTTTCAAGGTAGGTAAAAGGTGGTTTAAGCCGAATTACCATGCGCATATCGTATTCGACTGGATGAACCACGATACAGGCAAGAGCCGCAAGCTTAATGACGATGACATGATGCAGATGCAGACCTTGGCATCCGACATCCTTCTGATGGAGCGTGGAAAGTCAAAAGCCGTAACAGGCAAAGAACATCTGGAACGGAACGACTTCATCATTGAGAAACAGAAAGCCGAACTGCAACGTATAGAAGCCATAAAGCGGCATAAGGAACAGCAGGTAAACCTTGCCGAACAGGAACTCAGACAGGTAAAATCGGAGATACGCACGGACAAGCTCAAAAGCGCGGCTACCGATGCTGCCACGGTTATAGCAAGCGGAGTGGGTTCTCTTTTCGGCAGCGGGAAAATGAAGAAACTGGAGCAGTCCAATGACGAATTGCGTCAGGAAATTGCCAAACGGGACAAGGGAATTGATGACTTGAAAGCCCAAATGCAGCGTATGCAGGAACAGCACGGCAAGCAGATACGCAACCTGCAAGGAATACACAACCAGGAACTTGAAGCCAAAGACAAGGAAATATCACGGCTGAATACCTTGCTTGAAAAGGCTTTCAAGTGGTTTCCGATGCTTAAAGAGATGTTGAGAGTAGAAAAGTTGTGCGCTGCCATCGGCTTTACCAAAGAAATGATAGAGAGCCTTCTGACAAAGAAAGAGGCTATCAGATGCAACGGCAGGATTTATTCCGAAGAACACAAACGGAAGTTTGACATCAAAAATGATGTTTTCAAGGTAGAAAAGAATCCGACCGATGACAGCAAACTGGTACTGACCATAAACAGACAACCGATTAGCGAATGGTTCAAGGAACAATGGGAGAAATTTCGGCAAGGTTTACGACAGTCTACGGAAGAACCAAGAAAAAACAGAGGATTTAGAATGTAATTGTTAAATCGCTCAAATTTAGCAGAAAGGAGTAAACAATAGTATTTTGGTTGCTCCTTTCTTCGTATCTTTATGGCATTATTAAAAACTCATAATTATATGAATAAACAAATCTGTCAAAATAGAAATATGAAAGACGAAATAATTCAATTTTTAGAGGAGAGCATCATAGGTAAAACACTGTTTACTGATGATGTGGTTTACCAACTTGACAATGGAAAGTTAGAAGGTGTGTATAGCGACAAGATGGTGTTTTCTGATTTAGTAAAAACTGAGAATGGCTTCGGATTTAATATGACAACCGTCACACATGAACTGATTTATAATGTGGATGAGAAAGGTTCAAGAACGAGTATTGCCAAAGATTATACGGGGACAAGTGTGTTTCGCTATGGACTTGCTATACGGAAAAGCACTAATCAACTGACCGGTTATATGCACTGTATCTCTACAACAGTCCAAAATCAGACGATGGAAGCCGTAGTATGCGGAATATTCGATGTGCAATTTGACGGTAAAGAACTGAAATGGCAAGAAAACCAATTGTTGTATAGAGATAATTCCACAGGAGATGGCAGCTATAAGCCTGTTGTCTTCGATGCAAAAGTTCGTTTCTATCTTGATAAGGGGAAAGTTGTTTTTGAATATTTGCCTACACTTTGGAATATAAATCCGGAGACATTGGCGAAAAGTTTGTCTAAAGACGATTATCCTGCTTATGTGTCAAAAGAAAGATAACATTCGATTACTTAAAGATAAATGAATAGCAACTTCATGGAATTAACAGGTTGTTAGGGAAACCTTGCGGTTGGGTTGATATTACCACAATTCTTGCAAAAATAAAATCGGGTAATTCCAAATATAAAACACCCGACTTTACATTCTTGGGTGTAAAATCGGGTGCTTGTTTTGTAAAACATTGATTCTCAATGTTTATTGCGGTGCGGACGGGACTCGAACCCGCGACCCCATGCGTGACAGGCATGTATTCTAACCAGGCTGAACTACCGCACCTTTTAGAGGACATCTGATGTCCTTTCTTGATTTCGGGTGCAAAGATACATCTTTTTTGGAAACCAGCAAAACATATCTGACTTTTTTTGTCTTTTTCTCCTGTTTTTTTCCATGAAGTATTCTCCACAAGCCACCTTTTCACGCTAATCCATTCATTCTTTGAGATTTTGCTCGGGCTAAGTTTGAAGTCTAAATGTTTTAAAGGAGAATTAAACATAGAAGCCTAGAGCTTGTTCAAATTTTCCTCTTTTAAGAGCCTGTTTAAATTTTGCTCAGTAACATTCTTATCGCCGCCAGTTTCACCATTTCCTCAGCCGAATCGAACGTGAATTCGTAGTTCCGACAGAGCCTTCTATAATTATCGAACCA
>NZ_NFJV01000046.1 GCF_002160055.1 Mediterranea sp. An20
TTGTTCGCCCGGATTATCGGGAAAATCAGCGCACTTACAATCCTACAATACATTAACTACAAAAACAACAAGCCCATTGGCAGAGTCAAGTATGCGCTGACTTAATTCCGCCAACGGGTTATATAAGTGTGGCCAACAACCTTTCTGTGGATTGCGATTGCGATTCTTCGCCCGAAGACCCGAAGATGGGAGACATTGGCATCTTGGCTTCGCTCGACCCAGTGGCATTGGATAAGGCTTGCACCGACCTGGTCCGTTCGTCGGAAGACCATGGCAAGATTCATCTGATTGAGCGTATCGACTCGCGTCATGGCATGCATACACTGGATTATGCCGAACAACTGGGCATGGGCAGCCAGAAGTATGAATTGATAAGACTGGATTGATTGGATGATAGATAAGGGAGGTCTGCCGTTGTAAACGGGCAGACCGGATGGAAAGCGCAGGACCTGTGAGGCCTTTTCCCCACCGGGGAGGGACAAAGAAACAGGATTCCTGCGCTTGTTTGTGTCGGAGCGGAGAGTGAGCCTGACGTTTTATTATTAAATAATCAAAATATTGCTTTCTCTTGTGGTTCGTTTGAAAAATTTTCCTATATTTGCAGTGTCGCTTGCTTACATTTTGTAGGGGCGGCAGCGAACGTTAATCCAGTGCGTAACTTAAAACGTAATATCATGAACATTGAACGAATCATGGCCTCTCTGGAGGCTAAGCATCCCGGTGAATCCGAGTACCTGCAGGCAGTGAGAGAAGTCCTCCTTTCCATCGAGGAAGTCTACAACCAGCATCCTGAGTTTGAGAAAGCCAAAATCATCGAGCGTTTGGTAGAACCCGACCGTATTTTCACTTTCCGTGTGACGTGGGTGGATGATAAGGGCGAAGTGCAGACGAACTTAGGTTATCGCGTGCAGTTTAACAACGCCATTGGCCCGTATAAGGGCGGTATCCGTTTCCATGCATCTGTCAATCTTTCCATCTTGAAGTTCTTGGGCTTTGAGCAGACTTTCAAGAATGCGCTTACCACTTTGCCGATGGGCGGTGGCAAGGGCGGTTCCGATTTCTCGCCCCGTGGCAAGAGCGATGCCGAAATCATGCGCTTCTGCCAGGCCTTTATCCTTGAATTGTGGCGCCATCTGGGGCCTGATATGGATGTTCCTGCCGGTGACATCGGTGTCGGTGGTCGCGAAGTAGGCTACATGTTTGGTATGTATAAGAAACTGACGCGTGAGTTTACGGGTACTTTCACTGGCAAGGGACTGGAATTCGGCGGTTCGCTCATCCGTCCTGAGGCTACGGGCTTCGGTGGTCTGTATTTCGTCAACCAGATGTTGCAGACCAAAGGCATCGACATCAAGGGCAAGACGGTGGCTATCTCCGGTTTTGGCAATGTTGCATGGGGAGCTGCTACCAAGGCTACGCAGTTGGGTGCCAAGGTGGTTACTATCTCCGGTCCTGACGGTTACGTTTACGATCCGGATGGCATCAGTGGCGAGAAGATTGACTACATGCTGGAACTCCGTGCATCGGGCAATGATATTGTGGAACCTTACGTTGAACAGTTCCCCGGTGCTACATTCGTTCCCGGCAAGCGTCCGTGGGAAGTGAAGGTCGACATTGCCCTGCCTTGTGCTACCCAGAATGAACTGAACGGTGAAGATGCACAGCATCTGATAGATAACAATGTGCTTTGCGTAGGCGAAATCTCCAACATGGGATGTACGCCTGAGGCTATTGACCTCTTTATTGAGCATAAGATGATGTATGCGCCGGGCAAGGCGGTCAATGCGGGTGGTGTAGCTACCAGCGGACTGGAGATGAGCCAGAATGCCATGCATATCAGCTGGAGTGCCGAAGAGGTGGACCAGCGCCTGCACGGTATCATGCACGCTATTCATGCTCAATGCGTAAAATATGGAACAGAACCCGATGGCTACATCAATTACGTGAAGGGCGCCAACATTGCCGGCTTCATGAAAGTGGCACATGCCATGATGGGCCAGGGAGTCATTTGAATCGAGACGTAAACTTTGTTTAGTTGTATTTGTATTTGTGGTTTATGCCGCTCGCGCCTGCGAAGGTAACGGGCGGTTTTTTTTATTCTTCACTCGTTGGAAAATTTAAACGGGCTCTAAAAGAAAGAAAATTGAAACAGGAACTATAGTTTCATGTCTTTTGTTTCCGGACATTATTGCTACCTTTGCTGCGGTAAAATGAGGGTAGGAGTGAACTCCCTCTAAATCATCAGATGATTTATATCAAACGCAGAGACACAAAGCCACAAAGGTCCGTAACTTTCTGTCGGAAAGATGACGGGGGAGTCTACGGAGTCCGCGGCTTCGCTGCACACGAAGGAGGAGAATAACTCTGTGAGCCGTGGACAAGAAAACAAAAACTCTGTGACTCCGTGTCTCTGTGTTTAGTATCACTTAAATAGGCACATTAATACTTAACAAGAGACTTATGCTACAACCGGAATTAAAACTGAGACGCGACAAGATACGCGCTCTGATGGCTCAGCAAGGCATCGAAGCTGCCATTATTACTTGCAACGTGAACCTGGTTTATACCTGTGGCCGTGTTATCAGCGGCTATCTGTATCTGCCCTTGAATGCACCGGCTCTGGTGTTTGTCAAACGGCCCAATAACCTGGTAGGCGAATATGTGCATCCTGTCCGCAAGCCGGAGCAACTGCCCGATTTGCTGAAGGAATATGGCTTGCCTCTGCCTTCTAAGCTGATGCTCGAAGGCGATGAACTGTCTTTTAATGAATACAGGCGTTTGGCTGCCTGCTTCCCCGATTCGGAGGTATTGCCCTGTGGCACGGAACTGATTCGCCGTGCCCGTAGTGTGAAGACGACTATGGAATTGGAACTGTTCCGGCGTTCGGGGACGGCCCATGCCCGTGCATACGCGCAGATTCCTTCGGTTTACCGTTTGGGCATGACCGACCGGCAGTTTTCTATCGAAATAGAGAGACTGATGCGTCTGGAGGGGTGTCTGGGCATCTTCCGTGTCTTTGGCCGCAGCATGGAAATATTCATGGGTAGCGTGTTGGCAGGAGATAATGCTGCGGCTCCCAGTCCATACGATTTTGCCTTGGGCGGACAAGGACTTGACCCTTCCATACCGGGCGGTGCCAACGGTACATTGTTGCAGGCCGGGCAGAGCATTATGGTAGATTTGGGAGGTAATTTCTATGGATATATGGGAGATATGAGCCGTGTCTATTCGGTAGGCCGGTTGCCACAGAAGGCTTATGACGCTCATCAGGTTTGTCTGGAGGTGCAGACTGAAGTCGCTGCCATGGCCAAACCGGGCGTGGTGTGTGAGGACCTTTATAACAAAGCCATCGATATAGTGGGAAAAGCCGGTTTTGCAGACTACTTTATGGGAATTGACCAGAAAGCCAAGTTTGTGGGACATGGTATTGGCTTGGAAATCAACGAAGCTCCAGTGCTGGCACCTCGCATTCGCCAGGAATTGGAACCCGGCATGGTTTTCGCTCTTGAACCTAAAATCGTGTTACCGGAGATTGGTCCTGTCGGCATTGAAAACTCTTGGGCTGTTACTGCCGAAGGGGTAGAGAAGTTGACATTGGCACCGGAAGAAATCATAGAACTTTAGAAATGAAGAATGAGGAATGAAGAAGAATAGGCATAAGGAGAACGTGGCAGGAGATGTACCACAAGGCATGTGCCGTTTTCTTTATTCTTTATTCTTCATTCCTCATTTTACTGTCCTTCATAATATTCCCCCAGATAATACCTGGCTACAAAATCCCAATTATTTTGCAACAGATTCTTTCCATTGGGGAAGGGGAAGCGCACGTCGGGCAGCAGGCCGGTGGTCATACCCAGTTTCAGTAAATCGAAGGGGCAGCGGCCGGGCTGGCAGAAAAGCTGGTAGCCTTCTTCGGTAGCACGTTGAGGGTTATAGAAGGGATTATGTCCGTCACAGAAATAAGCAGCCACATCGTGTGCCAGCAGCATACCTTTTGCATTGGCGAAAATGACAAATTCCCGTTTGTCGGCCAGGTCAGGCAGTAAGGCAGAGGGTTTGCCTTCCCAGCCCAACACGCCGGTAAAGAAGCGGTACAGTTCCGGATAGTCGGAGAAGTACAGCAACGGATGTCCTCCCGTATGCTCCAGGCATCGCAGCGCGTTGCGGTTCATATCTGCCGTGGGGATAACCGGAGGAAGAGGAGTGCTTTCGGTGAGCAGTTCTTCTGTGCCTCTTACCCACGTGGCAGACGGTGTTTCGTTGACAGGTGCCTCTTCAAACGAGGCATCCATCAGGTCGTATGCTGTTCCGGTCAATACGGACAGCCGTTCGTCTTCCGGGTTAAACAGTTGGTAGTCATCGGGCTGCCGGCGGGCAGGATAAGCCAACAAGGTCCATAGCACCAAGGCTACATCTTCCGGATTGATTTCATCGTCTGCATACGTGCTGCCGGTCTGGTAGAAAGGCAGTGGGTTTCCGTAGCGGGAGCGATACAGATGGGTGAAGTGTTTCCATCCTCCCTTCTGGGCAATAGCATCCTGGAAATACTGTGTCAGGGCGATAATGGCCTTCTCTTGTATGTCCGTACTGCTGTGCTTGAACAGGGCGGAGTGTTTGACTGGCGGCAAGAGCAGAGAAGCGAAGTCCAAGTACCACTTGTCGCTGGGAAGGGCCTGCTTCCGTCCGTTGGCTTTCAGCCAGGCATTAAGGGGAATATTCATATCAGAGTCTTTTAAGTGCCAGCTTGATGACCTTTTCCACGGGGGCGGTCGGTTCTTCTTTCAGTATGGCCAGTACGACCTTCTGCGAGGGACCTTGTGCGAAGCCCAGCATGGTCAGTGCAGCCACGGCTTCGTCCGTTACCTCGGTGTTGATTGCCGCATCGGCAGTCGGTCCGTTTCCTGCGGTGGCAGCCACCAGCGTATCAGTCTTTATTTTGTCTTTCAAGTCTACAATGATACGTTGGGCTGTTTTCAGGCCGATGCCCTTTACGGTTTTCAGCAGGTTGGCGTTCTCACTGCTGATGACGCTGATGAGTTCGTTGGGAGTAAGGGCAGAAAGAATCATGCGGGCCGTGTTGCCTCCAATGCCCGACACGGAAATAAGCAGCAAAAACAGTTCGCGTTCCTGCTGGTCGGCAAAGCCGTAGAGTACATACGCATCTTCGCGGATGGACTCGTAAATGTAGAGCTTGCACGATTCTTTTCCTTGAATGGCCGAATAGGTGTTGAGTGATATGTTGGCCGCGTAACCCACTCCGTGGCAGTCAATGACGGCCATGGCCGGGGTCAGTTCGGCAAGCTCACCTTTGAGATATTCTATCATAGAGTCTAAATAATAATAGCGACCGGAGAAGCGGCAGTAATAATCAACGGTTCATGTGCGGGACAGGCATTTGTGGGTGCAGTCCGTCGTCCGTCTGTCATTGACTGTCGGTTATGGTTTGCTCCGCGTGCTGTTTTTGCATTTCACCGCGAAGATACGTAATCTTTTTGAAACATCATAATCTAAAAAAAGAAAAAACAAGTAAAGGAAGAGAGCATGTTGGTGGTGTTTTGCGGAGAAATGCTTAATTTTGCGCCCGAAACAAAGAAATGTGACATATTAAATCCATAAAAGTATGAAAAAAGTAAGAGCTGCCATTGTTGGTTATGGCAACATCGGGCACTATGTGCTCCAGGCTTTGCAGGCTGCCCCCGACTTCGAAATTGCCGGTGTGGTGCGTCGTGCCGGTGCCGAAAACCGTCCTGCCGAATTGAATGAATATCAGGTTGTAAAGCATATCAGCGAATTGACCGATGTCGATGTAGCCATTCTCTGTACGCCTACCCGCAAGGTAGAGGAGTATGCCAAGGAAATTCTGGCTATGGGCATTCACACGGTCGACAGTTTCGACATCCATACGGATATTCCTGCCCTGCGCCGTACGCTGAACGAGGTAGCTAAGGCTCACAACACGGTTTCGGTCATCTCTGCCGGTTGGGATCCGGGGAGTGATTCTGTCGTACGTACTTTGCTTGAGGCTATTGCTCCCAAAGGAATTACCTATACGAACTTTGGTCCGGGCATGAGCATGGGACATACGGTGGCTGTCAAGGCGGTGCCGGGTGTCAAGGCTGCCCTTTCGATGACCATTCCTGTGGGTACGGGCATACACCGCCGCATGGTCTACATTGAGGTGGAAGACGGTTATGACTTCAATCAGGTGGCTGCTGCCATCAAGGCCGACCCCTACTTTGTAAACGACGAGACGCACGTGAAGCAGGTGCCCAGCGTAGATGCGCTGCTCGACATGGGGCATGGAGTGAATTTGACGCGCAAAGGTGTGTCCGGCAAGACGCAGAACCAGTTGTTTGAGTTCAATATGCGCATCAACAATCCTGCGCTGACGGCTCAGGTGCTGGTGTGCGTGGCACGTGCTGCCATGCGTCAGCAGCCCGGTTGCTACACCATGATTGAGGTGCCTGTCATCGACTTGCTGCCGGGTGAGCGCGACGAGTGGATCGGGCATTTGGTGTAACTTCACTGTAAGAGCTTGTTTAAATTTTGCTCAGCCTGATAGGCAATAAAAGAAGAGCGGACAAGGATGGTAAAACATCTTTCGTCCGCTCTTTTCGTTGGTCGGTCAGCGGGATTGCTGACTTATTCCGGCAGTCGGTTCCCAACGCTCTGGAGCTGATTTCCCAAGCGCTTGGAAGCAGGCTTCTGAGCGCTTGGTGGCGCACTGCCAAGCGCTTGGACAATCGGCGCGAAGGAGCATTGACAATCCGTGGCATGGGATACGGATGCCCATGCCGCCGGCTGTCACAACTGGCTCTTATAGATTCTTGCCATGGCCTTCTGGTACTGGTTCTCCAGTTGCAGCAGATTGGCTTTGCTTTGGTAGACCACAGATACTTCTACGAAGTATTCTATCATGCTGATTTCACCACCCTCTAAGGCTTTGCGCAGAAGGGCCAGGTCGCGTTGGCGGGCAAAGGTGTCTTGGTATTCTTGGATGGATTGTTGCAGCTGGGAGGCTTCTTCGTATAATTGCCACAGGGCCGACGAGGCTTGCATCCGGGCGTTCTCCTGCAGGTAGTCGGTGCTCAGAGCCAGGCTCTTGGCAGCTTTCACCTTGTGCCGGTTCTCGAAGAGGGGGAAAGAAAACCCCACTACAATGCCGTTGAGCGGGTGCCGCGTCTCGGTGTTGCGGCGGTAGCCTACTTCAAGGTTGGGTAGCCACCCCTGCCTGCTGGCGGATATTTGTTTGCGGGCAGCTTCGCTCTCGCCTTGCAGTGCCTTCAGGGTGGGATCAGCAGCCAGCAGTTGGTCGAGCAGGGAGGCGAAGTCGGCAGGCAGGGCGATAGGCGTATAGGTGGTCAGCCCCAGAGCGGCAGGGCCTGCGGTAGCCGGTTCGGGCTGAGGGCGTCCGGGTGCCAGCGGCTGGTTGCCGTTCAACACGGTGAGCTCTTTCAGTTTGGCTTGCAGGGCGGTGGCGTTAAGTCGGCTCTCGGTGCGTACATTCAGCAGTTCTAAGTTTATTTTGTTTGTTTCCAGTGCATTGGCATCACCGGTCCTCAGACGTTCAGCATACATCTGTGCCAGTTCTTCGGCATTGCGCAGGCGTTCGTCCAACAGTTGTTGTTGGCCGTGCAGCTGGATGATGTCCAAGCATACTTCCTTGGCTTGCAGCAGAATGTCTTGGCGCAGGGCGTTGGCTTGTGCGTCGAGGGCGGCGTTTTTCAGCCGGTTCACCCGGTTGCGGGTAGCGTAGAGGCTGGGGAAGTCGAAGCTCTGCGAGATGACGAGTTCTCCCACGGTGATGTTCTTGTCATCGCTGTCCCACAGGTGCGAGTACGACAGCGAGGGGTTGGGCAGGTTGTTCGAAGCCTTGTTCTCCAGTTGTTGCGAGCGTGTCTGCTGGGTGTTGGCCTGCAGTTGCCGGTTATTCATTTCTATTTGTTGCAGGATGTGGTCGATTGCCTCCTGCGCGTGCATCCCGGCCGTCAACAGCAGGGAGGCGATGAGTAGGGTGATATGTTTCATAATGTAAGTAGGGTGAAGCTCTCTGCCCCTCCCCAGCCCTCCCCCGAAGGGGAGGGAGTTGGAAACGGGCGGTTATACATTATATATATTAGTTCTCTATTATCTTGAGTAGCTGTTCATAATTAGTTTATGCTATCATGGAGAATGAGGTGTCTGTCATTCTGAGCGAAGCCCGTAGGGCGTAGTCGAAGAATCTCATTACATGCACTATCCAAGGGAATCGTGTCTTTCGGGAGATGTTTCGACTTCGCTGCGCTCCGCTCAACAAGACAGATATACATCATATAAACTAAATATCAACAACTACTTATACTTATTGATGGGCTTGCGTCCCCTCCCCCTTCGTGGGGAGGCGGGAGGGGGCTTCCATCCACAGATACACTATCGGTATGATGAATCCGTTGAGGAACGTCGATGTGAGCAATCCGCCCAGTATGACCTTGGCCATGGGGCTTTGTATTTCGTTCCCGCTCAGGTCGCTGCCCAGTGCCAGCGGAATCAGTGCCAGTGCCGAGCAAAGGGCTGTCATCAGGATGGGGTTGAGGCGGTCCAGCGAGCCCCGGATGACGCTTTCGTAGACGCCGCATCCTTCTTCGCGCTGCAAGTGCTGGTAGTGGCTGATGAGCAGCATGCCGTTGCGCGTGGCGATGCCGAAGAGCGAGATAAAGCCTATGACGGCCGGTATGCTGACCTCACCCGTGGTGAGCAGCAGGCTGAACACGCCACCGATGAGCGCCAGGGGCAGGTTGATGAGGATGATTCCGGCCTCTTTGGCGCTGCGGAACTGGTGGTAGAGCAGCAGGAAGATGACTACCAGCGCCACGGCCGAGGCAAGTGTGAGTGTGCGGCTGGCTGCCTGCGCGCTTTCAAATTGGCCACCGTATTCCACGTGGTATCCTTCGGGCAGTTGGATGCCGCGGTCGATGCGGGCCTGTATGTCGCTTACCACGCTGCGCAGGTCGCGGCCTTCCACATTGGCGGAGATGACAATCTTGCGTTTCACATTCTCGCGGCTGATGGTGTTGGGGCCTGTCGTCGAGCGTATGTCGGCCACGTAGCTCAGAGGCACTTGTTGCCCGTCACCCGTGTCAATCATCAGGTCGCGCACTTCGTCGATGCGGTCGTGCAGGTCGTGGCGCACGCGCACCGTGAGGTCGAAGCTCTTGCCCTGTTCGTAGACTTGCGACACGGCTTCACCGGCCAGACAGGCGCCGACAAATTCGGCAAAACGGGGCAGGGTGATGCCGTAGCGGGCCAGCATCTCGCGGCGGGGACGGATGGTGAGCTGCGGGCGTTCTATCTGCTGCTCTACGGTAAGGTCGGCTATGCCGGGCACGTCTTGTATCTGCTGCTTGATGTCGTTGCCCAGTTGGAACATGCGGTTCAGGTCATCGCCGAAGAGTTTGATGGCTATGTTGGCCTGTGTACCGCTCAGCATGGCGTCGATGCGGTGGCTGATGGGCTGTCCTATTTCGATGTTGGCACCTGACAGGGTGTTCAGCTTGCGGCGTACCTCTGCCGTCAGCTCGGCACGGCTGCGGTCTGTCAGTTCAAAAGGTGCTTCGATTTCGCTCACATTCACCCCCAGGGCATGTTCGTCCAGTTCGGCGCGTCCTGTCTTGCGCGCCACGGTCTTGATTTCCGGGATGGTCATCAACAACTCTTCGGCACGGTGTCCGATGCTGTCGCTTTCTTCCAGCGAGATGCCGGGCAGTGAAGAGACGTTGATGGTGAACGAGCCTTCGTTGAAGGGAGGCAGGAAGGAGTGGCCGAGCGTAAAGAAGAATCCCAGTGCCACAACAAACACGGCAACCGTGGCAATCACTACCGTGCGGCCGTGGCGGATGGATTTCAGCAAGGCTACTTCGTACACGGATTTCAGCCAGCGGGCCACGGGGGAGTCGGCACCGGAAACATTCGTTGAAGGGACTTTGGCTGCCGTATCGGCAACGGCGTCTCCCGGCCGGTCGTCTTTGCCTTTCAGCAGGTAGGAACACAGCACGGGGGTAACGGTGAGTGCTACTACTGTCGAGGCGGCCAAAGCGGTGATGAAAGCAATACCTAAGGGCACGAGCATACGCCCTTCCATGCCGCTCAGGAAGAACAGAGGCACAAAGCTTACGATGATGATGAGCGTGCTGTTGAGTATGGGCAGGCGTACTTCGCGCGAGGCATCGAACACCACCTGCAGCACGCTGTGCCGCTGCGGAGGCGGGAGCTGGCGGTTTTCGTGCAGGCGGCGGTAGACGTTCTCTACATCGACGATGGCATCGTCCACCAGCGACCCGATGGCGATGGCCATGCCGCCTAAGCTCATGGTGTTGATGCTTAGTCCCATCCAGTGCAGTGTGAGCAGCGAGGCCAGCAGTGAGAGGGGCAGGGTAACGAGTGAGATGACCGTAGTGCGCACGTTGGCCAGGAAAAGGAAGAGGACAACAACCACGAACAGACCGCCTTCGATGAGCGACTTCTGCACGTTGCCGATAGCGCTTTCGATGAAGCGGCTCTGGCGGAAGATGTCGGTGCTGACATGTACGTCGGGCGGCAGGTTCTTGCCCAAGTCGTCCAGTGCGGCTTCTAACTGGTCGGTCAGTTCCAAGGTGCTGGTGTCGGGCTGCTTGGTCACGGTCAGCAACACGGCAGGCCGTCCCTTTTCAGAAGCAGTGCCCAGCCGGGGCAGTTTGGGACCGATGCGCACGTCGGCCACGTCTTCCAGATATACCGGTTTGCCGTTCTGTGTTTTTACTACCGCGCGGCCCATCTGTCCGGCATCGGTGGTCGACAGTAGTCCGCGCACGATGTACTCGTTGCCATACTGGTACAGCACACCGCCGTTGGCATTGATATTCATGCCCCGCGTGGCTTCCAGCACTTCGGTGAGCGTCACGCCGTAGTGGCGCAGGCGTTGCGGGTCCAGTTGAATCTGATATTCCTTGATGTCGCCTCCCAGTACCGCTACCTGTGCCACGCCTCCGGTAGAGAGCAGGCGCGGGCGGATGGTCCAGTCGGCCAGCGTACGCAGGTCAATCATCGAAGTCGAGTCGGCAGTCAATCCCACGATGAGCATTTCGCCCAGTATGGACGATTGCGGTCCCAGCGTGGGCCTTCCTACATTGGGCGGCAGCGATTCGTTCACTACCGACAGCTTTTCGCTTACAATCTGCCGGGCTAAGTAGATGTCTGTATCCCAGTCGAACTCCACCCATACCACCGAGAATCCGTTGGTGCTCGACGAGCGTACGCGCCGCACGCCGGTCGCCCCGTTCACGGCTGTTTCGATGGGGAAGGTGACCAGTTGTTCCACCTCTTCGGTGGCCATTCCGTTGGCTTCGGTCATGATGACCACGGTAGGTGCGTTCAGGTCGGGAAACACGTCCACTTCCGTGTGCATCGCCGTAAAAGTGCCTCCCACCAACAGCAATACCGATGCCACCAGCACCAGGATACGGTTGTGGAGGGAGAAGTGTATAATCTTGTTTAGCATTGGGTTCGTGATTAATGGTTAGTGATTCATAAACAGAAGCATCAATGTTCGTGTGTATGTGCCGGTATGGCATTCGAAGCCGATGCCAGCTTCACCTGATAGGCTCCCCGGGTGACGATGCGGTCGCCGGGTTTTACTCCTTCCAGTATCTGCACACGCTGTCCGTCGTCAGCTCCCACGCTTACCCGTTGTTTCTCGTAGCACTCCGCATCCACCTGGCGGTAGACGAAGAAGCTCCCCTGTTCTTCGGTCAGTGCTGTTTCGGGCACTGCAATTACATTTTGCATCGGTCGGGAGAGCAGGTAGACTTCTACGAATGAGCCGGGCACCACGGCTCCTTTGTTATCGAATTCGAACGTTACGGGCAGGTAATAGCCGTTTTCGTCCGATGCCTTGCCATACGAGAGCAAGCGTCCGTTGAGTTCTTCCAGGTCGTACACCTGTTCGTTGTAGGGCGTGCGGAAGTGTGCCGAGGCAATGTCCGCCAGTTGTCCGTAATACCTTTCCGACACATCGGCCCGCAGAAACAGGCGGCGGTTCTGCGTAATGCTTGCCAGCGGCTGTCCCACGCTTACATAGTCTCCCTCTTTCACCAGCAGATTTTTGACATATCCCGTCATGGGGGCAGTCACTACCTGTCCGTCTCCGCTTTGGTTGCGTGCCACCGCCTCGTAGCTGATGCGGGCGTTCTCATACGTCTGTCGGGCCTGGGCAAATTCTTTTTCGGACACAATCTTGTCGCCTACCAATGCTTTCATGCGCTCATATTCCTTTTGCGCCACTTCGTAAGCCACGCGTGCTTTCTGAACGGGGTCGCCGTCGGCAAGGTTGTCCGACGAGAGTACCACGAGTGGTGAGCCTTTGCTCACGCTCATGCCCTCGATGACGCGGTGGCGGAACGATACGATGCCTGCCACCGGGGCCACGGCCATCCGTTCATCGCCCTGTGCCGCGAGCACCTGGCCGCTTGTCCTGATAACCTGGTGAAAGATGCCGGGTGTGATTTCGCTCACCTCCACGCCGGCTGCCCGTGCCTTTTCGGGGGTCAATACTATTTCGTTGCTTCCTTCCTTTGTTTCCGTGCCGTGGTCGTGTCCGTCGTGCTCCGGTCCCTCAGCCTCATGGTCATGTTGTTCTGTGGCATGGTCATGCTCGTCGTGTCCCTTGTCGGCTTTGTTGTTGCAGGCGCCGAGCAGGAAGAGGCCCAGCGTCCCGATGATGAATACTTTTTTCATATTCTGGATGTTATTGTAAGTAATCAGTTAGATATAGTTTTATATGAAACACAGAGGCACAGAGCCGCATAGCTCCGTAACCGTGGAGACTGGTTCAACAGACAACAAAACTCTGTGAGTCTGTGTCTCCATGTTTTGTATTTTCCATTCTGGTGGAAATATACGCTTGGGATGCTGCAAAGTTACAGCCTTCCTGCTGCAACCGGGTTGCAAGTTGTTTCAGAAAAGGGTAGAGGGAGGGGCACGAAGACCTGCGGCACGCATGATGAGCGTGCTGTGAAGTGATTCTATATAATAAGGTATACGTTTTTTCTTCCATCGGTTGGGGGCAGGCAGGTCAACCGACAAGGCGGCAAGGCAAGCAGGCAGGAAGCAGGGAGTCCCGTGGGGAGTGGGGTGCATCCACCCGGTATCTGTGTCAGAGCGCTGCTGGAAGAAATGGGTGGTGATGCAGCCCGTGTGGCAACAGCAGTGTTCCTGTTCTTGTCCGGACTTTTCCACAGGCTTTTCGCAACAGGTATCGCTGATGTCATTCTTCATGCACAGCAGTCCGTCGGTGTGGTGGTGATGAGGTGCAACGGGCACGCCCAGCATAATCATGCTGACCACCAGCAAAAGGTATGCTATGCGCCGTTGTAATTTCATCTTTCTGCCTTTTTTCTGTGAATCTGATTGGGTTGCAAAGATAGAAGATAGGTATGAATTTACCAAACAGGATGCTGCAAAATAGTAAAAAAGCCAAATTTTCCAGCCTCGCACGTTTGCCTCTTTCCAGCCTCGCACGATCGGCAACCTTGAAGAGGTTGAACTATGGGTAACCGCTGGTGGCTCCCCGAAGGGGAACACCTGCGGATTATCTCATCCTCTTTTTCTCACGTCGACCTTTTGACTATTTCATTTTCATTAAGGTATAGTCTGTCATCCCGAGCGCAGTCGAGGGATCTCAAGACACGTTCCTGTAGATTTAGTGGGATGGCTCGACTTCGCTCGCCATGACAGAATGATAGCAGCTGATAGGTTTTCGGACAGCCTGGGGGGATATAAAAGTGTATATAAAAAAAGAGGGAAAATTTAGGAAAACGCTACATCTCTTCGTAAGAGATGTACCACGGTGCAAAGTTAGGCAAAATATTGGTTAGAACAACTTCTAGGACATTTAAAAATCAAATTCTGTTTATTTTTTTGTTTGTTTTTGTTTAGCATGTTTTACTTCCCCTTCTTTCAAGTGTTTCCTTATTGACTGTTTTTCAATCTATTATATGGTTAAATACATCTCTTACGAAGAGATGTACCGCTATGAAACGTTCCGTTTGGCAATATGGCAAATAAACGTTTGACATACCGGAGCCAATCCCGAACTTTAGCGGGATTACTTGTAACTGATTGGAGGACAGAACGATATATCTCCGTTCAGGACTAGGAATTTTGCGAATACCTTTAAAATCCCCCGTATGCCTTCCTCCAGTTGGTTTGTACTCCGCGACCTGAAGCGTCCCAACGCCAAGCTTCCCGCTTACCGTTTTCTGTCCGCCGAGGGTCTTGAGGTATTCACCCCCATGACTTGGCGTCTTTCCGTCCGTGGCGGCAAGCGCGTCCGCGAGGAGCGTCCGTTCCTTCCGGACCTGTTGTTTGTTCATTCCACGCGCGAGGCCCTCGACCCCTACGTGGAGGAACTTTCCACGCTCCAGTACCGTTACGTTCGCGGTGGCTACTGCCGTCCGATGGTGGTGGGCGACGCCGAGATGGAGCGTTTCATCCGTGCCGTCCGTTCCACGGACTCCCCACGCTATTACCTTCCCGGCGAGCTGACTCCTGCGATGTGCGGTCGCACGGTCCGCATTGTCGGCGGTCCCCTGGACGGTTACGAAGGCCGCCTTCTCTCCGTCCGCGGTTCGAAGGTCCGCCGCCTGCTGGTGGAAATCCCCAACCTGATTACGGCGGGCATTGAGGTGGCCCCGGAATTCATACGGGTGATGGATGTGTCATAGCCCCCTCAACTCCCCCCATGGCCCCCTCAACTCCCCCCGAGGGGGGAGCTTATGACTGAACCATGGGGGAGATTGTCCGAGAACTCTTCCGACACTATCATTCTGTCATCCCGAGCG
>NZ_NFJV01000047.1 GCF_002160055.1 Mediterranea sp. An20
GAGAACATAGTGGTAATTGCTTAAATGTTATACTTGGACACTATAAATTTAATGCTTTTATCGCTATGTTCCTAATTTTCAAAGGAATAATTTCAATCCTTATATCGAACTCACGTTAAGTAAGTAACAGTATTCCCCTCCTTCCAGAAGGAGGGGTGGCACGTAGTGACGGGGTGGTAGGTTTGTAATTGAACTTTTGTTTTCAATCATTTATATGCTGACCTACCACCTCTCTCTTTGGATACTCCTCCTTCCAGAAAGAGGAGTATGCTGTTCTTATTTATATTATGATACACCCTTGTTGTCTTATGCCTGAAGTTGCACAAAGGTTCTCCCCCTGCTGAGGCAGCACAGGGATTCCATGCAGGATTCTTCAGTCCGGGCATGGGAAAATTCAGAAGTACCTACTTTTCCATCATTAAATTCTCCATCCTGTCCCTTGGTGCTATCCTTATGCGGAGGATAGCCGTATGAAACAGCCATAAACTTAAATTTTGCTAATTGGGGCTGTCTGCGGATACTCCTTGGCACTGTTGCGAAAGCGTAATTTTCTCTTAATGACTTTGTAATGTCCCTCCTCTACTTTTGGCCTCGAAAAACATTTTTTTATAAAAAAGGATAACATTATGAAGAAAAACAAGGTTTTCGTTTTAGGTGTTTGCTGCAGCATGCTCTGGGGCATGGGAGCGTGGATTCCTGTGCAGGCCACGGTAGCCGATACGAACGGCGTTTGGCAAGATGTGCATACGGTGGTGTGTTCGGTGAACGACGGACAAGGCCCGGTTATCGGTGCCAACGTGCTTGTGAAAGGCACCGGTAAGGGCACGATTACAAACATTGACGGAAAAGCCACATTGACCAATGTGCCGTCTGATGCCACGCTGGTAGTGTCGTTCATGGGTTACATCACCGCCGAAGTGCCGCTGGAAGGCCGTACTGCCCTCTCGGTCTTGCTGAAGGAAGACTTCCAGACACTGGATGAGGTGGTAGTGGTGGGTTACGGAATCCAGAAGAAGGTTAACCTGACTGGTGCGGTGGAGGAAGTAAACAGCGATGTGTTCAGCGGACGTCCTGCAGCCAATGCCGTGCAGAT
Source organism: Mediterranea sp. An20 (assembly GCF_002160055.1). GTDB lineage: Bacteria > Bacteroidota > Bacteroidia > Bacteroidales > Bacteroidaceae > Bacteroides > Bacteroides avicola. The sequence goes on from NZ_NFJV01000047.1 coordinate 1,094, forward strand.
GCTGATGGGGGTGGTTCCCAACCTGAACATCTCCCTGTCTGACGGCAAGCCCAACCGTTCGGCCTCGCTGAACGTGCGCGGTACCACTTCCATCGGCCAAGGTGGAAGCGCGCTGGTGCTGATTGACGGCGTGGAAGGTTCCATCGACATGCTGAATCCCAATGATATAGAAAGCGTGTCGGTACTGAAGGATGCGGCCGCTTCATCCATATACGGAGCACGCGCACCCTATGGAGTCGTCTTGGTGACTACCAAGAATCCGGCCAAGAACAGGACTACGGTGAACTATTCCGTGAATCTCACCGTGCAGCAGCCTACTGCCGTGCCCGACATTGTGACGGACGGCTATACCTGGGCAGAGCACTTCTACGAGGCCTATTACGCTTATCAGCGTTCCGTGCCTTCGGGTATCAACAAGACGCAGCAGTTCTCCACTGCCTGGCTGGAGGAGTACAGACGGCGCAAGGAAAACGGGCAGCTGGGCACCGTGGTAAGCGACGGCTCTTGGGGCACGACACCGGGGCGCTATGTGTACTTCAACGATGAGACCGACATTTACGGAATGCTGTACAAGAACAATGTATTCTCGCAGACACACAACCTGTCGGTGACCGGAGCCACCGACCGTTTCGACTATTACCTGTCGGGACGCTTCTATGGTTATGACGGACTGTTCAACAGCGATACGCAGACCGACCGCTACAAGAAGCTGAACCTCCGTGCCAAGGTGGGTTACCAGCTCTACAAATGGCTGAAGATAAGCAATAACACAGAGATTGCGCACGACAACTACTACAATCCTGTCACCTATTCGGAAGGCACGGGAAACGTTTGGCGTAACCTGCAGGACGAAGGGCACCCCTCGTCGCCTGTTTTCAATCCTGACGGCACGCTGACTTACAGTGGCGTGTATTCCATCGGCGACTTTCTTTACGGCAACAGCGGACGCACCATGAAGAATGACCTTACGCGAAGCACTACCACACTGGCTGCCAGCTTCCTGGACAACAGGCTGCGCGTGCATGCCGATTTTACGTACAACAACGCCAATTACTACCAGACCATCAAGCGCGTACGTTCCAAGTATTCCAAGACGGAGGGACTGACAGAAACCATATCGGGTACACAGTCGTACATCAGCGAGACGCAGCGCAACAATGTCTACCTCGGTACCAATGTATATGCTGAGTATGAGCAGACCTTTGCCAAGAAACATTATTTCAAGGGAATGCTGGGCTATAATTACGAGCAGTCGCAGAGCAAGCAGCTCTATGCCTACAACGACGACCTGCTGACAGAGAACGTAGAGAACATCAATATGGCCATGGGTACGGACAACCGCTCCATTACTTCCTCGTGGAGCAAATGGCGGACGGTGGGTTCGTTCTTCCGTCTGAACTACGTTTATGACAACCGCTATCTGGTAGAGGTGAACGGACGCTATGACGGCTCTTCCAAATTCCCTTCGCGTCAGCGTTGGGCTTTCTTCCCCTCCGTATCGGCCGGATGGCGCATCAATGAGGAGCACTGGTTCAAAGCCGACCCTCGTAAGGTGAGCAACATCAAGATACGTGCCTCTTACGGTTCGCTGGGCAACGGTAACGTGGCGGCATATTCGTATGACGAGGTATTCTCCTTCTCGAACAGCGGACGCATTTTCAACGGTGTGAAGCCCCGCTATACTTCCATTCCCAATGAGATTCCGGCATCGCTGACCTGGGAAACCTCGCAGACCGTAGACGGCGGCATAGACCTGGGCTTCTTTAACAACCGTCTTACCATGACGGGCGACTACTACGTGCGCCGCACCAAGAACATGTACACCCAGGGGCCTACCTTGCCCGACGTGTTCGGCGCCACCTCTCCCAAAGGTAACTATGCTGACATGAGTACCCGCGGATATGAAATATCGATAGGATGGAGCGACTCCTTCAAGATGGGCGGAAAACCCTTTAACTACTATGTGAAAGCCACGTTGGCCGACTATCAGTCCACCATCGACAAGTTCAACAACAGCACTAAAGCCATCGGCACAGGCAACACGCCCAATTATTACGAAGGCATGAAGATTGGCGAGATTTGGGGATATGTATGTAACGGCCTGTGGCAGACAGAGGAAGAGATTGCCGCTGCCGAAGCCAAGGCACAGGCTGCCGGACAATCTTATTACATGCCCGGTATCCAGACGGAGAAGAACTACAAGCTGCATCCGGGTGACGTGAAGTTTGAGGACTTGAACGGAAACGGATACATTGACCGCGGCGCAGGCACAGCCAATGATCCGGGCGACCGCCGTGTCATAGGTAATGCCGAGCCTCGCTACATCTACAGCTTCTCATTGGGGGGCGACTGGAACAACTTCTACCTCAGCGCTTTCTTTCAGGGGGTAGGGAAGCAGGACTGGTATCCGGGCAACGAGACGGCCGTGTTCTGGGGACAATATAACCGTCCGTACAACCAGATGCCCAAATGGCATGAGAACAACTACTGGACAGAAGACAATCCCAATGCTTATCTGCCCCGCTATGCCGGATACTATGCACCGTTCTATAAGGGCGATAGCAATGCCAATACACGCTATCTGCAAAATGTGGCCTACATACGTATGAAGAACCTGCAGGTGGGCTATCATTTGCCTGCTGCATGGGTCAAGAACCTGCATCTGACGGCAGCCAGCATTTACTTCTCCGGTGAGAACCTGTGGACCTGGTCGCCTCTTTACAAACATACCAAAGACCTGGATGTGACGAACATATACGGGTCGGATGCCGACCTCTCCAGCGATAATGTGGGCGATGGCAACAACTATCCCACCATGCGTAGCTTCAGCATAGGCGTGAATCTTACATTCTGAACTTAAAAGAACTATCTATATATTATTTATTATGAAACATATCCTACGTAACATATCCCTGTTTGCTGCTTCTGCAGTGTTGTTGGCCGGATGCGACCTTACCGAGGAACAGCAGTCTTCGGCCGGACGTAACATGGTCTTCGGTTCTGAATCGGGCTTGCAGGCCTATACTTATTCTTTCTACAACCAGTTGCCCGACTATGACGATGCTTTCAAGCAAGACGGTACGGCTGCCGACTTCGGCGCCAAGAACTCGCTGGGAACTTATGAGAGCGGTGCCTACACGACCAATACCTCTACCAGCTGGAGCTGGTCGGCCCTGCGCAACATCAACTATTTCATCAAGCATAACACCGATGAGGCCGTTCCCGAGAGTGTGCGCGACAATTACACCGGCATAGCCCGTTTCTTCCGCGCCTATTTCTATTTTGACAAGTTGGTGACCTACGGCGAAGTGCCTTGGATAGACGAACCCATAGAGAGTACCGATATGGAGAAACTATATGCGCGGCGCGATAACCGTGATGTCATCATACAGCATGTGATAGATGACCTGGATTATGCGTTCGACCATATCGTCGAAAGCGGCGTGACCGGAAACTCAAACACGGTGAACAAATGGACAGCGGCCTTCTTCAAGTCACGTGTCTGCCTGTTCGAAGCTTCATGGCGTAAATATCATGCCGGAACGGATTACGTGCAGAACTGCAACATTACTTCCGACGAACTTTTCCAGCTCGCAGCCGATGCGGCCGAGAAGGTAATGGGCAGCGGCGTATACAGCATCTATACCGGTACGCCTTATGCCGACGGACGCGGCTCCTATCGCGAGCTTTTCATCAGCGACAATACGGTGACCCAGGAAGTGATGCTGGCCGTATCTACCGATAAGACCCTGCAGATGGGTGAGCAGAACTGGTGGTTCAACTCTTCTACCTACGGGCCTCACCTGTGCATGACACGTCCTTTTGCAAAGACTTACCTGAATAGGGACGGCTCTTTCTACAACGAGAAGAATCCCGACGGCACGTACAAGACATTTGTCGAAGAGACGACGGGACGTGACACTCGCTTGAACGAGACTATACGTGGCTTTGATTATACGCGCAAGAATGCAGACGGTGACTATGTGTTGACCGGTGCCAACTTTACGGGACATACCTTGACGGGTTATCAGTTTACTAAATATGTCATGGATGATGTGTCTTACGACGATGGCCGTACCAACGACAATGACATTCCCCTCTTCCGCTATGCAGAAGTATTGCTTAACTATGCAGAAGCAAAAGCTGAACTGGGAACCATTACTGACAAGGACTGGAGCGAGACCATCGGTGTGCTTCGTCGCCGTGCGGGCATCACAGGAGGCGACCTCGACAAACTGCCCACCCGCATCGACCCTTATCTGCAGACTACTTATTTTCCTGACATTGACAATCCTGTCATTCTGGAGATAAGACGTGAACGCGGCACCGAACTCTGCCTGGAAGGGGTTCGGTTGAACGACCTCAAGAGATGGGCCTGTGGGGAGCTGTGGGAGAGCACCGAGTGGACAGGGGTGTATATTCCTGCACTGGACACCCCCCTGGATATGAACGGTGATGGCGTGTATGACGTCTATTTCACCTCCAACCCGGACTATTCGGGCGAATATTCGTCCATTCTGGTTACGCTGAACGATGTGCAGTCGGTGAAACCGTTGCCTGATGACCCCCATCATGGCTATCTGTATTGGTACAATTTAAGTTCGCGGAAGTGGAACGATAACATGTATCTTTATCCCATCCCACAGGAAGTGATAAACCTGAATACAAATCTTACACAGAATCCCGGATGGTAAGGGCGGTAAGAACTTTTTTCTTGTTGGAACTGTTCTTTATACGTGTGAACTATCTATGCAGGATGATATTTATCTCTTTTTTATTAACTGTTATAATTTTGAATTATGCGGAAATTTTTTTCTCTCGTTTTGACTGCTGTGGCGTTTATATTCGCTGCATGCTCTTCCAATGCCTCTAAGGAGGAAGCTGACAATCAGGAACCGGTGCTGATGAACGTAGCTTCATTCAACATCCGTATGGATACGCCAAACGATGGCGAAAACGCATGGCCTCACCGGAAGGAATTGGCCAAGGCTCTTATCCGTTTCCACGATTTTGATATATTCGGTGTGCAGGAAGCTTTCCGTTCTCAGTTGGACGATTTGTGCGAACTTACGCAATATGCCTGCATAGGCGAGGGGCGTGACGGTAATGATCAGGGTGAACATTCGGCCATTCTGTATAAGAAAGACCGTTTCGACTTGTTGGAGCATGGTGACTTCTGGTTCTCAGAGACTCCTGACCGCGTAGGTCTTGGTTGGGATGCCACCTGCTGCAACCGCATTTGCTCATGGGGTAAGTTCCGTGATAAGAAATCGGGCAAGGAGTTTTTCTTCTTCAATTCTCATTTCGACCATCAGGGAGTCGTGGCTCGTCGTGAGTCAGCCAAACTTCTGTTGGCTAAGATGAAGGAATTGGCCGGTAATTTCCCGGCATTTGCCGTCGGCGATTACAATGCTACGCCCGATTCAGAACCTATCCAGATTCTTCAGTCTGACGGATTGCTGAAAAACTCGTATGATGTGAGCGAGCTTCCTCCTTATGGGACGGTCGGTACTTACCATGGTTTCCAGAAAGATGCCAAAGCCTTGAACCGGATAGACCATATCTTTGTTGCCGGCAACATTCGTGTGTTGAAGTATGGTACGTTGAACGAGATGCCTAACGGACAGTTTCCATCCGACCACTTCCCCATAATGATAGTAGCTGCGATTCAGTAAGCCTCGGTCTTTTTATGGGGCTGGGTGCTGTATCTCGGCTCAGAAAAGGGCGTGCATGGGGATAAATGCACGCCCGTAAATTGCTGGTGTTGAACATTTCCATCATCGGTCGTAACAACGATAGGGATGATTTGATAAATGGCTCCCACCGTCAAGTTAGAAGTGCAACTCCGCCACCGCCTTCCTCCGTCCTTGGAGCGTAGCGGAAAGGGCGGAGGAAGGCGGTGGAAGCCGGGCTTCGGGTCATCCGGCAATACAAAATAAAAAAAGGAGACCGCCGTCTCCCACGGATTAATTACTTTTGTATTGTCAATTATGTATAAGCACTTAACCCGTGAGCAAAGGTACGGAATTTACCTGGGAAAACAAAAGGGTGAGACTCTGGAAATAATTGCTCGTTCTATAGGAGTCCACAAATCAACGGTAAGCCGTGAGGTAAAGCGTAATTCTACGCCGAACGGCAGTTATGTATGGAACAAGGCACATGACATGGCGGAATCCCGCCAGCGTCATTCGCCCGGGAACAGAGGTCTTGCCGAGACGTTGAAATGGCGCGTCACCGAGCTGATAAAGACCGACCAATGGTCTCCCCGTTAGATATCCGGACGTTTAAGGATGGAGGGTATAAACGTCTCCCATGAAGCCATTTACGGCCTTATACGCAAGGATGAAAGCGGAGAGTTGGCTTCCCATTGCCGCCATAAGATGAAATATAAGCGCAAGGCCTCCCGCCGGCATGAAACCAAGGCTACGAACATCCGTAACCGCATAAGCATACACCAACGTCCGGTGGAAGCCGACGGCAGTCGTTTCGGAGATTGGGAGATGGACCTCATCGTGGACAAGGACAGCAACGCCATCCTGACGCTGACGGAAAGGAGCACGAACTTCCTGCTCATGGAGAAACTCAAACAGGGAAAGAAGGCCGGACCGGTGGCGAAAGCCGTGTGGAGGCTGCTTCTGCCTTACAAAGGGGAGGCCTTGAAGTCCATAACCACGGACAACGGCAGCGAGTTTGCGGAGCACGAATGGATAACCAGGAAACTGAACGTACCTGTGTATTTTGCCGATTCCTATTGCGCGTGGCAGAAAGGAGCCATAGAAAACGCCAACAAGCTGGTACGCCAATATATCCCGAAAGGGACAGACATCAGCACCGTCACAGAAGGAAAAATTGCTAAAATCAGGAAGAAAATCAACGCTAGGCCCAGGGAAAAGCTCAATTTCCTGACGCCTAAGGAGGTCTTTTTCAAAAATATTTCGTAATGTTGCACTCGCTGGTTGACTCTGTCCATTCCGCAATGTGGCGGTAGTACAACACTGCCCAGCGGCACCGCCAACAGGCTGATACCTTGAATACCCGTTTTTGACATTCCAATCAGCAATGCCGAAAGGAAAAGCATCCCCCAGTCCGAGGGGATTGTATCCACATAGAAAAATCCATTGAGTCATAGTTTTGATAAGCCTAAAACACGTGTCAGTTCTTGCTTCATGATGTCGGCATCCACATCTTTCCCCGTCCAATATTTTATGGCTATCATGGCTTGGTAAACAAGCATGTTCATTCCGGGCAGGACATGTTTGCATCCATTTGCCAAGGCATCTTTTAGCAAGTGCGTATAAACCGGATTGGGGATGCAATCTGCCACTGTCATCTGTGGAAGTAATGTGTCCATGCGGATATTGAGACGCTGCTCCACGTTAGGATATAAGCCTACGGGGGTTGCGTTGATTACGATGTCTGCATCAGAAGGAATGCTGAATGCCTGATTCCAGGGCAGGAATGAAGCCTTTGCCGGTGTGCGGCTGTTCAGCAAATCCGCCAATGATTTTCCCCTTTCACTCACATTCACGATGATGATTTCTTTGGATCCGGCCAATGCCATTTCTACAGCTATTGCCCGGGCAGCCCCGCCTGCACCGAAGATGACAGCCTTTTTACCGGGTATGGATGTTACTTCCGAGATAGCCTTGACAAAACCTTTCCCATCCGTATTTTCACCTGTTGTTCTTCCGTCCGGACCGATTACGACTGTATTCACCGCACCGATAATCTGTGCAGACTCTCCAATCCGGTCTAAATACTTCATGACTTCCACTTTGTTGGGAATGGAGCAGTTGAATCCCCGCCATCCCATTGCCTTGGCACCTTCAACGGCTGCATGTAGATTCTCGGAACCTACTTCGCAATTGATATAACGATAATGCAGTTGATGGTGGCGGAATGCAGCTTCCATGATAGCCACGGTGGGGTTTTCTGCTGCAGGTTTTGCAAACGACCCAAGCAATCCGGGCAGAAAGTCGGGCGATACAATCTTTTGTTCTTCAATGTTCATAATACCAATCTATTTCATTTCGTTTGACACTGCAAAGTTAGCGGCAAAAAAAGAAACGGAATACCATTATATTTGCAGCATCATCCGTTATATTTGCAACTGAATAAGAAAACCTGAATATGCCGATATTAGAACGTAAGATTGTACATGACATGGCAACGGTATGTAGCCATATTTCCTATCCCCGCTTTGTGCTTCCCTTGCACAAGCACGTGGAATACGAAATCATGTTGTTCACTCAAGGCAACGGGAAACAGTTTGTCGGTGAGGGAATATCAGAATACAAAGCAGGAGACATAGCCCTTATAGGAAGCAATGTACCTCATCTTCACCTATGCCATACTAAACTGAATTCCACATCTGCAAGTAACCCGGAAGATGAATGGAGTGCGGGGGAAGCCATACAGTTCAGACCGGAAATTTTCCCGGAACAGATGAAAGACATTCCTGACTATCGTTTTATCTATGACTTATTGCAGAAAAGCCAATATGGAATTCGTTTTTACGATGAAGGACTGTTTGATACAATGTTGGAGATGATACAGGCATTCGATTCTTCCGAATATACCTCACGACTTATCTGCCTGCTGCGTATGCTCGAAAAACTGCATGAAAGCCGGCATTTTAAACTGCTCTCCGACACTGCGTATAATCAAGCGAATTCTATTCCCGATGTGAAAGAACCTGTCAATAAAGTATATACCTATCTTTATAACCATTTCAAGGAAAAAGTGACTTTGGAGGAGATAGCGGAATTTGTCAAACAAAACCCTTCGGCTTTGTGCCGGTACTTCAAACAACGCACGGACAAGAGCATTTTCCAATGTCTGGCAGAGATACGTATTGAACACGCATGCAAATTGCTGACTTATTCAAACATGAATATTTCACAAGTAGCCTACGAATCAGGGTATAACAGTGTTACTCATTTCATTGCCCAATTTGAGAAAATCACTAAACGTACACCATCTGAGTATAGAATGCAGATAAAATTGTGAGAATACTTCCAACATTAAATTTAGCGTGCTCAAGTTGAGGTTTAGCGTGCTCAAGTTAAGGTTTAGCTTCCTAATCTTTAGGTTTGGCAAGTTTAAGTAAATGTGCAAAATTACATGATACTAAACACAGAGGCACGGAGACACAGAGCTTTTTGTTTTCTTGTCCATAGCTCACAGAGTTAATTTCCTTTCTCTCGTATGCGGCGAAGCCGCGGACTCTGTGCCCTCCCGTCATTTTTCCCGACAGACAGTTACAGAACTTTGTGTCTCTGTGTCTCTGTGTTTGATAAAAACTAATTCTGATTGATTACTTGACCAAAAAAATAAATATAATTCATTTGTCAGTTTTGCAGAAGATTATTATCTTTGTTCATAAAGAAAATCAGTGAATTATGGCAGATGTCGTAAAAATAGCATCCTATATCTGTATGCGTTATCAGCAGCAGTATAGTAAGGAGATTGATGAAATGAAGTTGCATAAGCTACTTTATTTCACTCAGCGTGAGTCTATTATCCAGACAGGAGAACCATTGTTTAAGGATTGTTTTGAAGCCTGGAAGTATGGTCCTGTAATGGTCTCTATACGACAGAAATATCGGGATAATGCATTACATGAAGAATTGTCGCCTGAAATAATAAAGAACTATAAATCTGTGTTTGACATGGTATTTGAAACATATGCACAAAAGGATTCTTGGAGTTTGAGTAGCATCACACACGGAGAATACGCTTGGCAAAAAGCAAGACAGAAGGTTACGGCAGAAAAGCAACATGTGCTTATCATTACAGATGATATAAGAGAAGATGCAGAACGGGTAAAAATCAGACGTTTTATCTATGAAAAGGTAAATTCCTTAATAACAAAAACAAACGATCATGCAAATAACTGAAAAGCAACAACAATGGATAAATTCTCTTGTTTGCGAACGCCTGTCTTCTAACGAAAATAATCTTAGGTTGGTTGACGCTTTTTGTAATGTAAGAAACGAAAGCTTGGAACACACCCTAAAGAACGAAGCCTATGAAGAAGACGAGGCTGGAAATATTGCTTATTATCTCATTAAAGACAAAGATGAGAACATTCTCTTCTATTTCTCTATCAAATGTGGAATTCTATATGATTTGTTTGGTGAGAAAGAAAAACTACGCAAAATAAACGACCTTTTCCATTTTCTCGTAGAATTAGAGAAAGATCCCTCTTCTACGAAAGAGGACAAAGAAACCATTGCTTCTATTCTGGAAAGCATACGTACAAGAAAAGGGCTGGTAAAAAAAGAACTTTCTAAAATCTCCCACATAAAGAAAAATCAGATAATCGAAGATTTGGCAAAAGAATCTGAAGACAATCTGAAAAGAGTGGGAAAGACTTTTGCCGGTGTTGAAATTGTACACTTTTGTGCAAATGACAATTATCGGCCATTTTGGGAGAAATTAAATATCAAACAAAAAATGGGAACCGTTGTTTTCTGGCATTTCCTGATTCCTAAGATTTGTGAGTTAAGAAAAATCGTAGGTTGTGAATGCCTGTTTCTGTTCGCAGCAGATCTGACTCCTGATGAACTTCTTGTCAATTATTATAAATCCAATTTAGGTTTCAGAGATTCTAATGAATATGGTACGGCAATCCCACTTTATGATTATGCATGCAAGTTCATGTACCAAGAATTAAAGGATATTGAAGAAAAAAGAAAGAATTTCTATTTGGAATTTAATCCTGATGAAGAAAGTGTTTAATTTTATAAGAGCCTGTTTAAATTTTAAAGTTTAATATAGAAAGAGTGTTTCTTCTTTCTTCGGAAATGATTATTTTTAAGTTTCCACACTTGAAATAATTATGTATCCGACAGATTTAGAAGAA
>NZ_NFJV01000048.1 GCF_002160055.1 Mediterranea sp. An20
TGGACATCCTGAAGCCCATATACGACTTTCTGAAAGCACCCGACAAGCATACGAACCTGCATGACCTTATGGACGAGTGCATCGGCAGTTTCTTCCGCTTTTGCAGCAGGGACGTTGAGTATTGCACCGATGAGGAAGCTTTTGAACATGATTGCGAAGCCAACGGATATGAGTTTTTATCCAACGGAGAATTTTTCAATTGACTAAAATACATACTGATATGAACAAGACAACAGACCATTTCAAGCGTACAATCCAAGCCTATCTGGACAACCGTGCAGCGGAGGACAAATTGTTTGCAGCAAATTACAACAAGCCTAACAAGAACATAGAGGATTGCGTGACCTATATCCTCAATTGGGTACAGAAAAGCGGCTGCAACGGCTTTACGGACGGTGAAATCTATTCCCAAGCCGTCCACTACTATGACGAGGACGACATTGAAGTGGGCAAGCCACTGCAATGCCAAGTAGTCGTGAACCATACGGTAGAACTGACTGACGAGGAAAAGGCGGAAGCACGGCAGCAAGCCATCCGCCAATACCAAGCCGAGGAACTGCGCAAGTTGCAGAACCGCAACAAGGCTAAGGCGAGCCAAAAGACAAATGTACAACAAGTTGAACTCTCATTATTCTGAACTTATGAAACCAAAGACATCCATACAGAAAGAAATCATCCGTTTGAGCGCAAACCTGCCCGAACTGACAGACGCACAGAGAACCTACGCTTTCCGGCATTGCTTCAAGCACTACGGCAGACGGACGGCAAAAGGTATCATCACCTGCACGGAGTGCGGACACGCATGGAAAAGCGGACACAGCCTTGCCGACACCCTTTGCGGATGCTCCTGCCCGAACTGCGGAACGGCATTGGAAATCGTGGACACCCGAAAGAGGGTGTTCACGGATAATGAGTATTTCTCTATCCTCGCCACCTGCAAAGGCTACCAAGTGATACGTTTCTTTTTCGTCAGAAGCCGTCAGAAAGTCGGGCAAAAGGCGGAGTATTCTATCTGTGAGGTGGTACAACGGTGGATAGCCCCCGACGGCAAGTCCGAGACGGTGGCACGGCTGCGTGGCATGTCGCCCCTTTACTATGACTTGTGGGTTGAGGACAGCCCGATGGAAATCCGCAAGAACAACCAACATAGGGTGTACGACATAGACCCGATATGCACCTACCCACGTCAGCGGATTATCCCCGAAATCAAGCGTAACGGATTTGACGGTAATCTGCACGGCATACCGCCTTACAGCTTATTCACGGCTATTCTTTCAGACAGCCGTGCGGTAACCCTGATGAAGTCGGGCAACATCGAGCATTTGCGCTATTTCCTCTCCAAGCCGCAAGCACTTGACAGGTGTTGGCACTCGTACAAGATAGCTATGCGGAACAAATATGCCATAACCGACATTTCATTATGGTGCGACCTTCTATATCTGTTGGAGAAATTGGGAAAAGACTTGCGCAACCCCCATTTCATTTGCCCGACCGACCTCAAGGCAACCCACGACCTATATATGGAGAAAAGACAAGCCCAATTGAAGCGTGAACGGGAGCAACAGCGCATTGCAATGGAAGCTGAGCGGTTGGAACGTGAGTGGAAGCGTTTGGAGGATATGGCGAAAGAGAAAGACGAGTATATCCGAAAGAAAGCCGCTTTCCTCAACCTTGTACTGACGGACGGACTAATCATTGTAAAGGTATTGCAAAGCGTGGATGAGTTTTACGAAGAAGGGAAAGCCATGCACCATTGCGTCTATACCAATGCTTATTACAATGATGAAAACTCTCTGATACTGTCCGCACGGATTGACGGAGAGCGCATCGAAACGGTGGAAGTGGACTTGCGGACGTTGAAAGTGGTGCAGAGCCGTGGCGTATGCAACTCCAACACCGAATACCACGACCGTATCATCAAATTGGTGGAGGACAATGTCGAACAGATACGGCAGCGGATGGAAGCGGCATGATTGTATGACAACCTAATAATTATAGATATGGAAGTGAAAATAGAAAATATGGTTTTCGGATGGCACGAGGAGCTGCCCGAAATGTTCATCGAACTGTTGAACACGCTTGTACTGACAAAGAACGAGCAGGATATAAGGGGTGTAATGGAGGTGTTCGCCCGAAAGGAACTTTTCAATGTCCTTTTCGCCTTTGGGTATGGCGCACACCATTTATGGGTGACGCAAAGAAAAGCATCCGACCCCGACCAATGTTTGGAGAACAGACTACTGATTGTTGAATTTTAATTGATAAGGCTATGACAACGAGAATGACCATTAACGGAGTAAGCACCTGTCAAACGGCAGGAACGGAGAAATACGAGAGTTTCCAAATGAGTATCGGCAGGAAAAGGCGCACTTTCGTGCAATACGACTACCGCCATACAGACGGAGAGTTGTTCTCCTGCGTGAAGCCCACGCTGGACGAGTGCAGGCGGTTACGTGACGAATGGATTAAAGCGAAGGAGGACAGGCTATGACAGCAGGCTATGATACGCTAATAGTTACGTTCAGTGACCCAATCAAGGTATTGGACAATATGTTTTCCGATGCGGACGCATGGGGAACTGACACCCTCAAAGGATGGGTGGAGGACTATGAAAGTACGAGGTTTACGCAGATAAACGAGCATACGGCAGTCATCACTTCCGAATACAACATGCCCTGCGTAAAGGAATGGCTCACACACTGTACGACTATCGCTGATATGAGGGAATTTTGAGTGCGTGGCGGTGGAAACCACCGCCCACACTTTATTTGTAACCATTAAAAAACAAGCGAAATGAAATACTATTTTATACTGACAGACGGCAAGGACGCATGGATGCAGTTCGTTTACCTCCCTTCGGGAGATTATGTGTCCGGCTATATCCGTGACCTGCGGAGCGTGGGAATATCCGTGCATGACTATGACCTTTGGACAAAGGACACACGCCCCATTGCCGAGCGTACCCTTGAACGCATACAGAAGCGGATGATGGCAGGATGACCCTTTTGCGGGTGGTAGGAATTGCCGCCCGCTACTTTCTTTCATGAGCAGGACAGGCGGATAAGAAAGTAGCAAAGAAACCGTTGCTTTCCATCTTCGATAAATAAAAAATCCGCAAAAAAAATTGCGGATGATAATATGGTGAATTCATTGTTTTTGGTGGAGGGGGATGATATTCTCGTCATGTTGAACTACTGCATTTCTGCCTTGTCTCCATACCCCTCAACACGTTGATTAGTTTCATCACTTTTTCCTTCTTCACTCTTATAAAAAACGTCCTTACCATAGTCAGCATAATTTTAGAGTTTGACATAAGTTTGTAACAATTCTCTACTGCGTTTATCAAAAACCAAACACATTGGAACTCCAAAGGCAAAAGAGGTTCAACCAAATCAATGAACGAGAAAATCCAAGGATTTCAATAATTAATACTACAAAAAGTGTGCCGTTCTATATAACGACACACTTTTCGCCATAATGTCAGTTTTCATCACGCTCATATAGCAGCAGGAACTCCATTTTGCGCCGCCGCTCTATCGAGCGGACGGTTTTGCCCTTGTACCGGCAGTAGGCTGTGTATTCACGGTAAATGTCCCTGTTCCCGGCTTCCAGCTTGCGGACAAGCCTGCTTTTCGGATGCCCGCCATGACCGAGCAGCACCCCTTGCCCCACGTTATAGCTCAGGACGGTCAGGAGCAAGGCGTCTTTTCCATACTTGCGGAACAGCCTGTAACGCACCGCCAAATCCTTGCGGAGCAGGGCTTCCGCTTCCGCCTCCGTCATACCGTAGGACAGCTTCTCGTTCGGCAGCCTGCGGTGTCCGTAGCCGTAATACGGGTAGTCGGAACGGTCATGCAGCCCCTCGTATTTTTTCACCAGTTCGACGGCAATGTCGGCTTTCGGGTGGCTGTTGAACAGCGCCAGCAGCCGTGCCGTTTCATCCGTATGCTGTGCCGGCAGGCTGCCACAGAGGGCAGCCGCCAGCAGCAGGAGCAACGCCTTGCGCATCATCGGCTGACGTTCAAGGTGTCCGACACCGCCACATCCGCATCCGAGTCGTTGTTGAACTCGACTTCCCACTCGAAGGCATTGCCGAAATTGTCCTCCACCGTGATGGTCAGGCTCTGCGACTCGTCGCACTCCGAGGTGTAATACAGGCGGAACTTCTCGTTCTCCAACAAGTAGCGGTCGTTGGGCAGAAATACCAAGCCGTTATCCAGCTTCAGCGTGCCTTCGCCGTCAAACTGGAAGTAGCGGATGGTATAGACCGCCCCGTCAAACTCGCCCTCACGCACCAGCTCGCAGCGTATTTCCGCCGTTTCACCCTGCGCCAGTTCCTTCGGCACGGGCATGGTCTCCACCGTGAACGGATAGGCTTGCGTCACATCCAAGTCATCATCACAGGCGGTGAAGCCGAAGGAGAGCATACCCACACAGAGAGCAGCAAAGGTTCTTACTATGTTTCTTTTCGCTTTTTGGTTCAATTTATTCATGTTCATAATCTGTTATAGTCTGATGGATTTGTTTTTCTTTTCGTTCTCGCTTTGAGCCTGCCTTTCGGCAAGCACCCTTTGCAGGTGCTCGTTCAAGTCCTTGCACCCGTCATAGATGCCGGAGCAGTTCGATACCCTATCGCCGTAACGTGCAAGCAAAGCCCCCAGCGTCCGCCGTCCGGCTTCGTCATTGTCAAGGTAGCACTTTATCCGCCCGTAGCCGTCCAGATGGCGGTACGCCCTCGCCACGTTGGACACCGAGTTGAGCACGAGGTGGTCTTCCTTGCCGCCGATGCCCAGCGCACGGGCGGAGAGGTAGTCCATGAAGCCCTCGTACACGTTGCAGGTCGCCGAGCCGACCGACAGCAGGGTCACGTCCTTCGGCGGCACGCAGCCCTTGAAGAACGGGTTGCGTATCTCGTAGCCGCCGCCTTCGTTGCCGAAAGCCACGGCGAAATACCGCTTGCCGTGCGTGGTGTAGCGCATCTCCTTGCAGTTCGCAATGGCGACGGCGGACGGTATGCCCCTCTCTTGCAGGTAATGGAGCAACGCCCGGTTCTGTAAAGGCAGCACCTCCACATCCTCGAAGCTGTGTCCGTCGGAACGGTGCGTATCAACGGCTTTTTGCGGTCCATAGTCCTGTGCCGGCATACCCGCCACTTCCGCCACATACCTCGCTTGCGTGAGGAAGTCGCCCGTCTTGATGAACTCGCCTGCCAATGCGAAGATGTTGCCGCCCTTGCCCTCACCGAAATCGAACCAGAGGTTCTTCTCCGGGTTCACCTTGAAGGAAGGCGTATGCTCCTCCCTGTAAGGCGACCTGTACCAGACGGCATTGGCACGCCTTTGCACGGGATGATGTCCCAGCCGGGCGAGGAAGTCCTCTATCGGAAACCGTTTCATCGCTTCTATGTCCATAGGCATCCGTCAGTTGATGATGAACTTGACACCTATCCCGTACTCCGTATGGCACACCCCCATGCTGCCGCCCCAGAGGAAACGCTCCCTGAGCGAAGCCGTCAGCGCGATGAAGTCCGCGAGGTACACCTCCATGTCCAGCGTGGCGGCACAGCCATAGACGAAGGCGTCCCCGTTGTTCAGCCGCGCCCCGTCGTACAGCGTCTTTTCGCCCCAGTTCACCGTCTCGTACCCGGCAAGGGCTGACGCGCCCGCATAGAGGAACACCACCTTTTTCGCGTCCGACAGGAAGTTGTAGTAGAAGCCGCCCTCCGCCGTGAACTGCGCCGCAGGGATGGTCGTACTCCTATAATCATGGTTGGTTTGCAGATATTCCACCCCGTACACCCACTTGTTGCCGCCTTTGGCATAGCTTGACAGCGTGGCTCCCAGCACATAGCCGTCCGCCCCGTTCAGCCCGGCTTTCAGTTCGATGCCCCGCATCTTCGGCAGGCACCGCTGGGCTTCCGCCCGTCCTGCCAGGAGGACGGACAGAAGCGTTACAATAAACAGTACCTTTCCTTTCATCGCACACGCAACTCGTTGATGGTTTCAGCCTGTACCAAGTCCTCGTTCTCCACGGTAAACGTTTGGTGGCGTCCGCCGTCCTTCTCGTTCATCTCCACCACGAGCTGCTTGCCGTCGGGGATGGTAAACTTCGGAAGGCAGAACACCGTGCGTTCGGACCGCTTCCCGGCTACACGGACGGCGTAGTTGTAGGCGCGGAGCGGGAACAGCACCTGTTCCTGCATGGCGGTACGTTTCGCCACCTTCTTGTCCACAATCTTGAACGTGATGTAGTCCACGTCAAACGGCACGTTGCTCTGGTTCTTGATTTCCGTGTGGAAATACAGCAGGTCATTGTGGACATATATTCCTTTCAGCAGGTACTGGATGCCGAAACGCTTGCAGCCGATGTGCTTCACCTTGCGCTTGTCCTCCTTGTGCAGCGACTTCATGATGAGGTGTACCAGCATCGGGCTTTCGCTGCCCAGTTCCTTCAGGTAGATTTCCTGCGCGTTGTTCGGTCGGTTCACCGTGCTGCCGTCGTGGATAAAGTCCTTCATCTCCACGTTCAGGATAAGCGGCTCGTCGGCGTACTTCACGTTAAAGGTATAGAAGCTGCCATCCTCCGTGATGACGCTCATGTTCGTCTCGCTGCGGAAGTCCCTGACCGTCGCCTTCACGCGGATGACGTTCTCCGCGCCGTCCGCCTTGCCCGCTATCAGGTTGGGCGAACCCAGGTCCACGTAGCGCACCGCCGCCGGAAACAGGATGTGGACGGTCTTGTCATACGTGACTTCCAGACCGTGCGGCGGTATCATGCGGTCGAACATCAGCTTCTTCGTCAGACCGTGGTACAGGTCGCCGTCCTCCTCCGTCTGCGGATAGACATCCTTCACCAGTTCCAGCCCGTCCTCCTTGGCGGTGGCGGTGCTGTCGTTCGTCACTCCCTGCGCGTAGGTCGCACAGGCGATGCCCATCAGCAGGGCAAACATTGTCATTACTTTCTTGATACTCATTTTACGTTGGATTTAGTGGTAAATAAAAAATGGTTTGTTGATTATTTTTTTTCTTTTTTCGCCTTTATGTTTTTGGACTGTTCATTCCTTTTCTTGGTAGAGCAATACCCTGTACCCTGACTTCAGATGTACCTTGACCGTGCGCATCCTTTTCGAGATGTACTGCGAGATGCCCTGTATCGCCCCTCGCCCCAAGTCGGAGGCGAGCTGCGCCCCCGCGTCGGTCGATATGTTGATGCTGCTTCCGAGCGAGCTGCCCATGTTCGCCCCGATTTCCTTTGCCGCGTCTATCTCCATCGAGCCGGGTATGAAGATCCCCGCCTGCCCGTCGCTGTCGTACACCTCCAGTTCCACCGGGATGATGCTTCCCCCGTGTTCCAGCGAGGTGATGCCGATGCCGAGCCTTTCGCCCTGCAACCGTGCCGCGCCCACAAGGAGCGTGTTCCGGGGAATGACGCACCCCGACACGCGCATCGGCTCCAGCAGCCGGAGCTTCACCGTCTGCCCGTCCGTGAGGGTCTGGTCGCCCTGCACGCAGGCGGCGATGGTGTTCTTTTCCGAGGCTTCCGCCGTGCCGATGGCGGTGTGGAAACCGTAGTTCCGTTCACCTGCGTAGTCCGCGATAAAAGCCGAGTCCGTCATGGGCTGCGGCAAGGCGGATACCACTGCCGGACGCACCCCGCTTACCGGTTCCGCCTTCATGCTCCTTTCGTCAGCCTTGGCGGATGTTTCCGTCCCTTCGGGCTGTGCGCTCTGCCCGGCATTGCCCTTCCCGTTCTGGTATCTTGCCGCCAGTTCGTAGGACTTTTCCAAGAGCGCAACCTGTTCCTCCATCGAGGACGGCTTACCTTCCTGCGCCATCAGCATGGCTTCCAGTTCGTCGATGCGTTCCCGAAGCTCCTCCTTTTCCCGGTCCTCCTTCGGCGGCTCGTAGAACGTGCCCAGCGAAGTGCTCAGCCGCTCATAGGCGGCAGCGGAGGTGCGTATGCCCGCCTGTCGCTTGTCAGCACGCTCATTCCCGGACGGTTCCGTCTGTGTCAGGCGGTAGTCGTCCGATGCAGCCGCCGTGTCCGGCTTTTCCGCGCCGTCGTGCCAGAACGAGGACAGGTCGCCCACCATGCCCCGGCGTTCCTTCTGCCGGTTCTCCAACTGCAACTGCTCGTAGGCTTTCGCCTTGTCACCGATGATTTTCGAGTCTTCGGGCAGGGGCATGTCCGTGTTGAATCCCTGACCCTGCTTTGCCTTCTCCCTGTCCTCGGAGGACGGTGCGAAGATGAGCCATAGGCAGCCCAGGAACAACAGTCCCATCAGCGGATAGACCAGCATCTTCTTGCGTTGCTGCCGCTGCTGTTCGGTCAGCGGCTTCTTCTCTTTCTGTTCATTTTTCTTCTGTTCCTTTTCCATACACATTATTATATAGGTTCATATTCTCCTGCACAGGCAGGTCCAATTTCTCGATGTGCCGTATCTCCATTGCCCCGTTCCCCTTGCCGAAACCGGCGATGGCGGTGACGGTCATGTACAGGCAGAGCGAGGCGAAAGCGGCAAATGCCGTGAGGACTATCCCCAGACGCGCCTTCGGCGGCAGGGCTTCCAGTTTCCTGCGTACCCCGCCTTTCAAGCCTTCAATCAGAGTTTTCATCTTTCCCATACGCGCATCATCTTTCTATGGTCCGGATGTCCTTGTTCTCCAGCACCGTGAAGCCCTCGATGGTAAATCCGTTCGGATTGTCGTCCGAGCGGCTCGCGTTGAGCAGGCGGCAGGCGGTCACAAGCGTGCGTTCCGTCACGTTACTCTCGCGGATAATCATCTGACGGGCGTATGTCCTCGCCTCGTAGGGATAGCGGTCAAAGTTGCACACCACGCTGTCCACCTGAAGCACCTGGTTGATGTTGCCGGCGATGATGCGGTTGTAGAAGCCCTTTTCGGCGAAGTCGGCGTAGTAGTTGTACGCGCTCTTGTCCGCCAAGAGCAGGGCACGCTTCACGTTGTGCTCTATCGCGCTTTTCTCCGGCGAGAGCGTGAAAAACAGCTCATGGAAACGGCGCACGTGTTCCCTCGCTTCCGCCGGACGGTTCTGCGACAGGTCCTGCGAGAGCGCGAGCATCAGGCTCTTGCCACCGTCGAGGACGTATATCTTCTGCCGCTGTGCCTCGGCGAAGCGGAAGGCGCACACCACCGAGCAGACCACCACGAGGGCGCAGGCCGCCGTATAGACGATGCCGAACAGACGTATCTGCCGGAAACTCGTCTCGATGTTCTTTAGTGATTTGAATTCCATTTTCTTTTCGTCTTTCTTTTTCTGTTTGTAAAATCATGTTTCGGTATCCTTTTTCCGATGTGGCACTTCGGGGAGGTCAAAGTGGCACATAGGCAACCCCAAAGTGCCACTTCGACCGTTCCGGCTGTTACCTCTTGAACACCTTTCCAACCGTTCCCTTGATGAGCTTCCCGGCACGCCCCGCCACGTTTCCTGCGGCTGCACCTGCCACGCTGCCGCCCAAAGCCCCGGCGGTCCCGATGTTCTTGTTGTAGCTGCCGATGCCGCCTCCGGCTTGGATAATCCAGCCCGCCACCGTCGGTATGGTGAAATAACCCACGATGCCGATGATAAGGAATACGATGTACACCCCGTCGCTTGCATCCAGCGAAAAGTTCGGGTCGGTCTGCATACGCTCGATGTCCTGCTGGAGCATCAGTATCTGGATTTTCGCCAGTATGATGCTGAACAAATCCGACACGGGAAGCCACAGGTAAATCTGTATGTAGCGGCTGAACCACGCCGAGAGCGTCGAGTGGAAGCCGTCCCACACGGAGAAGGCGAAGGCTATCGGTCCCAGTATGGACAGCACCACGAGGAAGAACGTCCGTAGCGTGTCGATGATGAGCGCAGCTGCGGCGAACATCAGTTCGAGCAGTTCGCGGAACCAGTCACGCACGCTTTTCTTGATGTTGTACGCCGCCCGGTCCATGTACATCCCCGTCATCGTCACGAGATCCGAGGGCGACCAGCCCAGTTCGTCCAGCTGCCGGTCAAACTCCTCGTCCGAGGCGAGGTAGGCGGTTTCCGGGTTGCGCATCAGCGCCTCGTACTCCAGTTTGTCCTTCTGCTCCCGGTACTCGTTCATGTCGAAGGTCTGTTCTTCGAGAATCCCGTGTACACCCTGCACGATGGGACTCAGCACGCTGTTCATCGTGCCCAATACGATGGTCGGGAAGAACAGGATGCACAGACCTAATGCAAAAGGTCTCAGCAGCGGGTACACGTCTATCGCTTCGGCTCGTGCCAACGACTGCCATACGCGCATCGCCACGTAGAACAGTGCGCCCAGCCCGGCAAGCCCCTTCGCCACGCCCGTCATGTCTGCGCAGAGCGGCATCATCTCGTCGTAGAGCGAAAGGAGTATCTGGTGAAGGTTGTCGAACTCTCCCATAGCCTACCAGTACCTTTCGTTAGCCGTTCCGTACAGCGACATCACCCGGTCCATGTCGTTCTTCTTCCTTGCCCGCAGGTAGCTCACCGAGATGGTCTTGCCCGTGTAGTAGCGCACGAGGTTGCGGTAGTTCATCAGGCTGCGGTAGGCGTTGTCGATGATTGCCAGCCGTTCCGCGTCCGAGAGCGACATCCCCGTGACGTTCACCACGTTCTTCAGGTCTTGCAGCACGTCCGAGCTTTCGTCTATCAGCATGGCGTAGCCCGACGAGATGGCGGCAAGCTCCTCCGGCGTGTAGTTCTCGTCGGAGAGCATACGCCGGTAGTTGTCCAC
>NZ_NFJV01000049.1 GCF_002160055.1 Mediterranea sp. An20
CTGTACATGACCGTCACCGCCATCGCCGGTTTCGGCAAGGGGAACGGGGCAATGGAGATACGGCACATCGAGAAATTGGACCTGCCTGTGCAGGAGAATATGAACCTATATAATAATGTATATGGAAAAGGAACAGAAGAAGAATGAACAGAAAGAGAAGAAGCCGCTGACCGAACAGCAGCGGCAGCAACGCAAGAAGATGCTGGTCTATCCGCTGATGGGACTGCTGTTCCTGGGCTGCATGTGGCTCATCTTCGCACCGTCCTCCGAGGACAAGGAGAAGGCAAAGCAGGGTCAGGGATTCAACACGGACATGCCCCTGCCCGAAGATTCGAAAATCATCGGTGACAAGGCGAAAGCCTACGAGCAGTTGCAGTTGGAGAACCGGCAGAAAGAACGCCGGGGCATGGTGGGCGACCTGTCCTCGTTCTGGCACGACGGCGCGGAAAAGCCGGACACGGCGGCTGCATCGGACGACTACCGCCTGACACAGACGGAACCGTCCGAAAATGAGCGTGCCGATAAGCAACAGGCGGGCATACGCACCTCCGCTGCCGCCTACGAGCGGCTGAACACTTCGCTGGGCACGTTCTACGAGCCGCCGAAGGAGGACCGGGAAAAGGAGGAGCTTCGGGAACGCATCGACGAACTGGAAGCCATGCTGATGGCGCAGGAGGGCAAGCCGTCCTCAATGGAGGAACAGGTCGCGCTCTTGGAAAAGTCCTACGAACTGGCGGCAAGATACCAGAACGGGAAGGGCAATGCCGGGCAGACCGCACAGCCCGAAGGGACGGAAACATCCGCCAAGTCTGACGAAAGGAGCATGAAGGCTGAACCGGTAAGCGGGGTGCGTCCGGCAGTGGTATCCGCCTTGCCGCAGCCCATGACGGACTCGGCTTTCATCGCGGACTACGCGGGTGAACGGAACTACGGCTTCCACACCGCCATCGGCACGGCGGAAGCGCCGGAAAAGAACACCATCGCCGCCTGCGTGCAGGGCGACCAGACCCTCACGGACGGGCAGACGGTGAAGCTCCGGCTGCTGGAGCCGATGCGCGTGTCGGGGCGCGTCATCCCCCGGAACACGCTCCTTGTGGGCGCGGCACGGTTGCAGGGCGAAAGGCTCGGCATCGGCATCATCTCGCTGGAACACGGGGGAAACATCATCCCGGTGGAATTGGAGGTGTACGACAGCGACGGACAGGCGGGCATCTTCATCCCCGGCTCGATGGAGATAGACGCGGCAAAGGAAATCGGGGCGAACATGGGCAGCTCGCTCGGCAGCAGCATCAACATATCGACCGACGCGGGGGCGCAGCTCGCCTCCGACTTGGGGCGAGGGGCGATACAGGGCATCTCGCAGTACATCTCGAAAAGGATGCGCACGGTCAAGGTACATCTGAAGTCAGGGTACAGGGTATTGCTCTACCAAAAAAAGGAATGAACAGTCCAAAAACATAAAGGCGAAAAAAGAAAAATAATCAACAAACTAATTTTTATTTACCACTAAATCCAACGTAAAATGAGTATCAAGAAAGTAATGACAATGTTTGCCCTGCTGATGGGCATCGCCTGTGCGAGCTACGCGCAGGGAGTGACGAACGACAGCACCGCCAAGGAGGACGGTCTGGAACTGGTGAAGGACGTCTATCCGCAGACGGAAGAGGACGGCGACCTGTACCACGGTCTGACGAAGAAGCTGATGTTCGACCGCATGATACCGCCGCACGGTCTGGAAGTCACGTATGACAAGACCGTCCACATCCTGTTTCCGGCGGCGGTGCGCTACGTGGACTTGGGTTCGCCCAACCTGATAGCGGGCAAGGCGGACGGTGCGGAGAACGTCATCCGTGTGAAGGCGACGGTCAAGAATTTCCGCAACGAGACGAACATGAGCGTCATCACGGAGGACGGGTCATTTTACACATTTAATGTGAAATACGCCGATGAGCCGCTTATCCTGAACGTGGAAATGAAGGACTTTATCCACGACGGCAGCACGGTGAACCGACCGAACAACGCGCAGGAAATCTACCTGAAGGAACTGGGCAGCGAAAGCCCGATGCTGGTACACCTCATCATGAAGTCGCTGCACAAGGAGGACAAGCGCAAGGTGAAGCACATCGGCTGCAAGCGTTTCGGCATCCAGTACCTACTGAAAGGGATTTATGTCCACAATGACCTGCTGTATTTCTACACGGAGATAAAGAACCAAAGCAATGTGCCGTTTGACGTGGACTACATCACGTTCAAGATTGTGGACAAGAAGGTGGCGAAGCGTACCGCCATGCAGGAACAGGTGCTGTTCCCGCTCCGCGCCTACAACTACGCCGTCCGTGTAGCCGGGAAACAGTCCGAACGCACGGTGTTCTGCCTTCCGAAGTTCACCATCCCCGACGGCAAACAGCTCGTGGTGGAGATGAACGAGAAGGACGGCGGACGCCACCAGACGTTTACCGTGGAGAACGAGGACTTGGTACAGGCTGAAACCATCAACGAGCTGCGTGTGCGATGAAAGCGAGAGTCCTTTTCCTTGTAACGCTTCTGTCCGTCCTTTTCATGGGACGGGCGGAAGCCCAGCGGTGCCTGCCGAAGATGCGGGGCATCGAACTGAAAGCCGGGCTGAACGGGGCGGACGGCTATGTGCTGGGAGCCACGCTGTCAAGCTACGCGAAAGGCGGGAACAAGTGGGTGTACGGGGTGGAATATCTGCAAACCAACCATGATTATAGGAGTACGACCATCCCTGCGGCGCAGTTCACGGCGGAGGGCGGTTTCTACTACAACTTCCTGTCGGACGCGAAAAAGGTGGTGTTCCTCTATGCGGGCGCGTCAGCCCTTGCCGGGTACGAAACGGTGAACTGGGGCGAAAAGACGCTGTACGACGGGGCAAGGCTGAACAACGGGGATGCCTTTGTCTATGGCTGCGCCGCCACGCTGGACATGGAGGTGTACCTCGCGGACTTCATCGCGCTGACGGCTTCGCTCAGGGAGCGTTTCCTTTGGGGCGGCAGCATGGACGTGTGCCATACGGAGTACGGGATAGGCGTGAAATTCATCATTAACTGACGGATGCCTATGGACATAGAAGCGATGAAACGGTTTCCCATAGAGGACTTCCTTGCACGGCTGGGGCATCACCCGGTGCAAAGGCGTGCCAATGCAATTTGGTACAGGTCGCCTTACCGGGAGGAGAAGACGCCTTCTTTCAAGGTGAACCCGGAGAAAAACCTCTGGTTTGACTTCGGCGAAGGCAAGGGCGGCAACATCTTCGCCCTTGCCGGGGAGTTCATCAAGACGGGCGACTTCCTCACGCAAGCGAGGTATGTGGCGGAAGTGGCGGGTATGCCGGCACAGGACTATGGACCGCAAAAAGCCGTTGATACGCACCGTTCCAACGGGCACAGCTTCGAGGATGTAGAGGTGCTGCCTTTACAGAACTGGGCGCTGCTCCATTACCTGCAAGAGAGGGGCATACCGTCCGCCGTCGCCATTGCGAACTGCAAGGAGATGCGCTACACCACGCACGGCAAGCGGTATTTCGCCGTGGCTTTCGGTAACGAAGGCGGCGGCTACGAGATACGCAACCCGTTCTTCAAGGGCTGCGTGCCGCCGAAGGACGTGACCCTGCTGTCGGTCGGCTCGGATGCCTGCAACGTGTATGAGGGTTTTATGGACTACCTTTCCGCCCGTGCGCTGGGCATCGGCGGCAGGGAGGACCACCTCGTGCTCAATTCGGTGTCCAATGTGGCGAGGGCGTACAGGCATCTGGACGGCTACGGAAGGGTGCAATGCTATCTTGACAACGACGAAGCCGGGTGGCGGACATTGGAAACCCTGCGCACACGCTACGGCGAAAGGGTGTCGGACTGCTCCGGCATATACAACGGATGCAAGGACCTGAACGAGTACCTGCAAAGCCGCCTGAAACAAAACGAGAAAAATAACAGGAACATCAGACTTAAAATGTAATGATTATGAACATGAATAAATTGAACAACAGACAAAAAGTGAGAAGAAACATAGTGAGAACCTTTGCTGCCCTCTGTGTGGGTATGCTCTCCATTGGCTTCACCGCCTGCGACGACAAATTGGACGTGACGCAAGCCTACCCGTTTACGGTGGAGACCATGCCCGTGCCGAAGGAACTGGCGCAGGGCGAGACGGCGGAGATACGCTGCGAGCTGGTACGTGAGGGCGAGTTTGACGGGGCGGTCTATACCATCCGCTATTTCCAGTACGACGGGGAAGGCACGTTGAAGCTGGACAACGGCCTGGTTTTCCGACCCAACGACCGCTACCTGTTGGAGAATGAAAAGTTCCGCCTGTACTACACTTCGGAGTGCGACGAATCGCAGAGCCTGACCATCACGGTGGAGGATAATTTCGGCAATGCCTTCGAGTGGGAAGTCGAGTTCAACAACGACACGGATGAGGACGTGGCAGTATCGGACACCTTGAACGTCAGCCGATGATGCGCATGGCGTTGCTCCTGCTGCTGGCGGCTGCCCTCTGTGGCAGTCTGCCGGCACAGAATATGGAGGAAACAGCACGGCTGCTGGCTCTGTTCAACAGCCACCCGAAAGCGGACATAGCCGTCGAGCTGATAAAGAAATACGAGGGGCTTCATGATCGTTCGGATTTCCCTTACTATGGTTACGGGCATAAAAGGTTGCCAAAGGAAAAGCTGTCCTACGACATGACGGAGGAAGAAGCCGAAGCCCTGCTCCGCAAGGACTTGGCGGTGCGTTACAGGCTGTTCCGCAACTATAAGAAGGACGCCTTGCTCCTGACCGTCCTAAGCTACAATGTCGGTCAAGGGGTACTGCTCGGTCATGGCAGGTACCCGAAAAGCAGACTCATCCGCAAGCTGGAAGCCGGAAACAGGGACATTTATCGTGAATACGTCGCCTACTGCCGGTACAAGGGCAAGCCCGTCCGCTCGATAGAGCGGCGGCGCAAAATGGAGTTCCTGCTGCTGTATGAGCCGTGAGGCTATGGTTGGCTGTACAACAAACAAAATCCGATGGTGCCTTTTGTGGCTTCATCGGATTTTTCCATATTATCGAAGATGGAAAGTAACGGTTTCTTTGCTACTTTCTTATCCGCCTGTCCTGCTCATGAAAGAAAGTAGCGGGCGGCAATTCCTGCCACCCGCCAAAGGGTCATCCTGCCATTATACGCTTCTGTATGCGTTCAAGGGTACGCTCGGCAATGGGGCGTGTGTCCTTTGTCCAAAGGTCATAGTCATGCACGGATATTCCCACGCTCCGCAGGTCACGGATATAGCCGGACACATAGTCTCCCGAAGGGAGGTAAACGAACTGCATCCATGCGTCCTTGCCGTCTGTCAGTATAAAATAGTATTTCATGATGCCTTCTCTTTTAATGGTGTTGGAAGTGTGGGCGGTGGTATCCACCGCCACGCACTCAAAATTCTCTCATATCAGCGATAGTCGTACAGTGTGTGAGCCATTCCTTTACGCAGGGCATGTTGTATTCGGAAGTGATGACTGCCGTATGCTCGTTTATTTGCGTAAACCTCGTACTTTCATAGTCCTCCACCCATCCTTTGAGGGTGTCAGTTCCCCATGCGTCCGCATCGGCAAACATTCTGTCCAACACACAAATGGGGTCGCTGTATGTCACAATCAGCGTGTCATAGCCTGCTGTCATAGCCTGTCCTCCTTCGTTTTAATCCATTCGTCACGTAACCGCCTGCACTCGTCCAGCGTGGGCTTCACGCAGGAGAACAACTCTCCGTCCGTATGGCGGTAGTCGTATTGCACGAAAGTGCGCCTTTTCCTGCCGATACTCATTTGGAAACTCTCGTATTTCTCCGTTCCTGCCGCTTGGCAGGTGCTTACTCCGTTAATGGTCATTCTCGTTGTCATAGCCTTATCAATTAAAATTCAACAATCAGTAGTCTGTTCTCCAAACATTGGTCGGGGTCGGATGCCTTCTTCTGCGTCACCCATAAATGGTGTGCGCCATACCCAAAGGCGAAAAGGACATTGAAAAGTTCCTTTCGGGCGAACACCTCCATTACACCCCTTACATCCTGCTCGTTCTTTGTCAGCACAAGCGTGTTCAACAGTTCAAGGAACATTTTGGGCAGTTCCTCGTGCCATCCGAAAACCATATTTTCTATTTTCACTTCCATATCATTAACTATTAGTTTGTTATACGATTATGCCACCTGCTTCATCCGCTGCCGTATCTGCTCGGCATTGTCCTCCACCAACTTGATGATGCGGTCGTGGTATTCGGTGTTGGAGTTGCATACGCCACGGCTCTGCACCACTTTCAACGTCTGTAAGTCCACCTCCACCGTTTCGATGCGCTCTCCGTCAATCCGTGCGGACAGTATCAGAGAGTTTTCATCATTGTAATAAGCATTGGTATAGACGCAATGGTGCATGGCTTTCCCTTCCTCGTAAAACTCGTCCACGCTTTGCAATACCTTTACAATGATAAGTCCGTCCGTCAGTATAAGGTTGAGGAAAGCGGCTTTCTTTCGGATATACTCGTCTTTCTCTTTCGTCATATCCTCCAAACGCTTCCGCTCACGCTCCAACCGCTCGGCTTCCCATATCATGCGCCGCCGTTCCCGTTCACGCTCCAATTGGGCTTGCCGTTTCTCCATATATCTGTCGTGAGCCGCCTTGAGGTCGGTCGGGCAAATGAAATGAGGGTTGCGCAAGTCTTTTCCCAATTTCTCCAACAGATATAGAAGGTCGCACCATAATGAAATGTCGGTTATGGCATATTTGTTCCGCATAGCTATCTTGTACGAGTGCCAACATCTGTCAAGTGCTTGCGGCTTGGAGAGGAAATAGCGCAAATGCTCGATGTTGCCCGACTTCATCAGGGTTTCCGCACGGCTGTCCGAAAGCAATGCAGGGATGAGTTTGGTCGGCACAATGCCATAAAAGTCACCCTTAAAACCGTTTCTGCGTAACGTGTCCGTCACCTTGAATTTAGGGTATATCGGAGAATGGGCGATGTGGTCGTATGCGATGTTGTCCTGCCGGATAGCCATAGGAGAGGCAAAAGAGAAAAGGTCAAGATACCTGCCCCAAATCCGCTGTTTGCCGACAACCGCCATGCGTCCTTCCTTGTTCCACCAGTACTGACCGATTTCAAGTACATAAGGGTCAGCCTTGCAGCCTTTCTCCATCTCCACGAAAAGGAGGTACATACGCAGCACTTGGTATTCCCCACACGTGGTAAGAACGGTGAAGTATTGTTTCTGCTGCACTTTGCGGACATAACTTGTTACCACTTCCAGCCTTGCCCCACATTCGGGGCAAGTGTAGTATTTTGTCTGTTTGTCCATAATCCAGCTATGACCGCAGTCCATGCAGGTGGTGCGTCCTTTGGGCAAACGGTGGGCGTAATGGTCAATGCACTCACGGAAAGCCCAATTCATCTGTGCTTTGGTTATGGGGCGGAGTTTCTTGCTCTGTGCAAGTACCGTTTTCTCGAATTTGTTTCTCGGTTTCATAGGTTCAGAATAATGAGAGTTCAACTTGTTGTACATTTGTCTTTTGGCTCGCCTTAGCCTTGCCTCGGTTCTGCAACTTGCGCAGTTCCTCGGCTTGGTATTGGCGGATGGCTTGCTGCCGTGCTTCCGCCTTTTCCTCGTCAGTCAGTTCTACCGTATGGTTCACGACTACTTGGCATTGCAGTGGCTTGCCCACTTCAATGTCGTCCTCGTCATAGTAGTGGACGGCTTGGGAATAGATTTCACCGTCCGTAAAGCCGTTGTAACCGCTTTTCTGTACCCAATTGAGGATATAGGTCACGCAATCCTCTATGTTCTTGTTAGGCTTGTTGTAATTTGCTGCAAACAGCTTGTCCTCGGCTGCACGTTGTTCCAAATAGGCTTGGATTGTACGCTTGAAATGGTCTGTTGTCTTGTTCATATCGTCAGATTTTAGATGTTGTCATTCGTGTAAAGTATGTCGCAGTCCTCCACTTCGGCTGGAAGTCCGAAAAGGGGATAACGTGAGAAATAGGGCTGTGTGTTGCCTTCTTCGTCCGTAAGGGGTGAGACAACCTGCACGTTCCACTTGCTCTGCCACTCGTCAATCATGCGGATTTCCTCGTCCGTCAGTCCCGTCATGTCACCGTTGATGATGTACCCCAAACTCCATGTGGGTATCTTTTCCGTTGTCCTGTTCATAAGGCTGTCAGTTGAAAAGTGTTCCGTCTGATAAGAATTCATATCCGTTGGCTTCGCAGTCATGCTCGAAGGCTTCCTCATCGATGCAATCCTCAACGTCCCTGCTGCAAAAGCGGAAGAAACTGCCGATGCACTCGTCCATAAGGTCATGCAGGTTCGTATGCTTGTCGGGTGCTTTCAGAAAGTCGTATATGGGCTTCAGGATGTCCATGTCAGCACAATAGCCTGTCAGCACGCAATCCTCGGTTACGGATATGCGGCTTCTGCGTTGTTTGTTGAAGTCCTTTCCGTGCCAATAGGTCTTGGGCTTGAAAAGGCTGTGCCAATAGTTGTTCACGATGAATTTCAATAACCGCACACCGCAAAGTTCTTCCTCTTCCTCGCTGTAATTGGAGGTGAAACGGTAGTAACACGTGCAGCCGTCATATCTCCAATCATATACACGTATGTTGAATATGCCTTCAAAGGCTTTCAGCGTTGCCATGTTCTCGCTCTGCCACGGATATTCATACCCTGCCAACCATCGGTTGTAAGCATTTTCCTTTGCCGTGAATGAAAGCTCGTCCACCTTATAAACATTGTATGTCCTTGTTTCCGTTCTCATAATCTTCTGTCTTAAAGGGTCGTCAAATGGTTTCTTTCAAAATCTCTCTCCAATAGACTGGCTCTACCTCGCTTAAAAGAAAGTCTATGAAATCCTTTCTTGCATCCTTGCACAACTCCTTGTACATTTCTCGGAATGTGCTGAAATTGCCGTTGATGTACGTTTCCACCATATACTCAAAGATGTTGTCCACCTCGTAAAACCTGCATTGCTGCGCTGCCGTCTTGCTGTTTCTTTTTGCCATATCCTTATGAATTAAAGGGTTAATAACCAAATGAATGTCCAAATAATTGTCACTATTGAAAGTAGTGCGGTGAGGATGCCGAACATGAAGTTCAACACGCCCAATAGGATTTCCCCTGCGATGCCTACCGCCAAACCTCCTGCGCAAAGGGTAATGCCCCATGCCGCTCTCGCTACTGCGGACAATACTTTCCGCAAAGCCTTTCCGATGTCGTTCAATGTCATTCTCATATCTTCCAATTTTTAAGTTGTTTTTATTTGTCTTACTCGGATGGGGAGGTCGGGTCGAGTCCTTTTTCTTTTCGCCTCTCCGTATGTCCGATGTTTCCTTGTGACGTCTTCCGACCGCGCATCGGTCGTTTTCGTTTCGGGGGCCATGCAAAGGTTAGGGAGTAGGTTCAGCAAATTTTTTCGACAGAATACTACCTGAGCTTGCGAAGTGTGGAGATTGTGGCTAAAAAATTTGTGTTCCTAATCCCGTCTTTACCTTTGCCCCTGCAACGAAAATGACCCACTGATGCCGTCTGGAATGGCGGCATGGGAATATCGGCATACTTGCTGGAGAGGCGGGAAGGAAAAGGGGAAGCATAGAGGATGGCGCAATGCGCCACGGGGAAGTTCAAAGGGCGG
>NZ_NFJV01000005.1 GCF_002160055.1 Mediterranea sp. An20
CCTGGTTCGATAATTATAGAAGGCTCTGTCGGAACTACGAATTCACGTTCGATTCGGCTGAGGAAATGGTGAAACTGGCGGCGATAAGAATGTTACTGAGCAAAATTTAAACAGGCTCTCAATCTCTTTTTCCAATTCTTCATTCGTCATAGCTTGTTGTCTTAAATGATACATCTTGTTTTTGATTACAATGCAAAAATACATATTCTTTTGGTTATGTGCAAATATCCTTTGGTTTATTTTTATTTATGAATGATTCTTTTCATATTTGCACTTTAGATATATATAATATTATGAGGTCGAAAAATATACGGATTGATACAGCTTTTATGGGCTACGGGCATTATAAGATAGTGGTAACATATTCAGGTTTCATAAAAGAAGCAATTTCGGGAGATATGGACCTGATACGGCGGCTTAAGTCCGAGGATAAGAAGGAAAGGGAAGAGGCTACCGCCGAAGCGATAGCCTATGTGGAATCCCAATCACTTTAGGTTATCCAATATCTTCCGGATGGCTTCATCCGCGTGTTTCCGCATTATTTTTACGTAGTTGAAGATGGGGCGGTTCGCTTTCATGCTTTGCCCGATGCAATACTCCAGCGTCTCCAGCGGGATGCCGAGCTCGAAGCCGTGCTGCACGAAAGACTTCCGGGCTGAGTAATAGACTACGTGTTGTTGGATGCCCAATCGTTCGCCAAGACGGACAATTTCGTGTGTGACGTACTTGCGGAAATTATCGTAGGTGTACTTGTAGCCGAAATTCAGCTTCCCATTTTTCCCCATCCAACGCTGGATGATAGGCCATGCTTCCTCCGGGATGGAGAAACTCACCTTCTTGTCACCCTTCTTCGTGTTCTTCGATTTCTGCCGGATGTATTCTATGGTGGTACGCCCCTTGAAATTAATCTGCATCAGGTCTACGAGATTGATGCCTCCCAGGTAGTAGGAGAGCATGAAGAGGTCTCGAGCCACACGGAGGGATTTTTCTGTCACGTCTGCGTCACGGATGAGCCTGACATCTTCCACGCTGATGTCCAGTTCGCGCACGCTGCCTTCCGGTTTCTCGTAGTACTCGAATGGATGGGTGTCATACGAAACCTTCTTATCCCGTATGGCTCGGTTGATGATGGCCTTGATATGTACCAAGTGTGTTCCTCTTGTTACCGGGTTCAACCCTTTGTCGCGCAGGAACAGGTCGAAGTCTTTGATGGTTCGTGGCGTGATTCCATCCAGCATGATGTCTATGTGTGTAAAGCTGGTGAAGTAGTCGCAGGTTCTCTGATAAAGGGCAGCGGTACTTTTGCGACCTTCTTTCAGCATGTCGCGGATGTAATCATCGGCAGCGGAGGAGAAGGTGGTGCTTCCTTCTTTGATATTTGAAAGATATTCAGCGACCTGAGTACATGTATATGAATTAGTGTTAATGCGGTCCAATGCATCTTCATACGAATTAAGCAGATTACGCAATTTAATATTGATGCGTGAAGCATCTGGGCGGCCGACAATCTGACCATCTCGAAGTTGGTCAGGGCTGTCCACAACGAATCTGGTAACGATGCATCTCGTTTCCTGTTTATGTCCTATTGCTATTCGGATTTTATGCTTGCCGGATTTTAGAGCCTTGGCTGGTACAACGGCTAATTTGATGGTTGTCATAATTTTTTTGGATTCGTTTTCGACAAGTTCTTAATGCCAAAAGTGGCATTATTTGTCTTTTTTTTAATCCAAAACGGACTTCCAGCACTAATTTGAAAAAGATAAAACCCTCTAAAACAGAGGGTTTTGAATCGTGGAGCATAGCGGACTCGAACCGCTCACCTCGACACTGCCAGTGTCGCGCTCTAGCCAGATGAGCTAATACCCCTTTTTGACGCTGCAAAGATAAGCACTTTTGTTGGACTGGCAAAACATATCTGACTTTTTTTGTCTTTTTCTCATGTTTTTTCTCTGCTAATAGCTTATTTCCACGGATTGAGTTTATCATTGAAGATAAGAACAAGGATCTTACAAATAATATATCCGTGACTGTTCCTTAGCTTCATTAAACTAGATTTTGAGTGAAGCTGAATTTGTGTGATCCTTGCCTGGAGAACAGACGGAGCAATTAGCATGTAGTTCTGCCCAGCTTCAAAAACTAATCTGTGAAAGTCAGACCTATATTTTTACTTTGCTGGTAATCAGTGAAGAAGCGCTTTATGGTAACAGGCTCGCTGCGTATCGCTTAGCAGAATCTTGCTTATTGCTTAGCTGTTTCTTGCTTACCGCTTGGCAATATTTTGCTGAGGGATTGTAGCTGTTGTGTTGATTGATTTTCCTTCTGGTGCAAGGATATACATCTTTGGATGAGGTGCTTATCCGCCGTTGAGAAATGTATGGGAGTAGAAGTTGGCAGTAATGATGCGGGGAAGCTACGTTTCATGAAGGTCGCATGGCCGATGGGAATAACCTGATCCGGAAAATAGCATTAGGCTCTTCGGTGAATAATATTAGGGTGAAATGTGAATGTGGCGTTTAATTT
The DNA here is from genome assembly GCF_002160055.1 of Mediterranea sp. An20. Lineage (GTDB taxonomy): Bacteria > Bacteroidota > Bacteroidia > Bacteroidales > Bacteroidaceae > Bacteroides > Bacteroides avicola. The sequence goes on from NZ_NFJV01000005.1 coordinate 2,521, forward strand.
TTAATTAAATTTGCAAACAAAGACGAGTTTGAGTTGTTATACTGAATGGAGTGCGAATTATAAAAAGCCATTCGGTTAATTAACAAGAACATGCGGTTAAATCAGGTTAATCGATTCGGAATGTTAATTAGGAATGGTTAATTTTGCGGTCATGAAAAAGTCAACTATATGGATTTTGGGCATCGTTATGGGGCTTTCATTTCTCAGTCTGCTGTATTTGCAAATCAGCTACATTGAGAAGATGGCCAAGATGCGTAACGAGCAGTTTGATGAGTCGGTGAAACGGGCTTTAATGGCTGCTTCGAAAAGTGTGGAATCGGAAGAGGTAGACCGCTGGTTGCGTGAGGATATTTCTGAGGCTGAGAAAAAGGCTTGGGAGCAGTCCAATCACAGTGTGGTGACTCAGACCAACCGCTCTACGACTTTCTTAGGGAATGGTACTGTACATTCTTCCATTGAATTCAAGAGTTTCAGCCGGGAACCGTCGCGGTTGCCCCGTGCGATGATTTCGAGAAAACATGGCATGAAAACCATTCCTAAGACTTCGCGTACTATTGCGGATATGTTGAAGAACCGTTATCTGTATCAGCGTGCGTTGGTGGATGATGTGGTGTGGAAGATGATTTACAATGCGAGTGACAAGCCGGTGCAGGAACGCGTGAACTTCAAGAAGTTGGATGAATACCTCCAATCTGGTCTGATAGATAACGGTATAGATTTGAGTTATCATTTTAGAGTGATTGACGGGAACGGTAGGGAAGTGTACCGCTGTGGCGATTACAATGATGTGGGAAGCGAAAATTCATATTCCCAACCCTTGTTTCTGAACGATCCGCCTGCCAAAATGAGTGTAGTGCGCATTCATTTTCCGGAGCGCCAGAACTATATTTATGATTCGGTGAGCTTTATGATTCCGTCAATGATATTCACCTTCGTACTGTTGATAACCTTTATTTTTACGATATATATCGTATTCCGTCAGAAGAAGTTGACAGAAATGAAGAATGACTTTATCAACAATATGACGCATGAATTTAAGACGCCTATTTCAACCATTTCGTTGGCTGCCCAGATGCTGAAAGACCCCGCCGTGGGAAAATCGCCTGCGATGTTCCAGCATATATCGGGTGTGATCAATGATGAAACCAAGCGTCTGAGGTTTCAGGTGGAAAAAGTCTTGCAGATGTCAATGTTTGACCGCCAAAAGGCTACCTTGAAGATGAAAGAACTGGACATGAACGAGTTGATTGCCGGTGTGGTGAATACATTTGCCCTGAAAGTTGAGCGTTATAATGGCAAGATAGAGACGGAACTGGAGGCTGCAGATTCTATTGTAGAAGCTGATGAGATGCACATAACGAATGTGATTTTCAACTTGATGGACAATGCTGTGAAATATAAACGTCCGGATGTGGATTTGTTGCTGGTTGTCAAGACATGGAATGAACCCGGCAAAATGATGATTTCCGTTCAGGACAATGGTATTGGTATCAAGAAAGAGAACCTGAAAAAGATCTTTGATAAGTTTTACCGCGTGCATACGGGTAATCTGCACGATGTAAAAGGCTTCGGACTCGGATTGGCTTATGTGAAGAAAATCATCGCTGACCATAAGGGGGTCATCCGGGCAGAAAGTGAACTGAATATTGGAACAAAATTTATAATTGCATTACCTCTAATTAAAAATTGATGGATATGGACGAGAAATTGCGTATTTTATTGTGCGAAGATGACGAGAATCTTGGCATGCTTTTGCGGGAATATTTACAGGCTAAAGGATATGCTGCCGACTTGTTTCCCGATGGTGAAGCTGGTTATAAGGCTTTCTTGAAGAACAAGTACGACTTGTGCGTGTTTGATGTGATGATGCCGAAAAAAGATGGTTTTACTTTGGCACAGGAGGTTCGTGCCGCCAATTCGGAGATTCCCATTATCTTCTTGACTGCCAAAACTCTGAAGGAAGATATTCTGGAAGGATTCAAGATAGGAGCAGACGATTATATAACCAAGCCTTTCAGCATGGAAGAACTGACATTCCGTATCGAGGCTATTTTGCGTCGTGTGCGAGGCAAGAAGAACAAGGAAAGCAATATCTATAAAATTGGTAAATTTACTTTTGATACACAAAAGCAGATATTGTCTACTCCTGAGAAGCAGACGAAACTGACTACTAAAGAATCGGAGCTGTTGGGGTTGCTTTGTGCACATGCTAATGAAATTTTGCAGCGCGATTTTGCCTTGAAGACTATTTGGATTGATGACAATTATTTCAATGCACGTAGTATGGATGTGTATATTACCAAATTGCGCAAACATCTGAAAGAAGATGATTCCATTGAGATTATCAATATCCATGGCAAAGGGTATAAGTTGATTACGCCGGATGTTGATTGACAAGGAACTTTTTGAATATACGGACTAAAGCAAGAGAGGGTTGTTGGCAGACAATGACCCTCTCTTGCTTTAGCTGGATATTAAGGATAAAAATGGAAAGTGAGAATATGCGTTCGTCTGAAGCTACATATTCTCACTCTGTTTGTTCTGATAATTTTTGTAAAATCAGAAGGGCAGGTCGTCCTTAGAATCACCGGCCAGGAAGTCTGGTGCTGCTGTGGGGGCAGGAGGAGGTACTGGTGCACCGGCGGGGGAGGCAGCTGCAGACATTGCAGGTTCTACTTTCCAGGCACGGATGCGGTTAAACCACCGGTCTTGCCACTGGTTGGCATCGATGTCGAAAGATACCTTCAGCTCTTGACCTTGCTGGATGTTGAATTGGGCAATCCTGTCAGCTCCAAATACTTCAAAACACATGCGTCGGGGATATTGACCACTGGCGCTATCTTCGATTACATATTCTTGTGCCTGCCATTCGTTGCCCGATGTTTTGCCAATTCCTTTCTTTAAAGGAAGTACAGCAATGATTTTTCCTATAAATTCCATGTTGCTCTTTTTGTTAACGCGGCGAAGATACAATTTTTTAGGCATACGTGACGAATAATCGGCTGTTTTTTCTTCTGATTTCTTTGCCATAGGCAATTCTTTTTCTAACTTTGTCCGTCATTAGAGCTTGTTTAAATTTTGCTCAGCTTTATTTTGAGTGCTGTTTCCGAGGATATTTTTCCGGTGTACTGAGGAACGTAGCGGGCTACGTGACGAAGTATGCCGGGAAAAGAGACCGGAAAGAGGCTCAAAAGAAGCTGAATATAAATCTAAAAGAGGAAAATTTAAATAGGCTCTTAATAGTGAAGCAAGAATCAAACATATAATAATAAGAAGATATGAAATTTGTCGTTTCGAGTACGGTGCTTTCTTCTCATTTGCAGGCTGTCAGCCGCGTGATAAATTCTAAGAACGCACTGCCTATTTTGGATTGTTTCCTTTTTGAATTACAGGATGGTACTTTGTCGGTGACAGTGTCTGACAGTGAAACTACCATGGTGACTTCTCTGGAAGTAGTGGAGAGTGATTCTGACGGCAGATTTGCCGTAGTGGCCCGTACTTTGTTGGATGCTTTGAAAGAGATTCCTGAACAGCCTCTGACTTTTGAGGTGAATTTGAATACTCTGGAAATAACCGTGCAGTATCAGAATGGAACATATAATTTGGTGGGACAAAATGCCGATGAATTTCCTACCCCTGTCGTATTGGGCGATGGTGCAGTGAAGGTTGAGATGGATGCTCAAGTGTTGTTGAACGGTATTAATCGGGCTCTTTTTGCTACAGCCGACGATGAACTGCGTCCTGTAATGAATGGTATCTATTTTGATATTACAGCTGAAGACATTACGATGGTAGCTTCTGATGGACATAAATTGGTGCGTTGCAAAACATTGGCAGCACATGGTAGTGAGCGGGCTGCTTTCATTTTGCCTAAGAAGCCTGCTAATCTGATAAAGAATCTTTTGGCCAAGGAGCAGGGAACGGTGCATCTGGAGTTTGACGACCGTAATGCGTCTTTTATATTGGAGAACTATCGCATGGTATGTCGCTTGATAGAAGGACGTTATCCGAACTATAATTCTGTTATTCCTAAGAATAATCCCAATAAAATTACGGTCGACCGTTTGCAACTTATTGGTGCTTTGCGCCGTGTGTCTATTTTCTCTTCTCAGGCGAGCAGCCTTATCAAGTTGCGCATGGAAGGAAACAGAATTGTTGTCTCTGCCCAGGACATCGACTTCTCCACTTCGGCTGAAGAAATGCTGGTTTGTCAATATGCAGGAACTCCTATGAGTATTGGTTTCAAATCGACTTTCCTGATTGATATTCTTAATAATATTTCTGCTGAAGAAGTGTTTATAGAATTGGCTGACCCTTCTCGGGCAGGTGTAATTATTCCTGTGGAGCAGGAGGAGAACGAAGATCTTTTGATGTTGCTGATGCCTATGATGTTGAATGATTAAACGGTCTTGTATGGTCTTTTTGTATATATCGTTTAACGGAAATTGAAAATGAAATTGAATCTGAGGAATCCTCTTGTTTTCTTCGATTTGGAAACAACGGGAACTAATATCAATAGCGATCGTATTGTTGAGATTTGCTATCTGAAAGTTTATCCAAATGGCAATGAAGAGACTAAAACAATGCGCATCAATCCGGAAATGCATATACCGGAGGAATCATCGGCGGTGCATGGTATTTATGATGAAGACGTAAAAGATTGTCCCACTTTCAAAGATGTGGCGCGCAATATCGCGCATGATATTGAAGGTTGTGACCTGGCCGGCTTTAATTCTAACCGTTTTGATATTCCGGTATTGGCAGAGGAGTTCTTGCGTGCCGGTGTAGACATTGATTTGAGTCGGAGGAAGTTTGTAGATGTGCAAGTCATTTTCCATAAGATGGAGCAGCGCACTCTGTCGGCCGCATATAAATTCTATTGCGGGAAGAATCTGGAGGATGCTCATTCTGCCGAAGGAGATACACGCGCCACGTATGAGGTGCTGATGGCTCAATTGGACCGTTACCCGGAGTTGAAAAATGATATTAATTTCTTGTCGGAGTACTCCAGTTTTACCAAAAATGTCGACTTTGCCGGACGGATGGTCTATGATGACAAGGGAGTGGAGATTTTTAATTTTGGCAAGTATAAGGGCATTTCGGTGGCTGAGGTGCTAAAGCGTGATCCCGGATATTATGGTTGGATACTGAACAATGACTTTACGCTGAATACGAAGGCTATGCTGACTAAAATACGTTTGCGCGAATTGACGCAACGATAATCTTTGTGTTATGACTAATATGTTGAAAGGAAAGAAAATCGTGCTGGGCATCACTGGAAGTATAGCTGCTTATAAAGCATGTTATATTATTCGGGGGCTGATAAAAAAAGGGGCTGAAGTGCAAGTGGTTATAACACCGGCAGGCAAAGAGTTTATTACTCCTATTACTTTGTCGGCACTTACCAGCAAACCGGTTATCAGTGAGTTTTTTGCCCAGCGTGACGGTACATGGAATAGTCACGTTGATATTGGCTTATGGGCTGATGCTATGCTTATTGCTCCGGCTACGGCATCTACTATTGGTAAAATGGCTCATGGTGTTGCCGACAATATGTTGATAACAACCTATCTTTCCATGAAAGCTCCAGTTTTTGTAGCACCGGCAATGGATTTGGATATGTATGCCCATCCTTCTACGCAGGCTAATTTAGATAGGCTCCGTTCTTGGGGAAATCACATCATTGAACCGGGAACCGGAGAATTGGCCAGCCATCTTGTAGGTAAAGGCCGGATGGAAGAGCCGGAAAATATTATTCTTTGTCTGGAGGAGTATTTTGCTGGTCGTGGAGGAGATTTGCTGGGGAAAACAGTTCTAATAACGGCGGGGCCTACTTATGAGAAGATAGATCCGGTTCGTTTCATTGGCAATTATTCGTCGGGGAAAATGGGCATAGCCATTGCCGATGAATGTGCGGCCCGTGGTGCCAAGGTCATTTTGGTGAGTGGTCCGATGCTGCAAGTTACGCATTTCCCTATGTACAGGCATTGTCGTGTAGAGTCTGCTGCAGAAATGTATGATGCCTCAGTAGCGGCTTTTGCAGAAGCAGATGCAGCCATTATGACAGCAGCCGTAGCAGATTATACGCCAGCTCACGTTGAGATGGAAAAAATGAAGCGTGAAAAGACTGGAGATCTTTTATTGGCGTTGAAACCTACGCGCGACATAGCAGCTTCACTTGGTGAATTGAAACGGAAAGATGAACGGAAAGTTTTGGTGGGCTTCGCTCTTGAAACGAACGATGAGACTTGGAACGCTAAAGATAAACTGATGCGAAAGAATCTGGACTTTATCGTTTTGAACTCATTGAAAGATGAGGGTGCCGGATTTCGTTGTGATACCAATAAGATCAGTATCATAGACCATAAAGGAAAGAATGATTATCCGTTGAAGCCTAAGACGGAAGTGGCGGAAGATATTGTAGACCGGTTGGTAGAAGTATTGAAGAATAAATCCTGAGTTTATGTTACATTCGCTTTACATACAGAACTATGCCCTGATAGAAAAGCTGGATATCGGTTTTGAACGGGGATTTTCTGTCATTACGGGTGAAACCGGGGCGGGAAAATCTATCATTCTGGGTGCTATTGGTCTGCTGTTGGGACAACGTGCCGATGTAAGGTCTATTCGGGCAGGAGCTTCCAAGTGCATTATTGAGGCCCGATTTGATATTTCCCGTTATAATATGAAGGCTTTCTTCGAGGAAAACGAACTGGATTATGAAGATGAATGCATTTTGCGTCGGGAGTTGTATGCTTCAGGAAAAAGCAGGGCTTTTATCAACGATACGCCGGCTCAGCTATCTCAGATGAAGGAATTGGGGGAGCAACTTATAGACATTCATTCTCAACATCAGAATCTGTTGCTGAACAAAGAAGGTTTTCAGTTGAATGTATTGGACTTGTTAGCTCACGATGAAGAAGAACTGAATGCTTATCAGAAAGTATATAAGGAATGGAAACTGGCTCAAAATGAATTGGAACAGTTAAAAGAACGGATGACTCGTGACAAGGCTGACGAAGATTATGTACGCTTTCAATGGGAACAATTGGACGAAGCTCATCTTGTCGCAGGTGAGCAGGAGGAATTGGAACAGGAGGCTGAAACACTGAGTCATGCAGAAGACATCAAGGCTGGCTTGTACAGAGTAGTCCAGGTGCTCAGCAGTGATGAGGGCGGTTTGCTGACGGGGTTGAAAGAGTGCTGTAATGTCATGACAGGGCTTCAGCAGGTATATCCTGGAGCAGAAGAACTGGCTGTCCGTTTGGAAAGCTCGTATGTAGAATTGAAAGATATTTCTCAGGAAGTATCTGGCCGGGAAGAAAGCATTGAGTTCAATCCTGAACGATTGGCAGAAATAAATGAGCGCTTGAATCAGATATATACTTTGCAGCAAAAGCATCGCGTAAGTACAGTAGCTGAGTTGATTACTTTACGGGACGAGTATGCCTCCCGGCTGGCCGCGATAACTTCTTCGGACGATGATTTGGAGGTTTTGAAACAACGTTGTGAACATTTATATGTGGAAGTATGCCGACATGCCGACTCGTTGACTGAGGCTCGTAAGCGGGCTGCACAAGAAGTAGAGCTTCAGATGGCTACCCGTTTGATACCTCTGGGGATGCCTAATGTGCGATTTGTAGTAGACATGGGGCGTAGGAAGGAACCGGGTGTACATGGAATGAATACGGTAAACTTCCTTTTTTCAGCGAACAAGAACGGGACATTGCAGAATATCTCATCCGTGGCTTCGGGGGGAGAAATTGCCCGTGTTATGCTTTCGGTAAAAGCTATGATTGCCGGAGCTGTGCAATTGCCTACCATTGTGTTTGACGAAATAGATACGGGCGTATCCGGTGAAATAGCCGACCGTATGGCCGACATTATGCAGGAGATGGCCGATAATGAGCGGCAAGTAATAAGTATTACCCATTTGCCGCAAATTGCAGCGCGTGGACATACACATTATAAGGTGTATAAAAAGGATAATGAGACCGAAACGAATAGCCATATCCGTCGTTTGACAGATGCGGAAAGAGTGGAAGAAATCGCCCACATGTTGAGTGGGGCCACGCTGACGGAGGCAGCATTGAATAATGCACGTGCCTTATTAGGAAAGAAATAATATGTAAATATATGACAGATAAAAATGAGATGATATTTGGCATACGGGCAGTGTTGGAAGCATTGCAGGCCGGAAAGGAAGTAGATAAAATCTTGATGAAAAAAGATCTTCAAGGCGATTTGGCTAAGGAGTTGTTGGCTGCATTGAAAGGTACGGGTATTCCCTTGCAAAGAGTACCGGTAGAACGTCTGAATCGTATTACACGCAAAAATCATCAGGGCGTGATTGCTTATCTTTCAGCAGTTGTCTATCAGCGGGTAGAAAATCTCGTACCTATGCTCTTCGAGGAAGGGAAGGAACCTTTTTTCATCGCTTTGGATGGCATTACCGATGTGCGTAATTTCGGTGCCATAGCCCGTACCTGTGAATGTGCAGGTGTTGATGCTGTTGTAATTCCTACAACCAATAGTGTTTCTGTCAATGCAGATGCCGTGAAAACTTCAGCGGGGGCTTTGCATAAGCTTCCAGTTTGTCGGGAGCGAAATCTGACTGAAACTCTTCGTTATCTGAAGGAATGTGGATTTCGGCTTATTGCCGCGACGGAGAAAGGTGATTACGATTATTCGAAGGCAGATTATAAAGGTCCTTTGTGTCTTATTATGGGAGCTGAAGACAGAGGAGTTTCCTATGACAATTTGGCTTTATGTGATGAATGGGTGCGTATTCCTATGCGGGGCACCATTGAGTCGCTCAACGTGTCGGTTGCCGCAGGAGTCCTTATTTATGAAGCAGTAAAACAAAGAATAGTTGAATGAATATGAAAAAGGCAATATTATTATTCTTATCTCTTTTCTGGTTGATTCAGTGGAGTGTGGCTCAGACACCGAAATGGGTGGAAAAAGCGAAGCGGGCCGTATTTTCTGTGGTAACGTATGACAAAAATGACCAGCTGTTGAATACAGGCAATGGCTTTTTTGTATCCGAAGACGGTATCGCTTTGTCTGACTATTCTCTGTTTAAGGGGGCACAAAGGGCAGTAGTTATCAATAGCGAAGGTGAGCAGATGGATGTAGAGAATATCATGGGGGCAGACGATATGTACGATGTCGTGAAGTTCCGTGTGAATATTACGTCTAAAAAGGTTACTTTTCTTCCGTTATCCTCTGTTGCACCTGCGGTAGGTGCTCAGGTGTATTTGTTACCTTATTCCACACAGAAAGATCGTATGTGTGCAGAAGGAAAGGTAAAGGCTGCTGATAAAATGGAGAAGGATTATCTTTATTATACGCTGGATATGCGTTTAAAGGATAAAATGATAAGCTGTCCACTTACAACAGCCGAGGGAGCTGTTTTCGGACTGGCTCAAAAGTCATCCGGGCAAGATACGGCTACTATCTGTTATGCTGTCGATGCCCGTTATGCCATGGCTCAAGCCATTTCCGCGTTATCATATAGCAATACGGCTTTGTCTGATATTGGCATTAAGAAGGCGCTGCCCGATACGGAAGAACAGGCTTTGGTCTTTCTTTATATTGTTTCTTCAGAACTTTCTCCCGAAAAATACGCTCAGGTGCTTGACGATTATGTTGCCCAATATCCCCAGAGTGCTGAAGGCTATTTGCGGAGGGCTACCAATCGTTTGGCTCAAACGCAGGATGAGGCTGCTATGCAATTAGTGGAGGCTGATTTGGATCAGGCTTTGAACGTTGCTGCAAACAAGGCTGATGTCCGTTTTAACCGGGCTAAGACAATTTATAATTATCTATTAACCAATCCGGCTCAGCCTTATAAGGATTGGAATATAGACAAAGCTTTGACGGAAATTCGTGAGGCGGTGGCTTTGCAGCCTTTGCCAGTATATAAGCAAATGGAAGGAGATATTCTTTTCTTCAAACAAGATTATGCTGCAGCTCTGTCTGCTTATGAAGAAGTAAACCGGTCAGAACTTGCTTCGCCTGCCACTTTCTTCAGTGCAGCCCAGGCCAAAGAGATGTTGAAGGCTCCTTCTTCGGAGATTGTTGCTTTATTAGACAGTTGTGTGGCTCATTGCCGACAGCCTTATTCTGATGCGGCTGCTCCCTATCTTTTGGCTCGGGCACAAGCTTTGTTGAATGATGGACAAGCCCGGAAAGCCATGTTGGATTATGATGCTTATTTCAAGGCAGTGAACGGCAATGTCAATGATGTATTCTATTATTATCGTGAGCAGGCAGCCTTGGAGGCTCATCAATATCAGCGGGCGCTTGACGATTTGAATAAAGCCATTGAACTGGCGCCTCAGAATATGCTTTACCGGGCAGAACTGGCTGTGGTCAATATCCGGGTAGGGCGCAGTGAAGAAGCTGTCAAGGTGTTGCAGGAGGCTTTGAAACTGGATGAGAAGTATGCGGAAGGTTATCGGCTTTTAGGACAGGCTTACATACAGCTTAAGAAGAATGCTGAAGCATGTGAAGCTTTTGCCAAGGCCAAAGAATTAGGCGATCCCAATGTGGATGCATTGATAGAAAAGTATTGTAAATAGATGAATTACCAATATATTTAACCTTTTAAGAAGAAAGGAGAATACAGATTATGAAAAAAGCAATCAACAGTAAGAAGGCGCCGGGAGCTATCGGCCCTTACAGCCAGGCCATTGAGGCAGGCGGAATGGTGTTCGTTTCAGGACAGTTGCCTATCAATGCAGAAACAGGTGAGATGGCTCAAGGAGCTCAAGCACAGACGCGTCAGTCGTTGGAGAACATCAAGCACATCCTGGAGGAGGCTGGCCTCACAATGGGTGATGTTGTGAAAACCACCGTATTCCTCGAGGATATGTCGTTGTTTGGCGAGATGAACGAGGTTTATGCCACGTATTTTGAAGCACCTTTCCCCGCCCGTTCAGCCGTAGCTGTCGATGCACTGCCCAAGGGTGCGTCAGTAGAGATTGAGTGCATTGCGGTTCGATAAAAGGTCGGCCACAACAAACGTACTGCCTCCTACGAAGATAAAGTCTTCGGGGAGGCTTCTTTTTTGTGCAGCGCGTACAGCTGCCGGTACATTGGCAAAGGCTTCTCCCTTCAGCCCAGCTTCTGTTCCCAAACGGGCTAATTCATCGGCAGGCAGGGCGCGTTTCACACTGGCCTGTGTGAAATAATAGTCGGCTTCGTGGGGTAGCAGGGCCAGCACTCCGCGGATATCTTTGTCATTCACCATTCCCAGCACGATGTGCAGGCGGTGGCAGGGTTGCGCCCGGAGTTGTTGGGCTATGTAGGCGATGCCTCCTGTGTTATGTCCTGTGTCGCATATCAGTGTAGGAGAATCCTGCAGCTTTTGCCAGCGCCCCATCAGCCCGGTCAGTTCCACCACGTGTGCGAAGCCTTGACGGATGTCGTTTTCCGTCAGGCGGTAGCCTATTTCCTTTAGTATCGGCAGGGCTGTCAGCAGTGTGCGGCGGTTTTTCTCTTGGTAAAGTCCTTTTAGTTCGAAGGAGAGTCCGGGGTAATCATTTTCATGTCCTTCCTCTTCAGCCCAATGTATGGGTGCACCTTCTTCTTGGGCTTTTTGGTAGAAAACAGGTCTGGTTTCAGGAGTTGTTTCTCCGATAACTATAGGGATACCCGGCTTGATGATGCCGGCTTTTTCGCCTGCAATCTGGGCTAAGGTGTGTCCTAAGAACTGGGTATGGTCCAGACTGATGTTGGTAATGATACACAAGTCCGGGTGGATGATGTTCGTACAGTCTAACCGTCCTCCTAAACCTACCTCCACTACTGCCACGTCCACTTTTTCATCGGCAAAGTATTTGAATGCCATGGCGGTTGTCAGTTCGAAGAACGAGGGAGACAAGGGCTCGAAGAAAGCACGTTCCTCTTCTACAAAACGGATAACATAGTCCTCGGATATCGGTTGGCCATTGACGCGAATCCGCTCGCGGAAGTCTACCAGATGAGGGGAGGTGTAAAGCCCCACACGATATCCTGCCGATTGCAGTATGGCAGCCAGCGTGTGCGAGCAAGAGCCTTTCCCGTTGGTACCGGCAATATGCAGGGAGCGGAAATGTTCATGCGGGTGCCGGAAGTGGGCATCCAATGCCCGTGTATTTTCCAGTCCTTCTTTGTAAGCGCCTGCTCCAACTTGCTGGAACATGGGCGCACTGTTGTACAAGTACTCTAAGGTGTCTTGATAGTTCATCTTTTGAAATATTTAACCAGGGAGCCAAAAACCCTTTGTTCCCTTGGATTGTTTATTTTAAGCAACGGCAAATTTAGTATTAACTATTTAAATCTAACGTATATGGGAGCCAAGAAAAACTTTGTGATTGACACAAATGTCATTTTGCATGATTACAACTGCCTGCAGAACTTCCAGGAAAACGATATCTATCTGCCCATCGTGGTGCTGGAGGAGTTGGATAAGTTCAAGAAAGGCAATGAGCAAATTAATTACAATGCGCGTGAGTTTGTCCGTCAGTTGGATCTTATTACTGACGATGACCTGTTTACCCGGGGAGCTAGCTTGGGCGAGGGAATGGGGCGACTGTTTGTCGTGACCGGCCGTATTGATGCCCCGCGTGTATCGGAATCGTTTCCCGAATCGATTCCCGACCATCGCATCCTGGCTGTGACTGATTGGTTGTGCCGCAAGCACCCGGACATGAAGACTATTCTTGTCACGAAAGATGTAAACCTGCGCATGAAAGCCCGTTCCATCGGCCTGTTGTGCGAGGATTATATCAACGACAAGGTGATGAATGTGGACATCTTCGAAAAGTCCAATGAAGTCTTTGAGGGTATTGACCCGGCACTCATTGACCGCATTTATTCTTCGCGCGAGGGTATTGATATTGGCGAGTTCGACTTCCGCGATGTGGTTCATCCCAACGAGTGCTTCATTCTCAAGAGCGACCGCAACAGTGTGCTGGCCCGTTATAATCCTTTCGACCGCACGGTGGTGCGTGTGTCGAAGTCGAAAAACTATGGCATTGAGCCGCGCAATGCCGAGCAGAGTTTTGCTTTCGAGATTTTGGATGATCCGAATGTTAAGCTGGTGGCACTGACTGGCAAGGCCGGTACTGGAAAAACGCTACTGGCACTAGCGGCCGCGTTGAGCCAGATGAGTGACTATAAGCAGATATTACTGGCGCGTCCCGTTGTGGCGTTGTCCAACAAAGACATCGGTTTCCTGCCCGGCGATGCCCAGGAGAAGGTTGCGCCTTATATGCAGCCCTTGTTTGACAATTTGAACGTTATCAAGCATCAGTTTTCGCCCACTTCGTCCGAACTCAAGCGACTGGATGATATGCAGAAGAGCGGGCAGCTCGTCATCGAGGCACTTGCCTTTATCCGCGGGCGTAGCCTGAGCGATACGTATTGCATTGTAGACGAGGCTCAGAATCTGACCCCGCACGAAATCAAAACCATCATCACCCGTGCTGGTGAGGGCACAAAGATGGTCTTTACGGGAGACATTCAGCAGATTGACCAGCCGTATTTGGACAGTCAGTCCAATGGCCTGGTCTATATGATAGACCGTATGAAAGACCAGAAACTCTTTGCGCATGTCAATCTGGTAAAAGGTGAACGGAGCGAATTGAGCGAGCTGGCCAGCAATCTGATGTAATGGCGGGCAAGTATGTATGGACATACTGGCAAAAAAATGAGGGTATCCAAACGGAAACAGTGTTCCGCGTGGGTACCCTCATCTTTTTTCGGGGTTGACAGGTTTTAGCGTATGAGCCCGTTCATGAGCGTCAGGCTGAGTGCTATGCCGATAATGACGCAGATGGTGATAAGAAATCCGTTCATGAACCGGGCGCTGGGCTTGGTCTCTTTATGCAGATTCTGGTCGAAATAGTTTTTGAAGAACAGGTAGATGGCAGGAACAGTGGAGGCTGCCAGAAGTACGTCTTCGGGTATGTGGTAGACGTATATTTTGGAGAAAGAGATGAGGGCCCAGTGGCAGATGAAAAGTATGATGAGCAGGTTCACCTTGCGCGAGAAGCCCAGCAGCAGACCGATGGTGAATACCGCTACCGAACAGGGCATGACGGTGGTGGTCATCATCGGGAATTCCATGCCGCGCACCCACGACAGCAAAGGATAGAGAAAGGGCATGGCGTAGAGCACGGCTACCAGATAACTGTATCGGCGGTTGCGTTCGAAAGTCGTGTAGTTGGTCCACAGATCCCACAGCCAGATAAGCGCCAGGATGCCCCAAAAGATGGCAAGGATGTAGTGGTAGCTTCGGATTCCTCCATAAATCATATAATATACGGCAGCTATCCATCCGTTGACAAAGACCATGTAAGCTTTCATGGTGCGTTTGACTCCCATCGTGGGACGTCGGTAGAGTAGTATGGTCAGCACGATACCGGTCAGTGTAATGATGCATTGAGCTATCCAAGTACCCCGGTTATATTCGGCAATGGTATTCCAAAAAGTTTCCATAGGTGGTTTATTGTTTAGTGTTATATAAGTTCGGTGAATAATAGTTATGTATCTTTTTCTTTATGCTTTCTTCCTTCTTGTCATTGAGAAGGCCCGGTTGATGAAGAGAAACAATGGGAAGGTGGCTCCTACGGCCAGCATGAAAATGACGCTGCACGTCACCAGGCCATTGCTGAAAATATCTTGTATGTATTTCTGTAACATTTCCGGGGTACCCAGGTTCTGCATGAACATGATGAGGGCGAATACTGTCTTATAGGCATACATACCTGGAATCATGGGCAGCAGAGCGGGGATGTAGAGCACCGTCATCGGACAGAGAATGCGCTTGCCCAGCAGCAGGCTTCCCATACCGATAGTGAACGATGCACAGAGCGAGGCCGTAGCAATGTCGATGCCGACATACGTCATGAGGCAGAAACGTAGTGCATGACCGATAGCAGCCAGCAGGGCGATGGATGGGAAAGCGCGCAAGGGTGGGTCGGATATGGCGCCAAAGCCGATGGCTGCCACGGCGGCAAAAAGCCCGTCGGTGATAATATCGAAAATCATCATATCGTATTACTTTATTGTTAATAGAGTGTATATATATAAAATAGGTGTAGGCCAGCCGTTTTTATAACAGACTGTTGCGTACCAGCATCAGTGTGAACGAAAGTCCCACGGCTATGCACAGTACCAGCAGCAAGGCTTGGATGAGCCGACTGCAACCGGTGATGACGTGTCCTTCTACAATGTCGATAACTCCGTTCAGCAAGGGAACGCCCGGCACCAGAAACAATACACTGGTAGCTATGGCCACTTCTGAAGTCGTGTCAAGTGTAAGAGCCGATGAGGCTGCCAGTGAGGCAGCAAAGGCTGATACCATGAAGACGATGTAATGGTTGATGTGTTTCTTCTGCATGACCTGGCGGATGTAGAAGCCGATAAGTGTGGCAGAGAAAACAATGCCCCGCGATGTCCAGTCGCCTCCGAACAAGGCACAGAAGGACGCATTGGCAAAGGCCACGAGGAACAAGGTGCATAGAGGGTCCATCTTGGGACGGGCGATGATTTCGGCATACTTCTTGCGCAAGTCGGCCAGTGGAAGGCGGTTGTCGTAAGCATCCCAGCTCAGGGCACTCAACTCGGCGTTCAGTTCAAAGCTGATGGGAAAGGCGGGGATAGCTGCCATTTCGTTGTACACTTCGTGGCTTTCGGTGTCGCGCACGCTTACAATGAGGTTGCGTTGCAATACGCATACATTGGTTTCCACATCCAGCGAGTGGCCGATACGGCATGTGTTACGCACTACACGTGAGGTATGTACGCCCGAACCCATCAGGCGGTTGGCATACTCCAGCAAAAAGTGAGTAATGTCTTTTAGTTCATTCAATGAATGCATTTCTTTAGTAAGTTTGGGGTTATCCTGAAAAACGGGCGCAAAGGTATGACTTTTTTGCCTAATTGCCAAAAAGGAGAAAGAACAGATTTATTCTGTGCCGACAGCTTTGAATACGGGGCGTACGGCTTGTATTTCTGATTCGTAACCATACCAGATTCCTTGTCCGGCTTCTGTGTCTGCAGGCAGGAAGCACAGTCGTAGTCCGGGGTGGTAGTGTCCTTTCAGCACCTGCCAGTGTTCGGGGGGAGTCTGACGCTTGGTCCGTACTTTTTCGGCTGGCTTTTTTTTGAGCGACAGTCCGGCTTCTATCCATGCCTGGCTGACTTGTCGGGCAAAGGTGGGATAGTGCTTTTGGCAGAAGTCATAAAGAAGGAAGCCTCTGCGTTCCAGGCTCAGTGGTTGGTCGATGACATTCAGCCGGATAAGTTCGTCGAGAAAAGCAGGAAGAAAGTCCGTATCGTGCAGGATGAGTGTTCTGGTGACTTCCTGCCATGCTTCGCTGTTATAGAATCCGTCCAGCAGGCGCGACAGCAGGCGGGCTGTTTGCAGTTCCTCCGGGGTAATTTCCCGGGTCATCAATACTTCATAAGGCGGGAGAGGTGAGTAGCTGATGCCCCATTCGGAGGCCCGCCGGCGCATTTCGGTGCCGGGCAGTACTTTTAGAGATTCCAACTGGATTTCTCCGGCCCGGTAATCGGCCAAGGTGCGAATATCGTCGAAAATCTGTTTCAGGTGGTAGAGGGGCAAGCCAGCAATGAGATCGGCATGGGTGACGACGTTGGGCAGGGAGCATAGGTAGTGCAGCCCCTCCAGCGATTCTTTCAGTCCTCCTGCCCGTCGGCTGGTGCAGAGCACATCCTCGTGCAGGCTTTGTATGCCGGCTTCCAGGTGGAGCAGTCCGGAAGGCATTTCTGCCAGCAGTTCTTTCAGTGGAGGGGTGAGTAAGGCGGGGTGAATCTCCAAATGGAAGCGCAGGTCGGGATGGAATTGTCGGAAGAGCAGGAGCAGTTGGCGGGCGCGTTCCGGATGGTAGTTGAACGTTCTATCCAATACTCGTACGTCGTGGATACCATGTCGTCGGATATTTTCCAGGCGGCGGGCAATGGTGTCGATGGAGAGGGTTCGTACCGGTTTTTCGCCTCCGCTTACACAAAAGGCGCAGGTATTGAAGCATCCTCGTGTAGTTTCCAATTGCACGAAAGGCTTGCTCCAGTTGAATAAGTAGCTTTCTTCGGGTGATGCCAGCCGGTCGAAGTGCTGCACGCGGGCGATGCCCTGGTCGGTATAGATGCCGTCGGACGCATTCAGGTAGCACAACCCATCCACTGTGCTCCATTGTTCGGGGCGGTTCCAACAGGACAGCCATTGAGCAAACGCTTCTTCTCCCTCACCCCGAAAGACACAGTTTATATAGGGGTGGCGGCGCAGGTAGGCTTCGTTGTCGCCCAGAAACTCCGGTCCTCCCAATGCCAGTATGCATTCGGGCAGCAGAGCTTTGGCACGTGAGGCGATATGCAGCAGCATTTCGTGGTTGAACAGCCAGGCTGTTCCTGCCAGAATGTCTGGACGGCTGCGGTAGATGCAGCTCACCATGGGACCGGGATTTTCGTTGACGGTGGCCGATACAATTTCCCATTCCACATCTTCACGGTTGGCCACTTGGGCATGGAGAGCCGGTAGTGCTAGCGAGGAGTGGGCGTATGAACTGTTCAGGTCTATCCAAAGAATCTTTGTCGGCATGTTAGTTTTCTTTCTTCAGGATGGTTTATGGGTGCAAAAGTACGACTTTTCTGTCAAATGCAGGCATGCGTGCGAAGTCGGCTTTTCTTCTTATAAGGAAGATACCTGTTTCGGAGGTATAAGAAGTCGGTTTCCAAAGTATAAGGAATCTGCTGAGAAGGTATAAGAAGGAGACGCTGATAATCAGTGTTATACACCCAGTCTGTAGCTCATCGGATTAATGAAGGCACCATGAAGTGATAGGCAGGTGACAAGGGCGGAATATGGGAAATAAGCAAGGCGTGGATTTGCATTTGTGTGGGGAAATGTGTAGTTTTGAAGCCAGAATTTTGTAAACTCCTGTAGAGCATGATAAAAGCATTGTTTCTTTTTCTTCTTTCCTCTTGGCTGGTAGTTCTTCTGCCGACTGTAGCTCAAGAAACTGTGCCGGCCGAGGTCGCCCGTTTGTCGGATAGTCTGAAGCAAGTGTATGCGCCCGACAGCCGAGTGGCGTTGTTTGACGTGGACTATGCCTTTTCGGGCAAAAACGTAATGTTGCGAGGAGTCACCACTTCGGCAAAGGCAAAGGAAACTCTCCTTGATGCTTTGACGGAACGAGGCTATCGTATGATGGATTGTCTGGAGTTATTGCCCGACACGCAGGAGCTGGGAGAACAGGTGTACGGCATCTTAAACCTGTCGGTTGCCAACCTGCGGGTATCGCCCGATTTCTCGTCGGAGATGACCACCCAGGGGTTGCTGGGTATGCCTGTGTGCGTATTGCAATGCAACGGATGGTATCGCATTCAGACGCCGGATCGCTATATAGCCTGGGTACATCCCGTAGCCGTACACCGGGTGACGCGGGCGGAACTGAAAGCATGGAACCGGGCGCCGAAAATAGTAGTGACATCGCACTACGGGTTTGTCTATTCTGAGCCAGACGAACATTCGCAGCCGGTGTCTGACATCGTGGCAGGCAACCGTCTGAAGTGGGAGGGCAGCAAAGGGAGTTTCTACCAGGTGTCTTATCCCGACGGTCGCAAGGGATATATCCACCAGTCTCTGTCCATGCCTGAAGACAAGTGGAGATCTTCGCTGAAGACGGGTGCAGACGACATTATCCGCACGGCCCGTACGCTGATGGGAGTCCCCTATCTGTGGGCAGGCACTTCGTCGAAAGGGGTAGATTGTAGTGGCTTTGTGCGTACCGTATTGTTCATGCACGACATTATCATTCCGCGTGATGCTTCGCAGCAGGCTTATGTGGGCGAACATATCGACATCGCGCCCGACTTTTCCAATCTGCAGCCCGGCGACCTGATTTTCTTCGGCCGCAGGGCTACTTCTACAAAAAAAGAGCGGGTGGTGCATGTGGCTATATATATAGGTAATAAGCGTTTCATTCATTCGCAGGGGGATGTTCACATCAGTAGCTTTGACCCGCAAGATGAACTGTTCGACGCATTTAATTTGAACCGTCTGTTGTTTGCCGCACGTGTCTTGCCTTATATCGGCAGCCAGCCAGCCCTGAACACTACGGCTACCAATGACTTTTATCATTAAAACCCACAGGTATTTATGCAGAACCGTAGAGAATTTCTGAAGACAGCAGCGTTTGCCGCATTGGGTGCCGGATGGGCTGCCAACCAGATTTGGGCAGGTAGCGTGGAAACAATCCCTCGTTTTCATATTAATTCCCGAGCCGGGGTAGTCCCCCGCATGAGGCTGCGTTTTTTCCCTTACGAGCTGAAGTTGCGTCATGTGTTTACGGTGGCCTCGTATTCGCGGTCGACCACACCGGATGTGCAGGTCGAAATAGAATATGACGGTGTCATTGGTTATGGAGAAGCCTCCATGCCTCCTTATTTGCAGGAAGAATTGGGTACGATGGAGAGCGTGATGGGATTTCTGCGAGATTTGCAAGGCAAGATAGGACGCTTTGCCGACCCCTTTCAGCTGGAAGATATATTGGCTTATGTCGATGGACTCTCTGAGGGAAATGCAGCTGCCAAGGCTGCGGTGGATATTGCTTTGCATGATTTGGTAGGCAAACTGCTTCAGACGCCTTGGTATAAGCTGTGGGGATTGGACAGGGAGAAAACTCCTTCAACAACCTATACCATCGGGATGGATACACCTGATGTGGTGCGTAAGAAAACAGAAGAATGTGCCGGTCGGTTCAATATTCTCAAAGTGAAACTGGGGCTTGACAATGACAAGGCAATGATTGAAACTATCCGTTCTGTAACCAATCTGCCCATAGCGGTCGATGCCAATCAGGGGTGGACCGACCGCCAATATGCGCTTGACATGATTTATTGGTTGAAGGAGCAGGGCATTGTCATGGTGGAGCAACCCATGCCCAAGAACCGGTTGGATGATACGGCTTGGATTACCCAGCAAAGCCCTCTGCCTATATTTGCCGATGAATCCGTTCAACGCTTGAAGGATATAGTCGGACTGAAGGGTGCCTTTACGGGTATTAACATCAAGCTAATGAAGTGTACTGGTATGCGGGAGGCTTGGAAGATGTTGAATCTGGCGCGGGCTTTGGACATGGGAGTCATGGTGGGGTGTATGACGGAAACATCGTGTGCTGTCTCTGCTGCTGCGCAGCTTTCGCCTGCTGTGGATTTTGCCGATTTGGACGGGGCACTGCTTATTGCCAACGACCGTTTCCGGGGGATGGAAGTGATAAAGGGCAAAATTACCTTGCCAGATTTGCCCGGTATCGGTGTGATAAGAGTGGAGGATTGAGGCATGAGAGGTTTGTTATACATCATGGCTTGCCTGGTATTAGTGTCGGCTTGTCAGAGAAATTCCGCTTCGCAGACTTATTCATGGGAACAGGATTTGCATCAGCGTTTGCTCACTGATTTCTGTCTGACGGAGTCGCAGGTGAAAGACTACATCCGCAAATACATTCCCGATGTGACCGATGAACAGATGCGTGCTTGGGAGCACGACAAGGTGCTGGAGTGTATGGAACTGGATGGTGAGAAACGCTATTTCCGTAATGCCGGCCCTAATCTTTTCCGTTTAGATCCAACCTGCCGGGATATTAAAGTGGCCCGGGAAGGCTCTGTCGCCAGTGTGACGGAACAAGTGGACAGTGAAAATATCCCCGAAATCATGGCAGCTGTGCGACAGGACGGAACCCCGATAGTTGCGCCCAGACGTATGCGGGTTACATATACACTGACAGTGGATACTAACGTGGTTCCGGCCGGTAAGATAGTACGCTGCTGGTTGCCTTACCCCCGGACTGACCATCCAAGGCAGCGTGATGTGAAACTATTGGTTACCAGCGAGCCGGAATATGTGCTGGCATCTGCCGGATACAGTCATAGTACACTTTATATGGAGAAGCGGGCAGTGGCAGGATGTCCTACCGTCTTTTCCGAAACTTTCGAGTACACTTCTTATGGCGAATGGCATCCCATACGGGCAGAAGAAGTGAAACCTTACCACACGGATTCTCCCCTTTATAAGGAATTTACTGCTGAACGGAAGCAACATGTTGTTTTTACTCCACAGTTAAGAAGTCTGGCAGATAGCCTGACTGCCGATGAACCGAATCCCTGGCTGAAGGTGTGCCGTATCTTCCGCTGGATTCATGATCACTTCCCATGGGCATCAGCCAGAGAATACTCTACCATAGATAATATTCCGGAATATGTATTGGAGAACCGTCATGGCGATTCCGGACAGCTGAGCCTTTTGTTTGTTGCATTATGTCGCGTTAGTGGCATTCCTGCTCGTTTCCAGAGCGGTTTTATGATGCATCCGGGTGGGTGGAAACAGCACGGTTGGGCTGAAATATATCTGGAAGATATAGGGTGGATTCCTGTCGACCAGTCGTTGGGTATTTTCCCGCTTGCCCGCAGCGAAGAGGAAAAATATTTTTTCTGTGGAGGTGTTGATTCTTGGCGTATGCTTGTTAATCAGGACTATGGAATGCCTTTGTTCCCAGCCAAGCATTATCTGCGCAGTGAAACCGTAGATTTCCAACACGGTGAAGTGGAGTGGGAGGGAGGAAATCTCTATATCACGGATTGGGATTACGACATCGAGATTGAATATCTGGACTGAACAAATGGACTGTCGGGAATCTTTTGATGGGTGGTATCTGACTGTGGCAGGCAGATAGTATCGGCGTGTCTATTGGCAAATACCTAAGGCATAGGAGAATGCCTTAGGAGATACAAGGACTGCGTTTATGGTTTAAAACTATACATCGCGTTCGTCTTTATAGCGATTGTCTTGTTGCAAAACCTGCACACTTGTCAGGGCTTTTTCTCTATTTCTGTTCTTGTCAGATTTAACATTTCCCTATCCTATAGAAATGCAAATTTGTCACTCTTTGCCGTTAACCGCCGTTAAGCCCCTGTCAGCCTCTGTTAAAAGAGAACAAAAAAGAGTGACAGAGGGAATAAGTGAATGTTTTTTGTTCTTATTTTAACGTCGAAATCTTAAAAGAAACCCGAATATTAACATTTAAACGAATAATGGATTATGAAACAGACAATGAAAAATGTAGCAATAGTAGGTGCCATCGTCCTGGTCAGTGCAGGCGTGGGAGGTGCTTCGGCCTACAAACTGCTGAGTAAGGAAAGGGAAGCCTCTGCTTCATTCAGCGAACTTTTCCAGCAAAATCCGGATAATCTTCGTTTGGCAGGTCTGGGCAGTGTAAATGCACAGCCTGTCGACTTGACTCAGGCTGCCGAGTCGTCGGTTCATGCTGTCGTGCATATCCGTTCCACTCAGTTGGGACGTACGGAAACTGTGCGTATGCAACCAGATATCTTTGACTTCTTTTTTGGTAATCCGCAAGGACAAGAACGTCAAATCAAGACACAACCGAAAGTCGGATACGGTTCGGGCGTCATCATTTCGAAAGACGGTTATATCGTGACCAATAACCACGTGGTAGAAGATGCTGATGAAATAACTGTGGAATTGAATGACGGCCGTGAAATGAAAGGACGTATCATCGGTACCGACCCGGATACGGATCTTGCCCTGCTGAAAATTGAAGGGGATGATTTTCCCACTATCCCAGTCGGAGATTCTGATGCATTGAAAGTTGGTGAATGGGTATTGGCTGTGGGTAATCCCTTCAGCTTGAGTTCTACTGTGACAGCTGGTATTGTCAGTGCCAAAGCTCGTGACATCGGTACGTCGGCTGCCAATGGGAATGCTGCTACTATCCAGTCTTTCATTCAGACAGATGCAGCTATCAACGCAGGAAACAGTGGCGGTGCGCTGGTTAATGCACGGGGTGAATTGGTGGGCATCAATGCCATGCTTTATTCTCCGACAGGCACTTATTCGGGATATGGTTTTGCCATTCCTACCAGTATCATGAAGAAAGTGGTGGCAGACCTGAAACAGTACGGTGTCGTTCAGCGTGCACTTCTGGGCATCAAGGGAGGAGATCTTACCACAGATTTGCAGATGAGTGAGGATTTGATTAATGCACGGAAGAAACTGGCGGATGAGCTGGGTGTCAAGGAAGGTGTCTATGTGAATGAGGTCTTGGACAGCGGCTCGGCTGCAGGCATCTTGCAGAAGAATGATGTCATCACTGAACTGGATGGAAAGAAAATACACAAATTCACAGACTTGCAGGAGATTCTGGCTAATCATCGTCCGGGCGACAAGGTGAAGGCTACGATTATTCGCGACAAGAAAGAGAAAGAGGTAACCATTACGCTGAAAAATTCGCAGGGGAACACGAAGGTAGTAAAAGACCGTGGCATGGAGATTCTGGGTGCAGCTTTCAAACCTGTCAGCGATGAACTGAAACGCCAGCTCAATCTGGGCTATGGTTTGGAAGTAACGGCTGTAGGTCCGGGCAAGATGAAAGATGCGGGCATCCGCAAGGGCTTCATAATCCTGAAAGCCAACGGACAAAGCGTAAAGACTGTTGATGATCTGGAAAGTGCTTTGAAGGAAGCTACGCAGTCGCCGGAGCAGGTAATGTTCGTCACAGGCATGTTCCCTTCCGGTAAGCGTGGATATTATCCCATTGATTTGCAAGAGGAATAAGATTTAGGTAAATAAGTATAGGTAAAAAGGTTGATTGTAGCTTTCTTTAACAGAAGCTGAGTAAAAAGGTGCTGACATGAACCAAGTCGGCACCTTTTTTGTTATAGGAAAATGAAAAGTTATGTCAGATTGCTTGGAATCCGATAATTTGTCGTAAATTTGTACCCCAAATATGTTTTGAAGAATGAGACAATTAAAAATTACCAAAAGTATCACTAACAGAGAGAGCGCGTCACTTGACAAGTATTTGCAGGAAATCGGTCGTGAAGACTTGATTACTGTAGAGGAAGAGGTGGAGCTCGCTCAACGCATCCGTAAGGGTGACCGTGCAGCATTGGAGAAACTGACACGTGCCAATCTTCGTTTCGTTGTTTCTGTGGCCAAGCAGTATCAGAATCAGGGATTGAGTTTACCAGACTTGATTAACGAAGGCAATCTGGGACTGATTAAGGCTGCTGAGAAGTTTGATGAGACACGTGGATTCAAGTTTATCAGTTATGCTGTGTGGTGGATACGCCAGTCCATTCTGCAAGCTCTGGCCGAACAGTCGCGTATCGTTCGTTTGCCGTTGAATCAGGTGGGTTCACTGAATAAAATCAGCAAAGCCTTCTCTAAGTTCGAGCAAGAAAACGAGCGTCGTCCGTCGCCCGAAGAGTTGGCTGATGAGCTGGACATTCCCGTTGACAAAATCTCCGACACACTGAAGGTTTCCGGCCGTCACATTTCGGTGGATGCTCCTTTTGTGGAAGGAGAAGACAACAGCCTGCTTGATGTGCTGGTCAATGATGACTCTCCCATGGCTGACCGCTCGTTGGTGAACGAGTCTCTTGCGAGGGAAATTGATAGAGCTCTTTCTACGTTAACCGATCGCGAAAAAGAAATCATTCAGATGTTTTTCGGTATCGGACAGCAGGAAATGACCCTGGAAGAAATCGGCGACAAATTCGGTCTGACCCGTGAACGTGTTCGCCAGATTAAAGAAAAAGCTATCAGACGATTAAGACAAAGTAATCGTAGCAAATTGCTCAAATCTTACTTAGGTTGAGTAGGAAATATCGATTTCCGACAACTTTAGAAACATTTGCAAAAAGAGGCTGTCTCAAAATAAAAATTGAGATGGCCTTTTTTATATCCACAAAACAATGGTGGACTTAGGCATCAAATGGTTTGACAATATGATGCGGCTTGGGCTGTGGTTGTTTTTATCGCCTGTCAGTTTGTTGTAAATGGCCACTCAATATGTTGAAGTGGTTTATACTTGGGGATGGATGATTGGATAAGGTGTCATGCTGTTGATAATCAATGTGCTATTTCATATATATAACAAGTCTGCTGCTTATCGTTTGGAAGTTGGCTGCTTATTGCTTGGCAGTTTCCCATAAAGAGCTTGTCAGAAAGGCTGTTCTGTGTGCTGTGTACGAGTGTCGTACATAAAAAGAATGAAATCCTTTATTGTTTACTATGCGGATAATATGGGTAGACTATCAGGCGTTTGCCTTTCATGCCGGATGCCTGCTTACAAAGCACGAGAAGTGCATTATTCAGTTTGAAGCAGCGGAGGTTGGAGAGAAAATACTTGAAGGGGTTAAAAACGGACTCTCTTTGCCCGATTGTTTGGCATTCCGGCTAAAAAATGTATCTTTGCAAGGTAGATAAGATTTACTGATTGAGATTATGGCACAAGATAAGAAATTTATATCACCCGGGGCATGGTTCTCTATGTATTATCCTGCTGCCTGGAGTGAGTTTGAGGATGGTGAGGGTTCTTTTCTCTTTTATGATCCCAATGAGTGGTCGGGCAATTTCCGGATTTCGGCTTTTCGTGGTGGACCTGGTTATGGACGTGACTTCATACATCAGGAACTTCGGGACAATGCTCAGGCAGTAGCTTTGCAAGTGGGAGAACTGAATTGTGCTTACAGCCAGGAAGAATTTGCCGAGGGAGGTGTTGATTATGTAACGCATTTTTGGGTGACGGGCATAGATGACATAGGTTTTGAATGTTCCTTTACCGTTGCCCGGGGAACTCCTCCTGAGGCGGCCGCTCGGGTCATTTCTTCTCTCGAAGTGCGTCATTGCGGTACGAAGTATCCTCCTGAACTTATTCCTGTGCGCCTTTCTGAAATCTATCAGATTGATGCGGCCTATGAGTGGGTGGAGCGTAAAATTAAAGATGTGCTTAAAGTCGATTTTCAAGGTCTGGAGGAGGATATTAGTCGGATGCAACAGCTGGTGAATCAGTGTTCTTTCAACGTCCGGAAACGGGAAGTGTGGATTGATTTGGGCATAGTGCTTTGTGTCATTCTGGCCAATGAAGTCGACGGATTGGAGTGGAGAACCCTTATTGATGGAAACCGGGAAGTCCCCGTGTTGTTGCAGACATGTACAGAACTAGTCATTGACCCGATGAAGTTGGTGTGGAGCCGTGTGAAGGCCGGAGATGGCTGTCACCTCCAGGAAGCGTATGCACAGGCTTTGAAGAATTTGTAAATACTACTTAAAAAAAACGAGAAACTCATGACTCCTATTCTACAGGTAGAAAATCTGACTAAGTCTTTTGGCGACCTGATACTTTTTGAAAATATATCTTTCGGATTGGCCGAGGGACAACGAGTGGGACTTATAGCAAAGAATGGAAGCGGGAAATCTACTCTGCTCAATATCCTTTCCGGTAAAGAAGGGTATGATGCGGGCAACATCTCTTTCCGCCGTGACCTGCGTGTGGGGTATTTAGAACAAGATCCGCGTTATCCGGAGGAACTTACGGTGCTCGAAGCCTGTTTCCATCATGGGAACTCTGTCGTGGCTCTCATACGTGACTATGAACGCTGTCTGGAGACGGAAGGACATCCCGGACTGGACGAACTTCTTGCCCGTATGGATCAGGAGAAAGCCTGGGATTATGAGCGGCAAGCCAAGCAAATTCTCTCTCAGCTTAAAATCAGGGATTTTAATCAGAAGGTAAAGCATCTTTCGGGCGGTCAGCTGAAGCGGGTCGCCTTGGCCAATATACTTATTACAGAACCTGAACTCCTGATTCTGGATGAGCCCACCAACCACTTGGATCTGGATATGACGGAGTGGCTGGAAGGTTATTTGCGTCGTACCAACCTCACGTTGCTTATGGTTACGCACGACCGTTATTTCCTGGACCGTGTCTGCTCTGAGATTATTGAAATCGATCATCGCTGTCTTTATTCATATAAAGGAAACTATAGCTACTATTTGGAGAAGCGTCAGGAACGCATGGAGGCCAAAACGGCAGAGATCGAGCGGGCCAATAATCTATACCGCACTGAGTTGGAATGGATGAGGCGTATGCCCCAGGCACGCGGACACAAGGCGCGTTACCGTGAAGAAGCTTTCTATGAACTTGAGAAAGTAGCCAAACAGCGTTTTTACAACGCAGAGGTTAAGCTGGAGGTCAAGGCTTCTTATATTGGAAATAAAATCTTTGAAGCAGACCACCTCTATAAATCTTTTGGCGACGTTAAGATTCTGGAAGACTTTTCTTACATCTTTGCCCGTTATGAGAAGATGGGTATCATAGGCAACAACGGTACGGGGAAGTCTACTTTCATAAAAATACTGATGGGGCAAGTGAAACCCGACCGTGGCATGCTTGATATAGGTGAAACTGTTCGTTTCGGTTATTATTCGCAAGAGGGACTGAACTTTAACGAGCAGATGAAAGTCATTGATGTCGTTCAGGACATAGCCGAGGTTATCGAATTGGGGAATGGGCAACGGCTTACGGCTTCGCAATTCCTTCAGCATTTCTTGTTCACGCCAGAAACCCAACATAGTTATGTCTATAAACTGAGTGGCGGTGAACGGCGACGGCTTTATCTTTGCACGGTGCTGATGCGGAATCCTAACTTCCTGGTATTGGACGAACCTACGAATGATTTGGATATAGTAACGCTGAATGTGCTTGAGGAATATTTGCGTAGCTTTAAAGGATGTCTGATTGTAGTGAGCCATGACCGTTATTTTATGGATAAGGTCGTAGATCATTTACTGGTATTCAACGGACAAGGAGACATACGTGACTTCCCGGGCAATTACACCCAATATCGCGAGTGGAAAGATTTGCATGCTCAGCACGAGAAGGAGTTGGAGAAAAAAACGGCAAAGCCGCAGGAACGTCGTTCGACACGTACGAAACCCGAGGGAAAAAGGCGTCTTACTTTTAAGGAACGTAAGGAATTGGAACAACTGGAGTTGGAAATCGCTGCTCTGGAAGAAGAAAAAACGCAGTTGGAGCAAGCTCTGTGTACGGGTGCCCTTTCTGTGGAAGAGTTAACTGAGAAGTCGAAGCGTTTGCCTATTCTGACTGAAGAAATTGATAGTAAAACCAATCGTTGGTTGGAACTTAGTGAAATAGAAGAATCATGAATTTGACCAATTATCATAGTCATTGCCTTTATTGTGACGGGCGTGCCGATATGGCTTCTTTTGCCCGTTTTGCAATTTCCAAAGGATTTACTGCTTACGGGTACAGTTCCCATGCTCCTTTGCCTTTTCCTACAGCCTGGACTATGGAGTGGGACCGGATGGATGATTACCTCAATGAATTTTCCCGTCTCAAGAGCCAATATGAAGGACGTTTGGAGCTTTATGTTGGGCTTGAGATTGATTACCTGAACGAAGAAAGCCATCCTGCTGCGGCTCGTTTCCAGGATTTGCCCTTGGATTATCGTATCGGTTCCGTCCACTTGCTCCAGAATGCAAAGGGAGAGGTTGTGGATGCGGACCTTTCTCCCGAGCGTTTTGCACAAATGGTGGAGAAGCATTTTCATGGCAATCTGGAGAATGCTGTGCGGCAATATTTCGACCGCTCAGAGCGTATGCTTCAATTGGGAGGGTTCGATATTCTGGGACATGCGGATAAGGTGCATTACAACGCCGAGTGCTATTGTCCGCACGTCACTTCCGAAGATTGGTATGTTTCCTTAGTCCGTATGCATCTGGCAAACGCTGTGCATCGGGGGTATCTGATAGAAGTAAATACAAAGGCATGGCAAGATCTGAAGGTCTTCTATCCGGGTATCAGTTATTTTCCTTTCTTGCACGAATTGGGGGCGCGGGTAGTTGTAAATAGCGATGCGCATTATCCGGAGCGTATCAATTACGGGCGTTTAGAAGCTCTCCGTGCCTTGCAGGAAGCCGGGTTCCATACTGTAGCAGAGTTGCACGGAGAGAGGTGGATGGATGTGCCTATTTCAATAGAAACTCTTCAATAGCTTGCTTGAACACTTCTTTGTCGGCTGCTCCACTGATAAGCTGGGGCAGTCCCTTGCTGGGAATAAGGACAAAGAGCGGGATGCTGGAAGCTTGGAATAGGGCAGCCAGTTCCTTTTCTTGGTCAACGTTGATTTTGTAAATGACGATACGCCCGGCATATTCTTTGGCCAATTCTTGCATAATCGGAGCCATGCGCCGGCAAGGACCGCACCAGTCAGCATACAAGTCGATGATGGCAGGCAGTTCGCCTTTGTATTTCCATTCCTCTTCTTGGGTATAGTCACATACTTTGTCCAGAAACTGCTGCCGGTTCAAGGTCATTACTTCTTGGGCTGACAGTCCCGCTGTAAAAAGCGTAAGTATGAATATGATGATATGTCTTTTCATAATGCTACTATTCTTTTACGGTTATATGTTTTCGCTTGTGAGGAGTTGTTGTTTCAATTCATTTTTGCTTATCATTCCCGAATGCCGCCATACTATTTTCCCTCCTTTAAAGATGATGAATGTAGGCACAGCCTGTATGCCGTATTCTGTGGCGAGTGATTGTTTTTGGTCTACGTCAATCTTTACGATTCGTGCCGTGTCACCAATCTCTGCTTTCAGGTTTTCCAATACCGGATGCATGGCTTTACAGGGACCGCACCAGGTAGCGAAGAAGTCTACCAATACGGGTTTCCCGGAATTTATCAGTTCTGTAAATGTTTCCATTTTCGTTTTGTTTTAGGGTTTGAAAAATAGTCTTGTAAGTTATTATTTATGGTTTCATCTCTTTTTATTTCTCTTCTGCAATATCCAGCTCATCAATGATGTGTCGGGCATTTGCGTATTTTTCAATAATGAAAAGTGTATAACGGATGTCCACACAAGAGGCTCGTTGCAGCGTGGGATGGAAAGCGATGTCTCCCGTCAATCCTTCCACATTCCGGTCGAATCCTGTACCTATCAGTTCTCCTCGGGCGTTGAAGACCGGGCTGCCAGAATTTCCCCCTGTTTGGTCGGTGTTGATGATAAAGCATACAGGCATTTCCCCGTTGCGCATGGCATAACGTCCATAATCTTTTGTGCGGTAGAGTTGTTTTAGCTTGTCGGGTACGACAAATTCAAAATTTGTCGGATCTTCCTTTTCCATCACTCCGCTCAGGGTCGTATAGTATTTATATTCTATGCCGTCTTGGGGACTGTAGGGCAGTACCTGTCCATAAGTAAGACGCAGCGTAAGATTGGCATCGGGATAGATGGGGCGTCCTTGCGACCGTTTCATGTCCAGCATTCCTTTTACCCATACTTTATGTGCGCGGTTGTAGTTAAGGTTGGCATCCATCATGGCAATGGCTGTTTGTAGCAATCCGTCGGTAATGGAATATTTGAAAAGAACCATCCAGTCTGTTTCAAGCTTGCGCAAGGTGGGTTTGGCTATGAACTCATTGAAATTTTCGCGACTTCCGAAAATAGAATGTTTAAGGCAGGCATCTATAAACTTGTCACTGTCTCCTTTGAAACGCCTGTCAATGATTTGGAAGATGCTGATGCGTTGTTCGGCAGGGATGTAACGCATATATACACGCATCATCTCTTTAGCCACTTTACGTTCTACCTCGGGGAATGGTACACTTTGGAAGTAGCGGTCGGCTGCCATGCGTAGACTGTCGGTGGCGCGACGGATGTATTTCTCGTCTTTCTTTTTCAATGCGGTTGCCAATCCGGTCGTAGAAGGGATACGCATGAAGTCCATGCCTGTGATAAACGCCTCTTGTATGGCTTGCTGATGATAGAGGGCAGGGCGTCGGCGGGCTACGATGCTCTCGATGGTGCGGTAGGCTGCGGCACAAGCCGTGTCTCCCTGGGCTGCTTCCCATTGGAGCAGTTCTTGTTCCTGGGCGCGTTTGGCATCAAGCACATTCAGCTTCACAAGCCCTTCGTTCATGCCCAGTGCGTTTTTCCAATAGTTGGCGCTTCGGGCATAGACGGCAGCATAATGTATGCGGGTGGCATCGTCGGCTTGCATTGCTTGCATCAGCAATTGCTGCCTGGCATCCCGCACATGGATACGCATAAAGTTCGTGGTTTCCATACGTTCTTTAACTTCATCGCTGATCATGTAGCGCCAGTTGTGTCCAGGAAATCCCATGACAAAAGCGAAGTCGCCTTCGGTATATCCCTCAAGGCTGATTCGGAGGTGCTGCTTCACGTGCAAGGGCATGTTGGCAGTAGAGTAGTCGGCAGGTTCGCCATTGGGGGCGGCATAAATGCGGAACAGACTGAAATCGCCTGTGTGGCGGGGCCACATCCAATTGTCTGTATCGGCGCCAAACTTTCCGATGCTGGAGGGAGGAGCCAGCACCATGCGTATATCCCGATAGGTTTTCTTGATGAAAAGGTAGTATTTGTTGCCTCCGTAGAAAGGCTTCAGTTCAAGACTCCCTCCGCGCCCGATAGCGATGCCTTCGGTCAGGGCGAAACGCTCGGCCACTTCTTGAAGGTATTTAGGCGAAAGGTAATTGGTGCCTTGCGGGTCGGGGTCGTGTTGCAGTTGTTCTTCTACGAAGGAAGTGATGTCCATCACACGGTCGATGAAAGTGATGCTCAGTCCTTGGCAGGGCAGTTCCTCATTCCGGTTGCGTGCCACAAAGCCATCGGTCAGATAATCATGGTCAACGCTACTGTGTTGCTGTATGTATGGGTATCCGCAATGGTGGTTGGTCAGCACCAGTCCTTCGGACGAGATGACCTCTCCTGTGCATCCTCCTCCAAACTGCACTACGGCGTCTTTCAGAGAAATGCTGTCGGGGTTATAGACTGATTCGACAGGAATGAGAAGGCCTAATTCCTGCATGGCAGCAGCATTCTGCTTTTTGAGGTCGGTAAGCATCCACATCCCTTCATCGGCCTGTGCGGTGACGAAAGAAACCAGCAGTGCTGCAGTCAGTAGATATTGTTTCATAAGATGTCAATAGTTGAATGAATAATGAAGTTAAGGGCAAAGATACGGTTTTGTATGAAACTTTTAGAGGAACAGGGAAGAAAAATTGTTGTGAAACAGATGCCGTTGCTTTCTTATACCTTGCAAGCCGCTTTCTTATACTTTGCAAGCGGGCTTTTTATAGCTTGGAAGCAAGCCTCGTCTGTATAAGGGCGACGAAATGCAAGCCGGACGGCTTTTTATACAAAGCAAGGCGCAGATTCTGCGATTTCATCCGGATGTCCGGTGGGATTTGTCCGGATGGTGTGTCGCATCATCTGCGCCTTGGATATGGCAGGCTCAATGCCCGTTTTTTATTCGATGATAGTCATCTCGTCAATCAGGTGCTTGCAGCCGCCCAGCTTGTCGAGTATAAAGAGCATGTAGCGGATGTCGAGAGCAATGCAGCGTTGCAGGTTGTTGTCGAAGTTGATGTCACCGCTCAACGATTCCCAGTTGCCGTCGAAAGCACAGCCGATGAGGTTGCCTTCACCGTCGATGACGGGGCTACCGGAGTTGCCGCCTGTGATGTCGTTAGTGGTCAGAAAGCAGACGGGCATGGTGCCATCGGCCATGGCGTAGCGTCCGAAGTCTTTCTTCTGAATCAGTTCCTTCAGCTTGGCGGGTACTACGAATTCCGGATTTTCGGGGTCTTCTTTCTCCAAAATGCCATCGGTAGTTGTGAAATACTTATAGTGTACGCCATCTTTAGGATCGTAGGACTTCACGTTGCCGTAAGTCAGACGGATGGTGAAGTTGGCATCGGGATAAGAGGGGGTGGGGAGCTTCATCTCGTTCAGTCCGCGGATGTAGGCTTTGTGCAACAGTTCGAGTCCTTCTGTGGCTTGCGCCAGTTCCTGGGCGGTTTCTTGCAGCTTGGCCAGCTTGGAGCGGCTGTATAGGGTGGCTAAGTCATTCTCAATGGCTTTCACAGTGGGTTTCTTCAGGAATCTGTCGAGGTTTTCGCGACTGGAGAGGATAGAGTTGTTGAACATCTCTTTGATGAACGTCTCGGCATTGCCTTTATATTCCTTCTCAATGATGTAGTGGAAGTCGGGCAGTTCTTCGGGTTTCAGCGCCTGCGTCAGTGCGGGTAGCATGGCTATGGCCACGGCTTCGTCCACCATGGGGGAGTAGTCCTTGTTGTAGATATTTTCGTAGGCAGCTTCCAGCTGCTTCTTGCCAACCTCCAGCAGGGAGTCGTTCTTGGTTTCCAATGCTTCCTTTATCTTGTCCATAACGGCGGGCGGGCAGCCGAACTCAATGGTACGGTTCAGTCCCTCGTTGAGGTACATGAGGCGGCGCAATATGGGAGTAGCCTTCTCCACAATGGCGTCTATCTTTTCTACTACGCCTTCATATTCGGGTTTACCCTTGGCAAATTCGGCAAAGCGGCGTTCTTGCTCGGCTTTAGTACCCAGCACGTCGTTGTCCACGATAGCCTTGTTCATGCCGATGGAGTTTTTCCAGTAGTTGCTGCTTCCGGCAAACTTGTTGGCATATTGGATGCGGATTCTGTCGTCCTTTGCCATAAACTTCTTCAATACGTCCAGATAGACGGTGCGCATGTCAATCATGGCCTGGTTTTGGGCAGTCATCATCTGGCGCACTTCGCTCTGTGTGAGATAGCGTTCGGTGCTGCCGGGGAATCCCATGATCATGGCATAGTCGCCCTCGTTCAGTCCCTTGATGGAGATAGGAAGGTATTTGGGCGTCTTCAGAGGAACATTGTCGGCACTGTAGTCGGCAGGCTCACCGTTCTTGTCGGCATAGATGCGGAAGATGGAGAAGTCGCCTGTGTGGCGGGGCCACATCCAGTTATCTGTCTCACCGCCAAACTTGCCTATGCTCGAAGGCGGGGCAGCCACCATGCGCACGTCGCTGTACACCTTATAATATATAAGGTAAAATTGGTTGCCGGCATAGAAAGGCAGAGCCTGTGCCACGATGCCCGGTTTGCCGTTGAGGTCGCTCTTGGCCAGTTCTTCTTGGGCAATCTTGTGGAGGAAGGGCGAGGTCATGGCAGTGTATTCGTCTACTTCGCCAGCCTTTACTTTGGCATTTACCAGGTCGGTGATGTCTACGATGCGATGTACAAAACGGAATTTCAATCCCGGTGTGGGTAATTCCTCGGCACGGCTCATGGCCCAGAATCCGTCGGTCAGATAGTCATGCTCCACACTGCTGTGCTGTTGGATTGAAGCATATCCGCAGTGGTGGTTGGTAAGAATGAGGCCTTCGGGCGAAATAATTTCACCTGTGCATCCACCGCCGAAGATACCTACTGCATCCTTCAGCGACACACCGTTGGGGTTGTAAAGGTCGTCTGCCTCCAGCTTCAGTCCTTGTTTCTTCATCATGTCGATGGAATTCTGTTGCTTCATCAATTGAAGCAGCCACATGCCTTCGTCGGCTTGGGCCGCGCAGGTCAGCAAGGCGGCAAAGGCCGCCACAAAATACTTCTTTACGTTCATAAATGACTTGGTATAAAAACAATGTTTATAATTAAGTGCTTTATATATTGTTTCTTAATAGTTCTGCTTCATGCCCGAACCTTGAAACTGTCCTCTCCAAAGTTGGCGACCGCCTCATTTGACCGGAGAGAACAAGTCGGCCCGTTTGGAAAAGATTGTGCAAAAATACGTAAACCACCTGAAAATACCTTTCTTTCCATCTGGTTTATAAGGAATATTAATACCTTTGTCTCGGCTAATTCATTTTAATGTGGTTTCAAGTATGAATAAAATAGTTATGCATATAGGGTTGCCCTTTTTGCTGTTGATCGTGCTCTTTTCTTCGTGTAGCCGCAAGTATCGGGTGGAAGGTAACTCGTCGATAATCAGTTTGGACGGTAAGATGCTCTATCTGAAGATGCTTGAGGATGGAATCTGGGTGCCGGTAGATTCGGCAGAAGTAATTCATGGATGTTTTAAAATGAAGGGACCTGCCGATTCGGTACGTATGGTTACGCTTTATATGAATGACGATGCCCTGATGCCTTTGGTATTGGAAGACGGAAAGGTGAAAGTTTCGATTACGCCGGGAAACTTTGTGGCAGAAGGAACTCCTCTGAACGATAAGCTTTATGATTTTATAAACCGGCGCAATAACCTGGAGCGGGCCGTTGAAGATTTGGAGCGTAAAGAAGCGCGAATGGTGCTGGATGGAGCCGATATTGATGCTATCCACGATGATTTGAAAAGGCAGGGTGAAGAGAAGCTGAAGGAAATGGATAAGTACATACGTGACTTCATTGCCGAGAATTATGAGAATGTGTTGGGTCCCAGTGTCTTTATGATGATGTGTAGCATGTTGCCCTATCCTATGATGACAGAACAGGTGGAGGATATTATGCGTACGGCTCCCCAGTCATTTAAGGACAATCCTTTGGTGAAAGACTATCTTTCGAAAGCCAAGGAAAACATGAAATTGATAGAAGAGCATAAGCGCTTGCAGGAAAATATGTCGGCACAGTCGCATTAACGACTACAGGAAAGCCCGGTTCATCTTTTTCAGAAACAACGTAAAAGCGGATGAAGTGTGTAACGTACAATGGGGTTACACTTGCTTCATCCGCTTTCTTTGGTTGGCTTGCATGACTCTTAGCTTGTCTAAGAGGTAGCCTCTTATTCAAGGCACTCGTCTAATGCCTTAGTCAGTGCTTTCTTGTCCAAGTGCTGGCCAATAAATACCAGCTTTATCATGCGGTCACCATATTTCTCGTCCCAATCGCGTAAGAGCCCAGGTTCTTGGCGCATCAGCTCAATCAAGTCTTCTTCAGGCGCTGTAGCATACCACAGCCCGGCTTCTTTAATTTGCTTTTGTCGTCCGGCTTGTTCAAAAAGGAAAGACATGTCCTTATTGTGACTGAAGTAGCATACTCCTTTTGTGCGGATAACATTCTTCGGCCATTGGGTTGCCACGAAATAATCGAATTTGTGAATGTCAAAAGCTGGTCGGCGGTAATAGACAAAAGTTTCAATGCCATATTCTTCTACCTCGCCTCCTTCCGCATGGTGGTGATGGTGCTCCTCTTCTTCCTGGTGGTGATGATGGTGATGGATAGGTGCTTTAGCCTCACGTTCTTCTTCAGCGGTGGCTTGGCGCTCTATTTCGCGCACCCATCCGGCAGAAGTAGCCACTTGTTCGAAGTTGAATAAGTGTGTGTGGATGATTTTGTCCAGATTAATCTTGGCATAATCGCATTCAATGATTTCCGCCGAGGGTTGCAGGGTATGTATGATTCGTTTGATCCGTTCCCGTTCTTCGGGATTTACTTCTGAAATCTTATTGAGCAGGATGATGTTACAGAATTCTATCTGCTGGATAATGAGGTTCTCAATATCTTCTTCATCAATGTTCGGGCGTGTCAGTGCATCTCCGCAGGCAAACTCGTCCGACAGGCGAAGAGCATCCACTACCGTAACGATGCTGTCCAGGCGGCACGTGCCGTATTTGGTGTATGCTCCTCCCAAGCGGGGGATGGAACAGATGGTCTGGGCGATGGGTTCGGGTTCGCAAATGCCGCTGGCTTCGATAACAATGTAGTCGAAACGCTGCATTTTCATCAGTTCGAATATCTGTTGGATGAGGTCTGCCTTCAATGTGCAGCAGATACATCCGTTCTGCAAAGCTACCAGGCTGTCGTCTTTCTTGCCTACGACACCTCCTTGTTGGATAAGGTCGGCGTCGATGTTTACTTCGCCAATGTCATTGACAATGACTGCAAACTTGATTCCGCGTTCGTTGGCAAGGATGTGGTTGACCAGTGTAGTTTTCCCGCTGCCCAGATAGCCGGTCAGGAGCAGAACGGGGATTTCTTTTTCATTCTTCATCATAATTGTATGCGTTTATTTTAGTCCGCCGGCAACGGCCTCATACGTTCCGGTCATCAGGGCTTTGACGTTTTCAGGACCTTTGCCTTGTGGAGGGATAGGCTGGTGGATAGTCAGTTCCAGCCGATGGCGGCGGACCCATTTGGCTGAACGTGGCAGTACATCGAACGAGCCGTTGATGGTGACCGGTACTACAGGCAGTTGCAAGTCGTCGGCCAACTGGAATGCTCCGCGCTTGAAAGAACCAAGGCTACCGTCTTGGGTACGTGACCCTTCTGGGAAAACTACCAGCGAGACGCCGTTGGTGAGCGAGCGTTCTGCCTGGCGAATGGTGGAAAGCATCCCTTTGGGGCTGGTGCGGTCTACGAATATGTGTCCGGCGCTTTCACAAGCTTTCCCCACGAAAGGTATCTTCCGCAAGCTTTTTTTCATCATCCATTTAAAGTTGCGTCCCAGAAAACCGTAGATTAGGAAGATATCGAAAGCGCCCTGGTGGTTGGGGGCAAATACATACGAGGTATGTTTATCCAGTTTTTCTCTTCCGTTCACCTTGACGGGCAATAACAGGAGGTAACAGGTCAGTTGCGACCATATTTTGCCGGGATAATACCCCCATACGTGGGCACCTCCTATCAGCGATCCGACGATGGTGGTAAGGGCGGTGAGTAGGGTCAGCACCAGAAAGATGGGCAGGGCAATGCATAATTGGTAGATTCGGTAGAGTATTTTCATAAGAGCTCGTATTTTTGCGGCAAAGTTAATATAAAAATGCGAAATACGGATGAAATGCCGGTATCTGATTGCCCTTCCTAAACTTCTTTTCAGAGAGTTTGTAAGCCACGTCTTCTGCCAATCCGTTAAATGGCTTATTCGGTTTTCTTTCGCAGGGTGATGACTGTAATCTCAGGCCAGGCACCAAAACGGAAGGGGAGTCCTACATAGCCAATGCCTATATTGACATACAGGGCACGTTCTCCTTCCTGGTACATGCCTTTCCATTCCGGATATTTCAGTTCTGCGAGCGAGTGCCCGAAGAAGATGCCTTGCATGGCATGGGTATGTCCAGCCAACATCAAATCAATATCAGAGCAGGGAAGTACTTCCCGGCGCCAATGGGTGGGATTGTGGCTGAGCAATAGTTTGAACATGCCCCCTGTTCCCTGCATGGCTTGAGGCAAGTCGGCGTATTGTGAGAAAGGGGGTTCACCATCATTTTCTACGCCAATGAGAGCTATGCTGTCTCCTTGGTGCCGTATAATGTCATGGGAGTTATTGAGCATTTTCCATCCCATAGTTTCTTGCTGTCGGATAAGGTATGTCAGATTGGCTTTTTCTTCTTCAACGCTTTTCCAATGATAGTAGGTCCCATAGTCGTGGTTACCTAAAATGGAATAAACTCCGTCTTTTGCATGGAGTTGGCCCAATATATCCTGAAATCCGTCTAACTCATGGCTTTGTTGGTTTACCAAGTCTCCGGTAAAAACAAGAAGGTCGGCTTGTTGTTCGTTGACCAGGCTGACCAGTTCCTGCATAGGTTGGGGATGTCCTTGCCAACTGCCTATATGGATGTCCGACAACTGGACGATGCGATAGCCGTCAAATCCTGCCGGAAGCCGGGGTGAGGCATATTCTACTTGTTTTATTTCAAAGCGTGTGATTCCTATGAACGAACCGTAAGCGATGCAGCCGAAGCAGACGGCTCCCAGAATAATGCCGGACAGGGTGAACGGGAGGCGTGGACAAGGCTTGATGAGTGCATGCATCAGGTTGCCTGTCAGTGAGCAGAGCATAAATACCGTTTTAGGGGTGGCAAACAGCATCAGGGCAATAGCCAGGCGGCCGATGCCCAGAGCATGGTGCGACATGGGATTGTCACCGGTCAGATACATATAGTAGACATAAAGGATGCCTAACAGCAGCGTAGGTATCCAATAAGACAACCGCAACAGGGAGTTCCGGGTTTTGCGGGTTATATACACGAAATAGATGTATAGGTCCGGAAGGAGCAGGGTCAGGAGGAGTAGAAGGGTTATTCGGTGCATATATCTTTCAGTTCTTCAATGTTTTTGCGGATGTCGTTAATGTATTTGAACATAACCTTTTTATATAATATGTAAATGATGAGTATATCGGCTGCCGCCAGCAGGGCGATGACCAGCACTTGTGTGGCTGGTGGTGCCTGGTGGTATCCCATGACCCAGAAATTGATTGCATTGAATATCACCACCCAGAAGCAGGCTCCGATTACTTCGTTGCGCATGCACCGGCGAAAAGTTATCATACGCCGGCTCACTTCTACCACGCTCATCCGGTCAACCTGGATGGATTGAAGCCACCGGTATGTTTTCCAGTCCCATATCAATCCTGCTATTGCACTGATGGCCAGAAAAGCCAATAGGCAGATAATTCTTTGCCGGGAGTTTTCGCCGTCTGCCATCCAGTCGGGTGTCCATAAGCAGATGGGGATAATCAGGCAAAGCATCACGATACCTACATAGAGGGAAGTTCGTTGCCACAGGTTGAGATGTCCCAGTTTCTGGCGGGTATCCGTTTTGCCGGCTGCAATCAGCCGCTTCATTTCTTCTTCGCTCACCAGCGGATGTTGGTCCGTCTGATTGTCCAACACGTTCCATGACTTTTTCAGTTCGTTCAGTTCCATGTTTAGTCCTCCTTGTTCATTTTCCTCAATTTGTCTTTGATGCGGTTCAGTTTGGTAGCCACATTGGTTACAGTGAGCCCGGTGATTTCTGAAATTTCTTCGTAACTCCTTTCATCCAGGTAGAGCAGGATGATGGATTTTTCGAGCTGTCCCAGCCGGTTAATCATCCGGTACAGTTGTCGCAGCATGGCTTGAGTCTCATCGGTTTCTTCCATGTGGTCGGCAGCCTGGGTCAGAGTGATGATTTCAGGGATGTTTTTTTCCTTTCGGATAAAACTGATGCAAGTATTCAGGGCGATGCGGTATATCCACGTAGATGGTTTGCATTCATGTCTGAATTTTCCGAAAGCCTTCCACAGGTTCAGCACGACCTCCTGA
The DNA here is from genome assembly GCF_002160055.1 of Mediterranea sp. An20. Lineage (GTDB taxonomy): Bacteria > Bacteroidota > Bacteroidia > Bacteroidales > Bacteroidaceae > Bacteroides > Bacteroides avicola. Next base: position 42,249 of record NZ_NFJV01000005.1, read on the forward strand.
TACAGGTCGTGAAGAGGTGTGTTGGGAGTAGTGTACATGTAGCACACTTTGTAGATGACCCGCTCATAAGTCCGTATCATCGCCATAAACTCTTGCTCTTCTTTGCTTTCCATCTTCTCTTATTTTGAAGAATCCCAAACGGGTGGCTTTTACTGCATCTGTCGTGTGAAATAGGATTAAATCACAAAACATCGCAAAAATAGTTCATTTGTTATAGTTTCTGGCAAAAATGACGGATAAAATTTGCAGGATTCAGGGGGCAGGATTCAGAGAAGGGTAGGAAGCGTTGGAGCGGTTTTGACAATTTTTTGTCTGGCTATTTTGTGAGGTGAAATTTTTCTTCCGTTTAGTATGTGATTATCGTCGGATAAGACTGCGTGGCGCCTCTTGGTGATTTGTTTGCAAATTTACGTTTGATGATGTTAAATAAATCCGATACCTTTGTAGTGATTAATTCTAAATATAGAAACAGGGAAATATGAAAAAAGTACTTTGTCTGCTGAGCATAGCCTTGCTGTTGTTCAGTTGTAATGAGGTGGACGACTTCGGACGTGTGTTGCCGGAGAGTGTTTCTTTGGGTGAAGTCGTATCCGTCTCCGATTTGAGCTACGAAGAACTGAATGAATTAGTGACCGACGAGAATCTGCGCGAGGATATGCGTATGTCTGGAGGGCTGCTGATTCGTCCTTTTTCTGATGCCTTTTCCGGCAGTTTTGATTTTATGGAGATTCTTTTCTCGGATGTTTCATCCAATCTTCCTTCTCCTTCATTGGGTGATAGACCCATGTCAGATACCGAATTGACGGGTAGTATACCTTATTATGAGAATGCTGGGATTTTAGATTATGTTTATTTGAATTGGGATACGTATGAACAATTATTCCTGCCCGGTACAACTCTCTATTTTGAATTAGTATTGGGTATATATAACGGGGGAGGATGGCCCGGTTTTGTCGACGACTGTACTGATTTCGGTACTACTACCAAATACTGTTATTCGGATGTGAAGTCTTACACTTATCCGGATGCTCCGGTGATTTCTACCTTTAAAACATGGGGCGGTGACGGCTTGTATGCCGATTTCTATATGGAAGTAGAAGGCGACATTTCATCCCAGGTTACCCGCCGTGGCATTTGTTACAGTACCACGAATTCGTTGCCGGATGTCGACGACCAAGTGGAAGCATCTGTCGGATATGAAGAAAGCTTCTATACCTCGGTCTATGCCCCTGTGCCGGCTGGCACTTATTATGTGCGGGCTTTTGTTCAGGGTACGGGAGGAGATATCGCTTACTCTCCGGTGTGCCAGGTGACGTGTGATGGTTCGGTGGATGAAAGCGCACGTTGATTTTGAATACAAATATTGCGATTATACAATGACGATGAAACATATATTAATGTTATGCCTTGCAGCCTGGTTGGGGACAGCATCTCTGACGGCGCAAGAGGTTGTGGCTGATACGGTGGCAACCGGAATGGAAGAAGGTGTGCTCACGCACGACATCAAAGGTGTGGTGACGGACAAGGATGGCCAGCCTGTCGTAGGGGCACTGGTTACACTCAGAGATTACGAAGACAAGCCGAGGCTGTTTAAAAAATATGAGGAATACGGCATCAGCGCCATAACGGATGTGGATGGCAAATTCTTTTTGGAAGATGTGCCTGTTACAGCCAAGTATATTGTCGTGGAATCTGTAGGCATGGGGACTGAAGTGCGGGAGATAAATAAACCGCTTTCTGTAGATACCAAACGCAAGAAACTGACATTTGTGGTGCAGGCGGGTGTATCTATGAGCCGTTATACGGTCAATGGCGGCAGTTTCAAGACTGGCTATGAGGTCGGTGTGGGTCTGGAGGTGCGCACCTCCAAGCACTGGGCTTTCCGTCCTATGATACAGCTGGCCCAACGGGGTACGGTTTACGAACAGAATCAAGACGGAATGAGTTACCGGGAAACCTGGAATCCGAATTTCCTGGATTTGTCTTTGTATTTTGTCAACCGTCAGAAGCTGGCTCATAAGACGAATCTGGTTTTCTCGTTCGGACCGGTCATTGCTTACGGATTCAGTGGCAAGGTAAAGACGGATTACAACGGACAGCAGGAAGAAATGGATGTTTTCGACAACAAGGTGTTTTATGATGGATACGATTATTACTCTCTGCTCCATCCGTTGAGTTTTGGCGTGGCCTACAGCCTGGGGGTGGAATACAAACAGCTTACTGTCGGTGTCTGGGGTAAGAACATGGCTATAGGAAACGATTACAATGGCTTTGATAGTCCTGAACATTGTTGGGCTTTGACATTTGGTGCGATTTACCGATTCTGATAATTATACTAAAAACAACATAGGATACGTATGAAAAGAATATATGTTATGCTGTTGCTTTGTACATGTGCGGCAGCAGCCATGGCCCAGGGCCAGAAATTCAAGCAACGTCTCATAGACCGGGATTATTATCCCATAGACAGTGCGAAGGTAACGGTAAAGGGTACGAATATCAGTACAGTGACTGACAAAGATGGAAACTTCATTTTGGAAGATGTGCCCTTGATACTTGATTCGATAGAAGTGACAAAGGGCAAGAAATCCAAGACATTGCCTATACCGCTTGCGATTGAGATGAAGCAGGATATTCAGGACCGCTTTATGTGGTTTGTCAAGGCCGGATGGGGAGCCAACCAGGATTATGACGGCAATTGGTCTGGAGGAAATTTCTATGGAGGCGTTGGTATGAATATAGCTGTGTCGCGCCATTGGTTCTACGAATTGGGAGTGTACTATTTCCGGAGACAAATGAACTTGTGGGATTGGGATTTTGACGGAGAAATAAGAACTGGTGGAGTCGATTATGAAACTCATAACCTGGAGATTCCTGTGGCCTATGGCGTGAAATACTCCTTGGGCAAACCGATGTTGCTTGCTGTAAAGTTCGGTGCTTATTATAGCCGTGTATTAAGCTCTTCCATCAACGGAGGTTCGTATTACGATGAATTGGAAGGAGACGACCGTGACGGTGGTGGATTGCTTCTCGGCTTAGGCCTGGAGGTGAAGCGCCATTGGCTGGTAGACATTATGTATAAGTCAGGGTGGACGGCTGGTGACGCCTATATGGATCTTACTTTGGGAGTAGGATACCGGTTCTGACCTTACAAGACTGCCGCCAGGAATTTCCGCATCACATCTATCGGAAGTCCGCGGCGTCGGGCATAATCTTTTAGCTGGTCTTCGCCAATGCGGCCTATAGCAAAATAGCGGGCAGCAGGATGGGCCAGCATCAATCCGGAAACGGAGCTGTGCGGATGCATGGCTCCGTTTTCCGTAAGGGTGATTCCGATGCGTTGCATGTCCAGCAGAGCGTCCAGGATGAAATTGACGGACTGGTCGGGCAATGAAGGATAGCCTACGGCGGGGCGGATGCCCTGGAAGCGTTCTGCCAGCAGGTCGGGAATGGGCAGGTCCTCGTCTGGAGCATAGCCCCAGGCTGTCCGGCGGACATATTGGTGCATCTTCTCCGTGGCTGCCTCGGCCAGACGGTCGCCGAGGGTTTGAACAAGCAGGTCGCGGTAAGGATCGTCTGGGGTGTGGAGGGTTTCAAGTCCGTTGACGGTTGAGGCGAAAAGTCCTACCGTATCTGTCCTGCCCGACGAGAGCGGTCGCACGAAGTCGCTCAGACAAAGATGCGGACTTCCCTTGGTGCCGGGCTTCTGTTGGCGCAGCAGAGGGAAAACGGTATCTTCGATGAGCAGATTATCTTCGTCTGCATTGGCGCGGCAGAGACGGAAGAGACATGGAAGGGTCAGTACGTCTTCTGACTCTTCCAGCAGCAGAAAGGCATCTTCTTGCAGTTGTCTTGCCTCCGTAGAATGTGCCGCAGTGGGCTTGAACCCCCAGGCATGGAAGAAATACGTCCAGTTGATGTAAGGGGTAATCTCGTGGACCCGGTAGGTGAGTAGCTGGGCTTCAGGCATGGAAACGCAGCTCCTCTCCGCGACAGGTGTCGTCCACGCCTGTCGCGTGGTCGTAGATTACGTGTCCGTTGACAAATGTCTTTTCTATCTGCCAGTCGAAAGTGCGACTTTCCAGTGGGCTCCAGCCGCATTTACTCCATATCTTGTCACGTGTCACCTGCCAGTGAGTGTGCGGACGTACGAGCACCAGGTCGGCATGGTAACCTTCGCGGATGAAGCCGCGGCGGTCGATGCGGAAGAGTCGGGCAGGAGCGTGGCACATCTTTTCCACCACGAGTTCGGGGGTGAAAATGCCTTTATCAGCCAGTTGCAACATGCTGACCAACGAGAACTGCACCATCGGCATACCCGAAGCTGCCCGCAAGGCTCCGCCACTCTTTTCCGTCAGCAGGTGTGGGGCATGGTCGGTGGCAATGACATCTATCTGTCCTTCGACGACAGCACGGCGCAGGGCATCGCGGTCGGCCTGTCGTTTGATGGCGGGGTTGCATTTGATGCAGGCGCCCAGCATTTTATAGTCGCGTATGTCGAACAGCAGATGAGCTACACAGGCTTCGGCGGTGATTCGCTTGTGTTCGTCCAGCGGTGCATGGCTGAACAGCGGCAGTTCCTTGGCTGTGGAGATATGCAGCACGTGCAGGCGTGCCCCGGCTTCTGTGGCCAGTTGGACAGCCAGATGCGATGAGGAATAGCAAGCCTGTACGGTGCGGATGTAAGGATGTTTGTTGAGAGGTATCTGAGCTTCTTCAAGGTAGGCGGCCTTGTATTTTTCGGTATTGCGGTGGATGATTTCCTGCTCCTCGCAATGGGCAGCGATGAGCATGTCGGTGCCGCCGAAGATGTGCCGCAGGCTATCCATACGGTCTACCAGCATGTTGCCCGTGCTTGAGCCCATGAATAGCTTGATGCCACACACGCGGGTTTTGTCCAGGCGGGGGAAGAGGGTGTAGTTGCTGTTGGTGGCACCGAAGTAGCATGAATAGTTTACGATACATTTCTCCGCCAGCAGCGCCTGTTTCTGTTCCAGAGCTTCGAGGGTTGTTGTAGGTGGGTTGGTGTTGGGCATATCCATGATAGATGTGACGCCTCCGGCTGCTGCTGCACGGCTTTCGCTGAATATGTCGGCCTTGTGCGTCAGTCCCGGGTCACGGAAATGCACATGGTCATCAATGACGCCAGGCAACAGGTAGCAGCCTGTGGCATCGATAGTCTCGTCGCATGGGGCGGAGAGGGGGCGGCCTTCGGTCAGTATCTCGGCAATGTTGCCGTCGGCTATCACGAGGGAGCCTTGTTTGCGCGTACCCTCATTGATTAGGGTGGCGTTATGTATCAGTGTACGTTTCATTATGAGGAATATTATGGTTTAAGAGTTTTTTGTACCAAGTCACTCTGCAGGTCGCTGGTATTTTTTCCACAAGCTGTCCCACTTCAGGCGGATGACGCCGAATACAGCTTCGCCGAAGATGCTGCTATTCATCTTCGACGTACCCAGTTCGCGGTTGATGAAGATAACAGGCACCTCCTTGATGCGGAAGGCATATTTGTAGGCAGTAAACTTCATTTCTATCTGGAAAGCATATCCTTTGAATCGGATGCTGTCCAGCGGGATAGTTTGGAGTACGCGACGACGGTAGCACACGAAACCCGCTGTGGTGTCGTGGATGGGCAGACCGGTAATGAGGCGCACGTATTTCGAGGCGAAGTACGACATCAGCACGCGGCCCATGGGCCAGTTCACTACGTTGACGCCGCTGACATAGCGCGAGCCGATGCTTACGTCTGCTCCTTCGTCGTGGCAGGCGGCATAGAGTCGTGGCAGGTCGGCGGGGTTGTGGCTGAAGTCGGCATCCATCTCGAAGATGTATTCATAGCCGTGCTCCAGAGCCCAGCGGAAGCCGGCGATGTAGGCCGTGCCCAGTCCCTGCTTGCCGGGGCGTTGGAGCATGAAAAGGCGGTCGGCAAACTCCTCGCGCTGTAGCCGCTTTACGATGTCGGCAGTGCCATCCGGCGAGTTGTCTTCAACTACCAGAATGTGGAAACCGTGCTCCAGTCCGAAGACGGCGCGGATAATGTTCTCTATGTTCTCCCGCTCGTTGTAAGTGGGGATAATGACGATGCTGTCCGAAGTGTTCATTGTCTTTATAGCTACGGGCTACAAGCTACGAGCTACGAGTGGCAAGTTCTGTAGCGCGTCGGATGGCAAGAACTTGTAGCTCGTAACTCGTAGCCCGTAGCCTGATTATTTCCTGCAAATGTACAGCTTTTCCCCCATATCCCCACGCAAGTTGGAGGATTATTTCGTACTTTTGCGGCCGTAAACCGAATAAGTATGACCCTAAGCGAACTGCAACAACTTTATGCTGCCCATCCCAATGTGGAGGGCATGCACCGTCTGCTGGACAATCCGTCCGTTCATCATATCTATTGCGGGGGACTGACTGGTTCGTCTGCCTCTCTGTTCTCTTCCGTATTGGTCGGGCAAGCCTTTTGCCCGTTTGTCTTCATTTTGGGCGATTTGGAAGAGGCCGGTTATTTCTATCACGACCTCGTACAGGTGCTGGGTGATGCCAATGTGCTGTTCTTCCCTTCGTCCTTCCGCCGTGCCATAAAATACGGACAGAAGGACGCTGCCAATGAGATACTGCGCACCGAGGTGTTGAGCCGTCTGCAAAAAACAGATAAATCCTTTTGCGTGGTGACTTATCCCGATGCGCTGGCAGAGAAAGTGGTGTCGCGTACCGAGTTGACCGACAAGACCTTGAAACTGCATGCCAACGAGCGGGTAGACATGACCTTTGTCACCGAAGTATTGCACAACTACGGTTTCGAACGTGTGGATTATGTCTACGAACCCGGCCAGTATGCCGTGCGCGGCAGCATCATCGACGTCTTCTCCTTCTCTTCTGAATATCCTTATCGCATCGACTTCTTCGGCGACGAGGTGGAGAGCATCCGTACCTTCGAGGTAGAGACTCAGTTGTCGAAAGACCGGAAAGACAGCATTGTCATCGTCCCCGACCTGAGTCACGACCTTGAGCAGAAAGGTACGGGCGGCATGGTTTCTTTTCTCGACTTCCTCCAAGACGATACCGTGCTGGCTATGCGCGATTTCCTCTGGTTGAGGGAACGTATCCAGCAAGTGCACGACGAAGCGCTCACTCCGCAGGCCATTGCCGCCCGTGAGGCAGAAGAAAATGGGACCATCTCGCTGGAAGGAAAGCTCATTGACGGAGGGGACTTTACCGTGCGTGCCCTCGACTTCCGCCGGTTGGAGTTTGGCACCAAGCCTACGGGCACGCCCGATGCTACGCTCGCTTTTCATACCTCGGCACAACCCATCTTCCATAAGAACTTCGACCTTGTGGTCGATTGCTTCCACAAGTATCTGGCTGACCATTATACTATCTATATATGTAGCGACAGCCGCAAGCAGACCGATCGCATTCGTGCAATCTTCGACGACAGGGGAGACTGCATTACCTTCACTGCCGTTGACAAAACCTTGCACGAAGGCTTTGCAGATGACAGCCTGCGTCTCTGTGTCTTCACCGACCATCAGTTGTTCGACCGCTTCCACAAGTACAACCTCAAGAGCGACAAGGCACGTAGCGGCAAGGTGGCCCTTTCGCTGAAGGAACTGAACCAGTTTACTCCCGGCGACTATGTGGTGCACACCGATCATGGTGTAGGACGATTTGCCGGGCTGGTGCGCATTCCTAATGGTAATACCACACAGGAGGTGATGAAGCTGGTCTATCAGAACGACGACGTGGTGTTCGTTTCCATCCATTCGTTGCACAAGGTATCCAAATACAAAGGCAAGGAAGGCGAGCCGCCCCGTCTGAACAAACTGGGTACGGGAGCTTGGGAGAAGCTGAAGGACCGCACGAAGAAAAAGATTAAGGACATTGCCCGCGACCTTATCAAACTCTATTCCCAGCGCCGCGAAGAGAAGGGTTTTCAGTTCAGTCCCGACAGCTTTCTGCAGCGAGAGTTGGAGGCTTCCTTCCTTTACGAAGACACCCCCGACCAAAGTAAGGCTACTGCCGAGGTGAAGGCCGATATGGAGAGTGCCCGCCCGATGGACCGCCTGGTGTGCGGCGATGTGGGCTTCGGCAAAACGGAGGTGGCCATACGTGCCGCATTCAAGGCGGTGTGCGACAACAAGCAGGTGGCTGTGCTGGTGCCTACCACTGTGCTGGCTTACCAGCACTTTCAGACTTTCAAGGAGAGGCTGAAAGACTTGCCGTGCCGGGTGGAATATCTCAGCCGTGCCCGTACTTCCGCCCAGGCGCGTGCCGTCATTAAAGGACTGGCGGCGGGTGAGGTAAACATTCTCATCGGTACGCACCGCATCTTGGGTAAGGATGTCAAGTTCAAGGACTTGGGGTTGCTTATCGTCGACGAAGAGCAGAAGTTCGGCGTCAGCGTGAAGGAGAAGCTTCGCCAGATGAAGGTCAATGTCGATACGCTTACGATGACCGCCACGCCCATACCCCGTACCCTCCAGTTCTCGCTGATGGGGGCACGCGACCTCAGCGTCATACAGACACCGCCCCCCAACCGCTATCCCATTCAGACGGAGGTGCATACGTTCAACGAGGAGGTCATCGCCGATGCCATCAACTTCGAGATGAGCCGCAACGGGCAGGTGTTCTTCGTCAACAACCGCATTGCCAACTTGCCGGAACTGAAGGCACTCATCGAGCGTAACGTCCCGGATTGCCGCGTCTGCATCGGCCATGGGCAGATGGCACCTGAAGAGCTGGAGAAGATTATCCTGGACTTCGTGAACTATGATTACGACGTGCTGCTGGCGACAACCATCATCGAGAGTGGCATTGACATACCCAATGCCAACACCATAATCATCAACCAGGCGCAGAACTTCGGCCTTTCCGACTTGCACCAGATGCGCGGGCGTGTGGGCCGCAGCAACAGGAAGGCTTTCTGTTACCTGTTGGCGCCTCCGCTTTCCAGCCTTACGATTGAAGCTAAGCGGCGTCTTCAGGCCATCGAGAATTTCAGCGACCTGGGCAGCGGCATACACATTGCCATGCAGGACCTCGACATACGTGGCGCAGGCAACATGCTGGGTGCCGAGCAGAGCGGCTTTATTGCCGACCTGGGCTATGAGACGTATCAGAAGATTCTTTCCGAGGCTGTGCGCGAGCTGAAAACCGACGAGTTTGCCGACCTCTACGCTGAAGAGCAGCAGGCCACCGACGGATCGGGCAAGATAAGCGGCGAACAGTTTGTTGAAGAATGCCAGGTGGAGAGCGACCTCGAACTGCTGCTTCCCGCCGATTATGTGACCGGTAGCAGTGAGCGCATGCTGCTCTACCGCGAACTGGACGGACTGACACTGGACAAGGATGTGGAGGATTTCCGTTGGCGCCTTATCGACCGTTTCGGTCCCGTTCCGCCTGAGACGGAAGAACTTCTGCGCATTGTTCCCCTGCGCCGCATTGCCGCCCGGTTGGGTGCTGAGAAAGTTTTTCTCAAAGGTGGGCGTATGACGCTTTACCTGGTTAGTAACTCTGAAAGTCCCTACTACCAGAGTCAGGCTTTCGGTCGTTTGATAGCCTATATGATGAAGTACACCCGGCGATGCAATTTGCGCGAACAGAACGGCAAACGTTCCATGTTGGTGAAAGATGTCACTACAGTGGAAGAAGCGCTTAATGTCTTACAGGAAATGTTGGCTATGCAGGTGGAGTGATGTATGTCGTATTCATTTACGAGGATTAATCTTCAAAGCGGCGTAAACCTGCATTTGAGCGGCGTAAAGTGCCACTTTAGCAGCGTAACTCTGACTTTGGTGAAGCTTAAATGAACACAGAGACACAAAGTTTCGTAACTGTCTGGAAGGGGGATAACTTTGTGACTCCGTGCCTCTGTGTTCTGTATCATCAACTGTCCGCAGCATCCTTCACGCCTTCACCGCCCTCCAACCCATTGATTTCCGGAAAGTTCCGGTGAAAGATGCTGCCCTCACGCTGCTTTCACGACTCCTTTCAGCCTTTAGTGGCAAGGTATAACAAGTCGGCTCCCCATATAGATTGTACCGCTCTTCCATACCTCGGCAATCCGGCTCCCAAATAAAGACCGTGAAAGATGCGTGAGGGCAGCATCTTTCACAGCAACCGTCTAAACCACAACGATTTGAAAGAGGGTGAAGGCGTGAAGTCGGTAGGCATATACTTCCACGCACATAAAGAGATAATCAACGACAATCCGCTCTAACCAACTATAACCTGCATTTTGTGGTACAGAATCAATTTCCCGCTTGACAAATGCCATCGGCAAGTTGTATCTTTGCGGAAAATCATTTCAAAAACAGAAAGCCCATGAACCTGATTACCCGTTTGAGAAACTTCTTCTATGGGACACAAACACCCCAACTGCCGAACACTGCGAAGAATGCCGCAGCCGACCACACCCTTCTTTACCAACAACTCCTGTCTGCCCTGCAGCAGGCGTGTGCCGATGTGCCCGGCGGGAAAGCCTTCCTCATCTGCGGCAACGGAGAATTCGGCATCCGGCTGACCTGGACTCCGGAGGCAAACGCTACTGACACGCCCAAACAGGTCTACTGCATAGAGGGTAATGGCGAAGTGACCGGATGGGAGGAACAGCCGGAAGCAGAAATAACCGGGAAAGAACCTACAAAGAACATACAGCCTCTAAGCGTTCAGGAATCTTCCCCGAAAAAGGAAGAGAAAGCCCCGAAACAGCAACAAATCATGCAGCAGCTCATCGGATACCTGGAGGAACACTACAGCTTCCGCTATAACCGCCTGGCAGACCGCACGGAATGTGCCGCAACCGGTGCAGGCGAAGCAACTTATATGCCTGTAGACCAACGCACCCTCAACAGCATCGTGCTCCGTGCTATGGATGAGGGTATCGCCTGCTGGGACCGCGACGTGAAACGCTACGTTGAATCGGCACACGTGCCGGCTTATCATCCCTTTATACACTATTTTGATAACCTGCCCGAATGGGACGGCAAGGACCGGGTGTCAGAACTGGCACGGCGTGTGTCGGACGACGGCCTTTGGATAAACTCCTTCCACCGCTGGATGCTTGCCTGTACCGCCCAGTGGATGGGCAAGGAAGCATACAGCCAACGTGCCAACAGCGTAGCCCCCATCCTCATCAGCACGCAGCAGGGTCTGGGCAAGTCCACCTTCTGCCGCATGCTCCTGCCCAAGCCCCTGCAGGACTATTTCACCGAAAGCTTTGACCTGAACAACGCCTCCGGCGCGGAAAACAAATTGGCAGCCTGCGGTCTGATTAATATTGATGAGTTCGACCGCTTGCCAGCTACCCGTCTGCCCCAGTTGAAGAACCTGATGCAGATGGAGAGCCTGCGCATCCGCCGTGCCTACAAGAGGAATGCCGAGCCCCTGCCCCGCATCGCCTCGTTCATCGGCACGAGCAACCGCCTGGACCTTCTGACGGACCTGAGCGGCAGCCGCCGCTTCATCTGCGTGGAGGTGGAGCGTGCCATCGACTGCACCACCCCCATCGACTACGGACAGCTTTACGCGCAGTTGAAGCACGAGATAGAGCGGGGCGAACGCTACTGGTTCAGCAAGGAGGAAGAAGCTGACATCCAGCAGTCCAACCGGAAATTTTACCGCGTAACGCCTGCCGAAGAACTGGTCGGCACCTGCTTCCGCTTCGTGGAACCGGGAGAGCCGGGCGCCCGCCTGATGTCCGCTGCCGACATGTATGCCGTGCTGAAACGGAAGAATGCGGCGGCCCTGCGCGACTGTTCGTGTACGGCCTTCAGCCGACTGCTGGCGCAGATGGGGCGGCGGGTGCATACACGGTATGGGAATGGGTATTGGGTCAAGGCCCTCCAACTCCCGGCCCCCTCAACTCCCCCCGAGGGGGAGCTTAGAGATACCTTACGTGTTAGGGAATAAATAATCAATTAGATTTATTTTATATCGAACGCAGAGGCGCGGAGACACAGAGCTCCGTAACGACCTGCTTGAAACGGGCGGGAGAGCGCGGAGTTCGCGGCTGCGCCGCATACGAGAGAGGAGAAAATAACTCTGTGACATCGCCTGTTAGGATTGAAACCTACCACCAATTATCGGTTTGATAACGATTGTTGTGCGGCACCATTGGCGACAATTAATGTCTGACGGATGGCTTTTTAATGAATTTGAGTGAAGGGGGAGAGTTTCCTTCCCCTTTTCTCTTTTTATAGCACGATATTTTATACCTTTGTAAACAGAACTAAGATAACAGACAATGGACAAACCCATGAACCGAATAAAAGAAGTGCTTGAAGAACGTGGTATCAAACAGACGTGGCTGGCGGAGAAGCTCGGCAAGAGTTTCTGTATGGTCAATGCGTATGTTTGCAACAGACGGCAGCCCAGTTTGGAGGTGTTGTTTCAGATAGCGGAGATTCTGAATGTGGATGTGAAGGATTTGATAAACGATAAGAAATAATGAAAGGATGAGTTTAATATAATGATATGTTTTTCCAAAGAGCCATTCTTTACGGTTTCAAAGAGCCAAAATGGCACTTTGAAAAACAGCATGAGTAACTCTGCTAAATATACATAGGAATATGAATAAGCAATACCCAATAGATGAACAAAGCCTCTTGAAAGCTCAACGATTATTTGAGTCAGGTGATATAGACAAGATTGAGGTTGGCACTACAAAAGGCTTGTGCGCCATACATAAGTATCTTTTTGACGGACTTTATGATTTTGCCGGTAAGATCCGTAACTTGAATATAGCCAAAGGAGGATTCCGCTTTGCTAACTGCTTGTACTTGAAAGCGATACTTCCAATCGTCGAAAAGATGCCCGAAAGCACCTTTGAGGAAATCATCGCCAAATATGTGGAAATGAACATTGCCCATCCGTTCATGGAAGGAAATGGCCGTGCTACCCGAATGTGGCTTGACATGATATTGAAAAAGAATCTTGGCAAGGTGGTAGACTGGCAAACCGTGGACAAGGACCTTTATCTGCAAGCCATGGAGCGAAGCCCAATCAACGATTTGGAACTTCGTGTATTGCTCCAACCTGCACTGACCGACAAGGTCAATGACCGGGAAGTTATCTTCAAGGGAATTGAGCAATCGTATTATTACGAAGGATATATCCCAGACAAAAGGTGTTAACAAATAATCAAGGTGTCACACTTAATTTAAGATTAAAAGGCTATATGGGCAAAACAATAACAACATATTTAATAGATGGTGACCCTAAAAGTACGCAGTATTCATTCATCAGTAACAAGATTTGCCAAATGTTTGTCATTCCCCGTTCTAATTTGGAATATCTGAATGTGCAGGAAAAATTGCATAAACCGGCATTCTATATTCTAATTGGTGAAGACGAAGCGACCAAACCGCAAGCCTACATCGGAGAAACGGAGAATTTTAAGGAACGTATAAAAGACCACGACTATAAGAAAACGTTTTGGCAAAAGGCACTTGTATTTGTATCCAAAGATGAGGATATGACCAAAGTCGATGTACAATACTTGGAATATAAGGCTATTGCGGAAGCTAAAAAAGCAAATACATTTGTACTGAACGAAAATAAGCAAGTCCCCAAAGCTCCCAATCTTCCTGAACATCAGCAGGACGCCATGGACGAGTTTTTTGAGGATATCAAGTTTCTTGCTTCCTTCATCGGATGCAATATCTTTGAATTTTTCCAGTCTAAAGAAGAGCGTCTCTTCTATGCTAAAGGACGGGGATGTGATGCCAAAGGTTTATATAATTCTTCCGGCTTTACTGTATTAAAAGGAAGTATTATTGTTAATAATTGTACGCAGTCTTTTCAATGGAAAGAGAAGCGGGAAAGAATGATAAAAGAATATGCAATAGATGATAACGGCATTTGGAAAATGCTTTCGGATAAAACATTTGCCAGTCCTAGTACGGCTGCGATGTTTTGTTTGGGAAGGGCTGCTAATGGATGGATAGAGTGGAAAGACAAAGAAGGAAACACCTTAGATTCTGTCTATAGGAAGCAATTGGAGATCTGAATATGAATCAACAAGATTTTTCCAAGGGCAATATCCTCCTCTGCCAGACCGAGGACGAACGGACAAAAATAGAAGTCACGAGATAGAACATAGAAATCATAACAATTAGCATCTATTCAGTTAAAATGATTACTAAAGATAATATAAAAAAATTACTATCTGTTCTGCATTTTGAACAGGATGGTGATGTGTTCATAAAATCATACGAAGGTGTTAGTGCTCCACTAAAGGTTGATGTAAGGAACGAGCATTTCCATTACAAGGAGACAGGTATAACAGTTGGTCGTGAAACGACGAGTAATTTCTCAGAACCAGAGAATTTTGTTGTATTTGAATGCATTGATCGTCTGCTTTCGATGGGGTATAAGTCTGAACACATAGAGCTTGAACCGGCATGGAAACTTGGACACACGCAAAAAGGCGGTTATGCAGACATTTGGGTGCGGACGCATGGCAGTCTGTCTGGCGAAATGGCGGCAGACAAAGAATCTTTGTTGATCATTGAGTGCAAGAAGCCGGATGAATTTGATGGTGCTTGGCGAGATACTCTTGAAGATGGCGCACAGTTGTTCAGTTACTTTCAGCAAGAACAGGCGACGAAGTTCCTTTGTCTTTATACTTCAGATTTTGATGGAGAAAAGACAAAACCGGAATATTATCTGATAAACGTACAAGATAACGAAGAACTGTTAAAAAGTAACTCTGAATTGCTTTCTTATAAAGATGCAAAGAATAATAGGCAGTTGTTCCGTGTATGGCATGATACATATCAATGCGATGCTGCCACACGAGGCTTGTTTGAATCAGACATTCAACCTTACCACATCGGGAAAAACAAATTCTCTGTTAAAGACCTTGTCCCTATAAGCAATGAAGAGATAAAAAAGAAGTATAACGAGTTTGCTACAATTTTGCGCCGACATAATGTTGGAGCAAAAGAAAATGCTTTCGATAAACTTGTCAATCTATTTCTTGCCAAAGTGGTTGACGAGACAAACAATCCAGACGACCTGCATTTCTATTGGAAAGGCGCTGCCTACGATGACGACTTTTCTTTGCAAGACCGTTTACAGAGACTTTATCGTGACGGAATGGAAAAATTTCTGAATGAAACGGTCACTTACATCGAAAACGAACAAATAGAAAAGGCTTTCCGTTGGTATAAGAAAGATCCGGATGCGACGATGAAGACTGTGATGGAGTATTTTCGTGCACTTAAGTTCTATTCTGATAACGACTTTTCTTTCATTAGCGTCCATAACGAACGGCTTTTCAAGGAAAATGCAAAGATTCTTCGCGAAGTGTTGCTAATGCTTCAAAATATCAAACTGAAATCTACTGTAGATGAAGGTTGCGATACAGAAACAAATCAATTCTTGGGAGATCTTTTCGAAGGCTTTCTTACAAAAGGTGTGAAGCAAAGCGAAGGTCAGTATTTCACGCCAATGCCGATTGTCCGCTTCATTGTTTCTTCTCTTCCTTTGGAACAGATTGTAAGTCAAAGCGAGAGAATACCTTCGTGTATTGATTATGCTTGTGGTGCCGGTCATTTCCTGACAGAGTACGCCGTAAGGATTAAAGAATTTGTAGAGAAGTACCGCCCAGATATTGATATCCACGAGTATTACAAGCATATCACCGGTATAGAAAAAGAATACCGTTTGTCTAAAGTATCGAAGGTCTCTGCATTTATGTACGGGCACGATGAGACAAACATCATTTATGCCGATGCCCTTCAGCCACACGCTGCGCTGCAACCCAACAGTTATGACGTACTTGTCGCCAATCCTCCGTACGCTGTGACAGGTTTCCTTGAAACACTTAACGACAACGACCGCGCAGCATTCTCCCTCTTTACTAATAATATCAATACAGCAAAGAACAATGCCATAGAGACTTTCTTCATGGAGCGTTCAACGCAACTTATGCGAGCGGGTGGAGTTGCAGGTATTGTGTTGCCGGTTTCTGTGCTCAACAAGGGAGGAATCTATGCTCGTGCAAGAGAAATAATTTTGGAAAACTTCGATATTGTTTCACTTGCTGAGTTCGGCAGTGGTACATTTGGAAAGACAGGCACAAATACTGTAGTTTTGTTTTTACGCCGGAAAGAAACCAATACTCCGGCAGCAGAGCATTATCGCAACCGTGTCAAAACCTGGTTTGCGACAAACGACCATACGGAAGAAATCTATCAAGATGAATACTTGCTACAGGCATATTGCGATCATTGTGGATATAGATTGGATAATTACCGCACATTCCTTAAAGATGGAATCATCAATGAAGCCCTGTCTGAAACAGAAGTGTTCAAAGCTTATTGTGAGTCATTTGACAGCACCGATCGCAATGCCATGAAGGGAGTTTGCGATGCGGCAAAAGATATTCGCACCCGTTTCCGCACAAGAAGCAAAACACAGGCTTTCCGCAGACAAAGTGATGAGCAGAAGAAAGCCGAAAAAGAAAAAGCTCTGCGCAATTTCATTATCTCTATAGAGCGGGAAAAAGTCTATATTTTCTTGCTGGCATTTACCGTAGATACCCCTGTGCTTATTGTCAAGTCTCCAACAACAACAGCTGCGATAAAAAAATTCCTCGGTTATGAATGGAGCGACAGCAAAGGTAATGAAGGGATAGAATACCTGCACTTGACGAAATCAAAATCAGAAAATGATGACGAGGGTGACGAAGATGATACTGTACAGCAGATTCGAGGAATTAACGGGATACGCACGCCGTTGTTCAGCCCCGAAAATTTATATGACCCTGAAAAGATAAACACATTGATTCGCCAAAACTTTTTAGGCGAGGATGTTGTTATTCCGGAAGATTTGTCTGAGTTCGTTTCACAGGCAAGGCTTGTGGATATGATTGATTTTAAACGGACAGCTTTTGATAAGGCAATAAAGACGAGTGCTTTTACTAATATAGATTTTGTACATAGTAAATGGCCATTGGTTTCACTTGGAAACTTGGTTTCTACTCCTCCACAATATGGGGCAAATGTAGCTGCAACAGAAGGAAATCCATTGACAGATTATCGCTATATCAGAATAACCGACATCACCGACTCTGGCGAATTGAATAATGATTGGAAAACTGCAGAAAGAATTGATGAACAATATATCCTAACAGACAAAGATTTGCTGTTTGCACGTTCTGGTGCAACGGCTGGTAAGCCATTCCTATATCGGAAGAAATTTGGTAAAGCATTATTTGCAGGCTATTTAATCCGTTTCCGATTTACAGAGAAAGTAATTCCTGAATATGTTTTCCAATTCTGTCTCGCTGAGGAATATCGTACATGGGTATTGGCTCATCGAAGCGGAACAGCACAGCCTAACATTAATGCACAACAATATTCGTCTTTCAAACTTCCACTGGCTCCACTGGATATCCAGGAAAAAGTAGTTGTTGAATGTGATGCGATCGATAAAAAAGTAGAAGAGGCAAGAGTGCAAATTGCCAAAGCAAAAGAGCAGATAGAACAAATTATTGCCGGAGTAAAAGGTGAAATAAAAACATTGCGGACGATTGCACCATTTGCAACAGACAGAATAGACTTTGACAGGATTTCCGCAGGCGATTACATCACAACGGATAACATGCTTCAAGATTTTGAAGGTGTGCGTCCATACGATGGAGAACTACAGACTGGCAATGTTACGGAATATAAGCGTGGTGATATTTTGATGTCTAACATCCGACCTTATTTAAAGAAGTTTTGGCTCGCAGATCGTGATGGTGGTTGCAATCCTGATGTTATTGTTTTCCGTCCAACGTCTGAAGTCATACCAGAGTTTGTCTATTACATGCTTCGTCGCCAAGCATTTATTGATTATGTAATGAGCGATGTCAAAGGAATGAAGATGCCACGTGGTAATAAAGATAATATCATACGTTACGCTATTCCTGTTCCCCTGCCAGAAATACAGCGGCAAATAGTGAAGGAAATCTCAGTCTACGAGACAAAGATAGCTG
This sequence comes from Mediterranea sp. An20, assembly GCF_002160055.1. Taxonomy (GTDB): domain Bacteria; phylum Bacteroidota; class Bacteroidia; order Bacteroidales; family Bacteroidaceae; genus Bacteroides; species Bacteroides avicola. The sequence continues at coordinate 60,232 of NZ_NFJV01000005.1, forward strand.
TAGCCAAAGCCATTATTAATGGCAGTGCAGAACGCAAGCAAGCTATTTTAGATAAATACTTAAAAGATAATTTGTGAAATAAAGCAAATATGGAAGAACTTAAAGAATACAAGTTACCAGAAAAGAACGATTTGATGGTTTGCGAACCTCAAAAGAATTGGGGTGGAACATGGACGGAAGAGAAACTCGACGCTTTTGATAAAATATTCACTGTAATTAAGAAAACGCCTCAACATCGATACCAGATTCTTACAAAAAGAGCGGAACGAATGGCTGAATATTTTGCGACACATGACATACCAGAAAATGTTTGGCTTGGTGTCACGGTAGAGGCAAAAAAAATCGTTCCAGAATAGATTGCCTGCGCAATTTACAAGCCACAGTCAAATTCCTTTCATGTGAACCATTAGTGGAAGATCTTGGCGAAATTGATTTGGATGGAATTGATTGGGTCATTGTTGGTGGAGAAAGCGGTCCACAAGCGCGTCCAATGCAAGAATCGTGGGTGCTTAATATCCGCAAACAAGTGGAGGAACAAGGGATACGATTCTTCTTTAAGCAGTGGGGAACATGGGGTGCCGACGGTATTAAGCGCAATAAACATGACAATGGAAAACTTCTTAATGGTGAGATTATTCAAGAGATGCCTGAATTATAAAATATAAACTAATAAATAACAATTAAAGATATAAAAAACTTATTTCTGCCAATGAATCAAAGACTTTAGAACCGAAGATAAATACCTGTGACTTGAAAGACGGTATGCACTCAGCGTGTGCATTTCTAAATACAGAAGACGAGTGGTTGATTTTGGGTATCGCACCGAAATTGTTTAAGGTAATCGACAGTTTCCCAATAATGACACATATTTCTTGTAAATCTTTGAGAAAGAGCAGAAGTAATTGAAAGGAAAGTAAGAAATGAAAGATATTGATAAAAAACTGATAGAAACCATCAACCGATACGCTGCTTCGGGGATTGAGCAACAGGTGGATTATGAGAAATTCTACCTCTATTCGCTTATCACGCACTCAACCGCCATTGAAGGCTCTACTGTAACGGAGGTGGAAAATCAATTGTTGTTCGATGAAGGTATTGTAGCCAAAGGCAGAAGTCTTGTTGAGCAGATGATGAATGTGGACCTTAAAAACGCTTATCTTTTCGGTTTTGAATGGGTAAAAACATCCAAGCCCTATACAGTCGATTTTTTATGTGAGTTGTCAGCTAAGGTTATGCGGCGTATGGACTCTGAATACTCCACATTGGGCGGCAACTTTGATTCCTCAAAAGGCGAGTTGCGTCGATGCAACGTAAGTGCAGGCATTGGAGGAAGAAGTTATATGGCATTTCAGAAAGTTCCACAAGCCACCGCTGATTTCTGCCAATGGTTAAACGATGCACTTGCTTCTGTGGATAAAAATAATGCAGCAGCCTGCTATCGTCTGAGCTTTGAAGCTCATTTTCGTCTGGTAACCATTCATTCGTGGGTGGATGGCAATGGGCGCACCACAAGGCTTCTGATGAACATCATACAACGACAGCTGGGTCTTATCCCGTCCATTGTAATTGTAACGAAAGATGCTAAAGGTGAATATATTCAAGCCTTGATTGATAGCCGAGAGCAAGAAGACAGCACGATTATTCAAGATGTCATGCTTGCCCAGCATATCACCAACCTTGAAAGCCGGGTTTTACAGTATCAGCAAAGCATAAATGATACTGTAAACGATGAAAGTGATACTGTAAATGATACTGCAATGCGGTTTATTGCCTTGATTAAGGCACATCCGGAATATACCTACGATGAATACGCCAAAACACTGGACATTGGTCGGGCTATCGTAGCACGCCACATCAAAAAATTGAATGGAACGATAATCAAACGTATCGGCTCGGACAAAGACGGGCACTGGGAAATTATAACAAATATAACAAACGGACAATAATGGCAAGGAAAATACTTTTTCTGCACGGCTTCTTCGCATCAGGCTGTTGTATACCTGCCCAAGCATTGAGGCAAGCATTTGCGGGCAAGGCAGAAGTCCTCACGCCCGACCTTCCTTTGCACCCGAATGAAGCACTTGCATTTATTGAGGACATCTGCAAACAGGAAAAGCCATGCGTGCTGGTTGGCAACAGCAATGGAGCATTCTTAGCACAGATAGTGGCATCACGTTTGGGAATACCTGCTCTATTGGGCAATCCTTACTTGGAAATGACCCGCTTTCTCATTAAACGAATCGGAGTGCATGAATACAAATCCCCACGGGCAAACGGACGGCAACATTTCGTGATAGACCAACCGCTGATAGACGAATTTGCCGAGGTACAAGCCCATCAGTGGGACAATTTCCGAACGGAACAGAATGACCGCATCTGGGGATTGTTTGGCGAAAATGACCATCTGGCACACTTTGAACCGCTGTTCCTGCAATACTATACGCACGCTCATCACTTTCCCGGCGGGCATACACCTACGGCAGAAGAAGTGCGGGAGTATTATGTGCCGTTGACGGAAAAACTCATACAATAAGGTCACTTCCTACTCCATAAGAAGGGAAGAAGTGATCTTTCATTTTAATCTTCTATGGATTCGTTTATCCTGTTGGCGTTGACCTTTAACTTGGGCTGTGTAGTCCTTAATCTTGAAGAGGAAAGTTACTTATAGTATTTGCGGTAAATCTTTTTGTATTCTTTTCCCTTTTTGAATTGTTCTATCCAGGTATTAAGTGTGTCCAGCAGGACCGGTGAGTTCTTGCTGACTGCCCAGCAGTAGAATTGGGTGAAACTTATGGCAGTGCTGATGTCAATTTGAGGTATGCTATCGGCTACGATTTCAGCTATGTTTTCTTCGCATACGGCATAGTCGATGTCGCCATAGGCAACCAGAGAAATCAGCTGTTCGGCACCATATTTCTCTATTTCCTTTATGTAAATCGTATCGCCAATCTCGTCCTCTATATTACGGATACGTAGGATGCAGGGCGAATCCTTGACTACATGCACCGTTTTTCCACCCAAGTCCAACAGGCTTTCTATATACATGGTGTCTTGTTCCGATACGGGTTTGCGCTGCACCAGCACCTGGCGACTCAGGGCTATGGGGACAGTAAGAAGCAATGAATCTTTTAATTCACTGGTGCCCAGAATTCCATTGGCTATGATGTCATATCTTCCTTGTGCAAGTCCTTCCAGGCATTTGTCGAAAGCCATCTGGGGGTGAATGTCAGCCTTCAGGTGGTGATCGCGTGAAAAAGCCTGCAGTAATTCATAATTGAAACCGGCCATCGTGTCACCTTCTACAAAATAGCTGATGGAATTGTATTCCGTGGTAGCCCGGATTGTGTCTGACGCAACTATTTCGGCGTAGTCTCTGGTTCGGTTCTTGCTTCTTTCGCCGGGTTGTCTGAAAGTAAAGGTGGCTATCAGGAGTACGAATAGTCCGATGACACTGATTCCTGCATAAACCCATGACTGATGCTTTTTGAGGTAGGTTTTCATAAGGTCTGTTCGGTATCACTTAATTAATCGTAGAAATTCCAAGAAATTCCAATCTTTAACAGACGGGGGTTAATCGGATAGTGCGGCACCAAAAACGATTGTCTGTTACCCATACCGGCATTTACGTGATACATCATGACAAAGATGCGTGTACGTTTCAAATGGATGTTGAGATAGGCATTTACGATGGGGTAACCGCCGATTTTTACCTGGTCATCTTCCGGTTGGAGATGGAATTGCTGGGTAGCAGGCATATAGGCGGGAGCATTGTAAGAAGTGAAATATCGTACATCGGCACCCAGTTGGACAGTCAGTACTTTTACCAGTTTGGTCAGCAGGTAGAAATTATGATAGAGTGAAAAGTCCGGGAGAGGAAGAATGCTGGCATTGCTGGTTTTTTGCCAGGTTATTTCATTGTCCAGGTGGAAGATGCCTAATTTGAAGTTCTGGTTCAATGTGGCTGAGAGTACCTGTACGCTTCCACTGTGTTGTGCCGGTAACGCGTTCTGGTCAAAATAGGTATAGTTTTTGATGTTCTCCATGCCAGCACGCAGGTTTGTGCCCCAGCGGTCAATATTCAGTTCACCTTCTACACCTGTGCGGAATTCTTTTTTCATATCATCATTGTCCCATGTAAAATGGTTGGAATGATAGTGTCTCATGTAGAATGAGGGCAACAGATTACTTACATGTCCGCGTGCATAAAAGTTGACAGTATCTTTTCCTAAGCGAAAGTTCAAGTTTATATCTCCATTTACTTTGAATTGGCCGATGGCCTCTCCTGCCAAACCGATTTCTCCGTTGACATTGTAATGCAGCAATTTTCCTTGACGCTTGGATAGCTCTCCCCCCACGAACACTTCTTGTTCATCGTAGTGTACAGGGCGTGGATTGGCTATGGTCGTGTCCATATTCATCAATGTGTAGCGGCTGAACTTATGCGAAATGTAAGCTGTCAGTCCGGCTTTGGCATATTTGTTGAATCCCTCCAGCAGCGAAATGCCCAACACGTTTTTTACGCTTAGCGCGAGGGTGGAATCCCTGCTGAATCCTTCTTGCAGATATGTATTGTCGTATATGGCATCAGCACCGGTTGGTTCGCTTCCCGACCGGAAACGGTGGTTCGAACGTTCTATTTTGAATGTATGTATAAAGCTTGTCACAGGCACGAACTCTTCTACGATAAGTGTGTCTTTGGGAATTGCAGTGCTGTCCCGTTCGGCTTTCCGGCGTGCTACAGGATCTTGTGTCTCTTCTATTTTGGTGACTTCGCGGTGAAATCCTAACCTGTATCGGTGGGTGAGATAAACAAAAAAATCGTGATTACGGTTAGAGGTTTCTTCTAAACGTACTGGAATATATTGGTTGCCGCCTACATCTTCCATTTCTTCAGGACGGGTGATGTAGCGGTCGTCTGTGATGCCTCCATTTTCGTTCATCTTGAAAAAGAAGTTGTTATAGGCGGCATGCATTTGATATTTTTCACCTATGTAGCTGGCGAAGATTCCGGCATTGAAGTGGGAGGTAGCTTGGTTGGAATAATAGCCACGTCCATACAGGTAGTCGATATTGAAGCCGAAAGCCAATCGTTTGTTGGCATTTACCGAGAAATAAGACTTGAAGCGGTCTTCTCCGTTGATTCTGCTGCCGGCCTTGTAGTAAGTCAGGTTGGTGAAAGGCACATTACTGTTGGTAAATTTGAATTGGTCCGGACGGAAATAGAAGAAAGAGAGCGGAGCAATGAATATGGTGGGGTAGTCGTTTCTCCGTTCGAAGAACAGCCGTGACTGACGGGGAGCTCCTAAATTGCCCAGGTAATTGTAGTGTCCCTGCATTCCTTCTACCAGGTTGGTACTTTGGAAATTCAGGCTGGCTGTATCAGCCGGTATGATAGTGCGCTCTCCCAATGTTTCGCTTATGGTCCACATATAGAGTTTAGGTGGCAGGCTTTGTATATCCACATGAGTGCTGTCCAGATTGTCGGGCTGGGTAGCCGGGTCTATCTGGTTGCCATACTGGTCGCGCATGGTTCCGTCCTGGTTGAGGGTGTTCGTTGCTACCTGGGCCTGTATGTTCAGCAGGCCGATGACGGATAAGAGTATATATGTCAGTAAAATTCGTCTCATAATCGGACGCAAAGATAAGGAAAATAATGATTAGCTTGCCCGATTCAATCTTTTTTATGCTCTTTTAGAATGTGGATGCGGGTATGGATAAAAGAACAGCCGCCTGTATATCAGTAACAAGCGGCCGTTTGTGTAAGTTGGTGACAAGGATGCCTTACATAAGCTGTATCAGATCCATGCCCCGTCTGATGGCTTCCTCATTCATCGGAATCAAGTGATGATGCCGTTCGGGCAGTGTCTTTTTCAAGCCTTTGATGACATTTTCCAAAGATACCATGGGTTTTACTTTCAGCAGACCGCCTAATACAATCATGTTGAAAGCCTTGCTGTTGTTCATCTCGTTGGCTGCATCCATGGCATCAATGCGATAGACCAGGATGTCTTTGCGGGTAGGCGGATTGATGATGCCGTAACCGTCATAGATGATGATGCCGCCCGGCTTTACTTTGCTCTCGAACTTTTCCAGCGAAGGCTGGTTCAGGATGATGGCTACATCGTATTTGCTGAGAATGGGTGAGGAGATTCTTTCGTCGCTGATGATGACAGTCACGTTGGCTGTACCACCGCGCTGTTCGGGACCGTAGGCGGGCATCCAAGTCACTTCTTTGCCTTCCATCAGACCGGAATAGGCCAGAATTTTGCCCATGGAGAGGACGCCTTGTCCGCCGAAACCTGCTATGATAATTTCTTCTTTCATTGTCGTTGCTGTTTTTAACACGTTATTTATCCTTTAAGTCGCCCAATGGATAGAAGGGGAACATGTGCTCTTCCATCCACTTGTTGGCTTTTTCGGGTGACATCTTCCAACCGGAGTTGCAGGTTGATACGATTTCTACCAGATTACTCCCCTTGCCAGCCATGGAATTCTCGAAAGCCTTGCGGATGGCTTTCTTGGCGCGGCGGATGGCAGGGACAGATTGCACACTCTGACGGGTGACATAGGCGGTTCCTTCGAGCTGGGCTGCCAAGTCGGCTATCTTCAGCGGGTAGCCGTGCAGATGGACATCGCGGCCATAAGGACAAGTGGAGGTCTTTTGTCCCACGAGGGTTGTGGGGGCCATCTGTCCACCGGTCATGCCGTAGATGGCGTTGTTGATGAAGATGATGGTAATGTTCTCGCCACGGTTCAGGGCATGGATGGTTTCGCCGGTACCTATGCATGCCAGGTCGCCGTCGCCCTGATAGGTGAATACAAGCCGGTCTGGCCAGAGACGTTTGATGGCAGTGGCCAGTGCAGGAGCCCGTCCGTGGGCAGCTTCTTGCCAGTCGATGTCGAGGTAATTGTAGATGAAGACAGCACAGCCCACGGGCGAAATGCCGATAGCTTTATCTTCCATGCCCATTTCTTCAATGACTTCGGCTATGAGTTTGTGTACCACGCCGTGGCTGCATCCCGGGCAGTAGTGCATGGGGTTGTCGTTCATCAGTGTCGGTTTCTTGTAAACCAGGTTTTCGGGTTTGATGATATCTTCTTTGGTCATATCTCGGTTCCTTATCTTTTGGTGAAACGTATGAAGCATTCGGCAATCTTCACTACGATGGCTGCCCCGCAGGTGTAGAGGAAGAATCGCTGGTCATCGGTCTTCGTGAAGTAGAAGATGACAGCGAGCAGGGCGAGCAGCATGAAGCAGAGGTTCAGAATGTTTCTTATCTTGTCGGTATCCATGTCTTTGGCTTTATTGGCAGATTTTCGACTGGAGAGCTTCTACTATTTCGTCGGGGTCGGGGACGATTCCTCCAAGGCGTCCGAAGTGTTCTACCTTGACTTTCCCGTCGACGGCCAGGCGAACGTCCTCCACCATCTGTCCGGCGTTAAGCTCGGTGACGAGTATGCCTTTCACGCGGTCGGCCAGTCTGGCAATGGCATGTGTGGGGAAAGGCCAAAGGGTGATGGGACGCAGGATGCCTACACGTATGCCTTGCTCACGGGCCAGTTCCATAGCCTTCTGTCCGATGCGTGCCATAGAACCGAAAGCTACGATGAGATAATCGGCATCATCGCATTGTATTTCCTCGAAGCGCACTTCATTCTCTTCAATCTGTTTGTATTTGGCCTGAAAGCGGAGGTTGTTTACTTCCATGGCTTCGGGTCGGAGTTCGAGGGAAGTGATGATGTTGGGGCGTCGTCCGTGGGCGCGGCCGGTAGTGGCCCAAGGGCATTGGGCGATGATTTCCTCCTCGGTGCGGCGGGGTCGTTGGGGAGGGAGTACGACCTTTTCCATCATTTGTCCGATAACACCGTCGGCGAGAATGACGGCGGGATTGCGGTACTTGAAAGCAAGGTCAAAGGCAAGCCCCACAAAATCGGCCATCTCTTGCACAGAGGCAGGTGCGAGGGTGATGAGGCGGTAGTCGCCGTGGCCACCACCTTTGGTGGTCTGGAAATAGTCGGCTTGGCTGGGTTGTATGGTACCCAGTCCGGGTCCGCCACGCATGACGTTGACAATGAGGCAGGGCAGTTCGGCTCCGGCCAAGTAGGAGACTCCTTCTTGCATGAGGCTGACGCCGGGGCTGGAGGAGGAGGTCATGACCATTTTTCCGCTGCCGGCTCCGCCGTAGACCATGTTGATGGAAGCCACTTCGCTTTCGGCCTGGAGAACGACCATGCCGGTGGTCTCCCAGGGTTTGAGTTCGGCGAGGGTTTCCAGTACTTCTGATTGGGGGGTGATGGGATAACCGAAATATCCGTCGGCGCCGCAGCGGATGGCGGCGTGGGCGATGGCTTCGTTTCCTTTCATCAATACTACTTCTTCTGCCATATCCATATTGCTGTTGTTTATTCTACTTTTATTTTATATACGCTGATACAGCCGTCGGGGCACACGGTGGCGCACGAAGCGCAGCCGTTGCACGTATCGTCAAGTGCCTGTCGGGCGTAGTTATATCCTTTCAGATTGACCTCTTTGGCGAGGGCTATCACATGTAGGGGGCAGGCCACGGCGCAAAGGTTGCAGCCTTTGCAGCGTTCGGTATCTACCACGATTGCTCCTTTTATCTTTGCCATAATCTTGTTACATTATTATATTATTGGTTGTACATGTCTCGGTTATAGAACTCCAGGATGTCGATGAGGGCACGCCGTGCTTCGGCGGCAGGACTTTGGGGGTTGAGGTCTGTAGCACGCTGGTAGTCGTCGAGGGCGCCTTTCCAGTCCGATTGTTTGCGTCGGGCGTTGCCGCGCAAGTAGTAGGCTTGATCCTTATGAGGGAAGTCACCCGTTATGAGGGCGTTGAGGGCGCTGATGGCGCGGTCTACCCGGTTGTCGCGGAGCATGTCCCTGATGTCTTGGAGTTGGTCCATTGGGTTGGTTCTGTTAGTTAGTCAGGTGCAAAGATAGGATTTCTTTCGGACTTTCGTCGGTTTGGTATGTGAAAAATGTGAAAGAAAGAGGGGAGGCTGCTATCCGGTAGATACATATCTATTGAATAGTTGCCTCCCTTCTTGTATAGGATAATTGCTCAAGCAAACCAAATAGCTTGATAGCCGTGGATATTAAATTCATCACAGACGCAGAGCCGCTTGAGAACCGTCCCGTTCTGTGTCAGCTTCGTTCTACCTGCTTGACTCCTTTGACAGTGCGTAGTTTGCGCAGAAGAGCTTCAAGCCGTCCGGTGTCGGCTACCATGACAGTGAGGGTACCTCCGAAGAGCCCGTCGTGCGAGTCGATGCTGATGCTGCGCAGGGTAATGCCTTCTTCTTTGTTGATAATGGAGGTGATGTTGGTGACGATGCCTATGTCGTCGTGTCCAACCACCCGGAGCCGTATGGGATATTGGGCACCTGCAGCCTTGCCTGCCCAGCGGGCACGCACAATGCGGTAGCCGAAGCGTTGGCGCAAGCCGGGAGCGTTGGGGCAGTCGGTGCGGTGGATGTTGATGCCGCCGTTGACGCTGACAAATCCGAAGACCTCATCGCCGTAAATAGGGTTGCAGCAGCGTGCCAGACGGTAGTCTAATCCCTTCAGATTCTGGTCGATGACGAGCACATCTTCCTTTGTTCCTCCCTCATCGGCTTGTGCCATTGGCAGACTATACCCTTCGGCACTGCGATAGCTTATGGTGTCGTGCGTGTCGGCTTCGCGTCGTTGCATCTCCTGATATTGGTCAAGCAGGGCGTTGACATCGAGGCTACCATCGGCTATGGCCTGGTAGAAGTCGGTAGACACCTTGTAGCCCATGCGCTTGATGAGGCGCATCATCAGGCTTTCATCGTAGTCCAGTTTGCGGTTGCGGAATTTCCGTTCTACAGTTTCCTTGGCGAAAGCAGTCTGCCGGGCAGTCATTTCTTTGAGAGCCTGGCGTATTTTCGTGCGTGCTTTCGAGGTGGTGACGATAGCAAGCCAGTCTTGTTTGGGGGTCTGTGTAGCCGAAGTCATCACTTCCACCTGGTCGCCGCTCTGGAGGCGATGGCGCAGGGGCACGTTCTTGCCGTTGACGCGGGCACCTGTGCAGCGGCATCCGAGCGAGGTGTGTATATGGAAGGCGAAGTCGAGCACCGTAGCTCCCTTGGGCAGCTTGAAGAGGTCGCCCTTGGGGGTGAAGACAAATACTTCATCCTCATACAGCTCCAGCTTAAAGCGGTCCATGGCTTCAAGGTCAGTTTCTGAGTTCTCCAAAGCTTCGCGCACGGAGGTCAGCCATTCGTCGAGACCCGTTTCTCCCTTGATACCCTTGTATCGCCAGTGGGCGGCGAGTCCGCGCTCTGCTATGTCGTCCATGCGTTCGGTGCGTATCTGAACCTCCACCCAGCGTCCTTCAGGCCCCATGACGGTGATATGCAGCGATTCGTAGCCATTGCTCTTAGGCACAGAGAGCCAGTCGCGCAGCCGTTTAGGGTTGGGCTGGTACATGTCGGTGACGATGGAGTAAACCTGCCAGCACTCCTGTTTTTCTTTATCGAGAGGCGAGTCGAGTATGACACGTATGGCAAACAGGTCATACACTCCTTCGAAGGGGCATTTCTGCTTTTTCATCTTCTGATAGATGGAGTGTATGGACTTGGTGCGGCCTTTGATGTGGAAGTGCAGACCGGCTTCTTCAAGTTTGCGTCGAATAGGCTCGATGAAGCGGGCTATGTATTGGTCGCGTGCCGCCTTGGTCTGGTTAAGCTTGTCTTTGATGTGGTAGTAGACATCGTGCTCGGTATATTTCAGCGACAGATCTTCAAGTTCAGACTTCAGCTTGTACAGTCCCAGTTTGTGTGCCAAAGGAGCATAGAGGTAGGCTGCTTCATTAGCTACGCGGCGCCGTGCCTCGTCGTCGGCTGCGTCTTTTATTTGGCGCATGATGTTGACACGGTCGGCAATCATGATGAGTATGACGCGCATGTCTTCGGCAAACGACAGAAGCAGCTTGCGGAAGTTCTCCGATTCAATGCTGGGGCTTTTTGTATAAAGCTCTTGCACGCGGATGAGTCCTCGTATGATACCTGCCACGTCCTCGCCGAATTCACGTCCTACATCTTCAGCTGTGCAGGCTCCGCAGCGCACGGGGTCGTGTAGCATGATACCCAGTATGGAGGCCCGTCTCATACCTATTTCTTCAGCCACGATGACGGCTGTCTGCATATCTTTGACAATGGGGTTCAACCCAAACACGTCACGCGGGGCGGGGCGGGTCTGCATAGAACGGATGAGGTGCTGCTTCAGGTTGCGGCAGTCTTCCTTCTGCAGCGTATCACCCGAGAGTTGCAGCAGTTTGCGGTAGAGGGCGAAGAGTTGCTTTTTCTCTTCTCTCGTGAAGAATTCATCTGTAGTCATAGTCTTCTGGTTTTAGTAGCACAAAGGTAATTAAAAACTTTATTATGCCGACTTTTTGTCGTATGTTTTTATGGTTCTGTGCTTTTGTGCAAGAGATGGCGGGCAGGAGAGAGCGCTTGTTCAGCCGTATCGTCCTGCCCCGCAGGGTTATTTTGCAGCGGAGTAGTCTCTCTCGCCAAAGATGTGTGTACCTATGCGCACCAGCGTACTTCCCGCTTCGATGGCTTCGTGGTAGTCGTGGCTCATGCCCATCGACAGCTCGCTGAACCAGGATGTGCCGCTCATCTGATTGTTCTGTATTTCCCGGAACAATTGGTGCAGTGAGTCAAACTCATGCCGCACTTGTGCTAAATTACCGGTATTGGTAGCCATGCCCATCAGTCCGCAAAGACGGACATGGGTCAGACTCTTCCATTCTTTTCCGTCCAACAGTTCGCGACATTCATCGGGTGTGAAGCCGAACTTGGTCTCCTCCTGTGCGATGTGTATCTGCAACAAGCAGTCGATGACGCGCCCCACCCGTGCAGCCTGCTTGTCTACCTCGACCAGCAGGCGCAGTGAGTCGATGCCGTGGATGAGCGACACGTACGAGGCTATGTACTTCACCTTATTGGTTTGCAGGTGTCCGATGAAGTGCCACTCAATGTCCTGTGGCAGGCTGTCGTGCTTGGCTGTCATTTCCTGTACCTTACTTTCGCCGAAGATGCGTTGTCCGGTTCGGTAAGCTTCCAGTATGGCTTCGTTCGGGTGGAATTTGGAAACAGCTACCAGCCGTACTCCCTGGGGTAGCTCGTTCCAAACTTGTTTCAGGTTGTCGGCAATGCTGCTCATGACTGTACCTCCGGCTTGTCATCCTTCTCTGCACTGAAGGGGTAGACATCCATGATGGCGGTTTCGGCCACAGAGGCTATCTGGTAGTCGGCCATCGTGCCTTTCATGCCTTCATCCAGTTTCTTTACAGCATCGCGCAGGTCTGCTGCCTGTACCAATACTTGTGTAGAGGTCTTTTTTTCGGCTCCGCTCTTTTCATCCAGTGTGATGAATACCAGCTTGCATTTAAACCAACGGTCGGCAGCTTCCTCGTCCGAGGGGAACAGTTCGCTGTAGTTGGCACGTTTGATGTCGGATACGATGAACTCGCCCGTGATGAACGGGGTCATTTCTTCGATGATGCGTGCTTCGGCTTCCGTAAAGCTCAGGGCATCCACCAGATAAGGTTCCGTCACCTTCTTGTTCATTCCGTTCTCCATTGTCTTCTCGTATCGAATCTTGCATTCGAACCATGTATGCATGGGCATAGTTTTCTCCTCTTTTTTATTATGGGTTAATACTTGGTTGACTTCCCTAAAGCTTGCCTTAGGGGTGGGCAAAGATAGGCAATCTCACGCAATCGGCGAACTATTTTGGTCTTTTTGTTGCTTTTGTCTGATTACTCCGTATCTTTGCGCGCACTTAGCAAACCATAGATATGACTGAACAAAGATACACTATCGCGTTGACCGATGCCGTGGCACGCAATCCTCAGGTGAGATTGGAGGCTCCTGTCAGCCTGGAACTGAAGCCCGCTGAACACGTGGCTATTGTCGGACCTAACGGTGCAGGCAAGAGCTTGTTGGTGGACTTGCTGACCGGCAGATATCCATTGCTCAGTGGCAGTGTCTGTTATGATTTCCGTCCTTCGGAAAGGCAGACTGTTTATGAAAACATCAGGTATATTGCTTTTCGTGACACTTATGGCAGTGCCGATGCCAACTATTATTACCAGCAGCGGTGGAATGCGCACGACCAGGAAGAAGCTCCGCTGGTGCGCGATTTGCTGGGCAATTATGAAGAGACGGAAGAGGTATGTACCCTTTTCGATATGTTCGGCCTGCGCCCTTTGCTGGACAAGCGGGTCATACTTCTTTCCAGTGGTGAATTGCGCAAATTTCAATTGACCAAGGCTTTACTTACCATGCCTCGGGTGCTGATTCTGGACAATCCCTTCATTGGCTTAGATGCTTCTGCCCGTGCTTTGTTGACCGATTTGCTGAATCGGCTTTCTACGCTCGGTTCGTTGCAACTGGTGCTGGTACTTTCTGTAGAGCGTGATATTCCGTCTTTTATCACTCATGTAGTTCCTGTCGGAGGAAAACGGGTGGGAGAGAAACTGCCCGCAGAAGTCTATCGGCAATGCAGCCGGGTATTACCGGAAACAGCAGACAGAGACCTTTTCAGGCGTATTGCAGAGTTGCCCTATAGGCATACGGATTATATGTCGGAAGAAGTGATACTGCTTAACCGGGTCAGTATCCGTTACGATGACCGTACTATTCTGAGAGATTTGGATTGGACTGTACATCGTGGAGAACATTGGGCATTGAGTGGAGAGAACGGAGCCGGAAAGTCTACTCTTCTCAGTCTTGTCTGTGCCGATAACCCTCAGTCGTATGCTTGTGATATCAGACTTTTCGGACGTCAGCGCGGTTCAGGGGAAAGCATTTGGGATATTAAGCGGCATATTGGTTATGTCAGCCCTGAAATGCACCGTGCTTATCAGAAAAATTTGCCGGCTGTGGATATTGTGGCCAGTGGTTTGCACGACAGCATCGGACTTTATCGCCGTCCTAAGGCAGACGAGCTGGATGTATGCCGGTGGTGGATGGATACGTTAGGTGTCAGTGCTTTGCAGGACCGGCCATTTCTTTCTCTCAGCAGCGGAGAACAACGCCTTTGTCTGTTGGCACGTGCTTTTGTCAAAGACCCGGAGTTGCTTATTCTTGACGAACCTTTACACGGTTTGGATAGTGGACGGCGTTGGTTGGCGCGTCAGGTTATTGAAGCCTTTTGTCGCAGACAAAACAAAACTTTGGTGATGGTGACACATTATGAAGAGGAATTACCGCCTTGCATCGACCATCGCTTGCATTTGGTACGTCAGCATTAGCTTTTCTTTTTATCTGGAAGTGAACAACAGACTTGATATGCCTTTTCTGATTTTTCTGTTGATTGAAGATACATTGCGTTTCAATTAGAATTCTTATCTTTGTCACCAAGAAAAAAATGTTGAAATGAAGAAACAAATCGTTTGGTTGGATGCGGTCCGGCTGTTTGCTTTTTTCTTTTTGTTGTGCTGCCATGCTGCAGACCCTTTTTATGCTACGGCTACCTATGCCAACGCCGATGTGGGAGGTCCCGTAGACCCTGCCATGTTGACGTGGGGTGAGCGTTGGATGGCTTTTGTGCGCCCTTGCGTGCCGTTGTTTGTGATGATAACTGGAGCGTTGATGTTTCCTGTCCGTCAATCGATGGGGGCATTTTACAAGAAACGCATCCTGCGTGTGCTGTGGCCCTTCCTGATTTGGTCTGTGCTCTACTACCTTTTCCCGTGGATTACGGGGTTGTTGGGGCTGGACAAGAGCATTGTCTATACGTGCTTCATCTGGGCAGAGAGCGACAGTCAGTCTTTCCAATCCAGTCTGGCCAATATCCTGCGCATTCCTTATACGTTCAGTTTCATTGCGCAGCACATGTGGTACATTTACATGCTGATAGGACTCTACCTCTATATGCCCATCTTCTCGGCTTGGGTGGAGCGTGCCACGAAACGGCAGATGCAGGTGGTTCTGGGCTTATGGGGACTCAGCACGTTCCTGCCTTACTTCCATCAGTTTGTCAGCACTTATGCTTTCGGCACCTGTACGTGGAACTCCTTTGGGCTTTTCTATTATTTTGCAGGTTTCAATGGCTATCTGCTATTGGGGCATTACCTGCGTTATCACGTCAACTGGAGTTGGAGCCGGACATGGCCCGTGGCACTGGTCTTGTTGGTAGCAGGCTTCCTGGTCACTTATCTGGGCTATGGCTACATCATGTCGCTGCCAGACAAGACGCCGGAGATGATAGAATTGTTCTGGACCTATAATACTATCAACGTGGCTTGCATGTCTGCAGCTTGGTTCCTGCTGTTGAAGCACGTTTCTCTTCCGGCCGAATCGAAGGCTGGAAGAATGTTAGCCAACCTTACTTTCTGTGGTTTTGGCATTTACATGGTACATTATTTCTTCGTAGGGCTGTGTTACCAGATTATCCAGACGTTTGCCCTGCCCGTATGCTTGCGGATACCGGCCTCGGCCTTACTGATATTTGCTTTCTCGTGGATATTGGTGAGTGTAGTCAAGAAAGCTATGGGGCGCAGGGCAGTGTACCTGATGGGCTGATGATTCAGCCATTCTTTTTTGCAGGGTGCCGGTAGACTCTACGTAACCGGTACTGGAGTCGGGGAGGATGTATATGGAGAATGCAAAATCCCTTAAAATGGGTATTGTCGGATAATTTCAAGCCTTGTACTTTTGCAGAAACAAAATACATCGTTTGTTGCAAATGCAAGTGCTGAAAGAAGACATACGCAGTCGTGTATTGGCGGTTGCCAAGCTGCAATTCGGGCAGAAGGGATATTCTAAAACTACCATGCGCGAAATAGCCGGGCTGGCTGGTGTAGGGGTGGGTAATATCTACAATTACTTCGCAAACAAAGACGAACTGTTCTGTGAAGTAGTTCATCCGGTTTTATATGCGTTGGAGGCCATGTTGCAGGAACATCACGGCATACGGGGCGAGGACATTATGATGATGCGGTCGGAAAAGTATCTGAGAGCATGTATTGATGAATATGTTTCACTGGTTGACACGCACCGCGAACTGATGGAAATTCTGCTGTTCCGCTCACAGGGCTCTTCGTTGGAGCATTTTCGCGAAAACTATACTGACCGTTCTACGGAAGTGGTCAAGGCATGGTTCTCGTCCATGCAGCAGAGACATCCTGAAATCAACACGGCAGTTTCCGATTTCATTATCCACCTGCATACGGTATGGATGTTCACGATGTTTGAGGAACTGCTGATGCATTCAGTAGCCAGGCAGGAGATGGAAGCCATCTTGCATGACTATATTCTTTTTGAAATCCAGGGTTGGAGGGCAATCATTAAAATATGAGAGACAGACAACGGACATATAGAGATACAGCCGCCATAGGACGGCTGGAAAGGAGGAAATCTTCACGGAGGTTCCCTCCTTTTTTATGAACCATTCTGAATATTGTTCACTATTGCACTCCTTTCTCACGCTCGGCAAAGCAAGTAAAGCCGCTTTGCTCTCACTCAATCGAAAGTTCACTATTAAATTGCAATACATACAATGAAACAGAAACATGAATTTAAAAACATTGTAGCGGAAACACTGCTTATTCCGCTATACATGAGAGCGAAAGAAAGCCGTCGTACCAATCCCATTCTGAATGACAAAGCTGCGGAACAGTTGGCAGACAGTCTGGAATACGATTATTCCCAATTCGACGGAGCAAGGCTGAGTGAAGTTGGGTGTGTGGTGCGCGGATGGTATTTCGACTGTGCCGTAAAACGGTTCATCAACATTCATTCCTGCCCGGTAGTTGTAAACGTAGGATGCGGATTGGATACCCGTTTCCAGCGAATAGGAAATGAGAAAGCAGTGTTTTATGACATGGATTTGCCGGAAGTCATTGTGTTACGCCGTGGGTTGATACCCGAACAGCCAGGCAATGTATATATCGCGGCTTCGCTGTTGGAAACCGAATGGATGGATGACTTGCGGCAGAAACATCCCGATGCGGATTTTATCTTTATTGTGGAGGGTGTGCTGATGTATTTTTACGAGAAGCAGGTAAGAGCTTTTCTGCACCACGTAGCAAGTCGTTTCGGAGGAGGTGAACTGTGGTTTGATGTGTGCGGTACGATGATGAGCCGGCACGGTGTAAAACCGGATTCACTCCGCCATCACGAAGCACAAATCCGGTCGGGATTGAGCGACGGACATTTGGTGGAGCAATGGGAGCCGGCCTTACAACTCATCGACCAAGCCAATTACATGAAGTTTTTCCGCTCACGCTGGGGATTCTTCTTTGGACAGGTATTAGGTCGCATCCCTTGGCTGTGCTATAAGTTCAGTTCGTTACTTGGATACAGAATCATCTCAAAATAACATTTCACAATGAACAAGACAGAAAAAAAAGAAGGTCTGGCCCGGCTGTTTGAAATTGCGGGACAGAAGAAAGGGCTTTATGCTCATTTATGGGAAATACAGGAAAAATAGTTCCGGTTGGAAATTGAGGTAAGTAAACCTTAGAGTTATGTGGCTAAAATGGCACTTTACGCTGCTAAAGTGCCATTTTACGTCGCCCGGATGCAGGTTGGCATTCTTCAGATGACTGGTGGTAGCGCTTCCTCTCCTGACAATAAGAGGGTGTCACTTTCAGTATTTTCTGATGCTCCAGATGTCCCTTTGCGGTGTATGATGTTGCGGTTATGCCTTTGCATCCGATGTTTCACACTCTCTATATAAGATTTTCTGCCTATATCCTTCACGCTTTCACGCTGTATTAATTTGTTGTATGTCAGATGATTGTTGTGAAACATGGCGGTTTCACGCATCTTTCACATCCTGCAAAAATAGGTGGTTTACGATATAAGAAAGCCGCTCGGATTGTGAGCGGCTTACTTGAAGAGTATAAATAGACTGGATTTATTCCTTTATGGAATTGAGGTCACGGAACAGTATTACGTATTGCGGCCAATAATGGAATATGCTGTAAACAATGCCTAAAATCAGTCCAATTGTCATTATCCAGAAGCCAATACGGTGAAAAGTCCATACGCTCGGCAAAAGAAGGGCGAAAAAGAAAACAAGACACATGCCGATGAATATTTCACCCGATAAAGTCAGCAACTTGATAGTTGCAGTTTTTGAAAAAAGTTGTTTGGGAGAGAGGACGGCTATGTTGATGCTCTTTAATTTGCGGTACAGATAAATGTACCATATTGCACCGATAGCGAGGAACGAAGACAGGTATATTTTCAGATAGAGAGGAAACGCGATTGGATTGATGTTGTAGATTGCCGCAGCCACAAATATAATAGCTAGTAAGAGCAAAGATGTATATGCCTTGCGGAATTCTTTTAGTATCTTGGTCTGCGCTGTTTTGGAGGCTGACACGTTTATCTTTATATCGGTGTTTGTCTTGGCGAGCACCTGCTCAAGCGTTGACATGCTTTTTTTAAGTTCGTTGAGTTTCATATTACATCTGTTTTGAAAGTTTGTCTTTAATACGGTGGATTTTAACTGCAACAGTATTGCGTTTAATGCCAAGTGTATCAGCTATTTCATCATACGAATACTCATCAAGCCAAAGGAGTATGATAGCTTTCTCCATATCTTCAAGTCTATTAATTAGTGAGTGTAGAACTTGAAGATTCTCCTTTTGCGCATCGTCATTCTCGGAAGAGAGGTCGAGCAGACCAAAATCAACCGATACGGTTTCTATGTTTGATTTTGACGAACGCAAGGCCATGAGTGCCGAATTTACTGCTACCCGATAAATCCATGTAGATATTTTGCTGTCACCTCGGAACTGTTTTAATCCCAGCCAGATGTTGACATAGATTTCTTGCCGAAGGTCATCAAACGGCAATTTGTCGGTAGCATAGAAATAGCTGACCTTGTTGATAATTCGGGAGTGCTGCTTTATGAGCGAGGCAAAATCCCTTTCGTTAGTTGGTGGGTCTGTCATACTTCGTTTTTTTTTATTTTGCCTCGTTAGATGCAGATTTAGCCCCGAAAGTTTCATAAACGCGATTTATTTTAGGTATTTTTTTCTCTCTGCAAAAGTAGTAATAATCAGGTGAATACACACTCTCCATGAATGATATTTGAAGCTATTGTGCTTGTAGGTTCCTCGTTCTCTATTCACTTGGTGGATTGTTAGTCACCTAAATTCGTATTAGCCGACATTTTTACCTCAAGGCGTCCACCACCTACAAAAAACACTTATCAACTGTCAATATTTAGTTAAATATTACAGCTCAAACTCAAGTCTTTCCTAAACTTTTCATTCCCTCAAAGCAATTTTTTCACTCCCACCTTTCCTTAACTGATAGTTGTACCGTTATTTTCTCATGTAGCTGATATTCAGCGATAAAAGTCATTGAAAATCAACTCTACACAGAGCAACGGGCTTTCACGGTGATATTCTCTTTTATAATGTAAGTAAATGCTTTTTCCCCTTTATATGTTCTTTTATTATTGAAACGGTTTCTCCAATAGAATAATCAGTTGTATTTATTACAAATGATTCATAATCACCAATCTTGGCGAATTGCTCCCACATTACTTCTACTAACTCAATATTTGCTTCTTTGCTTAATTTCGTTCGTTCAATTGCGCGTTTCATCGTTTCTTCTTTGTCTGCTCTTAATACAATGTAGTGAACCTCATACCCCTCCTGTACAATCTTCATCCAAGGAGCTAAAAACCAAGGTCCTATTATTCCATCTACAATTACATCATACCCACCATGCGCATAACGTTTTGCGGCTTCTAAAAATGCTTCGACAACAACCAAATTCTGTTCTTGTGATTCAGGTAAATGTGGGGGTATTGCACCTTTACTCAAATAATGATAAAAATCATCTGTATGCATATGTACAGACTTTGCAAAATCAGATTCGTGTGCAACAATTGACGCTATTGTAGTCTTTCCTGTTCCGGGAGAACCGGTAATTATAATAATTCTACCTTGATGCATATATTTATATCTTATTTTTATGTATCCGCAAAAATATAAAAAGTGTCGTTCTTATGAAGAAAAAACGATATTAAAATAGGAATATATTAAAAATGAGCTACTTATGAGTATTTCTCATAGAACGAGGTAATGACTTGGGAATAGTCACAAATTCTGTGATGTGTGGTGTATTTCTGTCAAACAACTTTTATTTGATGCAAATGTACACAAATAAAACGAACGAAAAGAAGAATAAGCATTTTTTCTTTCCATGGTATTGTGACTATGCGGAGAGACAGCCCTTTGACGAAATAAAACATCGCCATACACTCAAAGAGGTTGGCGATGTCGCGGAAGGTCGGTATGATTGGAAGATTGAAAGAGGGCGAGGTGGAGTCACCCTATAATGGTTATTGCTTTTTTATTGTAAATTCCAACTTTTGAAGTCCCTTTTTATAAACATTGGCAAGGATGAGTGCGTAACGGACTTCTTCACCGGATTGCATGGATTGAATACGGGTAAACTCATCTTCGGGTACAACATCCTTAAACATCGGACCATGTGAACCGTTGCTTACCAATCGAATGTCATCGGTGAACGGAGACAGAACAAACGAATACATTGCCATGTAAGGCACGGACTCGAATTTCACCCAATTGGGGTCTCCTTTGTCAAGGACATCTTCCAACCAAATACGGGCGTTGTCGTATGACGGCAGCGATGAGCCATAACCGTCATCATAGAATATTTTACCATTCGCATCGACAATATATCCCTTGCTGGTTGCGTACTTCTCGAAAGGACACAAATCATGGTATTCGATATCTTCTTCCGATGTTATCTCTTCATCAACCGGAACTTCTGGTTCCGTGACAACTCTGTCCTCAAGAATACGGATAAGCGAATAAGTACGGTCGGAAGCATCCGCAGGTGGATTTGCAAGGATTGTCCGCCTTACCGAGAGATAATACTCATGCCCTCTTTCGTAGGTAAAACCTTCAATTTTTCCAAAACCGAGAGGTTCCCATACTCCAGGATTATCTTCCGACATGACAAGCATACACTCGATGGGATTCTCCTTCTTGTCGTCGCCCCATGCATACATCACGCCTGTTTCTGCTGAAATCTGCATTCTAATCTCTTTGACAGAATCTTTAGGCTCATCATCGTTACTACATGCTGTTAGTCCTACCACTGCAAACATAGCCATAAGCAGTATTCCGAAAAAGTCTTTCGTATTCATTTTTATCTTTTTAATTGTTAGCTATTATAAAAATGCAAAAACTATAAAAACATTGCATCTCGAATGCACTTTTTATTTCGTATGTCTTGAATAAAGTTGCTCCAATCCACAATCCAAATACAAAGGTAGTGAATTTCCTATCAATGACCTTCTTCGCAGAGCAAAAATCAGAGTTTTAAGACTTATTTCATACGCCATTTGTACCTCTATTGCTTCATAACACACATAAAGCTATGGTTTTCACCGATAATCAATAATTCCCCGACAAGTCCTCTGCTGTTTTGCCCCCGTTCCGACAGACCTGCGTAAAAAGACAAAAATGCCTACTGATTGTTAAGTTTTTGTTAAATCTTCATCTTCGCACGCATCTTCTTCCTTTCCACTCACTCTCTCAAAAGACAGCTTATATACCCCGTTTCTCCTTTGCCGGATTTTTGTACCTTTATTTTCTTATATTGCTGATATTCAGCAACAAATACTCTCTCATATGTATTCCACATGAACGATGATATGGCATCATCCACTTTGTCGGGTTGGAAAAATATCTTCTCCGTATGAAAACCAGCTGGAATATCCCTTGTTATTTCTGCCAGACGAGCGTCCACAGCCTTGCCCACATCGGGCACAATGGCATCCTGCTCCAATGCCATGCAAATGGCCAACGCTGGTTTACCATTCACGAAAAAACCGTTGCGTTGTGGTTCTGAATACTCCCGTTCCACACGGGCTATATCACCGATGCGCAACTGTTTACCGTCCAATGTCTTTATAAGCAGGTTGCGTATGTCTTCCTCGTCTTTTATATCCTCGTTCACATAGAGGGAGATGCGCTCATCGCCGCTTTTCCATCCTCACGGAAAGACCGTATCTTCGAACGTTTCATGCAACTGCTCAAGGAACATTATACTTCTGAGCGTAATATCGGTTTTTATGCTGACAAATTGTGCCTATCACCCAAGTACCTCTCGCAGATGGTGCTTGCCGCCAGCGGTCGTCATGTGAAAGATTGGGTGCAGGATTACGTTATACTGGAAGCAAAAGCCCTGCTGAGAAGCCGGCAGTACACGGTGCTGCAAGTAAGCGATATGTTGAATTTTCCCAACCAATCGTTCTTCGGGGTCTATTTCAAGAAAGCCGTAGGCTGTTCGCTATCGATGTATCAAAATATGGAGTAGCTGATTATTGTTTTTTGACCAACGGGATATAGGTTCAAGTTTGTAATAATGGGGAGTAAACAATTTCATATTTATATGTTCGAAATACAAACTTGTTCCTTCAGAGTGCCTTTCCCCTAATAAACTAGTTTGTTTTCAGGCGCTTAGAAGCCGACTTCCCAGCTATAGGGAGTCGGCTTCCAAAGTATAAACGTTTTTTCCGGAATGCCTAGGGTATGCCGTATCCATGAAAGATGCTCTGAACCCCTTGGTAAGAAATGCTATTTTCTCCTCATTTTCAGGGGAGAGTGGTAAACTGTAAGATGGGCGTGAAATATCCTCGACAACAAATACTCCGATAAATCATTTTGCATACTTGCTTATTTGTTTCAGCTTGTTTTGTAGGGAGTTTAAAGGTGTAACGGTGAATCGGCATCCAATATCTTCATGGCAATGTCCAGATAGCGTGTCATGTCTACGGTGAAAGGTCCGCAGTAGACATCATGCCGTTTTCTTCCCAAGCGGACAACGATGGCCTGGCGTGAGGGGATGGCAAAGATGTATTGTCCCAACATTCCCCGGAGGCAAGGAATCTGCTCGCCCCGGTAAGGGAAGAGCCACGTCTGGAGTCCGTAATAGGAGAGAGAGTCCTTTCCCCACTGGTCGCGGAGGTAGGAAGCGGGGTGCATCAGTTCGTCCATATAGCCAGTTGACACCAATTGTTTTCCGTTCCAATTGCCATGGTGGAGCAAGAGTCGTCCGAAGCGGGCAGCGTCGCGTGCTGTGGTGTGAAAGCAGCAGAAGGCTTTTTCATCGCCTCCTTCTTTGTCGAGCAGCCAGTAGGCATCACGTTCGGCCTGCATCGGTTTCCATAGTTTTTCTTCGGCGTATTTGCTTAAGGTCTGTCCCGTGGCAGCTTCGAGTGCGAATGCCAATAACTGGGTCTCGCCGCTGCGGTAGGAGAATTGCACGCCAGGTTCTTCTGTTACATCCAGATTGGTTACCAGTTCGTAGAGGTCGTTGCCATAGTATCCGTGAGTGGTGACGGAGAAGAGCGAGGCATAGGCTTCGTCCCATGCCATGCCCCCGCTCATGGTCAGGAGGTGGCGCAGGGTGACATCGGCCTGGCGCCCTTGGGTATAGGTAGGTATATAGCTCGATACAAGATCATCGAGGCTTTGTATTTTTCCTTCATCGAGGGCAATGCCAGTGAGCAGGCCAACGATAGTTTTGGTGGCAGAATAAAGGTTAGAGGTCAGGGTGTCGTTCCACCCATCGCGGTACGATTCGAATAGAATGCTATCATGACGGATGACAAGGAAGGAGAGGGTGTGCAGTGAGTCGAGGTAGGCAGCATCATCCGCGGTGAGTCGGTATTGATTGTATTGCCTGTCGTGGGGCCAGTGCCAGACGTTGGCAGAATTATGGCGCACGGTGTCGTGGTGGAAAGTCTCTAAATCGTCTACGACAGGCATCAGGTGGATAAGTGCCTGGCGGGCGTAGTAGGGCAAGGAGAAGTAGGTGATACCCCCTATCACCAGCAAGGAGAGGCAAATGTAGATTGTGCGTTTCACTTGTCAAATAAAGAATTAAGAACGGAGCATGATGAACAAACAAACGAAGAATGAAGAACCGCAGCCGGATGGATGGCCTGCAAATTCTTCATTCTTCATTGTCAGTTCTTCATTTAATAGGCAAAAAGCGGATAGTTCTTCATCGTTTCGTTGACGCGGGCACGGACTTGTGCAATGACTTGCTCGTTGTCTACGTTGCTGAGGACTGTTTCAATCATCTCGGCAATTTCCAGCATGAGGTCTTCCTTGGCGCCGCGTGTGGTGATGGCAGGCGTGCCCAGGCGGATACCCGATGTTTGGAAAGCCGAACGGGTGTCGAATGGCACCATATTCTTGTTCACCGTGATGTCGGCTGATACGAGCGCCTTTTCTGCCACCTTACCCGTCAGGTCAGGATATTTCGTGCGGAGATCCACCAGCATCGAGTGATTGTCCGTACCTCCGCTGACGATGCTGAATCCACGGTCGATGAGTGCTTGAGCCAATACAGCGGCATTCTTCTTCACTTGCGTGGCATATTCTTTCCACTCCGGTTGCAGAATCTCGTTGAAAGCTACAGCTTTGGCTGCGATGACATGTTCCAGCGGTCCGCCTTGTATGCCGGGGAAGACAGCAGAGTCGAGCAGTTGCGACATCATCTTCACCTCACCTTTTGGTGTCTTCTTGCCCCAGGGATTGGGGAAGTCTTTGCCCATCAGGATAATGCCTCCGCGGGGTCCGCGCAATGTCTTGTGGGTGGTAGAAGTGACGATGTGGGCATATTTCACCGGGTTGTCTAATAGGCCGGCAGCAATAAGTCCGGCCGGGTGAGCCATGTCAATCATAAGAATGGCGCCCACCTTATCGGCAATGTCGCGCATACGTTGGTAATCCCATTCGCGGGAGTAAGCCGAACCTCCGCCGATAATCATCTTGGGGCGTTCGCGCAAGGCGATTTCCTCCATCTGGTCATAATCTACACGGCCTGTTTCCTTGTTCAGATTGTATTCGCAAGGCGTGTAGAGAATGCCGGAAGTGTTGACATGAGAGCCGTGCGACAAGTGTCCGCCGTGAGCCAGGTTGAGGCCCATGAACTTGTCTCCCGGGTTGAGTACAGCCAGGAAAACGGCAGCATTGGCCTGTGCGCCCGAGTGGGGTTGCACGTTGGCCCATTCGGCGCCGAATATCTGCTTAATACGTTCGATGGCCAAGCGTTCGCTTTCGTCCACCACTTCGCATCCGCCGTAGTAGCGTTTGCCGGGATAGCCTTCGGCATATTTGTTGGTCAGGCAGGAGCCCATGGCCTGCATTACTTCGTCGCTTACAAAGTTCTCGGAGGCAATCAGTTCGATGCCCTTTAACTGACGTTGGTGTTCTCTTTCGATGATGTCGAAAATCAGGTCGTCTCTTTTCATTTGTATGGATATTAAATGAATAATTTAACAATAAACAGTAGCGGGCGGCAGGTGCAGACTGTAGGAGCCTGTCATCCGTAGCTGTAGGGTTTTGCCCCGCTAATTTTTCTTTTCCGCTTCGTTTGCAAAGGTAGGATAAATTAATGAATTCCGGGAAAGAATCGGCGGGAATTTATGCCATTAAAAGAATACCCCCAGCGAGAAACTCAGTATGTTGTCGCGTCGGCGGAAGCGGATGGTATTATCTGTTTCGCTTTCATCAGCCGGTTGGCAAGTTACTCCTTTGGACATGTCAAGCAAACCGATGTCGTAGCGGAAGTCGAAAAAGATGCGTGATATTGTGACGGCCACGCCCAATGTAAAACTCAGATTGAGCGGCCGAAGTTCTTCGTGGATGTTGGTCTGGTCGAAGTTTCTGAATGTGACGTCACTTTTGTCCCGCCAGATATATCGTATTTTAGGACCTCCGAACGCCGACATGGCGTAGGGGCCCGTCTTGATAAAATTATACCCATAGATGACAGGTATGTCGATGCTGTGTATCTTCGACTCAATGGAAGCCGTTGTGGTTGCAACGGACCCGGCTGCACTGGGTAGTCCGGGTTTGTTGAATGACACGTCACACTGGTTGACGTTGTACGAAACTTCAGGTTGCAGGAAATGCTTGCCGAAGTTGATGCGCATGAACAACGAGGCGAAATACCCCACTTTGTAGTTGTTTTGCACCTGCTCGACAGGCGTACCGCCTATACTGAAGTCATTCAGCAGCGAGAGAGCAGCGGTGAAGCCCGCTTTTGCGCCGAAGTTGGCGGTGACGGGTTGTTCTTCTTTTTTCCCGTCATTTCCCGGCTTCGTTTGCCCCCACAGGAGAGGAGAGCATAGCAGGAGCAGGCAGAGGTTTAACAGAAATGGTGAGGTGCGCATGGGGTTAACGGTCTTTTTTCTTTTCTACCGACCAGCCAAATTTACCGATACGGCTGCCCAGTTCGTAATAATTGCCGTGTACGTAAACCAGCGGGTGACTTTCGGACAATTCAAACTTGCCAGTATCTGGGTTGAGGTAGCGTTCGTCGGCGCGCACGTTTACCACGTCGGCTATGAACATATCGTGCGAACCGAGCGAAAGGATTTCCTTGACGCGGCATTCGATACACAACGGAGATTCTTCCACTAAGGGGGCACTGACCACGGTGCATCGGCCAGGGGTGAGCCCCATTTCATGGAACTTGTTGTAGTCTCGTCCGGAGCGCACGCCGCACCAGTCAGTGGCCCGTGCCATGTCGGTGGTGGTGAGGTTGATGACGAACTCCATGCGGCGCCGGATGATGTCGTAGGAATGGCGTTCGGGGCGCACGGAAATGTAGCACATCGGCGGGTTGGTGCATAACGTGCCTGTCCATGCCACGGTCAGGAGGTTATACTCGTCGGGTGTACTTCCACAACTCACCAGAACGGCGGGCAGGGGGTATATCATGGTGCCTGGTTTCCAGTCTTGTTTCATAGCAGCGTGATGTCCTTCCTTTCCTGTTCCTTTTCGCAATAGTGGCACCGGATGATGCACTTGTCTTTGTCGATGACGTGGAAGCGCGTAGGCATAGGTTCATTATTGGTGATGCACTGTGGGTTGGCACACTTCACAATGCCGATGAGTTCGTCTGGCAAGGTGAGCTCGCGTTTTTCCACTACCTCATAATTACGGATAATGTTCAGCTTGACGTTGGGAGCTACGACAGCTATACGGTTTATCTCGTCATCCGTGAAGAACTTGTCGGCAATTTTGATGATGCCCTTCTTGCCCAGTTTCTTGCTTTGGAGGTTGAAACCGATAGTGATGTTGTTGCTCATGTGCTCCAAGCCGAGGAGAGACACCACGGTGAAAAGTTTCTCGGAGGGTATGTGGTCAATGACAGTGCCGTTCTCCAGTGCGGCTACCTGTAGTTCTTTCTTGTCGTTCATAAGAGTCTAAATTAAATGAAGTATGATGAATGAAGAATCAAATAAAATGAAGAATGAAGAATATCGTGCGAAATGAAGAAATTCTCTGCGCGGATAGCTTCCGATGCCACGCACCGATTCTTCATTCTTCATGATGAGTCTTTTATTGGATAGTGTCCCGTCGCACGTCGTCGAGTGTGATGCCCAGTACGTCGCACAAGATAGCCTGTCGCGCATAGAGGCCGTTTTGCGCTTGCTGGAAGTAATAAGCCTGCGGGGTTTCGTCTACGTCGTAGGCGATTTCGTTTACGCGGGGAAGCGGGTGTAAGATGCGCAGGTTGGGGCGTGTATGGCCCAGCATTTTGGCGCGGAGGATGTAGACATTTTTCACACGCTCGTACTCCATCAGGTCGGTAAAGCGTTCGCGTTGCACGCGCGTCATGTAGAGGATGTCTGCCCGGTTGATGGTCTCTTCGGTAAAGTCCGTGTGTTCCTCAAAGCGGATGCCATGCTCACGGCAATAGATTTTGTATTCCTCGGGCATTTGCAATTCCTTGGGCGCGATGAAGTGGAACGTAGGGTTGAAGTGGCGCATGGCCATTAGCAGGGAGTGGACGGTTCGTCCGTATTTCAGGTCGCCTACCAGGCAAATGTCGAGGTTCTCCAGCGTGCCCTGCGTCTTGTAGATAGAATAGAGGTCCAGCATGGTTTGCGAGGGGTGCTGGTTAGCTCCGTCGCCGGCGTTGACGATAGGTACGTTGGTCACCTCGCTGGCGTAGCGTGCGGCCCCTTCAAGATAGTGTCGCATAACGATGATGTCGGCATAATTGCTTACCATCTTGATGGTGTCTTTCAGTGTTTCGCCCTTCGACGAGCTGGTGGCCTTGGGGTCGGTAAAGCCGATAACACGGGCGCCCAAGCGGTTGGCGGCTGTCTCGAAGCTGAGGCGCGTGCGAGTGGAGGGTTCGAAAAATAGGGTGGCTACGACCCGCCCGTCCAGCAGATGGCGGTTGGGGCGTGCTTCAAATTCCTTGGCCATGTCCAGCATGTAGAGGATTTTCTCTTTGCTGTGTTTGGCGATGGTGACTAAACTTCTGTTTTCCATATTGTTGGTGTGATTGTCTTTTTTCGAGAGCGTAAAGGTACGTATTTCCTTTGGAATATGGAAATTTTTTGGCGGGAATTGGTGTGTTGGGGCAAGGAAAATCCTTCCTTTTGCAAAGCCTTGGCCATGAGCAGACAAAGTCTCGGATTAAAGCTCGAAATGTCTTGTCTTTCTTTTCACCATCATCCCACGATAGTTGGTCTTTTGCTTTCACACATCGGTTTCTTCTGTACTATAGATATATGTGTTGGTGATGCTTCTTTGCTGTCGTTCCAAGCATGGTCGGGGGAGCGATGTGTTACCGGGATGTTTCAGATGTGTGATGCCGGAGGGGGGTGCTCTGTTCCTGATGTGCCGATGCTTTCCTCTGTTCTTTCTTATACTTTGGGAGCGGCTTCCTTATAGCTTGGAAGCAGACTGCATCTATATAAGAAGCAAACAGCCGGATGTGCGGGCGCTTAAATCGCCATTCCCGTTTTGGGTATTCAGAAAATAGTTTGTATCTTTGTCCGGTTAAAAACAACAATGACAGACAATGATAAAGAAAATCATACTGACCCTCTGGATATTCCTCGCTCTGTGCGTCTTGGCGTGCGTGGTGCTTTTTTATTCTATCTCAAAAGGATGGATAGGCTATATGCCTCCGGTGGAAGACCTGGAGAACCCTAACTATAAGTTTGCTACGGAAGTCCTGTCTGCCGACGGCAAGGTGCTGGGTACTTACTCTTACAGCAAGGAAAACCGCGTCTATGTGGGCTACGACGAGTTGTCTCCCAATCTCATTCATGCTCTTATTGCTACGGAAGATGTGCGTTTCGCCCGTCATTCGGGCATTGATGCCAAGGCTCTGTTCCGCGCCATCTTCAAGCGTGGTATCCTGATGCAGAAAAACGCCGGTGGGGGTAGTACCATCACCCAGCAACTTTCCAAGCAGCTTTATTCGCCCAGTGCGGACAACGTGATGGAACGCCTCTTCCAGAAACCTATCGAGTGGGTTATTGCCGTCAAGCTGGAGCGCTACTATACCAAGGAGGAAATCCTTACGATGTATCTCAACAAGTTTGACTTCCTTAACAACGCCGTGGGCATCAAAACCGCTGCACATACTTACTTCGGTTGCCTGCCCCGCGACCTGAAGACTGAAGAGGCTGCCACGCTGGTGGGCATGTGCAAGAACCCTTCGCTTTACAACCCTTTGCGCCGCAAGGAACAGACGCGCGGACGCCGCAATGTGGTGCTCGACCAGATGCGCAAGGCCGGATTCCTCACTCAGGCCGAGTGTGATTCGCTTCAGGCTTTGCCTCTCACGTTGCACTACAACCGGGTAGACCACAAAGAAGGCCTGGCCACTTACTTCCGCGAATACCTGCGTGGCGTGATGACAGCCAAGAAACCCGACCGTGCCAATTACCGGGGATGGCAGCGGCAACAGTTCTATGAAGACTCCATCGACTGGGAAACCAATCCCCTCTATGGCTGGTGCAACAAAAACCTGAAGAAAGACGGCAAGCCCTATAATCTCTATACAGACGGGTTGAAAATCCATACTACCATCGACTCGCGCATGCAACAGTATGCAGAAGAGGCCGTCAGTGAGCACCTTAGTGAGATGCAGGGATATTTCTTCCGTGACAAGAAGAAATCGAAGACTGCACCATATACCAGGAATCTTACCCCGGAGCAGGTGGACGAAATACTGAACCGCGCCATGCGGCAATCCGATCGCTATCGTACGATGAAGAAGTTGGGTAAGAGTGAAGAGGAAATCAAGAGGGCCTTCAATACTCCGCAGGAGATGTCTGTTTTCACCTGGGAGAACAACGCTCAGGTGAAGGATACCGTGCTGACACCGATGGACTCCATACGTTACTACAAGTATTTCCTGCGTGCAGGCTTTATGTCTATGGATCCACACAACGGACATGTCAAAGCCTATGTCGGCGGACCTAACTATCATTATTTCCAGTATGACATGGCCATGGTGGGCCGCCGCCAGATAGGTTCTACGGTGAAACCCTATGTCTATACCTTGGCTATGGAGAACGGATTCTCGCCCTGTGATGAAGTGCGGCACGTGCAATATACGCTGATGGATGAAAATGGCATACCTTGGACACCCCGTAATGCCAATCATAAACGCTTGGGCGAGATGGTCACCCTGAAGTGGGGCTTGGCCAATTCCGACAACTGGATAACCGCTTACCTGATGAGCAAGCTCAATCCATACGAACTGAAGCGCCTGCTCCACAACTTCGGTCTCCGCAACCAAGACATCTTCCCTTCTGTTTCCCTCTGCCTTGGTCCTTGCGAGGTGTCTGTAGGCGAAATGGTGAGTGCCTATACGGCCTTTCCCAACAAAGGTATCCGCGTGGCGCCCCTGTTTGTTACCCACATCGAGGATAGCGAAGGCAACGTAGTGGCTACTTTTGCGCCCGATATGCAGGAAGTTATCAGTGTTTCCAGCGCCTACAAGATGCTTGTCATGCTCCGCGCCGTTATTAACGAGGGGACCGGAGGGCGTGTCCGCCGCTATGGCATCAAAGCTGATATGGGGGGCAAGACGGGTACGACCAATGCTCACTCCGACGGATGGTTCATGGGATTCACCCCCTCGCTGGTGTCCGGCTGCTGGTTTGGCGGCGAAGACCGCGACATCCATTTCGACACCATGCTGCATGGCCAGGGCGCTTCGACGGCTCTGCCTATCTGGACGAAGTTTATGAACAAGGTCTTTGCCGACAAGAGTCTGGGATATGACGAGAACGAAACTTTCCAGCTCCCGCCCGATTACGACCCTTGTGCGGACGATGTGGCTGGCAAGAATCTTTTCGAGGGCGATGAACCTGTAGAGGGGTTGGATGAGTTTTTCGAATAAGAATACCGTTGCGAAGGAAAATGATTTATACAGTTTGCATAGGAAGCAACGAGCAGCGGCATGTCAACTTGGCATTTGCCCGCAAGCGGTTGTCGGAGTGCTTTCCGGGTATCCGCTTTTCGCATGAAGTCGATACCTTGCCGCTGAACCTGCAACGTGCCTCTCTCTTTGCCAACCAGGTGGCTCGTTTTGAATCGGAAATGAATCCAGCTGATGTATCTTTCTTCCTGAAGAGCATCGAGCGCGAAGCTGGGTCGACGCGCCAGGAGCGCGCAGGCGAAATCATCCGCCTGGATGTGGATTTGCTCTCGTGTGACGGTCAGGTGTATAAACCGCAAGATTGGGGGAGGACGTATGTGAAACAAGGTATTGAGGAATTGGATAAAATAATGTAATGGCATGTTGGAAATGTTGATAACTGTAGGAGATACTATATATGAGTTGTGGATCAGTACGGGATTGGATCAATGGAATGTATTGGTCATCCTTAGCTTCCTGGTCTCAGTAGGCTCTTTATGGTATTCGTGGAAAACGGTGAAAGGCGTAGAACGCATAGACAAGGAATGTCAGCGGCGCTTGCTGATGGATATTATCCGTCACTTGTATCGCAATAAGGTCTGTACATTAGCCATGCAGATGAAGTTTGAGAAAGCTCCCGGTACATATCCTTCGGAAGAACATTTCCTGAAATTGCAGTTATTGCCAAAGGATTTGTATCTGGAACAGTTTTATAAAGAACCTGCCAAGTTTGACCTGTTGCATGAACTGGAGATGCTTTTCCGCAATTATAATACGGAGATAGAAGTTGCTATGAAGCACATAGCGGATCCGTTAATTGATGATGCGACCAAGCGGCGCGATTTTGGAACCCTGCGTTTCAAACCAGATTATTTGTCTTTTGAGATATTGAAAGTCATGAACCATATCTGGAAAGATAGAAAGCAAGGCACAGAGGGAATATTGGATTCCAACAAAGATTTGTCTACGAAAAATGCTGTTGATATGGCTGAAATAATCCGGGAGAAACAGGAGAAAAATAAAAGGAACAATGCGCGGGTAGAGAATTGGGGAGAAATAGATAAAAGGTTATTAGAATCAGATAAAGAGACGGATAAATTTTATATTCCCTTATTCAGTAATGATTCTGATTATGACACACGGTTGGAAGAAGATGTGCGTATCGAATGCGGATGCAATGCCAAGGGGGAAGAAAAAATTCACATGATCTCATTCGGAACAAGGCCATGAGCAGTATTTTAGACAGAACTACCCCACCGGATATTCAGGCTCCCGCATCTTTCGTAGTGCGTGAACCCCTTCGCTACGATATGCCCAACGGTATTCCTGTATATGTGTTGAATGCCGGTGAGAGCGATGTGGTGCGCATTGATTTGTTGTTTGAAGGCGGGCGTTGGCATCAGGAGCAACCTTTGCAGGCACTTTTTACCAACCGTATGCTGCGCGAAGGCACCGACCGTTTCTCTTCCGATGAGATAGCCAGAAGACTTGATTATTACGGTGCCTGGCTGGAGTTGGCTTGTGCTGCCGAATATACCTATCTTACTCTTTATTCATTGGGCAAATATCTGCCGCAGACGCTTGATGTGCTGGAATCTATTGTTAAGGAGCCTCTTTTCCCGCAGAAAGAGTTCGAGGTGGTGCTGGAAACTAATCTCCGGCAATTCCAAGTCAACTCTTCTAAAGCCGATACCCAGGCCAGCCGCAGACTGATGCACGTGCTTTTCGGCTCTGCCCATCCTCTGGGACACCAACTTTGTGAAGACGATTACCGCCGTATTTGCCCCGATGTATTGAGGAGTTTTTACAGACGCTATTATCATAGTTCCAATTGTACGGTTTATCTGGCAGGGCGCATAGATGAACATAGCCTGCGGTTGGTAGAGGAACGTTTTGGTGCCGAACCTTTCGGAGTCGGTTTTAAGCGTGCTGGGCATCTGGAGTTTCAACCCGTTTCCGCTACCGGGTCGGACTTCTTTATCGAACGTAAAGGGGCGGCCCAGAGCGCTGTACGCATGGGGGCATTGTCGCTGAGCCAGCACCATCCCGACTATTTGAAGTTCCGTGTCTTGCTGACTCTCTTCGGCGGGTATTTCGGAAGCCGTCTTATGTCTAACATACGCGAAGACAAAGGATATACTTATGGCATTTCTGCCGGACTTTTGCCTTATATCGGCGAGGGAGTCCTGAATATTGCTGCCGATACGGCGTGTGAGTATGTGCGACCTCTGGTGCATGAAGTCTATGCTGAGATGGATCGTTTGCAGACGGAACTGGTGTCAGACGACGAACTTACACGGGTACGCCATTATATGTTGGGAGACACATGCCGCAGTTATGAGTCGGTATTTTCTCTGTCCGATGCTTGGATTTTCCTTCAGGTTTCCGGCCTTCGCAGGTCTTATTTTGCTGAGGTCGCTCAAGCTATAAACACGGTAACTCCCTCGGAACTGCGTGATTTGGCGCAGAAGTATTTATGTAAAGAAACTTTAAAAGTCGTGGTGTGTGGAGAAAAAAATCCCTAAAAGGAGTGGTTCCATCCCGATTATTGAGGATAAGTTGTAACTTTGTCCTCGCAAATTTCGTCTATTGAGAAGATATACCGGAAAAAGCTTGAATTTCATTGATTATGAGAAAAATTTATATATTGGCGTTTACCCTCACTTGTTTGTGTGCGGCTCAATCCCCCTTGCAGGCGCAGGAAAAGGAAGGTTTTTGGGGAAAACTGAAAGGAGTTTTTTCATCCGAAATTCGGATAGGTTCATATACGTTTAAAGACGGCTCGGTTTATACCGGTGAGATGAAAGGTCGCAGGCCCAATGGCAAAGGAAAGACTGTTTTTAAAAACGGCGATGTCTACGAAGGCGAGTATGTCAAAGGCAAGCGTCAAGGGCATGGCGTTTATACTTTTGCCGATGGTGAACGTTATGACGGAGACTGGTATCAGGACCAGCAGCATGGTCATGGCATTTTCTACTTTATGAATAACAACCGCTATGATGGTATGTGGTATCAGGACTTCCAGAGCGGTGAGGGTGTCATGTATTATTATAATGGTGATATTTACAAAGGCAATTGGTTGAATGATAAACGTGAAGGGCAGGGTACTTATACATGGAAAAACGGTTCTGAATATGTAGGTACCTGGAAAAACGACAAGAAAGAGGGCAAGGGAGTCCTTGTTTGGAATGACTCAAGCAAATATGACGGAGAGTGGAAAGCTGATGTTCGCAATGGACAAGGCACGTTTGAATATGCCAATGGTGACAAATATGTGGGCCGTTGGGTAAATGACATACAAGATGGAAAAGGCATCTATTTCTTCCATACGGGAGAACGTTATGAGGGTGATTATGTGCAGGGAGAGCGTACGGGCGAAGGAATTTACTATTATGCCAACGGCGACAAGTATGTGGGGCATTTTGAGAATGGCTTGAAGGAAGGTTACGGAACCTTTACATGGGCCAATGGAGCCGTGTACGAAGGCGACTGGAAAAACAACTTGCGCGAAGGACAGGGCACATACCGCTGGAGTGCCGGAGATTCTTACGAAGGAGAATGGAAAGACGACAAGTTCAACGGGCAGGGCATTCTGAAGATGGCTGACGGATCGGAATACCGCGGTGGATTTGTAGATGGAGCGGAAGAAGGAAGCGGCGTGCAGACCAGCAAAGATGGAGGCCGTTACGAAGGTTTCTTTAAGCAGGGAAAGAAAGACGGGCCTTTTGTGGAAACAGATAAGTACGGGCGTATTACACGGAAGGGTACTTATAAGATGGGGCGTATCTCGTCCGTGGAATAACTTCGGTTTTGCCAATCCATAAAAAAGGGCGCATCACGAAAGAATGATGCGCCCTTTTTTATGTTAGGATTCTATGTCAGATAATGTATTGTGAACTGATTGATTCGTTGTTCATCACACGACGGATGGTTTCTGCAAACATGGCTGCAATGCTCAGTTGTTTTACTTTGTCGCATTTCTTGGAGTAGGGAATGCTGTCTGTGAAAACCATTTCTGTCAAAGCCGATTCCTGAATGCGGAACGAAGCGGGGTCGGACATTACGCAATGGCTGGCAATGGCGCGTACCGAGCGTGCTCCGGCTTCCATCATGATGTTGGCTGCCTTGGTGATAGTACCGGCAGTGTCTACAATGTCATCGATGAGCACAACATTCTTGTCTTGTACGTCACCGATGATTTGCATACTGGCCACCACATTGGCTTTCTCGCGCGTTTTGTTGCAAAGTACCAGAGGTACATCCAGATACTTTGAGAATGTGCTGGCACGTTTCGAGCCGCCCACGTCGGGGGTAGCGATGACCAGATTCTCCAGATTCAGTGACTGGATGTAGGGCAGGAACACTGCCGAAGCGTAGAGGTGGTCAACGGGGATGTTGAAGAATCCCTGGATCTGGTCGGCATGCAAATCCATCGTGATGAGTCGGTCGATGCCGGCTACTGAAAGCAGATCGGCCACCAGCTTGGCACCGATGGATACGCGCGGTTTGTCTTTGCGGTCCTGGCGTGCCCAACCGAAGTAGGGGATAACGGCTACGATGCTCTTGGCTGATGCTCGCTTGGCGGCATCAATCATCAGGAGCAACTCCATAAGATTGTCCGAGTTGGGGAAAGTGGACTGTACCAGAAAGACGTGTCGTCCGCGGATAGACTCTTCGTAAGACACGGCAAACTCGCCGTCGGCGAAGTGGGTGATGTTCATCTTGCCCAACGGACAGTTGAGGTGATTGCAGATTTTCTCTGCCAGGTATCTCGAGTTGGTGCCCGAGAAGACCATGAAAGGTGCTTTTTCGCTCATTGTGTAGTAGATAGTATGTAACCTAAATTGTAAATATGGTGCAAAGGTATGAATTTCTTGTTACATGGAGCAGGCTTCTTGTATAAAAAATATGCCCTTCTCCGTATTTTCCGGCAGGAGATGGATGTAAGGCCATTGGTGCATGGTGTGCCGCTCTTAAGCAGAAAGCTCTGGGGGCTTTGAGCTGGCATCAGTTTGCCAGAGGAGTTCGCGCTTGCATAACAAGGTAATAAGATGTGGCAAATATGCAGGTTTTTTCCTTTCATGTTCAACTTCTTCTTTCTAAAAGTTTGTCTGTATCAGGAAATATATGTACTTTTGGGCAAATTTCATCCTATAAACATTGTACAACATCATGATGACACAAGAAGACAAAGACTTGCTGGCCCAGAAAGGTATCAGCGAGGCACAGATTGCTGAGCAGTTGGCCTGCTTTGAGAAGGGATTTCCCTATCTGAAACTTTATGCTGCCGCTTCCGTGGACAACGGAATCCTGGCTCCCGACGCCGACGAGCAGAAGAAGTATTTGGATGCGTGGGAGGCTTATACACAGACGGATAAGACGGTGGTGAAGTTTGTGCCTGCCTCGGGTGCAGCCAGCCGCATGTTTAAGAATCTGTTCGAGTTTCTGGGAGCGGATTATGACGTTCCTACTACTGACTTTGAGAAGAAGTTCTTCGACCGTATCACGGACTTTGCTTTCTACCAAGACCTGGATGCTGCCTGCCAGAAGGCTGAGGGTAAGAATATAGCTTCGTTGGTGGCCGACGGTAACTACAAGGCAGTGGTGGCTGCCTTGCTTCAAGCGGCAGGACTGAACTATGGTGCTCTGCCCAAGGGACTGCTGAAGTTCCACAAATATGAAGATGGCAACCGCACTCCTGTGGAAGAGCATCTGGTGGAAGGTGCCCTTTATGCTGCTAACAAGAACGGCAAGGTGAACGTGCACTTCACGGTTTCGCCCGAACACCGTCCCTTGTTTAAGGCATTGGTGGATGAGAAAGCCGCTATCTATGCCAAACATTACGGGGTGGACTATAATATCTCCTTCTCCGAGCAGAAACCCAGTACCGATACTATTGCCGCAGACATGAATAACCAGCCTTTCCGCGACAATGGCAAGTTGCTCTTCCGTCCGGGCGGGCACGGCGCTCTGATAGAGAACCTGAACGACTTGGATGCAGACGTCATCTTCATCAAGAACATTGACAATGTGGTGCCCGACAAGCTGAAGGGTGACACGGTGCTCTACAAGAAGGTTATTGCCGGTGTGCTGGTAGGTCTCCAGCAGCAGGCTTTTGCCTACCTCCAGTTGCTGGACAGTGGTAAGTACACCCACGAGCAGGTGTTGGAAATCCTTCAGTTCCTTCAGAAGAAACTTCACTGCAAGAATCCAGAGGTGAAGAATCTGGAAGATGCCGAGCTGGTCATCTACCTGAAGAAGAAACTGAACCGTCCGATGCGTGTCTGCGGTATGGTAAAGAATGTAGGCGAACCGGGTGGAGGTCCGTTCCTGGCTTATAATGCTGACGGCACAATCTCATTGCAGATACTGGAAAGCTCGCAGATAGACATGAACGACCCTCAGAAGAAGGAAATGTTCGAGAAAGGCACGCATTTCAATCCGGTAGATTTGGTTTGTGCAGTGCGTGACTATAAGGGACATAAGTTCGACCTGACCCGCTATGTAGACAAAGCCACAGGCTTTATCTCGCGGAAGTCGAAAAATGGCAAAGACTTGAAGGCGCTTGAGTTGCCTGGTTTGTGGAACGGGGCAATGAGCGATTGGAATACCGTCTTTGTTGAAGTGCCCCTCAGCACTTTCAATCCGGTGAAGACCGTGAATGATTTGTTGCGCGAACAACATCAGTAAGAATAATCCAATTGAAGTAACCGGAGAGGGTATCTGCCTTTTTCGGTTACTTTTTTGTCGTATTCATAACTCAATTAGT
Source organism: Mediterranea sp. An20 (assembly GCF_002160055.1). Classification (GTDB taxonomy): domain Bacteria; phylum Bacteroidota; class Bacteroidia; order Bacteroidales; family Bacteroidaceae; genus Bacteroides; species Bacteroides avicola. Next base: position 98,260 of record NZ_NFJV01000005.1, read on the forward strand.
ATGAAGAAAATCTTGTTGTTAGGCTCAGGAGAACTGGGCAAGGAATTTGTTATAGCTGCCCAGCGTCTGGGACAGTATGTCATAGCGTGCGATTCATACGAAGGGGCGCCGGCTATGCAGGTGGCCGACGAGTGTGAAGTGTTCAGTATGCTCGATGGTGAGGCACTCGAACGGGCGGTCCGTAAGTATCGTCCCGATATTATTGTGCCGGAAATTGAAGCTATCCGTACTGAGCGGTTGTATGATTTTGAGCAGGAAGGCATACAGGTGGTGCCCAGTGCACGTGCCGTTAACTTCACGATGAACCGTAAGGCTATCCGTGATTTGGCAGCCAAGGAACTGGGGTTGAAAACGGCACGCTATTTTTACGCCAAGTCGTTGGAGGAATTGACGGAAGCTGCCGGGAAAATAGGCTATCCTTGTGTGGTGAAGCCTTTGATGTCGTCATCCGGCAAAGGACAGTCTGTAGTGAAAGGTCCTGAAGATTTGGCTTATGCATGGGAATACGGATGTAGTGGTAGCCGGGGTGACATCAAAGAGTTGATTGTGGAAGAATTCATCCGGTTCGACAGCGAAATCACGTTGCTGACAGTGACACAGAAGGAGGGGCCTACTCTGTTTTGTCCTCCCATTGGGCATGTACAGAAGAATGGCGATTATCGGGAGAGTTTCCAGCCTGCACGTATCGATCCTGCCCATCTGAAGGAAGCGCAAGACATGGCAGAAAAAGTGACCCGCGCCTTGACCGGTGCAGGGTTGTGGGGAGTGGAATTTTTCCTGAGCCATGAACATGGAGTGTACTTCTCCGAGCTATCTCCCCGTCCGCACGATACTGGCATGGTAACGTTGGCTGGTACTCAGAACCTGAATGAGTTTGAACTTCACCTGCAAGCTGTGTTAGGTTTGCCTATCCCGGGCATTAAACTGGAGCGTATGGGAGCCAGTGCCGTTATACTGTCTGGCATTTCCAGTCAGAAAACTCCCAATTACCGCGGCGTAGAAGAAGTGTTGAAGGAAGAAGATACGTATTTGCGCATTTTCGGTAAGCCGACTACCCGTTTGAATCGGCGTATGGGCGTAGTGCTGTGCTATGCGCCGGCAGGTGGCAATCTTGATGCCCTCCGGGATAAGGCCAAGAGACTGGCCGATAAGGTAGAGGTGTATTAAGAGAAGTGACGATAAAATGACGACACCGATGTAAGAATGCGGAGTGCTTTTCCCGCCTTTTTGCATCGGTGTGTCTTTATGTTTTTGTTATGATAATTCTCCCTGATAAACGAAAACCCCTTTTCCAAAGTCCATTTCCGGTAACTCGGTTCCTGCTTTGAATAATCCGAAAACCGATGAACCGGAGCCGCTCATCGAAGCGTATACCGCTCCCAGACGGTACATTTCCTGCTTGATTTCGGCAATAGGCGGAAATTGCGGAAAGACACTTTCTTCGAAATCGTTGGCCAGATAGTTTCTCCATTCCTCCACGGGAAGGCGTATGATGTCTTTCGGAGAGGTCGTGGCTCGCCGGGGAGTGATCCGGGCAAAGGCTTCGCGCGTGGAGACAAAAATATCAGGTTTGACGAGGCAAATCCGGTAGCCTGCCAGTGAGAGTTCGATGGGCGAAAAGATGTTGCCTATGCCTTGGGCAAAGGTAGGGCGGTTGCGAATGAAAAAAGCACAGTCGGCTCCGAGACGGGTGGCATAGGCCTCAAGTTCGTTTTCTGTTATTCCCAACTCAAACACCTCATTCAGCATCTTCAGCATGAAAGCTGCATCTGCCGATCCACCGCCTAATCCGGCTCCCGAAGGAATGTGTTTGCTCAAATACACCTCTGTTGGAGGCAAATCAAAATCGGCATCCAGCAGGTGGTATGCCTTGCATACGAGATTGTCCTCCGGGCGGCCTTCAACGGTTTGGCCGTAAAGATGCAGCGTGCATTTCGAGGTTCCGCCGGTTGTTTTTGCCGGTATGATTTCCAGTGCATCAGTCACGGGGATGGGATAGAATACCGTTTCCAGATTATGGTATCCGTCGGGACGTTTTTCGGTAATGTTCAGTCCCAGGTTGATTTTGGCATTGGGGAAAGTCAGCATAAGTTTTTGTTGTTCAGATAGAATTTTACGGGCAAATTTACATAAAATATTCATACATGCAACGCTTTCTTCCATAAAAGCCGGATAAGTCGTTATGCTTTATCGGGTTAAAATACCTCCTTGTCGAACGGACTTGCGCTTTTCGACCAATGAATAAGCTGAGTGGTATGCTGCTGATAATCAGTATACTATTTCATATATATAGCAGGCTTGCTGCTTATCGTTTGGAAGCCGGCTGCTTATCGCTTGGCTGCTTTCAGCGAAGGGCTTATCAGAGGAACCGCCCTGTATACGGTGTGCCGGTGTTGTGCATAAAAAGTTTAAATCACTTTGCCATTCCTTTTTTTAGATATAAAATGTTCTAAAGTGAATATATTTGCGTATATTTGTCCAAGTTATTACCAAAACAAGTTTTATGGCACATGATTTATTAAAAGAAATTGAACAAGGTAGTAAGAATGCCATTTTGAAGAAAAAGATTATTACCTATTATATATATAATGGCGGCTCTACCATTGTAGATTTGTCTAAAGAACTGAATTTAAGCGTACCGACTGTAGCTAAATTCATTAACGAAATGTGTGAGGACGGCTATATTAAAGATTATGGAAAGCTCGAAACAGAAGGCGGCCGTCATCCCATTATGTATGGATTAAATCCTGAATCGGGCTATTTTGTAGGGGTAGATATAAAGAATTATTGCCTGGATATCGGTCTTGTCAATTTTAAGGGAGACATGGTGGATTTAAAGATGAATGTGCCTTATAAATTTGACAATACTCCGGAATCACTCGACCTGTTGTGTGAAACGGTTCGTACCTTTATTCAGCGGGTGGATAAGCAGGAGGCTGAAAAGATTCTGAACATCTGCATCAATATTTTCGGCCGTGTTAATCCTGATTCCGGATACAGTTACAGCGTATTCAATTTTTCTGAGCAGCCATTGGCAGAAGTGCTGAGTCGGAAGATAGGCTATCCGGTAAGCATAGATAACGATACGCGTGCGATGGCTTACGGAGAATATCTGCAAGGTGGTGTGAAGGGTGAAAAGAATGTCCTTTTTGTCAATATCAGTTGGGGATTGGGACTGGGCATTATCATTGACGGAAAAATGTATGTAGGCAAGTCTGGATTTTCTGGTGAGTTCGGACATATCAATGCCTTCGATAATGAAGTGATTTGCCATTGTGGTAAAAAAGGATGTCTGGAAACGGAGGCTTCGGGATTGGCCTTGCACCGCATTCTGATTGAACGCATCAAAAGTGGAGAGCGTTCTATTCTGTCGGAACGAGTGCTGAATACGTCTACACCGTTGACATTGGATGAGATAATGGAGGCTATCCGTAGAGAAGATTTATTGTGCATTGATATTCTGGAGGAGATAGGGCAAAAGTTGGGTAAGCATGTAGCGGGACTTATCAATATTTTCAACCCGGAAATGGTAGTCATCGGTGGCACGCTTTCGCAGACAGAAGATTATATTATTCAGCCCATTAAGACTGCCGTGCGGAAATATTCGCTGAATCTTGTCAACAAAGACACGGTAATCATTGCTTCTAAACTGAGGGAAAAAGCCGGTGTAGTGGGAGCTTGCCTGATGGCGCGCAGCCGTATGATTGAAAATTGACCTGATAAGCGGCTGAATAAGATCTTTACGAGGAAAAATTTTGCAGGTTCTAAACATCAGCTTACAACAACTGTCTCTCCGTAGTTTTCCATAACAGATGCAGTGTCAGTGCATCAATGGTGAAACTACGGAGATGTTGTCTTATTGAGACAGAGTACCATTAATTAAACGCAAGCGTTAATGATGGATTTTGTAAATTAAATAATTAATTATTTTCTTGGCTGTTTGTAAAATTAGGCATATCTTTGTCGTGCAATGGTTGAATATAATTAAAATTTGGAAAATGATAGTATCTAATTTGAAAAACAGTAGTCGGATAGAGTCTCTTCATCCCTTGTTCAGGACTCTTTTTGAGTATGTAAAGTCTCACGATTTGCTTCATGCAGACTTGGGGCGCATTGATATTGCCGGTGATAACCTGTATATAAACAATGTAGCAGCCGATGGAGTATCGGCCGATAAGCAGCCTTTGGAAGTGCATCGGGCTTATATTGATGTGCACATCCTTTTGGAAGGGGCAGAACGGATAGGCTGGAAGCCTTTGGAAGACGTAACCGAGGAAATAAAATCTTACAGTGAAGAAGGCGATTGTGCCTTGTATTCTGACCGGGCCACCACTTATATAGATCTTCGTCCGGGAGAATATGTGATTGTTTATCCCGAAGATACGCATGCTCCTCTTATCGGGCAGGGTAAAATAAGGAAATTAATAGCGAAGGTTAAATTATAATGGAGTATGGCCATGAAGAACAGTAAATTTTATCCTTGGATTGTAGTAGGTCTTTTGTGGGTAGTTGCCCTGTTGAATTATATGGACCGCCAGATGCTTTCTACTATGCAGGAAGCCATGAAAGTGGATATTGTGGAATTGAATAAAGCAGAGGCTTTTGGCGCATTGATGGCCATATTCTTGTGGATATATGGTTTCTTGAGCCCTGTTGCCGGTATGGTGGCCGACCGTGTCAGCCGCAAGTGGCTGGTAGTGGGAAGCCTGTTTGTCTGGTCGTTTGTTACCTGGATGATGGGATATGCCGAAACCTTCCACCAACTTTATTGGCTTCGTGCCATAATGGGCATCAGTGAGGCTCTTTACATACCTTCCGCTTTGTCTCTCATCGCAGACTGGCATGAAGGGAAATCCCGCTCCTTGGCCATTGGAATTCACATGACAGGCTTATACGTAGGACAGGCTATTGGTGGCTTTGGTGCAACAATCGCCGCTTTGTTTTCTTGGCATTCCACTTTCCATTGGTTTGGCATTATCGGGGTCGTCTATTCCTTGTTGCTGGTTGTTCTGCTTCATGAAAATCCTCATCATGCCGTGGTGTCCCGGAGCGTGAAGGAAAGTCAGGAAAAGAAGCCTTCTTTGTTTGCAGGTTTGGGGGTATTGTTTTCCACGCTGGCTTTCTGGATTATCCTATTCTATTTTGCAGCTCCCAGTCTTCCGGGGTGGGCCATCAAGAATTGGTCTCCTACCTTGTTTTCGGAGAGTTTGGGTATTCCCATGTCTGAAGCCGGACCTATTTCAACCATCACCATAGCAGTATCTTCTTTCATAGGAGTGATTATGGGAGGAATATTGAGCGACCGTTGGGTACAGCGCAACATACGTGGCCGTGTTTATACAGGTGCCATAGGGTTAGGTCTGACCGTTCCTGCTTTATTGCTGCTGGGGTTCGGGCATAGTTTGCCAGCCGTAGTAGGGGCGGGACTACTGTTTGGGATAGGCTATGGCATTTTTGATGCAAACAACATGCCCATTCTTTGCCAGTTTGTCTCAGCCAAATACCGCGGTACGGCTTATGGGTTGATGAATATGACTGGTGTGTTTGCCGGAGCAGCGGTTACTGAGGTTTTTGGAAAATGGACAGACGGAGGTAATCTGGGGCAAGGCTTTGCTTTGCTTAGTATAGTGGTATTGATAGCTTTGGGGTTGCAGCTTTACTTCTTGCGGCCGAAGACAGACAATATGGAATAGGGTGGTAAGTGGGGATGTCGCGTATGATGAAAACAGCCAGCTTCTTCAGAAAGGCTTCCCTTGTTCTATATGCTAATTATTGTATAATATTTGTTTACTTATAAAATCAACAAGTTTATGGAGAAAATTGTCGGATTGATTGATGCGCCGTTCACTCCGTTTTATGCGAATGGCGAAGTGAATTATGAACCTATCGGAACATACGCAAAGATGTTGCAGAAGAATGGCCTGAAGGGCGTTTTTATCAATGGTTCTTCGGGTGAAGGGTATATGCTGACCGAAGAAGAACGTATGAAGTTGACCGAGCGTTGGCTGGAAGCAGCTCCGGAAGGTTTTAAAGTCATTGTGCATGTAGGCAGTTGTTGTGTCAAGTCCAGCCGTAAGCTGGCCGAGCATGCCCAGAAGATGGGAGCTTGGGGGGTAGGTGCCATGGCTCCTCCTTTTCCGAAAATCAATCGGGTAGAAGAATTGGTGAAATATGTTGAGGAGATAGCTGCCGGTGCTCCCGACCTGCCTTTCTACTATTATCATATTCCGGCTTTCAATGGCGCATATTTGTCCATGGTCAAGTTCTTGGAGGCAGTAGACGGACGTGTGCCTAATTTTGCCGGTATCAAATATACTTTTGAAAGTCTGTATGAATACAACCAGTGCCGTTTGTATAAGAATGGCAAGTACGATATGCTGCATGGACAAGATGAAACCATATTGCCTTGTCTGGCCATGGGAGGTGCCCAAGGTGGCATTGGAGGAACAACGAATTATAACGGTCGGGAGCTGGTAGGTATTTTGGATGCTTGGAAAAATGGAGATTTGGCATTGGCCCGTGAACGTCAGAACTTTGCACAGGAAGTTATCAATGTCATTTGCAATTATCGTGGAAACATCGTGGCTGGCAAGCGCATTATGAAACTGATTGGTCTTGATCTGGGCAAAAACCGTACACCTTTCCAGAACATGACCGATGAGGAGGAGATACGTATGAGGGAGCAACTTGAAGCCATCGGATTCTTTGAGCGTTGCAACCAATTTTAAAACTTTCCTGTTATGAATGTTGACAATTATTTGAATGCCTGGGCTGCTTCTTATCGGGAGAGCCTGACCAATGACATCTTGCCTTTCTGGCTTAAACATGGCTTAGACAGGCAGAACGGAGGGGTATATACTTGCGTGAACCGGGATGGTAGTCTGATAGACAGCACCAAGTCAGTCTGGTTTCAAGGCAGGTTCGGATTTATTACCTCTTATGCCTACAATCACATCGAGAAGAACCCGGAGTGGTTGGCAGCCTCTAAAAGTTGTATTGATTTTATAGAACAGCATTGTACTGATACGGATGGACGTATGTTCTTTGAGGTGACAGCCGATGGCCGTCCGTTGCGCAAACGGCGTTATGTATTCTCCGAGACTTTTGCTGCCATTGCCATGTCTGAATATGCCATAGCATCGGGCGATGAATTGTATGCTCGAAAGGCATTGGATTTGTTTGGACGCATCCGTCATTATTTGAATACGCCGGGGATATTGGAACCCAAGTATTTGCCGACTTTGCAGGCGCGGGGACATTCTGTCACGATGATTCTCATCAATACGGCATCGCGTATTCGGGAAGCAATCCAGGCTCCAGAATTGGATGCGCAGATTGATGAGTCTATTGATGCCATCCGTCGTTACTTCGTTCATCCCGAGTTTGAAGCTCTGCTCGAAATGGTAGGACCGGAAGGAGAGTTTATTGATACGTGTAACGGTCGTCTGATTAATCCCGGACACTGTATCGAGACCTCATGGTTCTTGCTGGAAGAAGCTCGTCACCGTAATTGGGAAAAGGGCTTGACCGAATTGGCTCTGCAGATTCTTGACTGGTCGTGGAAATGGGGGTGGGATGAGCAGTATGGAGGTATTATCAACTTCCGTGATTGCCGACATCTTCCTGTACAGGACTATTCGCAGGATATGAAATTCTGGTGGCCGCAGACTGAAACTATTATTGCCTCGCTTTATGCTTATTTGGCTACGAAGGATGAAAAATATTTGGAAATGCACAAGAGGGTCAGTGACTGGACATACGCTCATTTCCCGGATAAGGAATATGGAGAATGGTACGGTTACCTGCATCGAGATGGCACGGTAGCTCAACCGGCGAAGGGAAATATTTTTAAAGGGCCTTTCCATATACCACGCATGATGATGTATGGCTATGGACTGTGCCAGGATATATTGAGCGTTGAGGGACGATAAGCAAGTGCTCCGCTGAATGGATAATCGAACACGGAGGCGCAAAGGCACTGAACATTTGTGTTTGCCTGCTCTGGAGTGATGATGGTGCAGTATAGGCTTTCGGTTTGGAATGCCTCTGCCATACGGGAAAGAGGGATACTTTTGTGAACTCTTTTCACGCAGGACCAATTCACATGCTCTGTGCCTCTGCGCTTGTGTTTGATATAAATGGGTTACTTTCGCTTAGCTTGGTCCTTAATTCTCTATTAATGAGACGCTTTTCCTCTGTGCTGCACTTGACTGTGATAAGGTGTGGATTGCTTTGGGGATTATCTGCTTGTTGGGTTCTCTGTCTTGTTTTTACGAAGCAGACTTCTTATATATAAGCACCGGATTTCTAATACGTCTGAAGCGGGCTTGTAATAGACAAGGAGTAAACAGACAGGAGCCGGAAAATGCGTGAAGCGTAAATAAGGTATGATTTGTAAATCTCTATGAGGGATATACCTCTTTGAAATTCAGATAGTCAGAAGGAATATTCTATTCTTGAGCCAATGAGTCGGCAATTGTTCGAATCTTCTCTTAAAACCAGTTTAAACTTTATTCAGCAGTCTGTGCCAGGTGCAACGGATACAGATGAGAGGCTGTCTCAACATCGCAAACTCCCTCCCCTCATCGGTATGACAAGGCAGAATGACAGTCTGAATTCATGCTGAGGCAGCCTCTTGCTTTGAAGGTGGCCTTAAGTCCGTTTATCTGTAAATCTTCAATCGTTTTCCTGCTCGGATTTTGTTATTGCGCAAGCCATTCCACTGGCGCAATTGGCGGACAGATACGCCATATTTGGAGGCTATGTTGCTTAATGTATCTCCATTGCGTATCTTGTAGTAGACGACTTTTCCACTACCGCTGCTCGTCTTGGCATCGACAGAGGCTACCGTGCGGCGATTTTTAAACAATTCTTTGCTGCGGTGCGCGTAAATGGTGTCTTGGTTGTCTATAAAAGTGCTGATAGTTTCGGTGGGAAGTCGTAATATGCAGGGTTTGCTGTCGCCTGGCACAATGTTGCGTTTATATTGCGGGTTCAGACTTTTGATTTCTTCAACGGGTATATGGCAAATATCTGCTATTTGTTCGAAGTGGAGTTTCTGGTTCACCTGAATGGTGTCTGTAGACTTGGGAATATTAGTTTCCATCGGACAAATATTGTGTTTGCAGTAGTAAGTCATTACATAGTTGGCTGCAATAAATGCCGGTACGTACCCACGGGTTTCACGTGGCAGGTAGTTATATATTTCCCAATAGTCCGTTTTTCCTCCTGCCCGTCTGATAGCCTTATTGATATTTCCTGGGCCACAGTTATAGGCAGCAATCACCAAATTCCAGTCCTTGTAAATGTCGTACATGTCTTTCAGGTATCGGGCAGCGGCCCAGGTCGCTTTGATGGGGTCACGCCGTTCATCTACCAGGCTGTTGCTTTCCAGACCATATAGTTTTCCTGTGGCTAACATGAATTGCCATAGACCCGTGGCACCTGCACGGGATACGGCTGAAGGGTTTAATGCCGACTCTATGATGGGTAGATATTTCAATTCTAACGGAAGATTATATGCATCCAGAGCTTCTTCAAAGATAGGCATATAGAAGTTGCAGGCACTCAGCATGAATGCCACTTGTCCACGCAAACGGTTAGTATAAGTATCTATGAATTTGCGTACGATGTCATTGTAGGGCATTTCCATGATGACAGGCATGCGCGACAGGCGGTCAATATACACCGAATCGCTGAAGAGAGGGTTGGTGGTGGAAGTGCTGCAGTCTTTCCCCAAATCAATATAAGTTTTGGCTTTCCAGTCATTGAGCAGGCTGTCAAGCGGGTAGGTCATGCCTGCTGGTAAATCAATGGTATCTGTATGTTGTGTGCCATTTTCGTTGATGACGATATTCATGTTTTCCTGTGCGTGTGCAGGCTGTATGGCCAGTACACTATACAGCATGAACAAAGGGGCGGTAAGCAGATGATTGCGTATGTCTTTTAAATGCATATCGGTTGTTTTTCTAAGGTTATGATATGATATTTCTTAAAATCGGAAACTACATTGCAGACCTACGGAGCGGTTAGTCCCGCGCGACGTCGTTTGTGTATCGATGACAGCCGGCTCCACTTTCATGCTCAAGTCGGGGGTAATGTCAAAGTTGGACAGTTCAGCGTCTACATAGGCATCTATGACAGACAGCAGGTATACGCCTATGAAAGCAAAGATACTCAGGTCGCGGTATCGTCGGAAAGTGTCTTTGCGTCGGCGCAGCAGGTCTATAAGTTGCGATTGCGATACTTGCTCCATGTAAGACGGTGGAATCAGTTCCGTGATGTTGGTTGAGTTCCAGTTGCCGTTGGCTGCATCCCGATAAGCATTGAAATAGTCGCGATACATTTTCCCGTTCCATGTGAGGGCATAGGCACATCCGGCAAATCCACCGTAAAAGATGGGCAGTTTCCAATATTTGCGGTTGTAAATCTGTCCGCCTCCCGGTATTATGAGTGCTAACCACGTTGCTTTGACAGGATTAGGCACCCACAGTTTGCGTTTCATCTCCTTAGACAGACTATCGGTGGGGGAGGTCGGTTCTGCGAGGTTGGGCGATGCTGTAAGTTCCAGCATCTTGTTTTTGTTGGAAGCAGCAATGCTGTCGGCTACGGCCAGACTGTCTGCCGTTTCCATAAGGGCAGGAGTGTTGAGACTGTCTATGGAGTCGGTTTGCAGGTGCAATACAGGATTCAGACTGTCTGTCTGCAATGCGTGGGCACGTTTAAGAGCTGCGCGCGGGCGGTCTTGGCCATACATAGTCATTCCTGCCATTTGCACGAAGCAGAATAGCAAGGCTATTAGAATGCGATATGTGCTTCTGTTCGTTGTCATTTGTTCTTTAGCGTATCGAAGATGCCGATGATACGTTCTAATTCTTCTTCGTTATTAAAAGGTATGCTGATTTTTCCTTTCCCTTTCTCTGAGCAAGTCAGCTGTACTTTTGTGTTAAAGAAACCGGAAAGCTGTTGTTTCAGCAGGTTGAATTCTTCGGGCAGTTTAGCTTGTTTGGGAGCTATTTTCCGGCTGCCACTTTTCACGGCCTCTCCTACGCTCAGGGCTTTGACTATTTCTTCTACTTTGCGCACGGAGTATCCATGTGTCAGTATCTCTTCATATACTTTTACTTGCAGTTTGGGATCATCCAATGTCAGCAGGGCACGTGCGTGTCCCATGTCTATCTGCTTGTTTTGGATGCCTATCTGGATAGGGGCAGGCAGTTTCAGCAGGCGCAGGTAGTTGGCTATGGTCGTTCGTTTTTTGCCTACTCGTTCGCTTAGCCGTTCTTGTGTCAGGCCGTATTGTTCTATAAGATGTTGGTAAGCCAGAGCTATTTCCACTGAGTTGAGGTCTTCGCGCTGTATGTTTTCAATAAGGGCCATTTCCATCACATTCTCATCATCGGCCGTACGTATATAAGCGGGGATTGTGTGGAGTCCGGCTTGTTGTGCAGCGCGAAAACGTCGTTCGCCAGCGATAATCTGGTAAGTGTCATCGCCCATCTGCCGCAGGGTGACAGGTTGGATAATGCCGATTTCTGCGATGGAGTCGGCCAGTTCCTGCAAAGCGACCGGGTCGAAATCACGTCGGGGTTGGTTGGGATTGACGGAAATCTTGTCGAGGGCTATTTCGTTGATGGACGAAGAGCCTTCTGTCTGCACCTCATCTATAGAGAGCAGGGCATCGAGTCCGCGTCCGAGTGCATTTCTTCGTTGTACCATAATCGTTCTTTAAAGTGGCTTTTGTTGGTTTCTGCTTATCAGTTCTTTGGCCAGTGCCAAATGGTTTTTGGCGCCCGTCGAGTCTGCATCATACAAGATAGTGGGCAATCCGTAGCTGGGTGCTTCGCTCAGTTTGACGTTGCGCTGTATGACTGTGTTGAACACCAGCTCCTGAAAATGCCGTTTCACTTCATCGTATATCTGGTTTGCCTGTCGCAGGCGCGAGTCGTACATGGTCAGCAGGAAACCTTCAATTTCAAGTCCGGGGTTTAATTTCGTCTTGATAATTTTGATGGTGTTCAGCAGTTTGCTGATGCCTTCCAGCGCGAAATATTCGGCCTGCACCGGGATGATGACCGAGTCGGCAGCCGTCAGCGCATTGACAGTAATGAGTCCCAGCGAAGGCGAGCAGTCTATCAGAATGTAGTCGAACTCATCTTTCAGTGGGGCGAGCACTTCTTTTAAGATTCTTTCGCGGTTCTTCAGGTTCAGCATTTCTATTTCGGCTCCAACCAGGTTGATGTGTGAGGAGATGACTTTCAGGGTGTCTATCTCCGTGCCGTGGATAGCCTTCCGTACGTCTGCGCCGTCAATGAGACATTCGTAGATGGTGCAGTCGGCTTGTTTGATGTCTACACCCAGCCCCGACGAGGCATTGGCTTGGGGGTCGGCATCAACGACGAGCACTTTCTTTTCCAGTGTGGCAAGCGAAGCGGCCAAGTTGATGGTGGTGGTGGTTTTGCCCACACCGCCTTTCTGATTGGCCATGGCAATTATTTTTCCCATAATCTATCTTTTATTATCTGGGGGCGAAATAAGCAATTATTTCTCATTGTGCCTACTGAAAAGGAGAAAGAATGCGGAAACGGTTGATAAGTCGTCCGTTTTGTTAATAACCCGCAGAACTGCTTCTTTTTTCTTATTGGCGGGCAAATATACGGATTTCTTTGCGAAAAGGGAAATTCTTTTGGGTTCGCTTGCAGAAGATTAAGATTTCTAAACGGATAGTGTGAGGGGAGGATAGGGTGGAGGTGGTTTCCTGCTTGCGGAAAGTTGGCCGGATATGCAGGGAATGAATCTCTCTTCTTTGTTCGTACAATGCTTCCACATTGTACGAACATCCGGTCTACTTTCCGCAATCGTGTGCAGGTTCTTATTGAAGTGTTTCAAACTTTCCCGCCCATAGAAATGGAGCAATCTATATTATGCTGATAATCAGCGACTCGCTTCTAATATATAACGAGCTTATTGCTTAGCGCCTGGCAGCGTACTGCTTAGCGCTTGGCAGTCCGTTGCTTATTGCCTGGCTACTTCGTAGGAAGAGTCTGTCAGAAATAGCTGTCCGGCACACAAGCATCCGTATTGGGGAGAGTAGTTTAAATCACTTCATTTCAGGTGGGAGCGGAAGAAGTGTGCGATGCGGTCGAAGGGAATCTTCTCTAAGTTGTCATACAGGTCGGTATGGTTGGCGCCGGCCACAATGAGCAGCTCTTTGTTGTCGCCCTTCAGTTGTTTGTAAACGTCTTCACTGAAATAACGCGAGTGGGCTTTTTCACCGTGTATCAGCATTACGGCACTGCGTATTTCGCTGGCATAAGACAGTAGCGGCATGTTGAGGAAGGAGAGGGAAGAGGTCACATTCCATCCGCCGTTAGAGTTAAGCGAGCGTGGGTGGTAGCCTCGCGGAGTCTTGTAGTATGCGTGGTAATCTTTGACGAATTGAGGTGCGTCTGCCGGCAGTGTATCTGCCACGCCTCCGGCCAGGGCATACGTACCCTCGGCATAGTCTTTGGTGCGTTGTGCGTTGAGTTGTTGGCGCAGAGATTGGCGTGCATCGGCGTTATTGGCGGCGTCGAAGTAGCCGTTGGCAGTGACGCGGCTCATGTCGTACATCGTGCAGGCTACGGTGGCTTTGATGCGTGTGTCGATGGCTGCTGCGTTGACGGCCATTCCTCCCCAGCCGCAGATGCCCAGAATGCCAATACGTTCGGGGTCTACATCTGTGCGTGTAGAGAGGTAGTCGACAGCGGCGCAGAAATCTTCGGTGTTGATGTCCGGTGAAGCTACGTATCGGGGTTGCCCTCCGCTCTCTCCCGTGAAGGATGGGTCGAAAGCGATGGTCAGGAATCCGTGTTCGGCCAATGTCTGCGCGTAAAGGCCGGATGCTTGTTCTTTGACAGCACCGAAGGGTCCGCTGACGGCGATGGCAGGCAGCGGGCCTGTAATGTCTTTAGGGATGTAGAGGTCGGCAGCCAAGGTGATTCCGTAACGGTTGTGAAAGGTTACCTTCGTGTGGTTCACCCGGTTGCTTTGTGGGAATACCTTGTCCCACTCTTGTGTCAGATTCAGTTTTTCTTCCATGATGTTATTGGTGTTAAGGGTTTGTTTTTCTTGTGCAGTCATGTGGCTTGTACTTGCCAGGCAGACCAGCAGCAACATGCTTAATCGGGGGATGAAATGTGTCATAGCTTAATTCTTTTTGATTCTGAGGGCAAAGGTAAGAGAAAAGCCCCACAACGTCGTTGTTGTGAGGCTCAAAATGGATTGCTGAAAAGCTCATGGATTTGCTTCAATAGGATGGAATCAGGGCAGTCGGGGGAATGCCGTATTGCTTCTTAAAGGCGTTGGAGAAGTGTGATTGATTCTTGAATCCTACTTTGTCGCAGACTTCGGATATTTTCCTTTCCCCTTTCTTCATTAGTTCATAGGCCACTTCCAGCCGCTTGTGTATGAGCCATCGCTCCGGTGTCAGACTGCTGATTTTCTTGAAGTCGCGTTTGAATGTGGCCAGGCTTCTGCCCGTGTAATGGGCCAGTTCTTCTTGTGAGAACTCGTACATGTAATTTTGGTTCAGGAAGTCCAGAATATCTATTTTCCAGGGTTCGTTGAAGTCGAACAGTGTGGGAGCAAACCGTGGGTCGATGTGCAGCAGGGCGAGTAATCCTTCTTGCAGTTTCAGTTGCATGAAGTCTTCTTGCGGCTTCACCTCCGGGTCGAAGTAAGGAGTCATTGAAGCGAAAAGGCTGGTTATTTCCACCGTCTGTGGCAATTTGAGCACACCTGTATCCAGTTTCGGTGTATTGTCCGGTACTTTGTAGGGACCGCCTTGTGCGTACCTCTCGCGCAGAAAGTTGCGGGTAAACATCAGGAAGATGCCGCAATAGCGTTCTCCGTTGGCAGAGCGTTTATAGAGTGTGATGCGATGGTCGCGAGGGATGAATACACATTCTCCTTTCCCCACGTGTATTTGCTGTTTGCCGTCATCCACCACCATTTCGCCCGAGTAGACATAGTTCATGGCGTATTCGCGTGAGCGGTGGATGCAGCTGGCAGCATCGTCGTAGAAGAAGCTGTAGAATACGTTGTTGTAGTTGAAGATCACCTTCAGCGGGTCCGTTTTCCCGCTGTCTGTCGTTGGTTTCATATCCTGGTTGTCGTTGGAATTTTGCATGGCTTTCTGCATAAGGGTGATTTGAATATATTTTTCGCTTTGCCTGCAAAGGTACGTACATTCCGTTTCCTTTCCATCTGTTTTGAAGAAAATTAAGAAGGGCGCTGGTTACTCTTACGATAGTTTTACATAATTTAGTCTTGTCCACCTTGTATTTCTGGTCACATACGTGCGTGCAATCCGTGCCGATGCCACATGTAGTGTTTCTCCGGCAGTGAAGGCGTGTTCCAAAGCGGGCAGGTGTCCCGACTCACGGCTGGCGGAGCGGGCAGCTATACGGAAGGTTACGTAATTGCCTGCCCGGTCTTTCAGCCAGAGAACTTGCCGTACATAGAAGTAGGCTGTAGTACCTTCTATTTGTGTCTTGTAAGGGTCATCCTCCACGCGTACTTTCAAGACGGTCAGTGAAAGGTCTGTCACCTTGTCGCCTTCTTTCCCCAAGAATCGTCCTTGCACACCTTGCCGGCTCCGCCGTTGCTGGAAATCAAGGTGTACGGTGTGGTAAACTTGGGCTATCTGCACGAATCGCTCCTGCTTAGGAATACGGGGAGTGAACTTGAAAGCAATCCACGACAAATAGGCAGGGTCTACGGATAGAATCTCATGCAGGAAATGTCCTCGGTATTTGCCGAACGGAATAAGGTCGTCACCCCGGCTTTGCATGTGTTTGGCGCTGTAGCTTACCATAAACAACCGGCGCGGTGCATAAAAACACAGCGAACTGGCTAACCGGAGAGAACTTTCGGCTTCCGGTGTCAGTTCGCAGATGTAGAAGATAGACTGCCGCTCGGTGATGGGGGAGTAAATCCAAAGGGAATAGTTGACATGTCCGGGGCGGGGCAGCACAACAATATAGGCCCCTGTCTCCTTATAAGAAGGCCTTCCCTCGTTGTACTGCCACAATTTGCGGTACAACACTTCCTGTTCCGCCCCTGTCAGTCCGGGTAGAATGGGGTTTGCCATATTGCTTCTTTTCCTTTAATCCCCAAAAATAACCGTTTGGGATGAGAAAAGCAAGTGCTGGCGCGGAAAAGTGAAGAAAGAATGCCTACTTATAATAAGAAGTGGCTGACCGATGCTTTAGAAACGCACCATTAATTCCAGCACTACCTTATCTTGTTCCGATTCCTTGGCTAAGCTGCCTTCGGGATAGAAATATTTCTCGAAGTTGAGGCGCAAATCCGTACGGAACGCTTTGCTGAGGCTGAAGGTGATACCTGCCGTCAGGCGGTGACGTTTGTAATCGGTTATGCTGAGAGCTCCGGTGCTTTCATCGCGGGTTTCACCGTCGCTATGGTCGGTCATCATGTCATAGCGGGCCAGGAAAGACATCTTGGTAAATACCTTTCGCAGAGGCAGGTCGTAGTTAATGAAAGCGTCTACCGAATGTACATCTTTAAAGGCGTTATCAGAGTATTGCTTGAACAGGTATTCCCCTTCGATGTGGAAGCGTCCTGTCTCGTAATAGGCACCTATGTCGTAGGAGTGCATCCAGACTTCTTCCGGTTCAATGCCCTGCACGCTCAGGGTCAGGTTTAAACCGTCTGTGGGAAACAGTTGTGCCTTGGCAGAATAGTTCACGTCTTTATGCCATACCTTCTGGTTGGTCAGTCCTGTACCGTTGTAAAGTCCTCCTTCCAGTATGATGGGCATGTCGAGTGGCAGCGTATAACCCAAAGTCAGACCCACGTCGCGCACATTGCCCACCTGTTTGGCAATGAAAGAGCGGTTGGCAAAGTATTGTTCGTGTGGCGACCGGTGGGCATCGATGGTGAAAGGCACGCGCATTTGTCCGGCAGTGATGGTAAAGTCTTTCAAGGGGAAGAGGCGGGCGTAGGCATCCAGCATTTTGATTTGGCCCTCGTCGGAGAGGTCTATTTCGGCCTTGTAGGCTACTTTGGGCAAAACGTTTCCCGTGAGGCTGACCCGTGCGGTGCGCACTTCAAAGCGTCCGGCACCCATCCCCGTCTGATATTCATATTTGGCGCGGATGGTTCCATGTACTTCCGGTTTATAGTCTTTTTTTTCCATTTTCTCTACCTCCAGTTTTTTACCGTCTTCATTGGGCGAGTCTGTTTGGGCAAATCCTGTAAGAGATAGCAAGAGCATCAGAAGCGTACAGATGTTTTTTTTCATAAAAGTTGTTTGATAGTGGATTTTTCGGTTGCAAAATTCGGTGGAAGTTGTTATCCCTTTATGTCATATATGTTTCATTCTTGTTACATTGCGGCATCGGTAAGCCGGCAGGAGGGGATTCGTGCTTTATTCCTTATAAGTTTCTGTTTATACACCGTTTTTCCGGTTGTCTGATTGTACCTTCAGAACTGCCTTGTCCGCGCCTGAATATACTTAATTATAGGAAGTAGGTCACCTCATTGAACTTTTTGCTATTTTTGCATGCATTAAAGAAAGGCCGGGGATGGGCCAGTGTGCCAGGACAGGTCTTATGGAATAAAAAGTGGAAAGAGAACATGGAGAATTTTGCAGCTATAGATTTTGAGACGGCCAACCGCGAGCGTACCAGCGTATGCAGTGTGGGGATTGTGATAGTGAGGGACGGCAAGATACAAGAGAAAATATACCGTCTGATTCGTCCCTGTCCTAATTATTATAGTTATTGGAATACACAAGTGCATGGACTGACAAGGCAAGATACGGATGCCGCGCAGCTTTTCCCGGCCGTCTGGATGGAGGTGGCTCCATATCTCGCCGGGTTGCCGTTGGTAGCACACAACAGTACGTTTGACGAAGGCTGTCTGCGGGCTGTGTTTTCCAGCTATGGCATGGATTGGCCGGGCTATGAGTTTCATTGCACTTGCCGGGCTTCGCGCCGTGTTTTTGGCAAGGAACTTTCCAACCATCGGCTTGAGACCGTGGCGGCTCGTTGTGGCTATGATTTGACAAGGCACCATCATGCTTTGGCAGATGCCGAGGCATGTGCGCGGATTGCCATGATGATTCTGTAAGGTCCTTCGCCTGTAGGCAAAACCTTGACTTGGGCAGCGTAACCTTAAGGTTTAGCTTGCTAAAGTTAAGGTTTAGCTCGCTAAAACTAAGGGTTAGCGTCCGTAACCTGGACC
Source organism: Mediterranea sp. An20 (assembly GCF_002160055.1). GTDB lineage: Bacteria > Bacteroidota > Bacteroidia > Bacteroidales > Bacteroidaceae > Bacteroides > Bacteroides avicola. The sequence continues at coordinate 116,509 of NZ_NFJV01000005.1, forward strand.
TTGCCTGTACGTAGGCAGAGTGTCATGCTTTGGCGGTATGGTGCTTATACTGTAGAAACAAGGCCCGTCACGACATTAGACTGGCACGGGACGGGAAAGCGCTCTTGACGGTTTTTAATGAAAGAGCACTGCACTTCTTGCACGGCTTCCTGTATTTATTGGAGGAAGAATTGGTCTGCTTATTGTCTTTTTTATTACTTTTGTACCCGAAATCAAGAACTTATAATCAAGGTACGTATGAGTTTTAACATTGCAAAGACTAATGCAAAGCGAATTGTAATTGTAGGTGGAGGATTTGGCGGTCTGAAATTGGCCAATGCACTCCGTAAAACGGGTATGCAGGTAGTGTTGGTGGATAAGAATAACTTCCATCAGTTTCCGCCTTTGATTTATCAGGTGGCATCTTCCGGCATTGAGCCAAGTTCCATCTCTTTCCCATTCCGCAAAATTTTCAGGAAACGTAAAAACTTCTATTTCCGCATGGCGGAGGCCCGTTCGATATTCCCGGATCGTAAAATCCTTCAGACTTCCATTGGTAAGATAGAATATGACTACCTGGTGCTTGCAGCAGGCACAACCACTAATTTCTTTGGCAATAAGCATCTGGAAGAAGAGGCAATGCCTATGAAGACCTTGTCGGAAGCTATGGGGTTGCGCAACGCTTTGCTCGGCAATCTGGAGCGGAGCATTACGTGTGCTACTGATCAGGAACGTAATGAACTGCAGAATATCGTGATTGTAGGAGGCGGTGCCACAGGAGTGGAAATTGCCGGTGTCTTGTCTGAGATGAAGAAGTACGTGCTTCCGGCCGATTATCCCGATATGGACAGCAGCCAGCTGAATATCTTTTTGATTGAAGCAGCCGGTCGTTTGCTGGGAGGTATGTCGCCTGAGTCTTCGGCTGCCGCAGAGCAGTTCTTGCGCAATATGGGCGTAAATGTGTGTCTGCATAAAAAAGTGACGGATTACCGCGACCATAAGGTCATCTTTGAAGACGGTATGGAAATACCCACCCGTACGTTTATCTGGGTGAGCGGTGTGCGTGCTGTCGGCATCGGCAATATGCCGTCAGAGTGCATCGGGCGTGGAGGCCGTTTGAAAGTGGATGCTTATAACCGGGTAGAAGGTTTGCAGGATGTATTTGCCATTGGTGACCAGTGTATTATGACTGCCGACAAGGATTATCCCAATGGTCACCCTCAACTGGCCCAGGTAGCCATACAGCAGGGTAAACTTCTGGCTGCTAACCTGAAGAGAATGGAGAAAAAGAAACCCCTGAAGTCTTTCCGCTATAAGAATTTAGGCTCGATGGCTACGGTAGGACGTAACCGTGCAGTGGCAGAATTCAAGAAGGTCAAGACACAGGGATGGATTGCATGGGTCTTGTGGCTGGTAGTGCATCTGCGTTCCATCTTGGGTGTGCGCAATCGGGTAAGTGTGATGTTAAACTGGATTTATAACTATTTTACTTACGACCAGTCTTTGCGCATCATTGTCTATGCCCGTAAAGCCAAAGAAGTGCGCGAGCGTGAGGAGCGTGAGGCCCGTGTGCATTGGGGTGAAGACTTGCAGGATGCCGAGAAGAAGTCGGGAGATAATCCAATCAAGAAATAAAATCAGACAACGGAATGAATCCCCCAAAGCGTGTGTTGGTGGGTATGAGCGGAGGCATAGACAGTACCGCTACCTGCCTGATGTTGAGAGAACAGGGATATGAAGTCTTGGGACTGACCATGTGGGTATGGGGGGATGAGCCAGTAGAAGCTCATGCCCTTGCCCAAAGTATGGGTGTGGAACATTATGTGGCCGATGAACGGGATGCTTTCCGTCAGACGGTGGTGAAGTATTTCATCGATGAGTATCGCTCTGGTCGCACACCCAATCCTTGTGTGATGTGTAATCCGTTGTTTAAGTTCCGTATCTTGTCCGAATGGGCCGATAAACTGGGATGCGCCTATATAGCTACCGGGCATTACAGCCGGTTGGAGAAGCATGGCGAAGCAGTCTATATTTGTGTAGGCGATGACGAGAAAAAAGACCAGTCTTATTTCCTTTGGCGTTTGGGGCAGGACGTGTTGAAGCGTTGTATATTTCCCCTCGGAACCTTTACCAAATTGCAGGTACGCGAGTATTTGCGCGGCAAGGGGTATGCCTTGAAAGCCGAAGGAGGTGAGAGCATGGAGGTTTGCTTCATCAAAGGCGATTACCGTGATTTCTTGCGTGAGCATTCTCCGGAGATAGACAAAGAAGTAGGACCCGGGTGGTTTGTCAATGCCGAAGGCCTGAAGCTGGGAGAGCATAAAGGCTATCCCTATTATACGATTGGACAGCGCAAAGGCTTGGAAATAGCGTTGGGAAAACCGGCTTACGTATTGAAAATCAATCCGGAAAAGAATACGGTTATGCTGGGCGATGCCGTTGGACTGAAGACGGAATGGATGTTGGCAGAACAGGCACAGTGGACGGATGAGACTGAGTTTTTCGGACATCCGGATTTGTGTGTGCGTATCCGTTACCGCAGTAAGCCCATTCCTTGTTCGGTGAGCCGCTTGGATGATGGACGTTTATTGGTGCATTTCCAGGAAGAGGCTTCTGCCGTTGCTCCGGGACAGTCCGCTGTCTTTTATGTGGGCCGTCGAGTGGTAGGTGGGGCATTTATTGCTTCTCAACGGGGCATTGGGATGTATATACCGTCGTAACGATTGAATTTTTTTTAATGTTTACTATGAAGAAGCTGATATTAAGCATTGCTTTGGTTTTAATGTGTGCCGGTGCTCGGGGAGAAGGAGATACCCTGAAGTATCGTGTCTGTTTGAAAGATAAGGCTGTTACGGAGTATTCTCTGAAGAAGCCGGAGGATTTTCTTTCCCGCAAATCCATAGAACGCAGGTTGCGCCAGAATCTGGCTATCGACTCCACAGACCTGCCGGTTTGTAAAAAATATGTGGATGAGATTTGCCGGTTGGGAGCGCACGTCGTAGTGACCGGAAAATGGGAGAATTTTGTGACCGTGTCGTGCAATGATACGATGTTGGCTTCCCGTATGGCAGCCTTGCCTTTTGTCCGTTCCGTAGAGCTGGTGTGGAAAGCACCGGCGGAAAGTAATAAGGGATTGTCTGCCAAACGTGATACATTGATTAACCATCCTACAGTCTATCCGGATAGCACTTATGGAACAGCCTTCCGGCAGATTGCCATAAGCCGTGGAGATCGGCTGCATGCAGCAGGTTTCCGTGGACAGGGGATGACTATTGCCGTCATTGATGCCGGCTATCACAATGCCGACAGCATAACAGCGATGCGCAATATCCGAATTCTGGGAACCCGTGATTTTGTGGAACCGGGTGCGGATGTGTATGCCAAAGGAAGTCACGGCATGATGGTGCTGTCGTGTATGGGAATGAACCGGCCTGAAGTGATGGTGGGCACAGCTCCCGAAGCATCTTATTGGCTGTTGCGTAGCGAGGATGAACGAAGTGAGCAATTGGTGGAACAGGATTATTGGGCGGCAGCCGTTGAGTTTGCCGATAGCGTAGGGGTTGACGTATTGAATACTTCTCTGGGATATTATGAATTTGATGACCGTTCGGAGAATTACCGGTTGTGTGAGCTTGACGGACACCATGCTTTAATGTCCCGTCAGGCTTCCCGTATCGCCGATAAGGGAATGGTACTGGTATGCAGTGCAGGCAATGCCGGTGCTGGCTCGTGGAAGAAAATAACGACTCCGGGCGATGCGGAGAATGTACTTACGGTAGGTGCGGTTGATAGAGGTGGCGTCTTGGCTCCTTTCTCTTCCATAGGTAATACGGCAGATGGCCGTATCAAGCCCGATGTTGTAGCTGTAGGTCTGGGCTCGGCTGTTATGCAGACGGATGGTAATCAGGGGCGGGCCAACGGGACCTCTTTTGCCTCGCCTATTATGTGTGGGATGGTGGCTTGTTTATGGCAGGCCTGCCCGGAACTGACTGCCAAGGAGTTGATTGCGCTGGTCCGTCGCTCGGGAGACCGTGTGAATTATCCGGACAATATCTATGGCTTCGGAGTGCCTGATGTGTGGAAAGCTTATGGATGGTATCAGAGCCGGGGAAAAAGAGCCAATCTGTAATCTGCTGTTTATGTCATGAAAGAGCCTCTGTCTCTGTATGAGTTGAATTCGCGTGTGCGTCAGACGCTGGAGGAAGGATTGGCCGGTACGTATTGGTTGCAGGCTGAATTGTCTGAGGTGCGTGTCAATGCCAGTGGACATTGCTATGTGGAGTTCGTGCAGAAGGCTCCGAAAGGCAATGTCCTGTTGGCCAAGGCACGAGGCACTATCTGGTCCAATGTCTTTCAGCTGCTGAAGCCCTATTTTGAAGAAGAGACGGGGCAGCCGTTTGTGGCTGGCATCAAAGTATTGGTTGAGGTCGTAGTAGGTTTTCATGAGCTTTACGGCTATAGTCTGACTGTGCTTGATATAGATCCGGCTTATACATTGGGCGATTTGGCTCTCCGACGCCGTGAAATACTGAAGCAACTGGAAGAGGAAGGGGTGCTGACTTTGAATAAAGAGCTTCCTATGCCAATGTTGCCGCAGCGGGTGGCGGTTATTTCATCGCCTACGGCAGCTGGTTACGGCGATTTTTGCCATCAGTTGCAATACAATCCACGGGGGTATTACTTCCACGTAGAACTGTTCCCGGCAGTAATGCAAGGGGACAGTACAGAAGAAACTATCCTCGCTGCTTTGGATGACATCAATGCACGTCTGCAGGAATTTGATGTAGTAGTCATCATTCGTGGAGGGGGCGCTACTTCCGATCTTTCCGGTTTTGATACCTATATGTTGGCTGCAGCCTGCGCCCAGTTTCCTTTACCTGTCATTACTGGTATAGGTCATGAACGTGACGATACGCTGTTGGATAGTGTGGCCCACACACGTGTGAAGACTCCCACTGCCGCCGCAGAATATCTCATAGCCTGTATGGAGGAGACGGCGACTGCTCTCTTTGCTTTGGCGACCCGCGTACAGGAAGGTGCCCGTGCCCGTTTGAGGCAGGAACATTTGCGTCTGGAGGGGCTTCGGCATCGCATTCCATCGGCTGTTTACCGGTATGTGGCTCGTGCCCGTATGACTTTGCTTTCGCTGCATAAGGATCTGGAGCAATCTGCATTAACTTGCTTATCGTCTTGCCGCCATAAGCTGGATTTGTTGCAGCAACGTCTGGAGGATGCTTCACCAGAAAAGCAGTTGGCACGTGGGTATAGTCTTACATTAAAAGATGGAAAGGCCGTGAAGGATGCCCGTACATTGCAGCCAGGCGACCGTATTGTCACCTGGTTGTGCCAGGGGGAGATACTGTCGGAGGTTGTTAATCATAACTCATAATTCATAAATCTTTTGTTTATATATGGCTATCAGGAAAAAGGAAACGTTTGCCGAATCCATGTCTCGTTTGGAGAAAATCGTGGCACAGATAGATAATAACGAACTGGACATAGACATGCTGGTTGACAAAATCAAGGAAGCTACCGAATTGGTAGCCTTTTGCACCAGGCAATTGACGAAAGCTGAAGACGAAGTGGAAAAATTACTGGCCGAAAAGCCGGAAAGTAAAGAATAAACCGTACATTTGTGCGGACAAAAGAGAATCTGTATATGACAACCATTGATTTGAGAAAAGCCGTCTTGGAGGAGGTCATCGCCTTGTGGGATGATGAAGAGACCATGCAGCAATTGCTGGACTATTTGCAATCGCTGCGGGGAGTCGACCGTCAGGCTTGTATCAACGGATTGCCTTACACCCGTCAGGAGCGACAGAATGCATTGATGCAGGCTGAGGCAGATGTTATGTCTGGCAAGGTTTCGGCTCATGATGAAGTCGTTGTCCGGATAAAAGAAATGATGGAAACATGGAAGTGATTTGGACTCAAGAGGCGGAACGACAACTGTTGGTATTGGCTGAGTATTATCGGCAGTCGGCAGGCTCTGTGACTGCAAGCGGTATTATACAGCGTATCTTGGATGCAGTGGCTTGCCTGGCAGATTCGCCGCATGTCGGACAGTATCTTGTCCGGAGAGGTCAGGCTTACCGCGCGGTTATGGTGCCTGCTTATGGTAGAGTCATTTACCGGATAGTAGGCAATAAGGTCGTGATTGTGGCGGTATGGGATTGCCGCCGTGATTCTTCGGATTCCTTCAAGGGGGCATAAGCAAACAAGGATTTAACTAATATATAATGTGTATGAAAGAAATAGATTGGGCCAATCTGTCCTTTGGATACATGCGGACAGATTACAACGTGAGAATCTACTATCGTAACGGTCAATGGGGTGAACTGGAGACATGCAGCGAAGAGTACATACCCCTGCACATGGCTGCTACCAGCCTGCACTATGGCCAGGAAGCTTTTGAAGGACTCAAGGCTTTCCGGGGTAAGGACGGAAAGATACGCATCTTCCGCCTGGAAGAGAATGCAGCCCGTCTGCAGTCGACCTGTCGCGGTATTCTGATGCCCGAACTTCCTACCGAGCGTTTCCGCGAAGCTGTTGTGAAGGTGGTGAAGCTGAACGAGCGTTTCATCCCGCCTTATGAAAGCGGCGCATCGCTTTATATCCGTCCCTTGCTTATCGGAACGGGAGCACAGGTAGGGGTAAAGCCGGCCAACGAATATCTTTTCCTTATATTCGTGACGCCCGTAGGTCCATACTTTAAAGGTGGATTTGCTGCTACGCCTTATGTTATTACCCGCAAGTACGACCGTGCTGCTCCGTTGGGAACTGGCACCTTTAAGGTAGGTGGCAACTATGCTGCCAGTCTGCGAGCCAGCAAGGAAGCCCATGACGCAGGCTATTCTGCCGAGTTCTATCTGGATGCCAAGGATAAGAAGTACATGGACGAGTGTGGTGCTGCCAACTTCTTCGGTATCAAGGATAATACTTATATCACTCCCTTGTCTACTTCCATCTTGCCCAGCATCACGAACAAGAGCCTGATGCAGTTGGCCGAGGATCTGGGCCTGAAGGTAGAACGCCGCCCCATCCCCGAGGAAGAACTGGCTTCTTTCGAAGAAGCAGGTGCCTGTGGTACGGCAGCTGTTATCAGCCCTATCAGTCATATCGACGATCCGGAGAACGGCCGGAGTTATGTCTTTACCAAAGACGGGACACCAGGCCCCATCTCCAGCAAACTGTATCATAAGTTGCGTGCTATCCAGTATGGGGATGAGCCGGACACGCACGGATGGGTGACTGTCGTAGAGTAAACCTGTTGGCATGGGAAAAGGAAAATTACAGAAATTTGCCGACATGGCTCATTATCCGCACGTCTTCGAGCACCCCTATGCCGGGCCCGAAGGCGTGCCTTTTGCGATGAGGGGTAAGTGGGACGAGGGCTTCTTTGGCAACGGTCGTCCTCTGACTTTGGAACTGGGATGTGGCAGAGGAGAATATACCGTAGGATTGGCCCGTCGTTTTCCTGAGCAGAACTTTATTGGTGTTGACATCAAAGGTGCCCGCATGTGGACTGGTGCTACCGAGGCTTTGCAAGAGGGACTGAAGAATGTTGCTTTCTTGCGTACACGCATCGAGGCCATTGACCAGTGTTTCGCTTCCGGGGAGGTGGACGAATTGTGGCTCACCTTTTCTGACCCGCAGATGAAGAAGGCAACCAAACGTTTGACTTCTACTTATTTCCTTGAGCGATACCGGCGTTTCCTCAAAGACGGAGGACGGATACATCTCAAGACTGACAGCAACTTCATGTTTACTTACACCCGCCTGATGCTGGAGCATAATGCACTGTCGGTTGAGGCTATTACGGACGACCTCTATCATTCTCCCTTGGCCAATGGTGTGCTGACAGATATACGCACGTATTACGAACAGCAATGGCTGGATCGCGGCATGACTATCAAGTACATCTGTTTCCGTCTGCCACAGACCGGGACGCTCTCTGAATCCGATGTGGACATCCCCTTGGACGACTACCGTAGCTATGGACGCAGCAAGCGAAGCAGTCTTCAGACGTCTAAGTAAATCGCTGTAGCCAGTCTTTAAGAGAATGATATAATACCCGACAATCATCTGGCTGTTCTGATATTGCATCAGACGGCGTTTCTTCCTGCATCGGAGGTCTATGGTGAGATCTTATCCGAATGTAGATAATTAGTATTTAATGATATGATAACGATTTATCCCAAACTGATACACGACGCACTGGCTACCGTGCGTTATCCTGGCAATGGCAAGAACCTTGTCGAGGCCGGAATGGTGGCAGACAACTTGCGCATCGATGGTATGAAAGTCAGCTTTTCGCTCATCTTTGACAAGCCGACCGACCCCTTTATGAAGTCGATGCTGAAGGCGACCGAGACGGCTATACACACTTATGTATCACCCGATGTCGAGGTGACTATCAGTACTGAGAGTCGCCAAGCGGCCCGTCCCGAACCCGGCAAGATGCTGCCGCAGGTAAAAAACGTCATTGCTGTTTCCAGCGGTAAAGGCGGGGTAGGCAAGAGCACTGTAGCCGCCAACTTGGCCGTAGCTCTTGTGAGACTGGGCTATAAAGTGGGGCTGTTGGATGCCGATATTTTCGGTCCTTCTGTGCCCAAGATGTTCCAAGTGGAAGATGCCCGTCCTTATGCCGAGCAGAAAGATGGGCGCGATCTCATCGTCCCCATCGAGAAATACGGGCTGAAGTTGCTTTCCATCGGTTTCTTTGTCAACCCCGACCAAGCGACGCTGTGGCGCGGAGGCATGGCCAGCAACGCCTTAAAACAGTTGGTGGGTGATGCCGATTGGGGAGATTTGGACTACTTCGTCATTGACACCCCGCCGGGTACCAGCGACATTCATCTAACTTTGCTCCAGACACTTGCCATTACAGGGGCTGTCATTGTCACTACCCCCCAGCAGGTGGCTTTGGCCGATGCCCGCAAAGGGATTGACATGTACCGCAATGACAAGGTGAATGTGCCCATCTTGGGCTTGGTAGAGAACATGGCATGGTTTACGCCTGCCGAGCTGCCGGAGAACAAGTATTACATCTTTGGCCGTGAGGGAGGAAAACGTTTGGCCGATGAGTTGGGAGTGCCTTTGTTGGGACAGATTCCTCTTGTGCAGGGCATCTGTGAGAGCGGTGATGCCGGACAACCCGTGGCATTGGATACGAATACACTGACGGGACGGGCTTTCCTGCAGTTGGCTGCCGCCGTTGTACGGCAAGTGGATAGGCGCAACGTTGAGATGCCACCTACCCACATTGTCGAAGTAAAGAAATAATTCAAGCCTTCGCAAGCTCAAGTTAGTTGACAAGGAACAAATGAGCGAGACAACAAGGTATTTGCCATACGCAGTTTGATACAAGCCTTGCTCGATGAGGTTTTTATAGCCTTGTTCGTTGGTTCCTTGTCAACTAACTTGGGATTGCGGAAATTGACAGACTACTGCTCCACCATTACAATCACCGTTTCTTTCTCTCCCAAAGCCTCTGCTTCCGGCACGCCGGCCAGTTGTTCCTTCAGCTTTTTGCCGTAGGTGAGAAAATAAGGTATGCCGTCTACCACGCCCGAGAGATGGTCGTTGAGGGATTTCCCCTGATGAGTAAACGGAATCTGCGGATAGTCGGGGTGCCCTTCTTTGTTCTTGGCAGGCGGGAGGGAGAAACATTCTGCCGTCTGCTTGTCATAGACAAGAGTATAAAGCTTCACCTTATTGGACTCGCGGTTGGAGGGGCAATCGTGCCCTTCGGAAAGACCCATGATAACATAGCGGTCGGTTTCCATGAAGCTGTTGATGAACCAATAGTCTCCCAGATTGCGGGACAGGCTCTCTACGACATACTTCCCGGTAGGGCGCTTCAAGTCGCCGAAGTCCAGTTTCCATACGGCTTTCAGCGTGGAGGCATCTTCCAATTCATAAACCGTGTCGTCGTATCCCAGCAAAAAACGGGGTTTGCCGCCGTAGACATACACTTGGCCATCTCTTTCTGCGCTGCGGTAATCGCCGACAGGCACATAGTCTTCTGCATCGTTCACCGTGAAGAGGCAGAGCGTGTCGCCCTTTGTGCCGAACGTATAAACGCGCGAGCTGAAACGCTCCGGCGAGAAATAGCCGCCTTCTATGGTGTAAAATTTCCCTTTCGCGGGCTGCGGCAGGAGGTCGGTCAACTGGTCGGGAGTGCACGTGTCGGTAGAAGCGAGTAATTCGTCCCACGACAGGTTGGCGATGAAACGTCTTGATTTCCCGCCATACGAGGCACGGAGCTGACGGAGTGAAGCGTCATACCCGGCATCATATAGAAATCGTTTCAGATTCAGGCTGATATTCTTTCCGTCTTCGGACTCCATCTCGACATCATTGCGGACGAGTTGCCTCACCGCTTTGTACTTGTCGTCCAGCAGATACAAGCCTTCTATGGCCTGCAGTACCCATTTGTTTTCTACCTTCAGCAAAGGGCTTCCGAATATACAAAGGGCCTCTACCCCCGTGGGGTACAACATGGGCGTACCTATTTCATTGGCTTTCAATGCACGCACATGTTTCAGTGCAGCAGCCACGTTGATGGTCTTTGCCCCGGTGCGCACGATTGTGGGCTGGTACTTGATACCTGCGGGCGGACGATAGTCGGCTGCAAAGGTTTCTACACTTGCGCCTTGCTTTTCCAGTGAGGCGGTTGTCTCACGTTGCTCCTTGCCCGCGTTGCGGTTTCCGCAGGAAACGAGCAGGAACAGGAACATGGTTAGCATACAAATCCGGTTCATAAATAGATAGGTATTTTGGTCTGTAAGTAATCAAAATGCCGGGAAAACGCGAACTCCGCGGTTTCGATTGAAGAAATGCTACTGGAATAGGAGAGAAAGAGGACGCCCGACAGCATCCTCCTTCTTTCAGTATACCAGCCGTTATTGGTTCAGTCTAAAGCGGATGGGCAGAGTGTAAGCTGCACTCACTACTTTACCATCCTGTTTGCCGGGAGTCCAAGTCGGCATAGACTTGATGACGCGCACGGCTTCGGCATCCATCTCCGGGCTTACGCTACGCATGATTTTTACGTCGGAGATTTTTCCCTTGCTGTTTACTACGAACTGACAGACTACAGTGCCTTGCTTCCCGTCTTTTATGGCTTTGTCCGGATAGTGGATGTTAGCACCGATGAATTCCATCATAGCCATTTCGCCACCGGGAAATACAGGCTTCTCGTCTACAATGTGATAGACTTTTTCTTGCTCATCGGAAGTGGCAGCAGTTTCTGTGGCAGATGTTTCCGGTTGGGCTGCGGTTGCCTCAACCGCTGTTTTCGGTTGGGTTACAGCTTCCGTGGCAGGTGTGTCGCCCGTCTTTTCTGCGGGTTGCTCTTGTTTCTGGTTGCCGCAGGCTACTGTCAGCAAGGCTGCCATCGGGAAGAAGAGCAGGTACTTCAGCCGCCCGATGTTGGGAGTTCTTTTCTTGTTCATCATACTGATTCTCTTTTTTAAAGGTAAAACATTAAAGTTGTTATAGATGGTTGCTGCAGCCTTGTGGTAAGCCAGTCCCAGTAAGTGGTACTGATAATTTTTCTTGTTGTATCCTTTAGACAACACATGGCGGTCGGCAAGATACTCCAAGTTCTGCTTGATTTCCTGTTTCAGCAGCCAGGCAAAGGGATTGAACCAGCAGAGAGCGCACATCAGTTCGCTGGCGAGCACATCTATCGAATGCCATTGTCGGGCATGTGTCTGCTCGTGCGTCAGTATTTCGTCCAATTCCTCCCGGTTATATGCATAGGGACATACGAATATCCGTCGGAAGAAAGAGAAAGGAGCTTCGCCTTCCGGCAAGGTATGGATGCCGATGCCATTCAGCCGACTTTTCGGATAGCGGTATATCAGCCGCCAGATGGTAAGGAGTTGCACTACGATGTTTCCACATAACAGGCATGTACCTGCCATACATATCCAACTTATAGCCGGCCATATCCACAGCCTGCTCTCGACCTGCGTCCCACTGGGAGTGACAATGAATTCCGGCAGCGTCACTCCGGTTATAACGATGTCTGTTATTTCTTCAGGCAACCATATCTCTGCTACCCATGTATGAATGGAAGGCAGGGGAGCCAGCAGCGACAGGGCAATAATGCTCATCAGCAGAATCCGGCGGCAGTTGAAAAACGTGTCGCGGTAGAAAAACAGGCGATAGAAAGCGTAAAGCAACGCCAGGACGATATTGACTTTGAGCAGATAAATCAGCATGGTGAACAACAGATTTAAGATGGCATAGACAGCCGGTTATTCTTTTTCTTTCTCTATCATATCTATAATTTCTTTCAAGTCATTGGCAGAGATTTTCTCGTCTTTGGCGAAAAACGATACCATTTCCTTGTATGAGTTCTCAAAATAATTGTGTACGAAGCCGCTCAGGAACGTACGTTTGTATTCCGTTTCGGGAATGAGCGGGGTGTACAGGTACATGTTGCCTACGCGCGACAACTTTACATAACCCTTGCGCTTCAGGTTGGATATGACCGATGCAATGGTCGTGTAGGGAGGTGCCGGCTGCGGGTAGCGGGCTACAATGTCTTTCACAAAGCAACTTTTCAGTGCCCAGATGTGTAACATCACTTCTTCTTCTTGTTTTGTTAATTTCTCCATGGATATATGTTTTTAGTGAATTCGATACAAAGTTACGAATTATTCGTAAGAATGAAATAGATAGTTTGTTAAATAAGTATAAAGACTGCTCCGGTTTCAACGGTATATGAAGCGTTCTTCGGCCCTATATGAAGCAGACTGCAGCGGTATATGAAGCATTCTTCCAAGCTATAAGCATCAGGAGGCTATTTTTTAGGAAGATACGAAAGAAGCATACAACCTTTGTCCGAAGCGGGCAGGATGGGGGCGTAGGGAGTGAATAAAATCTGTCGAATAAATATGAACTAAAGTTAGGATGTTTGGATGCTAATATTTATCTTTGCCCTAATTTTTGATTGGAAACACAATTTTATTAATTTATCTATTAACCTCTTTAATTTAAATTATTTGTATGAAGCTGATTAAGACATTGGTCTTAGGAATCTGCGTTGCATTTGGCGCATGTTCCTCACAGTCGCCAACGGTTTACACCAACGACAAGGGTACACGTTGGCATTGGGAGCAGGGAACTATTGTAGTGGAAACGCCGGAACGTCCGGCCGGACAGGAAAGTGCCTTGGGGCTGACCGCTCCCAAGCTGGAAGTAGTGCGTGTGGGCTTTGTAGGCCTGGGCATGCGCGGTCCGGGTGCTGTAGAGCGTTTCACTCACATTCCCGGCACACAGATTGTAGCATTGTGTGATTATGAAAAGGAACGTGCCGAACGTTGCCAGGAGTTTTTGCGTAAGGCTTCCATGCCCGATGCCGCCATTTATTCGGGAGACAAAGGCTATGAAGAGTTGTGCAAACGTGATGACATCGACCTCGTTTACATTGCTGCCGACTGGTTGCATCACTTCCCCATAGCCAAATGTGCGTTGGAGAATGGCAAGCATGTAGCCATCGAAGTTCCTTCGGTCATGAATCTGGCTCAGTGCTGGGAACTCATCGACTTGAGCGAGAAAACCCGCAAGCATTGCATGATTCTGGAAAACTGCTGCTACGACTGGTTTGAGATGAATACACTGAATATGGCCCAGCAGGGTGTATTTGGTGAAGTAATCCGTGCTCAGGGTGCTTATATCCACAATCTGGATGAGTTCTGGGACTATTACTGGAAGAATGGTGAAAACGACAAACTGGGCTGGCGCTTGGACTATAACATGCGTCATCGTGGCGATGTGTATGCTACTCACGGCCTTGGTCCCGTGGCACAGGCTCTTAACATCCACCGTGGCGACCGTATGAAGACGCTGGTTGCTATGGATACGAAGTCGGTAGTCGGCAAGGCTTTGGTTGAAGAGCGTACAGATTCTGTATGCAACAATTTCCGTAACGGCGACCATACCACAACGCTTATCCGCACCGAGTTGGGCAAGGTTATCGAAATTCAGCACGACGTAATGACACCCCAACCCTATAGCCGTCTGTATCAGCTGACCGGTACCAAGGGTTTTGCCAACAAATATCCCATCGAGGGTTATGCTTTGGGTGGCGACCAGCTTTCTGCATCGGGCGTTCAGCCGGAAGTGGACAACCTCAGCGCTCACAGCTTCTTGCCGAAAGATGAAATGGATGCACTCGTTGCGAAGTATCAACATCCTATTCTGAAGAAATACGGTGAAATGGCCAAGGAAGTAGGTGGTCACGGCGGTATGGACTTTATCATGGACAGCCGTCTGGTATATTGCCTGCAAAATGGTCTTCCTTTGGATATGGACGTTTACGACCTGGCTGAATGGTGCTGCCTGGCCGAATTGGGTGAGCTTTCTATGGACAACGGTTGTGCCGCTGTTGCTATACCTGACTTTACTCGTGGTGAATGGAACAAAGTGCAGGGATACAAGCACGCATACGCTTCTCCCGAAGATGAAAAGGCTGCTGCTGAAAAGGCTGCTGCTTTCACTGCTAAGTTAAAGGAGCAGGGTGCCAAGAAATAATCTTCCCTTGACATTATGGAGGCAGTGAAAGGACCATCCGTTCTTTTCCTCTGCCTGACAGATATGAAAAAGCCGGTTCTTGCTGATAATACATCGCAGGAACCGGCTTGTTTTTGGGGAAACAGGTTATATCATTCTTTTGCGCTCTTTCTGCCAGTGCCCGTAGCAGCCCGCAGCATCTTGTATCTCTTGTATTCCTCGATTACGTGCTTGCGGCTTTGCATAATTTGCCAGCGGTATACCAGGCAGGTAGTAATGAAATATACTCCGGTTTGTATCCACAAAGCCTGATATTCGAACGATGTCTCATGCAGGGTAGCTCCCATGCTGTTGATACGCACAAATCCGTTGATGCCGAATGTGGAAGGAAAGAGATAGGAAAAGTATTTCCAGAACGGAGGGATGGCACTTCCCGGCCATGAGATGCCGGAAAGAAATAACAGGGGCACGGAGGTGAAAACAAACATCAGCATGCAGGTCTCGCGGTTGCGGATAGCTATGGATGCAGTCATGGAGAAGAAAATGCATGCCAGAAGATACGGCAGGATGAATAATGTCAACTCACCGGGCAGGGCTATTTGGTTCAGGTGGAATATTCTGGGGACTACGCAAAGTATGTAAACTGCTACCAGTGCATAGACCATCAGGTAACTCAGTCCCTTGCCCAATACAATGCGCAACGTGCCGTGATAATGCCGGTTGATAGGCACCAGGTCGCGGAATTGGTTGCGTTCGCGGGCTGTGCCGGCACTGAGTCCTATGCCCAATAATAGTGTCTGCTGTATGATAAGCATCAAAACCGCCGGGATAAGAAAAGCGGCAAAACCGTTGGTCGGATTGTATAGTGCCACGTCTTTGTAGGTTATAGGGTAGGCAGTCAGTTCGTCTTGCCGTTCTGTGGTGTTGCCGGCACGTGCTATTTTTATTTCGGCGTTCATATCCAGTGATACTTCCGTATTGGCCAGTAATAGCGACTTGTAATAAAGCAGACCGCTCATATCGCAGTAAAGCGTGACGTGGGTTTGCCTTCCTTCTGCAATGTCATCACTGAAAGAGGCTGGTATATAGATAATGCCGTATGCTTTGCGGTCTTTCAGAACCAACTTGGCTTCTTCCATATCTGCGCAATAGGTGATAATCTGTACTTCCGAAGTAGCATCTACCCGTCGCAGATAGTCGCGGCTCAGACTGGTACGCGAGTTGTCTACCACGGCAGTAGGTACGTCGTGTAAAGTTTCGTTGGTATATATGAAAGAATATATCAAGGGATATACCAAAGGCACAAGTACGAAGAATATCAGTACGCCTTGGTCGCGGAAGGTATTGCGGAATTCCTGCTTCCAGATGTAGAGCATATCATGAATGCTCTGCACAAGCCATTGTTTCAATGTAGGACGTTTCATTTCAGGGTACGTATTTATAATAAATCAAGGCTCCCTTTAAGCGGTGGGCCACCAGGAAGGGAAGCAGCATGAACAGTAGCAGGGCCACATAGTTTGTCCAAGAATATATCATGGGATAACCATTGAGAGCCTGGTCTACATAAATAAGAAAGTAATGCCGCAACGGGAAAAGATTGGCCAGTGCTTGCAGGGTGGGGTGCATCCCCATCAAGGGAAATGAAAGTCCGCACATGGAGAATGAAAGTACTCCCCACAGCGAAGCAAAACTCAAACCGAGACGAAGAGTCGGCAACGTGCCTATCATCAGTATGCCCATGCCCTGTGAGGCTAATACGAGGCAAAGCGTGGCAAACAGCATGGGCAGAATGCCACTGTTGCACGGGAAATGGAGAAACCCGTATAAGTAGACATTGTAAAGTATGCCCATCAGAAAGAAAATAAGAGTGTGAGGCAGTAATTTTCCTCCCAAGGAAATCCAGATAGAGTTATTCCCAAGGCGCAGCCATTCGCGGGCTGTCCGTTCTTTGATTTCTACACCGATGGAGAATACCGTTACCATAAAAATCAATAGCATCAGCACGCCGGGAGCAAAAGTGTTGTTTAGATATACCGAATAGTTGAGCCACGGGTTGTTGAGCGGGTGGGTATCAATCACAATGGGCTGCAGATAATTCATTGCCTGTTCTTCTGTAGCTCCTTTGGCCAATAAAGTGGCCTGGACAACTGCTCCGGATGCAAGTTCACTCATGGTTTTCATGTCCTTGAAAAGCAATGAGCCGGC
The DNA here is from genome assembly GCF_002160055.1 of Mediterranea sp. An20. Classification (GTDB taxonomy): domain Bacteria; phylum Bacteroidota; class Bacteroidia; order Bacteroidales; family Bacteroidaceae; genus Bacteroides; species Bacteroides avicola. The sequence continues at coordinate 133,222 of NZ_NFJV01000005.1, forward strand.
TATCAGTAATGTATTATTGGTATAAAAGGATACAGTAGGACGGCGTTGTGCCTGTGCTTCAGCTGTGGTGCCTTCGGGGATGTAATAGAAACCATAGATGTCCCCCCGCTGCACGGCTTCACGCGCTTCATTGAACGTCGGGTAGTGGGCTATAACCTTGCTCTGCTGAAAAGCGTCCAAAGTACGTGTCAGTTGTCGCGTGGTGGAAGTTTGGTCTTGGTCGACAACTCCAACAGGCATATCAGTGGGCAATCCCGATTCCATCAGTGTGGTAAAGAAAATGTAGCAGAAAAGCGGCGCCACTATCATGCAGAACAAATAGAGCGGACGCGAAACCAGCCGGTGGCATTCGCGCCTTATTACGTTCCAAAAGGCTTTATATTTATTATTTGCTTTCATGCTATTTCTCCAAAATGACACTCATTCCGGGACGTAAACCTTCTGTTTTTTCCAAAGGTGTTGCTCTGACCTCAAAGGTTTTCAGGTCGAATTGGCCGGTCGTTTTTGTTGCTTTCCAGGCAGCATAACTACCTAAGTCTTTCATATAATATACTTTCAGTCGAATATTGCGGTTTAATGCAGGTACAAATGCTTCGAATTCGCTACCCATTCCCAATCCTTGTAGCAAATCTTCGCGAACATTGAAAGTAACCCACATATCTTCCATGATGGCTATGTTCATAATGGGAGCTCCGGTTCCTACGAGTTCACCCATTTTAGGGAAAATCTCAGACACCTCGCCGGCGCTTTGCGCAGTGAGCACAGTTTCTTTTATGTATGATTCGACTTCAGCAACAGCTCCTTTGGCTCGTTCCACTAAAGCAGCTGCGGCAGCCTTATCTTCGCGTTCAGCTCCGTTTTTTGCCATGTCATATTGGGCCTTGGCAGCTTTTTCGGTGGCTCTGGCAGCATCACGCTGAGCCGTTATTTCATCTAATTTTTGGGCAGACATAACGCCTTGCTCATAAAGATTCCTGATGCGGTTATAAGATTTTTCGGCTATTGACAATCCGGCCTGAGCTTTTTGCCACATTTCATAGGCGGCTTGTACTTGTTCGTGCCGGGCACCTTTTTGGGCTTTTTCATTTTGAGCCTGTGCAGCGGCTTCTGCGGCTTTGGCCTGTTCCAATTTCGCTTGCACATCGGGTGCTTCCAGTATGGCCAATGTGTCTCCAGCTTGCACCGTTTGTCCTTCTTTGACGCAGAAAGTCAGAATACGTCCCGGTACTTTGCTCGATATGCGGTATTCTGTAACTTCGGCTTGTCCTTGTACTATTTCCGGTCCTTTGCGCAAAGCAAAGAATCCTACCAATGCTACTATGGCCACGACTCCCAGCAATGTGAGAAAGGCCAGAATCATATTGCTGTTTTGTGATTTTAAGTTCATATTCTTGCTATATTTTAATTCAGTTTTCTGTATTTAATTACCAATAGCCAGTTGTCCCATGGCCTTCTTCAAGTAAACTTCGGTCAGTTTAACGTCAATTTGTGCATCAATCTTTTCTGATTGTGCAGACAGCCAGGCGGTGTGAGCCTCTAATACATTGCTGGCCGGGATAACTCCTTCTTCAAATCCTAATGTGGCATAGCGTAGGTTCTCGTTGGCTTTTTCCAAGTTCTTTTCTGCCATTGTAAGTTTCTTTGCTGCCTCATTTACTTGAAAAGCTGTTTGGTTAACTTGTAGTTCTATCTTCTCTTTGGCATCTTGCAATTGGTATTGGGCAATGCGTGCTTCCGATTTGGCAGATTTCACTTTATACATACCTTCTCCCCAATGCCATATTGGCAGAGAAACGGTAACGCCCACATTCCACATTCCTTTGAACTTCTTTTCGAAGCTGTTGAATACCGAAGGATTAGTAGCCATATACCCTCCAATCAGGGCTATGGAAGGAAGGTAATCTGCCCGCGTTAGTTTTATCTTTTGCTGATAGATGTGGTTGGCCAGTTCCAAGCTGCGTATTTCCGGTCGATTTTCATACACGGCATTGATGTCGATGTCGTGTGTGGGGACAGCTGCAGGAGAAAGGTCTTCTTCCTTTTCGTCTGCCAAAGTGAAAGTCGAAGAAAGGTCAAGTCCGCACAGTTGGCAGAGTAGCATTCGCGAAAGAGTCAGTCCATCGTCTACTTTGGTTAAGGTCATTTCTGCTTCATTAACCTTGACTTTGACGGATAGTACATCCGCTTTGGTAGCTATCCCTTCGGCTTTCATTTTTTCAATATCGCTTTCTAATTTTTGAAGCAGTTTCAGGTATCCCTCTGCCAACTTTTTCTTATTGGCCAATGAAACTACTTGCCAATAGGCCTGGTCGGTACTTAAGATTACTTCCTGCATACCGCTGTCGTGTTGCTGACGTGCCAAAGCTTCAGCATATTTCGTAATTTTATTGTATGCCCGTATTTTGCCACCCATATAAAGAGGTTGGGTCAGTGTCAATGCTCCAGCATACATATTGCGTGTATCTGTACGGAATGCATCGACTACGGCACTGCCTGCATTATTTAGCGCCCCTGTAAGGCTTTGTCCGAGAGCAGAAAGAGGACCGCTTAATTCGGGATAAATTTGCGAAATGATTTGTGCCGCTTCTTGCAGAGGGGTTCCCAATGAAGTGCCCAACCCTGAGAGTGTGCTTTTTTGTGCATCACTCAGCAGGGAGAGTTCACGACTGGTACGCATATATCCACCCGCTGCAGATATTTTGGGGAGAAAGTTGGTAAAAGCGGCCTTCTGCTGGTAATGGGCAGCGTTGATTTTCTCGTGGCTGATCAGTAGTTCTTTGTTGTTGGCAAGCGCCAATGCACGACAACTATCCAAGCTGAGTGTCTCTTGGGCTGGCAAAGACCATACTGCACACGTTAAACCGATGATACAAAAGAGTTTTTTCATTGAATTCATACATTTGCCTAAGTAACAATATTGCCAGCAAATTGTTCGTCAAACAACAAACAGTTGCATAGGCAACGGGGCAAATGTATGTTCTTTCAATGATTCTTCAAAATAAATTAAGTTTTTTTAGTTGAGGCTGAAATTCTGACTTCCTATCAGATTCCCGTCGGTAAATATATCTATGCGATAGGTACCTGCGTAAAGAAATTCTTCTACATCCCAATAAACAGTAACTGGCTGTTCTTCGCCGGTGTATTCAATATATTTCTTTATTGAGTAGCGTAAATTCCGGTTCTCATAGGCGAATACATCCGCATCGTTTTTAGTCAACACATCATTGTCTGGCTTGGTAATGCGTACATAAAGAGTCTTCTCTCCTGTTTGTGCTGTAATGTTCTTTGAGATGACAAAGTCTATTTTTAGCTGTACAATATTTTTGGTCCGTTTTGTTCTCTTATTGCGTTTATTCAATGGAGTTACTTCAATGGCGGTAGCATCCAATTGGGCAGCGAGCGTAACCTTCTGGTTCAATGCTTTCTTTTCCTGCGAAAGATTGTTGATTGTAGCAGAAGCCGCATTGTATTTTTGTGTTACATCGGCAATGATTTCTTTTTGTTGGGCTGTCAATCGGTTCAGCGAATCAATCTGGTTAATGTAGCTTATCATTACCTTGCGGAGCGTAGCCAGTTCATTGCGCAGTCGGCGTATTTCCCGGGCATTGCTGCTTTTCACGGTGCGCAGTTCTTCCAGTAAGCGTTGCGTTTTCAGCTGTTCCTGCTCCAGTAGCGAGGACAACGAATCGTTGGAAACAGTCAGTTTCAACTCATCATATTGTCTGGCGAAAGTGGTATATTGGTTTTCCAGATCTTCTTTTTCCAATTCAAACTCTTGCGTCAGTTCCTTGTTTACTTTCTTTTCTGATATTAAAAGAACGCTGACGCCAGCTAACAGCAATATAAGAATGCCGCCAACTATCCATGTAATGGTTCTGTTGTTTTTATTCTCTGTCATAACTTATGTTTATTTATTCTTTTGTCAGGAGTTGTTGTAGGATTTCTAAGGGTAGATGGGTGTATCGGGATATAGTTGACAAAGGAACTCCATCGGCAAACATTTCTTGAGCAATGGAAAGAGCTTTGTTCTTTTCTCCCTTTTCCATTCCTTTGGCCATTCCTTTTTCCATTCCCTCGGCCATTCCTTTTTCTAATCCTTCCGAATAGCCTTTATTTTGAGCGGTAGAGAGTACGCTATACCAGTCTCTGAAGGCTTTTAAGCTTTCTTCATATTCTATTTTTTCGCAGGTGTTGAATCTGGCTATTTCTGCGGCACTGAAGAATTGCTCAAATATTTTTTCCCTTAAAGCTTTAGGACGGTCCCAGAGGGCCGGTAAGTGGCGGATGGCATAAAGCCATTTGTCAGACATAGTCACTAATTCTTCTTCTGTTTTCGTAAATTTAGGCATCTCCAAGTAGATAAATGTCAGTTTGTCATAAAAGACTTTCTTGGTTCGGGTGTCCATCAGTTTCACTTCGTGGTGGAAATAGTTTGGGTCGCTGTCATCGAAAGAAAAGTTCAGGATGCCAATGGTGTAGACCGCTTTTAACTGGTAATTCCAGTCACCCCGTTGTGCCTGTTCTCTTATCGGAAAGGTTGAATAGAAAATGCTGCGGTCTTTAAAGAACTGCTGTTCGGCTTTTTGCATTTCCACTAAGAATTTTTCTCCGTTTTCATTTTCACAATATACATCGAAAACGGCCTTCCGGTCTGTTTCTTGCGTGCCCAGTTGTTCGCTGTTCAGATAGCTTAGACTGGTAATGACTTCCTGACCGTCCAATAGTGAGTTGAGAAAACTGCGTAGCAATTCTTTATTGGCTTCTGTACCGAAAAGCTTTTTAAAAGCGAAATCGGTATAGAAGTTAACATATCTTTCGTGTAATCCTTCCAGTGTCATAAGCGCTTTGTTTTTTGCAATGTCGCAAAGGTAGGATAAAAAATCTGCTTTTGGTGCTTCTATGAACAAAAAAGTAGAAAGCATTCTGTTTTTTGTGGTCTATGTGTATCAGTTGTTCTGTTTTTGTGGTCATGATTGTGATGAAAGGTCTTTTGAGAAAATCTTTAAGCTATTGGAAGCACGTTTCCGAGCGCTAAGAAGCCGATTGCCAATTGCTAAGAAGTAATCGGTTAAATTACAGTTTGTTAGATGGGACAGGATGCGTATGCTTTTTTGTGAGGGAATGTCTCTTTCTTAAAAGAAAAAGACACTGTCTTAATTGTTGGACAGTGTCTTTTCTAAAGTTTATGCTGACAAGATATTATTCAGCACCGTAGTCTTCTGCATTCAGTTCATACGTCATGTTGCTTGAGTTATTCAAATTAACATAGATTCGATAATTGCCAGCTGTAGTAACCTTGATGTTATCCTGGGTATTGAGTCCGCCATCGCTTGTACCTCCAAACCAAGTGCCGTTATCGGTCAGGAACTTAATCTCGTCGTTGGCGGCAAACGTATAGTCTATATAGAACCTCTGTTTTTCTGCATCGAATTTCATGATGTTTTCCGATACCGAGGTATCCCATGTCAGACCACTTGCGCTTCCTACCAAATACAAAGCATCGAAGCTTAAGTTGTTAGTCAGCACCAATGTCGAGTTATTGAACTGGAAGCGATAGAACCGGTGGCTATAGCAGCTGATATTGCCTGAACCGCCGTCGTTAATCAGTGTGATGCTGGCAGCCTCTGCATCGGGTGCGGCAGCAGAGCCATCCAGACCCCAGTTTCCGTTATCCCAGTTGGTAGCTCCTGTCAACTTGAATCCTCCACCGGTAGAAGTATTGAAGTCTATTACTCCTTCAAAGTTTACTCCATCTTCGCTGAAGCTGAACAGAGATTGTGCCGTATCCCATCCCCAGCTGCTGTAGTCACCGATGACGTATACTTCCGGATATTGTATGTCGGCACTATATGGCTGAATATTCAGCGTGATTACATTCGAGTAGAGCGGTGTGGACGCATTCGATATGGATGAAGACAGACGGATTTCAAAGTCACGAGCACTGTAATCTTCTTCTATACCCTGGTTGCGTAGCAGGGTGAGGATGTTGGTGTTCAGGGCTCCTACTTGAATGTCTTGCGACTCGGCGGTGGTCACCGATGCCAGTTGCACGGCATTGGCAAAGTTGTTTCCTGCCAGGTCGAAATCAATGTTGGTGGTGACAATGGCGTTGTAGCCGAAGTCGGGTTTCGTCCATGTCAGTGTGAAGGCTACATTCTCCGAGTTGCGTGATTCTAATACATAGCTGGTCGTAGCCGGTGCCTCTAATACAGCTGCCTGTGCATTTTCTGCATTGTAGGTTACTCCGTCGAGGTCGCTTTCGCAGGCTGTAAAGGCCAACGCTACCCCAAGTACGGGTATATAATTGAGTAGTCTTTTCATAATTTTTTCTTGTTAGAAATTAATCATTGAATTAATAACCGGGATTTTGTTCCAGATTGCCGTTTACGCTCAGGTCCGTAGTGGGAATGGGGTAGAGGTTGTAACGGTCGTCCACGGCCACACCGGTGGGTGTACCTCCTTTCTCAACCCACAGATAGTTGCCCGATGTGAATAGTCCAAATCGGATAAGGTCTGTGCGGCGTGTACATTCAAAATACATTTCGCGTTGGCGTTCGTTCAGCAGATTACCATATTGTACGCTGCTGGTGGTACCTCCGATGCTGGCATTAGCCGTCAGCCAACTGCTGCTGATGTCATGGCTGTGGTCACCATAGCCACGGGCACGCAGCTCGTTGATGTAGGTTACGGCCTGCTCCATGCTGCCTCCCTGTCCACCGCGGGCTACGGCCTCTGCGTAATTCAGGTAGATTTCACCCAAGCGGAAGAGGGGGAAGTCTGTGTCTGGGAAAGTAGCATTTTTGCCGTCTGTTCCGTCGCTGTTCAGGTTAGTGAACTTATATACCGACCAGCCTTGCGTGTCGAATGTGGCATAAGACGTGGTGATGTCTATGCTCTTGCTGCCGCTGTAAAAGATGCCACGCTTGTCCAGTATGTTTTCGTCAGTCCACGTGCTTTCGTCCGTGCTTGGAAAGTCAAATACACGTACTAAGTTACCGGTACCTCGGAATCCGGCCCATCCGGAACCAATGCCGCTGGCTCTTTCCGGGCTGCTGGCACGTGTGCCCAGTATAATGGCACCGATGCCATAAGATTGGGTTGTTTCACCGTCTGCCATGATGGGAAAGATGATTTCTTTGGAGGCTGTAGAGTTTTCGCCGTTGTTAGCCATGAACAGTTCGTCGTAGTTGTCGGCCAAGCTATAACCGGCGTTGATGACATTGTTACAGCGTGCGATGCAGTCATCATAACGCGGTGTGCCTGTATAGACTTCTGCATTAAGATACATGCGTGATAGCAGGGCGTCTACAGCTGCTTGTCCGGCATGTCCGTATTCGCCTTGTCCGGGCAGGTCGTCATAAATATCCAGCAGTTCGCTTTCAATCCAGTTGAAGTAGTCGGCGCGTGTGGCAAGCTGACTGGGATTTAATGAGTAGTTGGATTCTGTAATGAAGGGAGGACGTCCGAACAAATCCATCAGTGAATAGTAGGCCAATGCCCGGCAGAACCGTGCTTCGGCAGCATACTGTGCCTGGTTGATTTCAGCCGGTGCATTGCCGATGTTGTTCATAAAGTCATTAACCAAAGCCACGATGTACATGCCGCGTTGGTAAGCACCTTCAATTGATTCCACCTGAGCTGTGGTCCACGTCATGGAGTTCATAGACGATACCCATGCATCGCCCCATGCGTTCTTTGTCTCATCGGTGGGGCAAGTCTGTAGGGTAAACCAGCAGCGCAACAGCACGGTATTACCGGCATCCAGACCACTGATGTCGGACGAACCGGCACCGTCTTGTCCGGAGAGTGCCCATACGGAATAAATTTTGTTCAGAGCCTGAGTATAGCTTTCGGCACTGTCATACGCTTTGTTGGAGGTCGTAATATCAGGATCCAACGGAAATACGTCAAGATCGTTAACGCAGCTGGTTGTAGTCAATAATCCGGTCCCCAGCAAGGATATTGCAATATGTTTCAGTTTCATAATAGTCTAATGTGTATTAAAAGTTAAGATTAAGTCCTAAAGTATATGTGCGTGGACGTGGCCACATATTGCCGTCTACACCATTGACTCCCGGTATTTCGGGGTCGATTCCCGAATATTTCGTGATGGTGAATACGTTTTGTACGCTGAAGCTGATACGTCCTGAAAGTTTCTCGGTAAAGAATTTATCGAACGAGTAACCTACTGTGATGTTATCCATCTTCAGGTAAGAGGCATTTTCCAGATAGAGGTCGGTCAGTTGGCTTTCTACGCTGCTGTGGGTGTAGCGAAATCCACCGGTCTGTTCCAATGCTTCTTTGTTGTGGTTGCTCAGTGTGCCCAGACCGCCATAGTTGGCATACGTGCCGTGTTCGGCTGTCTGTGAGTTGAAAGCATAATTGCCGAGGCTGGCGCGGAGGTTGAAGCCCAAATCCCAATTTTTCCATTGGAATTGTGAACTGAAGCCCATATAGACGTCAGCCAGTGGACTTTTGCCGGTGAAGTAGCGGTCTCCGTCGTCAATGGCGCCGTTCCCGTTGCGGTCTACGATTGCTCCCTGTATAGGTTTGCCGTTTTCATCATATACCTGTTCGAAGAGCCAGAAGGTGTAGGGGGCATGTCCTACCTGATGTCTGGCCACGGGAGTGTTGGTGCCGAAACTTACCGTAGAAGCCACAATGCCTTCGTAATCAGGATTGTAATTGGCTGTCAGTTTTGTAATCTTACTGTCGTTCCAAGTGATATTGTAACCAATCGTCCAAGAGAAGTCTTTCGTTTGGATGGGCACGGCATTGATGTTGAACTCTACGCCTTTGTTTTCCATCTCGCCCACGTTGGCAGTGATTTGGTTGGTAAAGTTTGTGCCTGCAGGCGCACTTACTGTATTCAGCAGGTCTTTGGTCTTCTTTACGTAGAATTCCAGGCTACCATTGATGCGGTTATTCAAGAAACCGTAGTCAACTGCCACGTTGTATGTGTGCGTTTCTTCCCACTTCAGGTCGGGGCTGTAACCGTCCGGTTTCAGAAGGTAAGAACCGTTGTACATTGTATTATTGTTGGTACTGAACACGTATTTTGTAAGATACATATAGTCGCCTATGTCCTGCTGGCCGGTGATACCATAACCTAAACGAAGTTTTAAGTTGGAAAGTACGTTGCGGGTATTGTTCATGAACCTTTCATTGATAATGCTCCATGCCAGTGCGACAGATGGGAACATACCCCAACGGTTATTCTCGCTGAACCGTGAAGAACCGTCTCGGCGCAAGGTAGCGGTGAGCAAGTAACGGTCCATCAGGTTGTAGTTCAAACGTCCGAAGAAAGATACCAGGTAGTTTTCATACGGATTAGCGCTGCTGTCATCACGGTAGTAACGTTGTTCGCTTTCGTTCCAGGTCCAGCCTGCAGGTGCACTTATGCCTTCATATTGACCGGTAGCTACGTTGGATTTCTGCTGGGTAAAGTCCTTGTAATAGAAGTGCTGCCATGAATAACCCACCATCAGGTCTACATTACTTTTGATAGGCTCGAAGTAGTGTACGTAGTTGGCATAGAAGTCCAGCAAATGGTTACGGCGCAAGTTGCTCCAAGAGCCGCCTTGGCCTAAACCAGGGAAGTCGGTGTCTTTGACAGCTTGGTATGAGCCTGGATTTACGTAGTTGTCACCCGTAGTTTTGGCAACGTCATAACCCAAGTTCAGATTCAGACGCAAATCCTCAAAACCGTGTATTTTGTAGTCTAATTGGATGTTGCCTAAGCTACGTTTGGTGGTGCCTTGATTGTTCACATCATAAAGCAGAGACAAGGGATTGACTGCAGCATTATCGTCTGGTCTGTATCCGGTGATATTTCCGTCGTTGTCTCTGATGGTATTGGTATGACCGTAGAGACCGTTGTAACCATTTAAACCTTCTGTGTAATTGCCGGTAGCATAAACGGGCTTTGTAGGGTCGTAATAAACGGCAGCACCTACGGCGCCTGAGTCAGCAAAACGGTTGTTGTTGATAGTACCCTTGACGTTAATGTCCACGCTCAAGTGATCGTTAAAGAACTTAGGGCTGAGGTTGATGGCACCTGTGTAACGCTCGTAGTCGGAAGTTTTCAGCGTACCGCGTTCTTTATTGTAGCCGAAAGATACACGGAAAGGCATGAATCCTGCTTTGCCCGATACGGCAATGTTCTGGTCTGTACCTAAACCAGCTTGGAAGATTTCATCCTGCCAGTCGGTCGAGACACCAGGATACATGTTCAACTGACTTTCAATGGTGCTATATACATCTGTACCTGCATATTGGCTAAGCATAGTTTCGCGAAACTCATTTCCATCCATTACATTGACACGCTTGTATGGGTCTTTGAAGGAGTAGGTGCTGTTGTAAGTCACCTTGATTTTACCCTCTGCACCCTTCTTCGTGGTGATGATAATGACACCGTTGGATGCGCGCGAACCGTAGATTGCTGTTGCAGAAGCATCCTTCAACACGGTGAATGTTGCAATGTCGTTCGGGTTGATGGTTGCTAAGGCGTTGGGGGTTCCGGGAGCTGCATCGTTAGATACAGGTACACCATCAATGACGATCAGCGGGTCATTGCTGGCGTTCAGAGAAGCGCCGCTACGGATACGAATGGTAGAACCTGAACCCGGGCCGCCGTCGCCGCTCGTTACACTGAGGCCCGGAACCTTGCCTTGCATCAGTTCCTGCGGAGAAGTTACTGCACCGCGGTTGATTTCTTCTGCTTCAATAGCTACTACCGAACCGCTCAAGTCGCTCTTCTTCACCGAGCCATAACCAATGACTACGACTTCGTCCAGCATTTCAGTGTCTTCTTTCAAGATGACATTCATTTGCTCTTCAGCTGGCAGTTCTACGGTTTTGTAGCCGATGTAACTGATGACAATGATGTCACCTTTTTTGGCTTGGAAGGTAAAATTGCCGTCCAGGTCAGTAATGGCACCGTTGGTGGTACCTTTAATCTGGACGCTTGCTCCGATGACACCCAGTCCGGTCTCATCCTTCACAATGCCTTTGACCGTGATGCTTTGGGCAAAGGCCTGCACAGAAAGCAAGATACCCACTACCCATAGTAATAGGAACTTGCCTGAACTTCTTAGAATTCTTACTTTCATGATGATTAAATTGAAGTTTGTATTAAATTGATTTGGTTGTTTCTCTTTAAATCTTTCCTCTCGTCCCGTAAGGGAGGGGGAGAGGAAAGAAGTTACCCATTGAAGACTACAATCTTTTTACCAGCTTTTACTATTTTATTTCTTCATTTCACCTCTTTGATGGAGATGGCATATCCGCCGCCCACGGCTGCTTTCAGCTTCAGCTTGCTTTTGCTGGTTACTTTCTTCTTGGTAATGGTGTAAGCTTGCGGATTTGTTTCCCAATGGGCATCTTTGGCATCTGCGTAAATAGTAGCTTCATACTTCTTACCCGGAGTAAGAAAATCCAAGCGGAGGTCTGACTCATGACCGTTATAGCCCGCTGTACAGCCCACGTACCAGTCGTCCGTACCTTTGGCCCGGCGGGCAATAGTAATATATTCGCCCGGTTCGGCTTCTAAGTATCTGCTTTCATCCCAGTCGATGGCTACGTCTTTGATAAATTGGAAAGCATCCATGAAGCGTTCATAGTTCTCAGGAATGTCGGCTGCCATTTGCAGGGGGCTGTACATTGTGACATACAAGGCCAGTTGGCGAGCCAGAGTTGAACGGACGTGTGAAGTGTTGCCCGGATTTATTTTGCTGCAATCCATCTCGAAGATGCCGGGTGTATAATCCATCGGTCCGCCAATGAGACGGGTAAACGGAAGTATAGTCGTATGATATACTTTGTTACCGCCAAATGATTCATATTCTGTACCGCGGGCCGATTCATTGCCAATCAGATTGGGGTAAGTGCGGCACAGACCGGTGGGGCGTACAGCTTCGTGTGCATTGACCATAATTTTATATTCGGCAGCCTTGGTTACAGCATAGAGGTAGTGGTTCACCATCCATTGTCCGTAGTGGTGTTCGCCGCGTGGAATAATGTCGCCCACGTAGCCGCTTTTTACCGAATTGTATCCGTTTTCCACCATAAAGCGGTAGGCTTTGTCCATGTGTCGTTCATAATTGCGTACGGATGAGGATGTTTCATGGTGCATCATCATTTTAACTCCTTTACTTTCTGCATAGCGATGGATTTCTTTCACATCAAAGTCCGGATAGGGTGTCACAAAGTCGAAAACATAGTCTTTGCTTTTTCCGAACCAGTCTTCCCATCCTTCGTTCCAGCCTTCCACCAATACGGCATCAAAACCATGTTCGGCGGCAAAGTCGATGTAGCGTTTCACATTGGCAGTATTGGCCGAGTGTTTACCGTTGTGGGTGGTTTGGGTATAATCTGTTTCTCCCAGTTTTACGCTATACACATCATCCGTATAGGCCCATGTACCTTTATTGGTAATCATGTCCCACCAGATACCTACATATTTCACCGGTTTGATCCACGAAGTATCGGCATACTTACAAGGCTCGTTCAAGTTGAGTGTAATACGTGAGGCCAGAATGTTTCGTGCATCATCGCTTACGATAATGGTGCGCCAAGGCGAATGACATGGTGTCTGCATATATCCCTTGTCGCCTTTGGCATCTGGTGTCAGCCAAGATTCGAATATCATGTTCTTATCGTCCAGATTAAGACTCATGCAGGAATAATCTACCAAGGCTGCTTCATGCAGGTTTATATAGAGTCCATCGTCTGTTTTCATCAGCAAAGCAGTCTGTACACCGGTGGGTGAGAATACAGTCTGCGACGAATTAGGGGTGACGGCATCTTTCATCAGCTTTCGGATTTCGGAAAGGCGGGAGATGGTGTAATCATACTCTTGCGTATCGTAATCGCCCGGAATCCAATAGGCAGTGTGGTCACCTGTCATGGCAAACTGGCTATGTTCTTCTTTGATGACGAAATAGTTCAGGTTCTTCTGTTGTGGAAATTCGTAGCGGAAGCCCAAGCCGTCGTTGAACAGCCGGAAGCGGATGATGATGTAACGTTCGTTGTCCGGTTGGTTCAGTGTTACCGCCAGTTCATTGTAATGGTTGCGTATTTCGCTTTCTTCGCCCCATACGGGTTTCCATGTTTCATCGAAAGTTGCAGTTTGCGTGTCTTTGATGACAAAGCCATTCATCAGGTTGGCTTTCGAATCCAGCCTGCTTTTTTCTTTGTCACTCATCTCTGTCCATTCGAAGTCCGTTTTTTTGTCGGCATCTTCTTTTTTCAGTTCCAATCCCAATGTACTGGGTTTGATAACTGTTTGGTTTTTGTAGTACAATTCATAGGTTGGTGCACCTGCCTGGTTCAGGCTGAAGTTCATCACTAGATTGCCGTCCGGTGAGGTTAGCTTTTGCGCTTGGGCAAAGACGGCACTACAGCATAGGGCTGTGATGGTAAGTTTTCTTTTTAGGTTCATACTGTCTCGTGGTATTAAAAGGATTAAGGTACGATTCCCTTTCGGGTTATACCGATGGCGAAATTAGACATTTCAGAATCTTCCTTATCCGGTTGAAATTAAAATATAAATGAATTAAGTTTGTTTTCTTATTCAATAGCTTGTGTATAAACTGTTTGTATAAAAAGCTGTTTTGGTAAAATAGAAACTTTTTAGAAACAGAGCAGTAGCGATTCGCGTTGCTTGAGCGACAGTTTCCCTTTCAGATTGATGGTCTTTCCGCTCAAAACATCAGTAGCCTGGGCTTTCGGAAGTATTTCTTTATAGGGCGTCAAGTCCAGTTCTTGAGGTTTATCCGTGCCATTCATGATGATGACAGCCGATTGGTTGCCGTACTTTCGTTCGTACACATACGTGCCGTTAGCAATAGAAAAATGCTTCAGGGTACCTTTGCCGACAGCTTCGTTTCCTTTGCGCCAGTTCAGCAGCTTGCGGGTGTAGTCAAAGGCTTCGTTCTGTAACTTGGTACGTCCTTCTCTGGTAAAGCAGTTGGTCTTGTCGCCAGTCCATCCGCCGGGGAAATCCCTGCGTAGTGTGCCGTCTCCCTCGCCCTTATCGCCCGGCATCAGAATCTCCGTACCATAATAAATTTGCGGAATGCCTCGTGTCGTGAGCAAATAAAGCAATGCCTGCTTGTAGCGTGTGATGTTTTTGGTCTGTTCTTCCCAGGTGTAGAAACGCGAAGTGTCGTGATTGTCGAGGAAAGTGAGCAGATTCATTGGGTTGGCATAGACCAGGTCTTGCGTAATGTAGTCGTACAGCCAGTAGAGGCCGCCTGCCCAGTCGGTAGTTTCCTCATCGAAAGCCTTGTTCATCAGTCCCTGCAGTGGGAAATCCATTACTGTGGGGAGATTAGAGTTGCGCGGAGCTGCCAGTTTGCTGTCTTTCTGCCAGAAAGATACCAATACGTTACTGTTCAGCCATGTTTCGCCCACGATATTGAAGTTGGGATATTCTTCCAATACTTCTTTGCACCATTCAGCCATGAAGTCGAAGTCGGCATACGGGTGTGTATCTTGGCGGATGCCGTTGATGCCGGCAAATTCTATCCACCAGATGCTGCTTTGTATGAGATACCGGGCCACGTGGCGGTTGCGTTGGTTCAGGTCGGGCATAACCTGTGTGAACCACCCGTCGGTGGCTATTTTTCGTTCGTAGTCTGCGGCATGGATATCTTGCACGCTGGCCGTTTTATACGAAGTAGGTACAAAGTGCGATTTGAAGTTGAACCAATCATCAGAGGGGCGGTCTTTGAACAGGTAGTTCTCGCTGCCACAGTGGTTGAAAATCATGTCCATTACCACCTTCAGACCTTTGGCGTGGGCCTTGTCTACCAGTTGTTTAAATTCGCCGTTGTTGCCGAACCTCCTGTCTATCTGGTAATAATCGGTGATGGCATAACCGTGGTAAGAGCCATCGGGCATATCGTTTTCCTGGGTAGGGTTCAGCCAGATGGCCGTTACGCCCAAATCGGCAATGTAGTCCAAGTGGTCTTCAATGCCTTTCAGGTCTCCACCATGGCGGGCATATTGCTCATTACGGTCTACTTTGTTTTCCAGCATGCCTTCTACGACATCGTTACTGGGGTCGCCGTTGGCAAAACGGTCGGGCATGATGAGGTATAGCACATCTTGTGCTGTGAATCCCTCGATGTCTTCCCCTTTGCGCGTGCGTTGCTTCAACTCGTAGGGGACGGTAGTTGTCTTTTTACCTTTTTTCAGTACAATGTTGAAAGTCTGGGGGGCAGCTTCCGACAAGTCTACGTACAGCAAGAGGTAATTAGGATTGGCCTGTTTTACCACTTCTTTCAGAATGACATCCTGACTGGAAATGGTCACATCGGACGAGGCAATGTCTTTGCCATACAACAAAATTTGTAACTCTGGGTTTTTCATCCCTGCCCACCAGAATGTGGGCGCCATTTTTTCGATGTTTGCTGCTCGGGCGGCACTGTGCCAACCGAATAAACTGAATACAGCCATGATAAGAAGAATTATTCGCTTCATGATACTTGAAATTTGGTTTGCTGCAAAAGTAGAGTGTTTATGTGTACCTGAGTGGACTTGGAATCTTTTTATAAATGAATGAAAATACTAATATGCTGTAATACAACTATTTGTTAGGCTTGGAAATGCTCGAAAATATAAATGGTTTCGAAGTATTTTAGGCCTTTTTTGAGAGTCTTTTTCATTGATTTCGGGGATTTCTTCTCTGCTTTTGTCTTGTTGTCGGCTACAGATGGATGTATGTTAAGAGGAGGTTGTGCAGGGGACGAATGTGAGGGGAGCAACCGGTCTTTGTGAATGACATTACCGGCAGGTGAAGTATCTCCGTATCCGTACTATATAAGAAGCAAATCTCAAAGGTATAAGCACCAACATGCTTATACTTTAGAAGGACGCTTCCTCTATATTAGAATTAGAGCCTGTCGTACATTTGTGCGACAGGCTCTAAGGAACAGACGTTATTCGCCGTAGCAAACTGTTTTAAAGTCTCAAGATTTCTTTTGTCAGTTTTTCCCTTTTTCTTAAAATAATTATCTTTGCAACGTGCTTCCCGAAGTAGGCAACCGGCGGTAGCAGGTAGCTTTTCTTTTTCTGAGATGCACTTGTGTAGTACTGTATTTTTTAATGTATAACCCGTTGGTGGAATTAAAGGCATAAAACTTTTATGAAGAAAAAGTTGCGCATATTATTGGTATTTAGTAAATTAGAGGTGTCTAAACATCTGATTTACATACACCGTATGCACAACT